>JAPPLW010000116.1 GCA_028819345.1 bacterium | reverse complement strand
GAGTTATCGAGGCGGTCCGGGCGACGCCTGGGCGGACCGTCTCGGTGTCTGGCTCTTGTCACTATGGACTGTGGGTGGGACAGAATCAACCTCTGAGGCCCTGTTCTACCGGCAGCCTGTGAAAAAAGCTTTGGCGAATGTCGCCCGAACACCCGCACGCCGCAACCCGGGTGTCCTAGTCCGGAGCCAACGAGGGCTATCCTCGCGGGTGTGAGTCCGCACAGCCTGCCTTTCGGCCGCGTCCTGACCGCCATGGTCACCCCCTTCGCCGCCGACGGATCGCTGGATGTGGTGAAGGCCGGCCGCCTGGCGCGCCACCTAGTAGATAACGGGTCGGACGGATTGGTGATCAGCGGCACCACCGGCGAGTCGCCCACCCTTTCCACCGACGAGAAAGTGCGCCTCTTCGAAGCCGTGGTCGGAGCGGTTGGAGACCGGGCCATGGTGGTGGCGGGTACCGGCACTTACGACACCGCCGGTTCGGTGGCGCTCAGCCGCCGAGCGGCCCAAGCCGGTTGCGGGGGAGTGATGGCGGTCACCCCCTACTACAACAAACCCACCCAGGAGGGACTGGTTGCGCACTTCGAGGCGATCGCCGACGCCACCGACCTCCCGGTGCTCCTCTACAACATCCCCTCCCGCACCGCCCGGCTGATCGAAGTCCCCACAATGGCCCGCCTCTCCACCCATCCCAACATCGTGGCCACCAAGGACGCGGTCATGGACCTCGACTTCACCTCCCTCACCGTGGAGACCGCCCCCGACCTGATCGTGTATTCCGGGCAGGACTCCTACACGCTTCCCATGATGTCGGTGGGAGCCGTGGGGGTGGTCTCGGTGATCTCCCATCTGGCGGGGAGGACGGTGGCCGGGATGGTCGCCGCCGCCGCCGGAGGGGACTATGACAGGGCGGCCGCCCTCCACCATGCCCTCATGCCGCTGTCCGTGGCCTGTTTCATGGAGACCAACCCCGGCCCGGTCAAGGCCGCCCTTTCGGAGAGTTGGGAGCCGGTCGGGGACCTCCGCCTGCCGATGGTGGCGCCCGCCGGGGACACGCTGCGGGCCGTCATGAAAGCTTTGGCCGCATTGGACGGAGGGTGAGCGTACGCATCACCTTCCTGGGGGGCTTGGGAGAGGTAGGCCGTAATTGCGCGGCGCTGGAAGTCGAGGGAAGGATCTGTCTGATCGACTGCGGCCTGATGTTTCCGGAGGCCGACATGCTGGGGGTGGACCTGGTCTTCCCGGACTGGTCATGGGTGGTGGAGCGCTCCGAAGACGTGGAGTGCGTGGTGTTGACCCATGGCCACGAGGACCATGTCGGGGCGTTGGGCTACTTCCTGGAGCAGGTGAACGTACCGGTGTACGGCACCGATCTCTCCCTGCAGATAGCCGGCGAGCGGATCAAGGAGTTGGGAGTCACCCCGGACCTGCGCCCCGTACCCACCGGGGAGGAGATCCGTCACGGGCCGTTTTTCTTCACGTTGATCCCGGTCTGCCACTCCATTCCCGACGCGGTGGCTCTGGCTTTCGACACTCCCGAGGGTGTGATACTCCACTCCGGGGACTTCAAGCTCGATCCCACTCCGATCGACGACCGGGCGACGGACCTGGGGGCCCTGGCGGAGTTCGGCGACCGGGGAGTCCGGTTGTACCTGGGAGACAGCACCAACGCGGAGCGCAGCGGGTTCGTCCCCTCGGAGAGTTCCCTGGCCGGGCCTATCACCGACATCGTCCGGAATGCCGGGGGAAGGGTCATCGCGGCGTGCTTCTCCTCCCACATCCACCGCGTCCAGCAGATCGTGGACGCCGGGGTGGCGGCCGGACGCAAGGTCGCCCTGGCGGGACGCTCGATGATGCGCAACAGCCGGATCGCCTCCGAGCTGGAGGTGCTGCGACTCCCCGACGGGCATGTGGTCAGCGTCAACGAATTGTTGCGGTTCCACCCTTCCCAGCAGTTGCTGATCGCCACCGGCAGCCAGGGCGAGCCCTTCTCGGCGCTGTCGCGCATGTCGAACGGGACCCATCGGCAGATCTCCCTCGAGCCCGGCGACACGGTGTTGATCAGCGCCACGCCGGTTCCGGGCAACGAGAAGGCGGTCTCCAAGCTGGTTTCGGGGATGCTCCGGCTGGGAGCCAATGTCTACCACGGTCTCAACTCTCCGGTGCACGTCTCCGGGCACGGGGCCCGCGACGAACTGGCCGTCATGCTGAGGTTGGTGCGACCCGAGGCCTTCGTGCCGGTGCACGGTGAGTACCGCCATCTGCACGCCCATGCCCGTCTGGCCGAGGAGGTGGGCGTGGAACAGATCGAGGTCCTCGAGGACGGGGACCGGGTGGTGATGGAGGGCGACGACCTGTGGGTGGAGCGGGCGGTGGTGGAGGCGGACTACGTGTTCCTGGACGGATCCTCCCTCGGTGGCGTGCAGACCAGGGTGCTCCGGGACCGCAGCCGCCTGTCCGAGGCCGGGGTGGTGACGGTGGCGGTAGTGATCGACGCGGGGAGCGGGGAACTGGTCTACGATCCTTCCTTCACCAGTTGGGGGCTGGTGGATGATCCGGTGTCGGTGTTGGACGTTGCCGCAGACGAGGTGGTGGAGCTGGTGTCGGCGCGGATGGCCGACGGGTTGACCGACCGCGACCAGTTGCGAGCCGTGGTGAGAAGGACCGTGGCCAGGGTGGTCCGGGCCGAGACGCGCCAGCGACCGGTGGTGCTGGTGGAGGTCGTGGAGGTCTGAGGACTCAGGCCCCCTGTCACACCGGGAATGACATCTTGTCGCCATGGTTTGGTGTCTGGCCTGTCTGCGACCCGCCGAACTGGCGGTCTGCCCCGATTGTCTGCGCACCATGGGTGCGGGGCCCTGGCGGAGGCTGGCGTGCGGGATGGGCGTGTCTTCGGCTCTCGTGCATCGGGCGGCGGCGCGCCGGCTGGTGCTCCGTCTCAAGTACGCCGGTTGCCGGGAGTCGGCCAAGGTGCTGGCGGCCGTGATGCACCCGCTCCTGCCAAACGGCGCATCGGCCCTGGTTCCTGTCCCCCGCATCTACTCCCGACGCCTGAAGTACCGCTCCGACCCCGGCCTGCTGCTGGCCGGGGCACTCTCGCGGCGCTCGGGCCTCCCGGTCCGTGCGGTCCTCGGCCCGCGCCTTCTGGGTGGGGCCAACGCCGGGCTGGGCCGTTCGGACCGGACCGCTCCCCGTTTTCGCCGCCGGTGGACTCCCGCCGGCGGGCTGGTGCTGGTTGACGACGTGCTGACCACCGGCGCCACGCTGACGGCCGCCGCGGCCACCCTCGGCCCCTCCCGGGTGCTGGGGGCGGTCACCGCAACTGCCTCGTCCCATGCCTGAGGTTCGGGTAATCTTCGCGCCACCGGAGAGAGGTTTTTCGACATGGATGTGAGGCTCAGCGCCCGGAATACGGATGTGACCGACGACTTCCGTCGGGCGGTGACGGCCAAGATGATCCGGGCGACCCGGGTGTTCTCGGACCTGACCTCGGTGGACGTGGAGATCATCCAGGAAACCAATCCCCGCCTGTCCGGGGAGCGGTTCCGCATCGAGTTGTCGGGACAGGCGCTGGGCAGGATAGTTCGGGTGGAGGCTGCCGCTCCCACCGCCGAGGCGGCGCTCGACACGGCCGCCGACCGCTTCACCCGCCGGATTCGCAGGCTCAAGGAGCGGGTGATCGACCGGCATCGCCAGGGAGGGCCGCCTTCCCCGACCGTCTCGGAGACCGAGGGTGACGAGATCGTGCGGGTGAAGAGGTTCATCATGAAGCCGATGAGCGTTGCCGAGGCGCAGTTGCAGATGGAGATGCTGGGCCACGACTTCTTCTTCTTCCTCAACTCGGCCAACCGCCGCCACAGCGTCCTCTACCGCCGCCGCGACGGTCGCCTGGGCCTGATCGAGTCGGGAAGTTGACCGATGGCGCCGGGCCATTTGCCCGCATAGCCGCCGCGCCCATATAGCATCTAGGTACGGATGGGAATTCTCACCAAGGTTCTCAAGGCGGGGGAAAGCCGTTCGCTGAAGCGTCTGTCGGCGTTGGCAGACCGGGTGAACGCGCTGGAGGGTGACACCCAACGGCTCTCCGACGCCGAGCTTTCCGCCCGGACCGGGCATTTTCGAGAGAGGGTGGCGCGCGGCGAAAGCCTTGACGACCTGGCTCCCGAGGCGTTCGCGGTGGTGCGGGAGGTCGCCTGGCGGGTGTTGGGCCAGCGGCCCTACGACGTGCAGTTGGTGGGGGCCGGAGCCCTCCATGAGGGAAGGGTCGCCGAGATGAAGACCGGGGAGGGAAAGACCCTGGTCTCGACCATGCCGGCCTACCTCAACGCCCTGGGAGGCCAGGGCGTCCACCTGGTCACGGTCAACGACTACCTGGCGTCCCGGGACGCCGAGTGGATGGGGGCGGTCCACCGGTTCCTGGGCCTGGAGGTCGGCCTGATTCAGAACTCCATGACCTCGGCCGAGCGCCGTCCCGCCTACCGGGCGGACATCACGTACGGGACCAACAACGAGTTCGGCTTCGACTACCTGCGGGACAACATGTCGATGGACCCGGCCAGCATGGTCCAGCGGGGACACCACTACGCGATAGTGGACGAGGTGGACTCGATTCTCATCGACGAGGCCCGGACTCCCCTGATCATCTCGGGCCGGGTGGCGGACAGCGCCAAGTGGTACCGGGACTTTGCCCGGATCGCCGCCCGGCTCCGCAGGGACATCCATTACGAGGTGGACGAGGGGAAGCGACAGGTCCTCACCACCGAGCAGGGGGTGGCCCAGGTGGAGGAGACGCTGGGGGTGGAGAACCTCTACGACCACGCGGCGGTCGACTTCGTCCACTACCTGGAGACGGCGCTGCGAGCCAAGGAGCTCTACCACCGGGACCAGGAGTACCTGCTCCACCGCGGGCAGGTGAAGATCGTCGACGAGTTCACCGGGCGGGTGCTGGAGGGACGTCGCTACTCCGAAGGGCTGCACCAGGCCATAGAGGCCAAGGAGGGGGTGAGGATTCTCGATGAGAACCAGACCCTGGCCACCATCACACTCCAGAACTTCTTCCGGATGTACGAGAAGCTGGCCGGCATGACCGGCACCGCCCAGACCGAGGCGCCCGAGTTGTCCCAGATCTACGGCCTCGAGGTGGTGAGCATCCCCACCAACCGGCCGGTGGTCCGCCTCGATGAGGGCGATCAGGTGTACAAGACGGAAGCCGCCAAGTACGGGGCGGTGGTGGACGAGGTGACCCGGGCGCACGAGCGGGAACAGCCCGTGCTGCTGGGCACGGTCTCGATCGAGAACTCCGAGCGGATCTCCACGCTGCTGTCCCGCCGCGGCATCCCCCACCAGGTGCTCAACGCCAAGCACCACGCCCGGGAGGCGGACATCATCTCCCAGGCGGGCCGTCCCGGAGCGGTGACGGTGGCCACCAACATGGCCGGCCGGGGAGTGGACATCATGCTGGGAGGCAACCATGAGTCCCTGGCCCGGCTGGACCTGCGCCGGGCGGGGATCGACCCCGAGGACTCCCGGTACGAACCGCGCTTTCGGGATCTGGCCTCCCGTTTCCACGAGGAACTGTCCGACGACCGTCGGCGGGTGCTGGACGCCGGGGGTCTGCTGGTGCTGGGGACCGAACGCCACGAGTCGCGCCGGATCGACAACCAGTTGCGAGGTAGATCGGGACGCCAGGGCGATCCGGGCCGCACCCGGTTCTTCCTGTCGCTCGAGGACGACCTCATGCGCCGCTTCCAGGGCGAGCGGGTGGCATCGATCATGGGCCGGCTGAAGATCCCCGAGGAGGTGCCGATCGAGCACAAGATGGTCACCGGTGCGGTGGAGAGGGCCCAGCGGCAGGTGGAGGCGCAGAACTTCGAGATCCGCAAGAACGTCCTCAAGTACGACGAGGTGATGAACCTCCAGCGCGAGCGGATCTATGACTGGCGGAACGACATCCTGGTGAAGGAGGAGACCGCCGGACTGGTGTCGAGATGGATGGAGCAGGCCATCGAGGGAGTGGTCACCGACGAGTTCGGCCCCCTGGCGCCGAGCGAATGGGACTGGGAGAAACTCAACCGGGAACTGGAGATCTACTACGAGAGCCGGCTCGGCCCCGACGGCGCGGCCAAGAGGCTCACCACCGACGACGTCGCCCGGCTCGCCCTGGTGGAGGCGGAGGAGGCCTACCGGCAGAAGACCGAGGAACTGGGACCGGCCGTGGTGGCGGCGGTGGAACGTTCGGTGATGCTGTCGGTGATCGACAACAAGTGGCGCGAGCACCTGGCGGAGATGGACTACCTCCGTTCGGGCATCGGCCTGCGGGCCATGGGACAGAGGGACCCGCTCACCGAGTACCAGCGGGAGGCCTACGACCTCTTCGCCGACATGGTGGAGGCGGTGAAGCGGGACTCGGTCCGCTACCTCTTCCACGTCAAGGCGACCAAGCCCCGCCGCCCGGCGGCCACCGCCGCCCGGCCCATCCGTCCCTCGCGGGCCGGTAAGGCCAAGGTGGGGCGGAACGCGCCATGCCCGTGCGGCAGCGGCAAGAAGTATAAGCGGTGCCACGGAGGCGTCGCATAGGGGGGTTTGCGAAAAGGCCCGGCGGCGCCCCCGCTCGGAGTTAGCCTAGGGTGTCTGCCCACGCCGCCCCGACCCGAGCCTGACCCATGTCTGTAGAGCATTTCGACCCAGAGGCGATCCTCGCCGAGTTACGTATCCGCCTGGACGAAGCCGGGAGGTTCCTTTGACCTCGAACGCAGGCGATCGGAAGCCGACGTGCTTCGCCGGGAGTCGGCCGATCCCCGCTTCTGGTCGGACCCCGACCGCGCCCGGGAGACCGGTCGCCGCCTAGCCGGCCACGAGAGCCTGATCGCCTCCTTCGACGGGCTGGCCGGTCGCCTCGACGACGCCGAGGTGCTGCTGGGGCTGGCGGACGAGGGCGGCGCCGACGCAGCCGAGGCCGTGGCGGAGGCCTCCGCCGAGCTCCGGGCCGCCGAGGAGATCCTGGGGGAGTTGGAGCTCTCCAGCCTTTACTTCGGAGAGTACGACAATCATCCCGCCATCCTCGGCATCCACGCCGGCGCCGGTGGCGTGGACGCTCAGGACTGGGCGGAGATGCTCCTGCGCATGTACCAGCGCTACCTCTCCGACCGCAACTATGAGTGGCAACTCGTCCAGATTACGCCTGGGGAGGAGGCCGGCATCAAGTCGGCCACCCTCACCGTGAAGGGCGAGAGGGCGTACGGGAACCTCGAGTCGGAACGGGGAGTCCATCGCCTGGTCCGCATCTCCCCCTTCGACGCCCAGAACCGCCGCCACACCTCCTTCGCCGGCGTGGACGTGGCGCCCGAGATGGGCAAGGAGGCCCAGATCGAGATCAACGACGAGGACCTCCGGATCGACACCTACCGGTCCACGGGCGCCGGCGGCCAGCATGTCAACACCACCGACTCGGCGGTGCGGATCACCCACATCCCCACCGGGGTGGTGGTGCAGTGCCAGAACGAGCGGTCCCAGTTGCAGAACCGCTCCCGGGCCATGGACATCCTCCGGTCCCGGCTGGCCGAGCTTGCCCGGAGGGAGCGCCAGGCGGCGCTGGACGCCATCCGCGGGGAGCAGGGAGAAGCCGGCTGGGGCCGCCAGATAAGGTCCTATGTCCTCCAGCCCTTCCAGCTGTGCAAGGACGTCCGGACCGGCCTGGAGATCGGGGACGTCCAAAGGGTGCTGGACGGCGGCATCCAGCCGCTCGTCGAGTCCTATCTGCAGTGGCGGCGCGTCTCCCACGAGCGCCGGTCACGCGCCGAGCCCCTCCCCGGGGAGGGTGCCTGAGATTGGAGCCTCAAACTGGTAGCATCGTTTTCTGGCCGAGTATGGGCCCTGCCATCGGTCTCCCGGAAGGTTCGCTTTGATCAGACTCGACTCCGTAACCAAGGTGTACAAGGGTGGAACGGTGGCTGCCCGCGATGTCTCCCTCAACATCCGCCGCGGAGAATTCGTCTTCCTGGTCGGCCCGTCGGGCTCGGGCAAGTCAACGCTGGTCCGGCTGCTGCTGCGCCAGGAGATGGTGACCCGGGGGACCATCTGGGTGGCGGGAAAGGACATAACCCGCCTCCCGGCCTGGAAGGTGCCCTACCTGCGCCGGTCGATCGGCACGGTCTTCCAGGACTTCAAGCTCCTCTCCACCAAGACCGTCTCCGAGAACGTGGCCTTCGCCTTGGAGGTGATCGGCCGTCCCCGTTCGGCGATCCGCTCCCAGGTGGAGCAGGTGCTGGAATTGGTGGGGCTGGACGACCTGGGCGGCCGCTATCCCGACCAGCTCTCGGGCGGGGAGCAGCAGCGGGTCTCCATAGCCCGGGCGTTCGTCAACCGCCCACTGATACTCCTGGCCGACGAGCCCACCGGCAACCTGGATCCCACCACCTCGGTGGGGATCATGAGAATTCTGGACCGGATCAACCGGTCGGGCACCACCGTGGTGATGGCCACCCACGACCACGCCATCGTCAACGCCATGCGCCGCCGGGTGGTGGCCATCGAGAAGGGCCAGGTGATCCGGGACGAGCGGGGAGGAGGGTTCGAGGAGGCCTCGGAGCCGGCCGGACCGGACGTTCAGCCCTCCCCTTCGAAGAACCTGCCTCTCCCGCCTGATCCGGACGATCCCAGACTCCCGCACATGGGTTCCTAGGAGGCCATTCCATGGGCCGGATGGTCTTTCTCATCGGCGAGTCGCTGGTAAACCTGCGGCGCAACGCCCTGGTGGCCACCGGGGCGATCCTGGCGGTGTTCATCTCGCTGACCCT
This sequence comes from bacterium, assembly GCA_028819345.1. Lineage (GTDB taxonomy): Bacteria > Actinomycetota > Acidimicrobiia > Spongiisociales > ZC4RG35 > Bin76. The sequence continues at coordinate 19,001 of JAPPLW010000116.1, read as the reverse complement.
TGCCTTCGGCGCCCTGGTGGTCAACGAGCTGCTGCGCCTCAACACCATCGGGTGGCAGCAGGGCACCCACATTATCGCCTTCCTGAAGGACCCCGACCAGGGCGGCCTGGACGCCGCCAGCCAGGTGACCTACCGCGATCAGGTGATGTCCTGGGAGGAGGTGGAGACCGTTCACTACGTCGACAAGGCGGGCGCCTACGAGGAGTTCAAGGAGATATTCGCCTCCCGTCCGGAACTGATCGAGGTGACCGACCCCCTCAAGCTCCCCGCGTCCCTGCGCATCGAGTTGGCCTCGATCGACCTCTACCGCGACGTCCAGTTCCGCCTGTCGGCCGATCCGGTGGTGCGCGAGGTCCGTTCCTTCGGCGAGCAGATCGAGCAGCTCTCCACCATCTCCCGGGTGCTGAACGTCCTGGGCTGGGGGTTGTCGCTGGTGCTGGGCCTGTCGGCGATAATCCTCATCTCCAACACCATCAGCCTCGCCATCTACGCCCGCCGGAACGAGGTCTCGGTGATGAAGCTGGTGGGGGCGTCGAACTGGTTCATCCGGGTGCCTTTTCTCCTGGAGGGCCTGATCGAGGGAGTGGTGGGCGCGGTCATGGCGGTCCTCACCGTCTGGCTGGCTGCCCGCAACCTCAACAGCCTGGGAGAGACCATCCAGTTGATCACCCTCAACATTCCCGCCCGCTTCTTCTTCCGCTGGGGAGTGGTTCTGGTCCTGTTCGGGGCGACCGTGGGAGTGGCGGGTTCGCTCCTGGGGCTGAGTCGGCACCTGAGAGAAGTGGATTCCTAGGATGAAACGGGGATGGGGAGGTTGGGGGGCGCTCCTCCTGGTGCTGGTGGTGGCCGCCTCCCTCGGGGTCCCCGCCGCAGCCGACACGGCCGACGAGATCGCCCGCCGGATCGCCGAGTTGGAGCGCGAACTCGAGGAGGTGCAGGCCGGGATAGAGGACGTGGAACTGTCGGTGGACGCCAACCTCGATGTCCTTGCCGCCACCGAGCAGGACCTGGCTGTGGCCCGCCGCCGGCTCACCACCGTCGAGGTGGACCTGGAGGCGGCCCGGGTTCGCCTGGCCCTGGCCGGCCAGGAAGTGGCCGCCGGAGAACGGCGCATCGCCGGGGTGGAGAGCCGCATGGCCCTCCTGGAGGCCCAGCTGGCTGGAATCCGGGCGCAGATCCTGGCCGCCACCCTATCCCTGGAGCGGCGCGCCGTGGACCTGTACGTGGGGTTCTTCTCCGCCGGCCGCTGGGCGGTGCTGCAACAGGACAACCTGGTCGACCTGACCCTGGGAAGAGCCTACGGGGGAGACCTGCTGGCCGAGGCCGACCAGGAGATCCGCGATCTTGAGGCCCTCGACCGGGACCGGGTGGAGAAGGAAGCCCGCCTGGAACGGGAAAGGGCTGTCGCTGCCGAGGAACTGGTCGTGCTGGAGGAGCACCGGGAACAGCAGTCCGCGGAGTTGTGGGAGGTGGAGCGCCTGCGTATCGAGGGACAATCGAGCGTCACGGCGGTGGAGGAACTCCTCGACGGGGTGCAACTGCAGATCCAGGCCTACCTGCAGGAGAAGGAAGGGCTCCTGGACGACGCCGAGCGCCTGGGCAGAGAGATCGCTCACCGGAAGGTGCTCTACACCCGGGCGCTCCGTCCGGGGAGGCTGGCATGGCCGACCGACGGGCTGATCACCTCGGGCTTCGGCTGGAGGACTCATCCGATTCTCAATCGCAGGATCTTCCACAATGGCATCGACCTCGACTCCCCCCATGGCTCGCCGGTCCGCGCCGCCGGCGACGGGAGGGTGATCTTGGCCCAGTCGTGGAGTGGATTCGGAAACACCGTGGTTATCCAGCACGGCGGGGATGTAACCTCCATCTACGGCCACCTATCCCGGTTCGGGACCTCGGTGGGACGAGAGGTCCGGGAGGGGAACGTGATCGGGTATATCGGCTGCACGGGGCTCTGCACCGGCCCGCACCTGCACTTCGAGGTACGGGAGGACGGCGCTCCGGTGAACCCCCTCAAATACCTGCAAGGATGAGACGCCATGGGCGTGAAACTGATAGCCGCCAACCGCCGGGCACGGTTCGACTACGAGGTCCGGGAGACCTTCGAAGCCGGCTTGGTGCTGCTTGGTTCGGAGGTGAAGAGCCTGCGGAACCACGGAGCCTCGATCGCCGAGTCCTTCGCTCAGGTCAAGGCCGGCGAGGCGTGGGTGATGGGGATGCATATCGCCCCGTACTCCTTCGCCCGTGAGGGAGGCCACGATCCCTTGAGGCCCAGGAAACTGCTCCTGCACCGCCGGGAGATAGAACGGATCTCCTCCCGCGTCGCCGAGCGGGGTCTCACCCTGGTCCCGCTCCGGCTCTACTTCAGGGACGGCAAGGCCAAACTGGAAATAGCGCTGGCCAAGGGACGCACCAAGGTGGACAAGCGACAGGTGATCCGCGAACGCGAGCAACGTCGGGAGATAGAGAGGGGAATCCGCCAGGTCGGCCGCCGCCTCGGGGGCTTCTAGCCGGTCGGGCGCGAAAACCGGAGGGCGTCTGTCACCGGGGGTTTGTATAGTTGAGCGGTACCGAGACATGGGGGTGACTTGGATTCGACGTCGAGTAATCGCCGTGTCGGAAGCGAGCCGAGGTTTCCGGAACCTCGCAAAACAACCGGGTAAACAAAAACAAGTGCCAAACCACAAATGGCGCTGGCTGCTTAATAGATAAGTAGCCCGTCCTCTCCGGCGGGTTCCCGCCCCACCGGACAAGGGCGTCGCTAATGCGGGATGCCCCCGGCGGGACTCCGGGACCGCTGGGCCAAGCCAATCCCGGATGGGCCGATGGGAGACAGCTGCCGTAGTCTCACCGGCCGACAACCAACCGGCGGCTGCGCTCGGAGAATTCGACACGAAGAACTCGGCGGACCGGGGTTCGACTCCCCGCACCTCCACCATGTATCGTATTATATGCCCTGGTCATAGGTGCTATTGGTAGTGTTAGTTATCAGTATAAGTATCGCATTCTAGCTGGACCCGCTCTTCAAAGCCAAGCGTGTCGGAGAGGGGAGCAGTCGTGGGGTGGGGTGGCTCGGATTTGGCTGCGCCTGCGGTTCGTTTCATGCCAAGTTAGATGAACTTGTACATACCTATACAAACCCCTATACTAAGGGGCATGGGATCTTTCGATGATTACCTCTCCGTAGGGAAAGCAGCCGAGTACATTGGTGTGGCACCCGAGACGCTTCGGCGGTGGGACCGCAGCGGCAAGCTCGTAGCAACTAAGCGGCCGGGCTCGAACCATCGTTATTACGCACGTGCGGATCTGGAGGCCTTCCGCCTGGACTACGCGCGGGCAGCTTCCCGACCGGTAACGCGGCCCTCGGTCTTCGTGACGGCGGTCGCAGATGTAGAGCACAATGATCGCCTACGCGAACCGCAGAAGGAAGGGCATAGGGCCGCTCGCGGCCACTTCGCTAAATCGAAGGACGCGGCAATGTTGGTGATTCCCGTCGGCTGCGGGAAAACGGGTCTGATTTCCGTCCTGCCCTTCGGGATATCGCAAGGGCGGGTTTTGGTGATTGCTCCGAACCTGACCATCCGAGACGGCATCGGAGAAGCCCTTGACATAGCCGACACCAACTGTTTCTGGGCCAAAACGCGTGTCCTGTCGCATTTCCAACAAGGACCCCACGTGGCGAAGCTGGACGGCAGGGACGCGAATATCCATGACTGCACGGAGAGCGACTTTGTTGTGACCAATATTCAGCAACTCGTGAGCTCGGCGGACCGATGGTTGCCGCAGTTCCCTCCGGACTTCTTTGACATGATCATCATCGACGAGGGGCACCACAGCGCCGCGGAGAGTTGGCGCAAGGTCCTCCGGAACTTTCCTGACGCCAAGGTCGTCAGCCTGACCGCGACGCCTTTCCGCACAGATCAGAAAGAACTTCCGGGTGATGTCATTTACCGGTACAGCTTCGCGCAGGCGATGATGAGGGGCTACATCAAGCAGATTCACAGCAGGAGCGCGGCTCCATCCGAACTCTACTTCGCCGACGGTGACGGTCGCCGTTACACCCGGGACCAGGTGCTCGAACTCAGCGAAGAAGCATGGTTCCGTAGGAGCGTCACGCTGTCTGACATCTGCAACCGCCACATCGCGGAGGCAAGCATCCGACAATGCGACCAGATGAGACAGCGAACCGGCACATACCATCAGATTATTGCCTCAGCGTGCAGTATTGACCACGCCCGCCAGGTCAGGTCCGTCTACGAAGAGTGCGGGTATCGTGCCGCGGTCATATCGAGCGACCTTGACCCTGACGAGCAAGCTCGGGCCCTGCGGGGTCTTCGTGACAACCGGATCGACTGCATCGTGCAGGTACAGATGCTGGGCGAGGGTTTCGATCACCCCACCCTGAGCGTGGCGGCGATTTTCCGGCCCTACCGATCCTTGGCTCCCTACATCCAATTCGTTGGACGGATCATGCGTGTTGTGCAACAGAACAAGCCCGACCACCCCGACAATCAAGGTGTCATCGTCTCCCACGTAGGTCTCAACAACGAAACCCAGTGGGCGGACTTTCGCGAACTCGACCTTGCCGATCAAGACCTGGTGCGGCAATGGACGGCGGGCGATCCCGCCGGCGAAGACGACGACAACGGCAATCGAGAAGAAGGAACACCTCGACGGTTCGACGGGCCAACCCTTGTGCGAGACGAAATCATAAGCGGCTTTCTCGACCACGCTTTCCTCGACCCCGAAGACGATCGGGTCCTCGACGAATACCTCGATCACGAGGCCGTACCCGGTACCGGAATGACTCTCCGGACCCTCCTTGAGAATCTCGGTGTCGACCGGGAAGCCTTCCGAGAACAGCTCCGCCAAGCACAACCACCAATGCCAGACTACGAGTCCATTCCAGTCAGTCCCCAGCGGCGTCGCCAACAGGCACGGCGGCGGCTGGCAGAACGAAGCCGGTCAGTAGCCGCTCGAATCCTGAGGGACCTAGAAGTCGGCCGCAATGGCCGCGAACTCTCCCGAGCTGCCGGAAGGGGACATCAATCGAACCTCCAGGCTGCGATCTCCCTTGTGAACCAACGAGTAAACGAGTACATCGGGATAGACGCCGGGATGCGTAGCGAGATATCCACCGACCAAGCGCTTGATGCCTACGACCAACTCGACCATCTAGCGGACGAACTTGTGGTCACCTACCGGCCCGCTACCAGTGGGACAAGCTGATGCCGGCTATTTCGAGAGTCCTCAAACATGTAAGAATCGACACCGCAAAGGCAAAGAGAAAATGCCACCGGAAGCAGAACGAGCACTCAATCAGGATGGGAGAGGTTTGCCTAGTGATCAAAGACCACGGCCGCAACAGGAACTACTGCCTTGTGTGCGCCCTGCCGATCCTTCAGAAGGCTCAAGCAGATCTTGACCTACTCATGGCGGGCCTCTACGGCGGGGACACTGAATGACCGAACAACCAGCACGGTGCCCGGGCCCGACAGCCGACCGACCCGCACCCCTGGGAACGGAATTCCTTATCCGACAAGCGGCCCGATACCGACCGCCCGCCGCCAAGCTGTTCTCAACCGACGAAATAAGGCATCGCCTCGGCTACCAACAGCCTAGAGACCTACGGACATGTCCCAGAGCTGGTCGCTTTGGCGTAATCTGGGAAGGTTATGAACGCCCGAGTACGGCTCTTGTTGAGTTCGTACGTGCCGCTGTTCTCCGTCGGCGTCGTACGTTTCGATGACAATCGGTTGCAGATGGTTCTCGGGTTCCTCGTGATCGCTGGTATCTGGTCCCTCATTAGCCTCATCCGTGTCTCGACAAGACGCGTCCACCCGCGTGAAGCCAGACCGACCAGTGTCCGTGATCTAAGTTCCGAGGTCGGTGCCTATGTTGCCACATACCTCCTCCCGCTTATGACGGTTCCAGACCCGGAGCCGCGAGACCTCATCGCCTATGCACTCGTCTTGACGGTGATCGGGATAGTTTTCGTCAACTCAGACCTTGTGGGGGTCAACCCCCTTCTGAGTCTCTGGGGATACCGCGTGTTCCAAGTGTCCGGTGTCCGTAAGCTGGCGACGGGTGGAGAGGCTGACACGATCGTAATCAGCCGCCAGCGGATTGTTGCTGGATCGACGGTTAAGGTTGCGGATCTGGCAACGGGCGTTTCGCTCGCAATCTCCCACACCGAAGACCATCAACGGTGACTACCCTCAGCGACCTTGACCTTAGCGAACTCGTTGCCCTGGGAGTCGGTTGGCGCGAGGGGAGCACGATCGATGGTGGTCGGGTTGGTATTACCAACGATGTTGCCGAGCGCTTCAGAGCTATCGCCGTCAACCATCTAGAAGCTTTGGCCAACCGCACACCGAAGGCTTTCTCGCCAGAAGCAGATCTTGAGCCTCGCGAGGAGTACTTCGTCGCCGATGTAGCAGAACTCGGCGAAGACGAGCCGATTACGAACCTACTCGATGGGCTGGAACTCCGCGACCCGATTTCTCTAAGGGATCTCCCGAACCGTTCGCTGCTCTTCTATGCGTTCGTGTTTCCACAACAGGCAACGTTCTTGCGAAAACTGAATCCATACCAGACCGCCCAGACTGCGAGAGGCAGCCGAGTTTGGACAAGCCTCGGAGACACACTTACAGAGATCCGGGATCCGCTCTTCGCCTTTGACAGCAAAGTAGACCTTGTCATCACAGCCGAAGAGATACTGATCAGCAACGCTACAGCCTTCGAACTATTGTTCAAGGAAGAGAACTACTTCATGCTGCACATTGACAATTGGGTGCAGGCAATCTCGGGCTACCTCCCACTCAGTTCCGGTTCCTGCCAACTTCTCATCGAAGGGTGCAGGACAAACACACGGTTGAGACGCCGGCTGGAAAGCATCCATCGCCGTGGTCACCTGAGAGACGTGCCAATCTCTGCAATCCACACCCACGCGGAGGAACAAGGCCTGGACCCTTCGAGATTCATCCAGAACGTCGAACTGGACCTCCAAAATGCGTCCATCGAGGACGTACTGAAACTGCTAAACGAGGACCTATTCATCGGCCCCTTCTCAGGCACCCAATTCGCCATCGACCGAAAGAGCCAAAGATAACAACCGGAAGTCTGTCAATGTTCCCGCTCGCGGCTCTTCCGATTGATGAGACTGGGGGGCGGCGAGCCAAAGGTGACGTACAGAGGTGGCTGGCCGCGGGGTGGGAGCTGTAGGTCGAGAATTGCGATGATCGCCTTCACCGTCGGGCATGTAAATATGTGGGAGCATCTCGACCACACGTTTGCACTAATGCAGTGCCCACAGCCGATTTCGGGTGGGCAGCCACCAGGACATCGGGGTGGCGCGTCCTGGTTTGAGGCCGGTTCGGTGTTTTCTACCAAAGCGTTCGTTGAGTCCTCACCCGACCCCCTCACGGGGAGGTTGTCGGAGTACGGTTTGCGAACGGTTGCTGTCGAGAGTAGGTGTTTCCCCAGGTCAGAGCCTAAACGAACGCTGCGAACGTTTAAACGAACGGTTTGCGAACGCTTAGAGGTTGGCGTTGTTGGCCAATCTAATCAGGGGATTCTGGCCCCGGTCAGGGCGGCCGAAGATCACCCAGTTCACACCGTTTTCTCGAATGCTGGATGGGTAACGGACCGCGTCAATGCCGACCCTGTCGCCTGCTGGCAGGCTGTATCGGAGGTACTCGGCCAGCACCTGTGTAGCGAGGTAGGAGTTAGCCTCGCCAAGATCGGGGCGCGCCGGACGCCCGAGTCGCTGTACGAACTCCCGAAGGAAGCCAATGAAGGGCCGGTCTTCTGAGGCGGGAAAATCGAACAGGCAGGGCAAATCCAGACGGGTAGCAAAGTCGGCGTAAAGGAGTGGCGCTGTCGTAGACCACCGTCCGACGGATAGGAACTGGTCGGGTGGTACCTTGATTTCTTCGACAGCGGTGTAAATGTCTTCAGCGGCATAGAAGCACGACACTCCCGCTGCGCTCATCCGCTGGGGACCAGCGACCGAAGGATCCGGAGATCCGAGATCATCCGCCGTGGTCAACGGCCGGGATTCGTCCACGCGGGCACGAAACAGGACCAGACCAGAGTCGTGTGTCTTGACGAAGCCAGTGGTGATTCGCTCTGCGAGACTCGCGAGCACCTGGAAGACGGCTTTAGCCGACTCCTCTCCCCACTCGGCTTCAGTGGTAGAAAAAAGGAAGCGCGGACCGCTGAGCAGCCGCTCCTCGAACGAGTCCCAGCCCCAGATGCGCCGTTCCGTCGGCGACCCAGCTTCCGAGTGGATCTCATACCAAACATGGTCGATCGAGCTGAAAAGCGACTCGGCCACAGGACTGTCATCAGCAAAGGGATCTCCGACCCCATCAAGCACCTCGTAGGTGTCCAACGTTGTGATGCCGATCCAACCGCCCTCCTCTTTGTCTGGCCATATCCCGTGAATCCAGGGATCTCCGTATTCCTGGCTCAGGCACCGGTAGACATACTCGAACAGGGTGTTGACTGGGGCGAACGGCGCCGCTGTGCCGCCGCAGAAGTCGCAGACAGCTGGGCCATCGTGATCGGACACAGCCATGCGAACGTGAACATCCCGGATGCAGCGACTGCACACCAGATGCCTGCCTCCTGCTCCCCAGAAACCGTATTCGTATTCAAGTGGCAGTTCAGGCAGCCCGGTCTGCCACCCCCTTGAAAACCCTGAAGCGGGGACTGCTGCGGACGGACACGCGATACCGAAAACCTACCAATCTGACAGCCGGAACCATCAAACTTGGGACGGTACCACTCCAGGGCTACTCAAAGGGTGGTGGTGCTCACGGAGGTCGGCAAGAGCAATCATCCCGCCCGTGACGGCCCTGCCGTAGGAGGATGAAACCGGGACCCTTCAGGTCCTAAATGCGTGGAAGCTGAGCGCGGGCGCGGCGAGAAGGCGGAACTGGAAGTTGGTCTTCGGGGAAGTCCGAGTCTTCGCGGAGCCAAGCTTCAATCAGCCAAACGGAGACGGCGCCACCCCGGGAGGACGGTCAGAAAGAAGATTCACGGTGTTGACTGGCCTCAACCAACGCAGCAACGCGTGCCACTAAGCGTTCGCAAACCGTTCGTTTAAACGTTCGCAGCGTTCGTTTAGGCTCTGACCTGGGGAAACACCTACTCTCGACAGCAACCGTTCGCAAACCGTACTCCGACAACCTCCCCGTGAGGGGGTCGGGTGAGGACTCAACGAACGCTTTGGTAGAAAACACCGAACCGGCCTCAAACCAGGACGCGCCACCCCGATGTCCTGGTGGCTGCCCACCCGAAATCGGATGTGGGCACTGCATTAGTGCAAACGTGTGGTCGAGACGTCCCACAAACAAGAACGCCTCTACAACAACCTGTCGAAGAGCCCTTCTTCCCCCGACAATCTCCGGTTTCCACGATTCTCGGCATTCACTTGGGTCGAAGTGGGCTGGTCTTTTGCTCCCGGAGCGCTCCTCACCTCCCGCTCCGCAACCTTGCTCTCTTGACCTTTGGGGACTCCCTAGGGAAAGCAGTCGGTTAATGCGGGTTCAAAGCGGGAACGCCGCCTGCAGGCAGGCCGCACACGGCTCGCCCTGAAGTGTATGCACCAGGCCAGAGTTCCCGCTGGGTGGGTGCTTTCGCTTCCACTTCCGATCACTCGTTGGCCTGCGGTAAAGAGCACGTCCATGACTAGACGGGTGACGGTGGTGTATCCCTGGTTCTTTGGGGCAGCGGATCAATCCACATTCTGCTATCTCATCGGACGAAGGCCGGGAAACCAATTCCAGACTAGCTGGGATTGAGACTGACCTTGGGCGGGAGGCGCCCTGATGTACCAGCCTAAGGGAGGAAAGCTAGAAAGGAGCAAGGTAGCAGTGTTGCCCGACAACCGGCGCCGCTGGTAGCGACACTAGGAGTGAGGGTGCTCAGTAGGTCCCAAGACCGATCCGCTCCCTTAAGGGCAGGACGCCGACTTCGAGCCAGGGACGGCCCAGCGCGCTGGAGCGCCGTAAGCTAAGGCCCGAACAGCGGTGAAGCTGAATCCCGTCCCTGACGGATGCGGTTTCTTACCTCGCCAACAGGTTACTGACTGAACAATGGAGGCAGAGTAGTTGTGAAACGGAGTAGCCTCGACGTCTTTTCGGCCCGTCAGCGAAGTGAACTCATGGGCCGCATTCGCTCCCGTGACACAAAACCGGAAATGCGGGTAAGGCGGCTTGTGCATGGGATGGGCTACCGCTACCGCCTCCACGTAAGGAACCTGCCGGGTAGTCCAGACCTCGTATTCCGACCGCGGCACAAGGTGGTCTTCGTTCATGGCTGCTTCTGGCACCAGCACAAAGGGTGTTCAGGGAGTCGAATGCCTAAGTCACCTGAGCGTCTTGGCTACTGGCAAGCCAAATTAACAGGTAATGTGGTTCGTGACCAGAAGAATGAGACAAAACTGCGGGATATGGGATGGCAGGTTTTGGTGATTTGGGAGTGCGAGACTAAAGATTTGGATCGGCTGGCGGAGAGGATTGTGGCATTTTTGGGTTAACGCCACCCACCTGGGCCGGGCGAATCGTTATGCCTCTCTCTGTGAGTCCCCACGAGGAGACCCAGATGAAGGACCAAGCAATCCTCGCTTTTCCGTTGCCCACCACCTAAAGTCGTTCTCACTGAATGACAGGTCTCACGGTCCTCGAGATATGCGCTGGTGCCGGCGGTCAGGCTATCGGTTTGGAAGCCGCTGGATGGCATCACGCGGCAGTGGTGGACAATGATCCCGCCGCATGTGAAACCCTCCGCCAGAACCGGCCCTCCTGGAAAGTCATTGAAAAGGACATCGCGCAGCTTGATGGGCGAGAGTTTCAAAGTATTGATCTTCTCGCCGGGGGTCTGCCCTGTCCCCCATTTTCCATTGCAGGTAAGCAGTTGGGTTCCGACGACGACAGAGACCTTTTTCCGGAGGCGCTCCGGCTAATCGAGGAAGTCAGCCCGGCGGCTGTGATGCTGGAGAATGTCCGAGGTATCGCTACCAAACGATTCGATCACTATCGGGAGTGGCTTCTCGGCGCGCTCCAAGAGCTTGGGTATGAGCCGGATTGGCGGTTGCTCAAGGCTTCGGACTTTGGTGTTCCTCAATTACGTCCCCGATTTGTTCTGGTGGCATTGAAGCCTCGCTGCGCTGACAAGTATGTCTGGCCTGAGCCGAAAGAAGCAGCTCCTACGGTTGGTGAAACTCTCGTTGACTTGATGGCTGCCGAAGGTTGGCCCGGTGCCCGAGAGTGGGCCAACCAGGCCAGCACCATCGCTCCGACGATTGTGGGGGGATCGAAGAAACACGGCGGACCTGATCTTGGCCCGGTAAGGGCTCGCAAAGCTTGGCGTGCGTTAGGTGTCGACGGGAGAGTGGTGGCTGACGCGCCGCCCTCACGCGACTTTCCGTCCGACGGCTATCCAAGACTCACAGTAGGAATGGTCGCCCGCCTCCAGGGCTTCCCATCAGACTGGACCATCTCAGGCCGGAAAACACCCGCATACAGACAAGTGGGGAACGCCTTCCCGCCTCCTGTAGCACAGGCGGTCGGCGAGAGCATCCGTAAAGCCCTCGTCACCGACGCTGCTTATGTCTAGGAGAGGCACATCAAACCGAAACGCTGAACTGGCTGTTGATTTGTTCCGTGATCTGCTGGTCAAACGAGGCTGGGAGTTGAATAAAGCCTGGCTCGCCATTGCCGTCCTCTTGATGACCTGCGAAATCTGGCGGGATGGAAGATGGAGAGCGTTCCACGATGCACCGGTGCTGAGAGAGTCAAATGACTACGGACTAACAAAGGCCGGTGCTCCAAACCGGGCTCTGAAAGATGCCTTTCTGGTGCGTCAGCAGCTATCACACGAGCTCGACATTGACCCAACGACAGTCTGCCATGAATTGGGGCGTTATTTTCAACACCCAGCCATAATCGGCTTGCAACCCAACAATCCCCGCGGGCACGCTTTCCGATCCTTAGTTGCCGAGACAGTAGCTCACTTCGGTGACAGAGGTCTAGATGTCATAGAAGAGGAGTCTCCCCATACGCTGTTCCCAGGGTACGCTTTTGGCAGCCGGAGCAGAGATGCCAGAATTGACATCGCCGTCAAGCGCGACGGGCGACCTGTCGCCTTGATTACGACTCGATGGACCTACCGTCACGACCGGGTTGACATCATTGAAGAAGCCCTCGCTTACGTCCATGCGGCCCGCGCCGTCAATAACAATTGTCGCTTCTTTGGAGTAACATCCGAATTCGGTACAGCCCGACTCAAGAAAGTTCTCTATCAAACTGAACCCTTAACGAGCAACGCTGCCATCAATAGGCTTGTTCATCTCAATCCAAAGCTGCCGGGACCTTTGATCTCTAGGAATGGTGTGCTGAGAGCGATGTGGTCACTTGAGCAAATGGTTCATGACTCCTACAACTGGACCTAGAAGATAATCCTGTCATCCTCGACTTCGTCGGGGGTAGGGCTCTCTCCAGGCTGCTTGGTAGCAATCCGGCAGCTGTGGAGAGAGCCCTACCCAACAAAGATATTTGCACCCAGGAGGTGGGGACTTACAGTGATCGAGAGTGGGAATCTCAGTGATCGCCAACATCTCGGCAGGCGGTCTCTGGCGGTGCGGATGGTGGCTATTGCCGTAGCGCCTGGTTGGCTTGGCGGTTGCCTCCCCGGTTTGGGGCGGTGGTGGACGTGATGACGCTTGGCGGAGGCTCACGTGGGCACAGCGCGGCGAAGGACACTTCCGTGGCCATTCGTTCGGGTTAGTCACCGGCCGTGATCAACAGCGCGGCGGCGGTGTCTGGACCTATACCGGGGGTTGCCATTAGGACGAGGATGGCCTGTGCGCGGTGACGGGTGATCTCCGGGTTTGAGCTCTCCGATTCCTGCGGTGAGGGTCTGGTAGCGGCGGGCCAACATTCCGAGGGCTTGTTAGGCGCGTCGGGTTGCGGTGTTGGCGGTACCCGGCCGAAAACCGGCACAGGTCTTCACGCGGGCTCTGGGGGAAAGGACTTGAAGGGTGTTGTTTGACGTGGTCGGGAGCGGTTATCACCAGAGCGTGAAACTGGTTGATGGCCTGGGGCGGCCTTGATCGCCGCGTGCCGAGCCAGAGACAGCATCTGGATCGCTTCCACTGATCCGTCACTACTTTGGGCAACCCGCTGGCCTGGCCGTTCAGATCAGCCCGAGCAGCGGTTTGGGCATCGGTGGTGTCGGTCTTGCCGGACCGGCGGTGGAACTGACAGTTGGGACGGTTCACTTCCACCACCTCGACACCAACCTGGCGGAACGGCGGTTCTCACCCCTGAGGGCGGACCAGTTTGTGGCCAGAGGATAAAGAGATCCAGTGTATTGCCACCAGCCGCGATGGGGGTATCGGTACAATCGGGCAGCTACTGTAGGTTCTTGACCATACGCGGTGGAAGGTCTCTTGAGAGTCTATGACCAACGAATCTGAGCTGCCCGAATTCCTTGCGATCGACTTCTACTGTGGTGCGGGAGGTACCACCAGAGGCCTTCTTGATGCGGGCGGGTATGTCATCTGCGGTATCGACAAAGACGAGAGCAACCGTGTCACCTATCAAAGCAACAATCGGAACACTACGTTGGATCAGGATAAGCCGATGTTCTTGGCGCTGGACATGTTCCCACGTAGTACAGGCTATCCTGGAGGCCAACAGCAGGAGGTTAGGGCGGAGTTAAGGAAGCTGATCCCACGCTATCGCTCTATGGGATCTGGCGTGCCATTGCTTTTCGTCATTTGCGCACCTTGCCAATCGTTTACTCGGTTCGTTCAACGTAAGATGACTGCAGCCCGCACCGAAAGCCGTATTCGTGACTTGGATCTCCTATCCCAGACGTTGGGTTTCATTGAGGAATTTCAACCCGAATTGATCGTTTCGGAGAATGTGGCAAGTATCAAAACCGGCAAGTACCGTCACGTTTGGAGCAACTTCCAAGATGACCTGTGTGACTTGGGATACGTCGTGGGCGAGGATCAGGTTTGTGCTTCGCGTTTCGGAGTGCCTCAAAACCGTCGCCGTTCGGTACTTCTTGCCATTCGCAATGAAGCTGGGTCTGACCTCGGCTCAAGCCTAACGGTTCCAACGGATGATCCAGACGCCCGGAGTGTCTCCGCTCGCGAAGCCATTGACCACCTGCCCGCACTGGACGCCGGTGGGGAATCCCATGATGTATCCAACCACGTGTGCCGTAATCTGGTGGAAGTCAACCGTCAACGTCTGATGTCGGTCAAACCGGGAGAGCCCAATTCGGGTTTCTCCGATACGAAGTTCGGCGACATATCTTTGCCCTGTCACAATAGACTTGCCGCTAAAGGCGCAAAGGGATTCGGAGATGTGTACACCCGTATGCATCCAGACCGTCCTGCTCCAACACTGACAACAAGGTTTCTTAACATCTCGAATGGCAGGTTTGGACACTACGATGAGAGCCAGGTTCGAGGACTCTCTTTGCGAGAGGGCGCTGCGCTCCAGTCGTTCAGTGACGATTACCTGTTTTATGGTGAAGGTTTGGACTCTATAGCTAGGATGATAGGCAACGCAGTGCCCCCTAAGCTGGCAGCCTACATGGCGAAATGGCTTTTGGGCCTTTGGCAAAACCGAAGACTCAGTGTCTCGGGTCGGTGAGTTTGCAACGGGGCTATGGGGGATTTCCTGGGCAAGGCAAACGGATCAGCCCTGATGTCACGTGTCAAAGGTCGTGACACCCTGCCTGGGCGAAGGGTTCGCGAAGCGGTCTGGGCTGCTGGGTTTCGATACCGGCTCCATCTTAAGTGGGAATGCGAACTCCTCCTGGGGATTAATGCGTTGCTGGGACATTTGACTCAACTGCGGGCGACGATGTCCAGGAGTAGGTGATTAATGGCTCCCGAACAGCGATCTGGCGGACAAGAGGGTACATTCGAAAAAGTACCGTTCAGAATGCACCCCAGGGTATTTGATGCCCTAGGCGCAAACCTCGTTACTAACGATGTGGTAGCCGTTATCGAACTCATCAAGAATTCCTACGATGCCTTTGCCCAGAACGTGCGATTGCGATTCATAGATGATGCGATTGAAGGGAGAGTGCTTGAAATCACTGACGATGGTTCAGGGATGACTCGAAGAACCATAGAGGAGGTCTGGTGTATGGTAGCGACGCCATACAAAGACAGCAACCCAACCATAGAGAAGGATGACAAGGTTCGTCGAGTAGTCGGGGAAAAGGGTTTGGGTAGACTATCGGCCGCCCGTCTTGGCAACAGCTTACATATGCTGACACAAGCGCCGCTCGCTCCTTGTTGGGAGGTAACCGTCGACTGGTCGGCCGTTTCTCAAGGAGACGACTTATCCGGGAGCTATGCAAGGTTTAGAGAATTCCCGGGACAGTCACCATTTGAGACATCGGGGACTCGCCTCCTAATCGGAGGTTTGTCGGAGGAGTGGGACCGTGACAGGATGGAAGACCTGGAAGAAAACCTTGCCCGCTTGATCTCTCCGTTCTCTGAGCTGGATGACTTCAATATATTCTTACACGGTTTAGAAGAAGGGGATATAGCAGAGATCAGGATTGAATCACCAGAGTTCCTGTCCTATCCCAAATACAGCATCAAAGGCACGGCCGATGAGCGGGGCGATGTGGAAGCAGTCTACAGATTCGCTCCCATAGGCAGGGAAGGCAATCATAGAACCCAGCTTGTAAGCACGGTCTGGGAATCTATACGACAGGACATCGGCGACGATAGGCGGCTTCGTCATTCCCGGGATTCAGCACACTGTGGGCCATTCTCTTTTGAGATTAGAGCTTGGGACATTGCTGCTGCTGATACAAGGGAGATCTTTGAGACTTTTGGCTATCAGCGGAGCCTTATACGTAAAGCTATTAGTGCGCACAAAGGAATCTCAGTCTATCGCGACGGGGTTCTGGTGCTTCCAAAGTCCGAAGGCAATCGCGACTGGCTTGGTCTTGACCTCAGGCGGGTTAGCCATACCGGTAAGCGCCTAAGCACGACCCAACTCGTAGGGTATGTTTCAATCTCGGCGGACAACAATCCCATGATCAGGGATACCAGTGATCGTGAACGGCTAGCCTCGTGCGTGGAGGTCTTCGAATTCGAAGCTATCATAAAGGCTGCCATCGGCTTGCTGGAGAACGAGCGTGGTGAAGATCGTGTCCAAACTGACCGAGAGAAGCCAATGCGAGATCTCTTTGGGGAGCTTTCTGTTGACCCGTTGACTTCCAAGGTGACGACTCTTGCCGAAGAAGGAGCGACTGCGTCAAAGGTTCTACCTTTAGTACGTGCTTTTGGTCGCACTATTGCCTCGACTCGAAAAACGATTGAAGCAAGGTTCATCTATTACAGTCGTTTGGCAACTGTTGGGACAATTGCACAGATGCTAATCCACGAAATCCGCAACAGGACGATTGTCTTGGGAAGTGCGTTGAGATTCCTAAGGAGAAGGTCCGCGCTCTTTGTTGATAAGAAGGACGAGAAGGAAGTGAATGCCGCCCAGGAAGCCGTCGACGCACTGGAAGGCCTTGCGGATACTTTCTCGCCACTCGCTAGTCGAACCTTCCGACGCCGTAAACGCAGTTCGATTCTAGAAGACAGGATCGAAGGCTGTTTGGCCATGCAACGGCGAGAGGTTCGCAACAGAGGTATCAAAACTACCATTCCAGACTCCGAAACTGTGGTATCAGTTGACCCAGGTGAATTAGATGCGATCATCCTGAACCTAATAACCAACGCTACGTATTGGATGGAAGAAGTCCCTCGCGGCGAAAGAAAGCTGGTCTTTGCCATCGAGACGATTAGAAGCGGGAAACGGGTCCGGCTTTGGGTCAATGACACAGGTCCCGGAATCGAGGACGAGGACGTGGAGAAGGTGTTTTGGCCTGGCGTTACTCGGAAGCCCGGCGGGATAGGAATGGGACTCACCGTAGCCTCCGAGTTGGTCGAGGCATACGGCGGCCAGATGCTGATACGTCATCCCGGTGAACTCGGAGGAGCTTCCTTTGCCTTTGATTTGCCTGTCCGGAAGGTGTAGAGGGAAAGGAGCTAATGCTGAACATTGCTTTCATCGAAGACGACGAGGCGTCCGTTAAACCGGTCCTAAACATGATCCTTCGCGAGGAGCCGGATGTGAACATTCAGACGTTTGACTTTGACGCGGCGGCGCAAGGGATTCGATCGTTTCGCCCGGATATCGTGATCCTTGACCTATGGGAAGGAGAGATCGCTGAGAGTAGTAACAGAGGTTCGGAGCATCTGGATTTCATATGGAACCAACAGTTTTGCCCAGTGATCATTCATTCCGCTAACCCCGATATCCCTCCAGAACAAACCAATGCCTTTGTGATAGAAGTTACCAAGGGCCAGAATAGCCCATTACATGTTCTGACAGCCATACGTGAGTTTAAACCGCACGTTCAAGCCCTGAAAGACGCGGAAGACGACATCAGGGACTCCTATTCAATTGCCATGAGAGACGTTGCTCCGTCTACGTTTGACGTCATTACTGATGTTGACCAACGCAATGAGGCTTTGCGACGCGCCGGTAGGCGTCGCCTTGCTGCATTGATGGATGAATCCTCTATTAGTGGCCAATTACTTGCAAGCTGGGAGCAGTATCTCTACCCGCCTGTCTCTAACCATCTCCTCTTAGGTGACGTTCTCAGACAGGCCGGGTCTAATTGGAGGGATCCTGAGTCTTTTCGCATTGTCCTAACACCTTCATGTGATCTCGTGTCCACTGGAGAACGTGGCGCAAAGGTAAGCAATGTGTTGGTTGCGAAGTGTTTTGGGATACGAGCTGGTATTAGCCTGACAAGTTGGAAAGACATGAGTCCTGCCAAACTAAAAGATCGATTGATTCGCACCGTCCTTAGCCGTGGTTACTTTGAATCGATAGTGCCATTTCCGGCATTACAGGGTCGGATCCCGACGATGGTGGCGCACCTTCGGGATTTGGATACCATTCCCCTTGACGACATAGGACAAAGGGAGGAGCCGTTCCTACGCGTAGCTTCCCTCGACAGCCCGTTTCGAGAGTTGGTTTCCTGGGCACACGTAATAGTTTCAGGCCGACCTGGGATACCGGAGCGAGACTTGCAGTCCTGGCGTGATCAGATTGTTGTTGCTTACGAAGAGGCTGAAAGTAAGTAGTGCTATCAGGCAAGAAGAAAGGTCGTATGGAATCGTAGCCGTAGCAGGACTCAAATGGTGGCAGGCTGTCGGGGTTTGATGTAGTCGGCCCACTGTTGCATAAGAGGTCGTCTAATGTCTAGGAGGTCGGAGCGAGCATAGGCTCTTTCGACACCTTTGACTGTGTGTCCGAGCGCTTGTTCGGCTACTTCTCGGGGTATGCCGGTTTCGCTACACCAATCCCTGAAGCTGCTGCGCATCCCGTGGGGAACGCATCCGATGCCGTTCTCTTTGCAGAGCTTGCTCATCGTGGAGTCAGACAGCGTTCTGCCGGTTTTCGATGGGAAGATCAGCCCTGATCCGTGAGAAAGCTCGCTGCGGGCTAGCTGCAGTATCCCAAGGGCTGCCGTGTTGAGCGGGACTCGGTGGGGTTTGCCGGTCTTGGTGCGCTGTCCGGGGATAGTCCAAATGGCGGCGTTGAGGTCTATCTCGTCCCATGTGGCGAGTCTGGCTTCTCCGCTCCTGACGGCACATAGGGTTAGGAACTCAAAGCAGTAGATGGTCCCAGGCCAGGCGCGGGTGGCGCGAATGGTCGCCATTGCATCAGCAACTTTGCTGTGGTGGAGGGCCTTCATGTGTTTCGGTGGAGTTTTGTTCGCGCCTAATGCCGCCCTTATGCGGTCGTCTGCTGGGTTGTCGGTGCGATAGCCTGCCGCTACGGCCCATTTCATGATGGCAGCGACTCTCTGCAAGAGTCTTTTGGCAGTTTTGACGGCGATCATCGAAAGTGCCCAGAGTCGATCACCGAAAGTGCCCAGTCTGG
>JAPPLW010000046.1:1260-2551 GCA_028819345.1 bacterium | reverse complement strand
TCCACACACCCCATACATGTGTCTCGGTCGCGTCCATCACCCGGAACCACCCGGGAAGCAGGACGCGCCGGGGCGGGGAAGCACGACGTCCCCGCTCCATCACGTACCAGGCTGCCAGCGTGTCCGACCGCTCATGTGTGCCCAGCCAGATGGCGCCGGAGGACGTGAGGACCAGGTCCGACACCGCGGGCAGATACTCGGGAGTCCCCAGCGCATCTTCGATCACGCTGCGTGAGGGGCTTTTCCGGGGATTGGGCAGCGCTGCCACTCCGACAACAGGCAGCTCGGCGGCCTCCTCCGATAAATCGCGTGGGAGCTTGGCCGGCGGGCCTTCGGGACCAAGGATCTTCACGACATCTTCGATCGTCGCTTCCAGCAGCTCCCGCGTCGGCCGGACCGGATCAAGGGCCAACCGGTGGCGCCACAGCGTGTCGCCCTCCACACTCACCTCCAGCAACTCGGCCTCGCCCGGCCGGAGATGTGGCCCCTCCGGACGGGCAACCAGAACCGTCGCGGCGCGCGGGTCCGCTACGTACCGGTCGGCCGTCGAGTAAGGGTGCGGCGGCAGGTAGATGAGGCCCTCACCGGGAACGAGCAGGGTTGCGCCGCGGGTATTGAGCGTAAACAGCGGCCCCTGCAACCAGCCATCCCCTGTCTGGCGGATCCGAAGCAGCGGCACGCTGTCAACGGGATCATTGGCCATCAAACCCAGCCTCATCGTAAAGGGAATGCGTGGAACGCCGACGAAGCTCCCATCGGCAAGAAGTGCGTCGACCCGGAGACGGAACCCCTGATAGGTGACGGACGCGGGAGGGATGTTCAGCGCTCTCAGCAGTGTTCCGTCCTCCGCGAAACAGCTGAATCGCGAACGGTCGCGGACGCAGAGTTCCCCGTCGTCCAGGTGCAACCGCCACGGAAACGTGAAATCGCCCGGATCCTCCCCGGGGCCGCCCAGATCGAAGAGCACCCGTCCGCCGGGTGTCCAGGCCGTCAGCCTGGATTCATCCGGCTCGAGGACGAAGACGCGACCGCCGTCAGGACTCACACGCACATGGCCAACCGGGCCGAACCCGCCGTATCGGGAGGTGGCGCCGCCCAATTGAAATCCGGGCTCGGACAGCAGTGCGGGTTCAGGCCGAGGGTGGACCACGGCATCAGGTTCCCGGACCTCGCACGCGGCGAGAAGCGACAGGTGCGACAGGGAGATCGAAATCCACCTCATGACGCTACTTCGCAGCCGGGTACGGCCACGACCTTTCCGGTCCCTGTCCATCCGCTTCCGAGTGCGCGT
>JAPPLW010000046.1:0-1160 GCA_028819345.1 bacterium | reverse complement strand
CGGTCAGGCAACGGGCACCAACCGCCGCCCCATAACATAGTTGATGTCCAGTTCATCCTTCCACACACCCCACAGATGGGTGTCCGTCGCATCCTTCAACTCAAACCCGTCGGGAAGGAGCACCCGGCGCGGAGGCGACTCGTTGTCGCCCCGTTCGAGCGAATACCAGACCCTTAGCGTGTCCCTCCGCTCGTGGCTCTGCATCCAGACGTGACCGGAGGAGGTCAGGTGGAAGGTCCTGACCGCGGGCAGGTACTCGGGAAGGTGCAGTGCCTTCTCGACCTCCTCGCGAGTAGGGAGGCGGGACTCGTCCACGACCGCTCTCCAGTCGTCGATGGCCGCGTCCACCATGGGCCGGGTCAGCCGGACGGGATCGAAACCCACGCGACGCTTCCAGACCGTGTCACCCGGCGCACTCACTTCAATCAGCTCGGTCTCCCCCGGGGCCAGGTGCTCCCCCGTGCGGCGGGCCACCACGACGCTCCCGGCACCCGGATCCTCCCAGTAGATGTCGGAATCGGAGTAGGGTTGTGCGGTAAAGTGGTAACCCCCACCCCCTTCCACCAGCAGGGTTTCGCTGCGGGTATTCTGCCAATACAAGGGGTCCTGCTTCCACCCCGAAGAGGTCTCGCGGACCCGTACCAGCGGAAGGGTAGTGATGGGGTCGTCACCCCAAACGCCCATTTCCACTGAAGCCGGAATAGTCGGAAAGCCCACGAAGCTCCCGTCGGCAAAGTGGGCGTGCACCCGAATCGGGAATCCCTGGTAACCGACCGACGTGGGCGGGTTGGGAACCGTCCTCAGGACCCTTCCGTCGTACGAGAAGTACGTGAACCGCGACTGGTCCCGGACGTAGAACCAGGTGTCCCCGAGGTGGATGCGGTAGGGCAGCATGAAGTCACCGGGGCCCTCGCCCGCTCCGCCCACCTCGAAGAGGCGCCGGCCGCCGGGCGTCCAGACCGACACCTGCGCCTCGTAGGGTTCGAGGACGAACACGCGCCGGCCGTCCGGACTGACGCGCACCGAGGGTATGAAGCCGAAGAGGGCGTCCCCCTCGAAGGCGTCACCGAATTGGAACGCCGGCTCCGAGACCCACTCGTTCGGCTGGTCCGGGGACCGGGACGGGCGGTCGCCGCACGCGGCGAGAAGGAGGGCCAGGG
>JAPPLW010000051.1 GCA_028819345.1 bacterium | reverse complement strand
GAAAACCCCTACCGACCCAAACAACCCGCTCTCTATAAAACTCGGGGCGATTCACACTCACATCGCCAACCTTCTTTGACTTTGGACTCTTTGTTTGGTGAGGGTGTTGCCGGCTTCTCCGCGCCTGTATCTGAGGATGTGTTGCATGGGCACGGTGTCGATGTCGCATGCAGGACAGGGCTTTGAGTGCGGAGGAGCGGCCGGCGGCACTCTCACCCAAACAAAGAGTCCAAAGGCTGCGGGACACTTCCGTCCGATGGCAAGGCCGCCAACTTGTGGATGTCCGGCGGGAGTTCTTACTTGCCGAAAGGCAAGGGAATCGGCGAGCACCCGGTAGACCATCGACTCCAGTTGAGGCTTGAAGCGCTCCAGCGGCCGCTTGGGGCGACGAACCCGGACACCAGAAAGTCATCGGTCTTCTGGAGCGATGCCCGGTCTCGTATGCAGAAGGCGGAAGTGCATCAACACGGATTGCCGGCGCTAACCTGGTTAACCAACGGCGACCGCGTCTGTGACCTGGGCAAACAACTTGAAAAGACCCGCAGGTAGGTGCTGTCCTGAGTGAACGATGTCCTTCCCTTTCATAGAGATACGAGCAAGACAGGAACGGCCTCTGACCAGGGAGAACATGAACGAGCCGGAGTACCAAGTTGCCCTGTCGTTCGCAGGCGAGCAACGCGCATACGTTGAGGAAGTAGCTAGACACCTCCAAGCAAAAGCCATCGGAGTGTTCTACGACGGTTTCGAGACGGCACGGCTTTGGGGAAAGAGCGGCGCGGAGATTTTCACCGATGTATACGGGCATCAGGCCGGATATGTGGTGATGTTTATTTCCAAGGCGTATGTGAGGAAGGTTTGGCCGCGGGTGGAACGCCGAGCCGCCATCAGCCGAATGATCGCAGAGGACCGTGAATACGTGCTCCCAGTGCGCTTCGACGACACACCCGTCCCCGGCCTCCCAGAAGACATGATCTATTTGAGAGCCGACGACTACACACCGGCCTCCCTCGCCGCGTTGATAGCCGAAAAGCTAGGGGTCCGACCCTTGGCCCGGAAAGCGTCAGATGTCCCGCCCCCGAGGATGACAGCATTGACAGGCGAAGTCTCCTTTGACTACAGCAGCCACAACGGCAGGTACGTGATCGGCTCCCGCGAACTTGCGTTTGAGACAAAGTGGACCAAGGCAAGCAACCAACGAATATACGTCTACAACGACCCGCCATCGATAAACGGCGTAGCCGTGTGCCACGGAGTCGGAACCATCTCACAGGTACACCAAGCAGCGACGTTGGATTACACCTCCCGCTCTCGAACTCCCGCTTTAGGCGAAGTCTTGGTGCTAAGGAACGTATTCGGGATATACGCTGCCATTGCGGTTCTAGCCATCAAGGACAACACCCGCGGTGACGAGAGGGACGAACTTCGATTCCGGTACGCCATCCAAGCAAACGGATCAGACAACTTCGCGGAGTTCATAGGCATCTGATCTCGCTTGTGTCCGTAACTACGCGGATGCAGCCAGACCGGTGCGTTCCGTCGCCTTTGAGGGTGAGGCATGGAAGCACTACAGTCCCGACACGACCCCCTCAGTGCCGAAGGTCGGAACTGTAGTGCAAGAAGTGAACAGCGGCGGTGGCGAAGGATGGGACATCAGGAGGAGTATGGCTTTCATCCCTTTGAAGTCGGCGGGTGATCGGTACCCGAGTGTGAAGTGCCGTCGGGTGGGGTTGTAGAAGCCCTCTGTGTGGTCGAAGATGGCTCCTTCGATGGGACAGGTCTCCGATTTGGCCAACTACAGTGAGAAAGACGCTGGGAATTCCTTCTCAAACCCCTGACAAACCGAGGGGTTTCTGGCCAACTTCAGTGAGAACGGACATCCGGATAGTCCCTCTTGGAATCTTTCCCCTCCCCCTCCAGATGCCAAGGGGGCCTCCCAGGTCTATGCCACGGTCGGGACCAGTGTGCCGTCGGCCATGACGATCCCGTCCTCGCAGAGGCACTCCACCAAGCCGCCTCCGAACTGTTGCTGGTATAGCTGGGCGTAGAGTCCGCAGAGCTCCAGGAGTTCATCATGCGTCCCCTGCTCCACGATGCGTCCCCGGTCAATGACGTAAATGGTGTCCGCGGCCACGATGGTGGACAGCCGGTGGGCTATGGCTATGGTGGTCCTGTCTTTTCTGAGCGGCTCCAGGGCTGCCTGGATGTACCGCTCGCTGGAGATGTCCAGGGCTGACGTCGCCTCGTCGAGTATCAGTATCTTGGGCCGGTGCAGGATGACCCGGGCGATGGAGAGCCGTTGCCTCTCGCCTCCCGAGAACCGGTAGCCCTGCTCCCCCACCACGGTCTCGTATCCCTCCGGCAACGCCATGATGCGGTCGTGGATGAACGCGGCCCGGGCCGCCTCCTCGATCTCGGACTGGGTGGCGTCCGGCGCCCCGTACAGCAGGTTGTCGCGAACGGTGGTGTGGAAGAGGAAACTGTCCTGGGTGACGTACCCGATCAGATTCGACTGTGAGAATAAAGAAGGTGCCTTTAGAGGCTCTCAGGTTATAGCTG
>JAPPLW010000076.1:1616-2618 GCA_028819345.1 bacterium | reverse complement strand
GCCGCCCGCCAGGGTGCCGCCCCGCAAGGGGTCGACGGCGGCGCCCGGCAGGTGCGCAACCGCCAGGTCCTCCTGTTCTCGGCGGTCGCGGCCGTGGCGTTGCTCGCGCTCGCCGCGTGGTTGTCCGGCTCTGGCGGCGGCCCGTCCGCGCCGGGCGCGCGGATCGCCGCGGAGTTGGCGGGGCCGGACACGGCGGAGGACACCTGGACGCGGCGCTCGGAGGCCCGGATCGGCCGGCTTGAGGCGGATTTGCGCGATGTGCGCAACGCCAACCGGCAACTTGCCGAGGAGAACCGCCGCCTGCTGGAGGAAGTCCGCGGCAACGCCGACGAGGCGAAGGGCATCATCGACCGCCTCACGGCGGCCCTTGGCGAGGCCGCGAGCAGCGGAATCGCGAACGAGCCCGGCCTCGACGATCCCTTCGGCGGCGCCGACGTCTTCGCGCCGGGTGCCGCACGCGACCGTTCCTCGTCCGGACAGGGAGGTCCGACGAACCCGTCTGCTGTCCCGCAGGGACCTGCCGCGGCGCAGCCGCCGCAGGGGCTGATCGAGCGTTTCCCGCTCGACGAGCCGCTTTTCCCGGAGTCCGGGGGCGAGGACGCCCGGCAACTGTCGGACTGGCTGCCCGCCGGCAGCCATGCCGAGGCGGTGGTGATCGCCGGCGTGGACGCCTCCGCCGGGGTCGCCTCCCAGGGCGATCCGCGCCCGGTGCTGCTCAGGATCGCGGGCCCCGCGTGGACGGCGGCCGAGGACGGGACGGCGCAGGCCGTCGACCTTAACGGCTGCACCGTCACCGGGGCGGCCTACGGCGACCTGTCGTCCGAGAAGGTGTATGCGCGGCTGCGCACGCTCACCTGCGCCGGGAACGAGCCCGGCACCGTCGTCGAGACCGAGGTGGCCGGGTTCGTCGCCGGGGGGGGCGCCGCCCGCGGGCGGGGGCCCCGGGGGGGGCGCGGGGGGGGGGGGGGGGGGGGGGCGGTTTTTGGCGGGGGGGGGGGCGGG
>JAPPLW010000076.1:0-1606 GCA_028819345.1 bacterium | reverse complement strand
GGGCCCCCGGGCTCCGTGTGGCCTTATTTGTTTTGGGGGCGGCTCCCCCCCCCCACCGGCGCGGTCACCCCCCGCCCCCGCGGGGCGCCCCCGCGGGGGGGGGGGTGGGGCGCGGGCGCCGGCAAGGCCGGCGTGCGCGGACCCGTGGTGAGCCGCGAGGGCGCGCTGGTGCAGAAGGCGTTTTTCGCCGGGCTCGTCTCCGGCGTCGGCCAGGGCGTCTCCAGCGCGTTCGCGCCCCAGGCGGTCGCGACCGGGACCCACACGGCGGCGGTCGCCAACACCGGAATCGACGGCATCGCCCGCGCCGGGATCGGCGCAGGCGCCTCCTCGGCGGGCCGGCGCGTCTCCGACTACCTGATCCGACGCGCCGAGCAGTACCAGCCGGTGATCCAGCTCCAGGCAGGCACCGCGGTGACCGTGGTGTTCCTGGAGGGCACGCGGCTCGACGGACGGCCCGGCGACCAACCCACAGGGAGAACGAACAATGACGGTTGAGAAACTGAACGCGCGTCGGTTGCTCGCGCCGGCAATGGCCTCCCTGGCCGCGCTGTCGCTCGCGGGCTGCGCCGCGACCCACGTCGGCGAAAACTGGCAGTGCCCGCTGGCCCAGGGCACGCACTGCGCCAGCGTCGCCGCCGCCGATCCAATGGTCCCCCTCGCGGGGGCCGGGCATCTGGCGGGGAGCAAACCCCTTGCAGGGATCGAATCCCTTGCGGGGATCGAATCCCTCGCGGGAGCCGGAGGACGGCTGGACGAACGCGCCGAACCCAGGCCGGCCGTTCCGGCGACGAGAGCCCGGCGCCATTCTGCGTCCCGCAGAGCCGCGGAAGATGTCGGCGACGGGCGCGCGCGGGATTGTCCCATGCTGTGCCGCCCCTTCGGCTGGTTCGCCCGGGTGCTGGCGCGCAGCGGGGAAGCTGCGGAAGTTTCCGCAACGTCGAACCATGCGCCGGATCCCGGCAATGTGGCGGCGGAAAGCGGCGATCGGGCGGACGGGCATCCGCCCTCTTCCGGCGCGGTCGAACCGCCGCCTGACGCCAGCGTGCGACTTCCCGAAACGGTCGGGCGCGTCTGGATCGCGCCGTACGTGGACGCGCACGGCGTCTACCGCGAGGCGTCGTGGGTGCGCATCGTGATCGCGCCCGCGGCCTGGACGCGCCCGCGATGATGGCGCGGCTCAAGGACCTGTTCGAGGGCCCGGCGGGGCTGGAGCCCTGGACGCCGCCGGAGGTTCCGGCGGCGCTTGTCGGGCTGCTGCCCTGGCGCGCCTTCGACGAGACGTCCGAACTCTATTTCAATGCGTCCAGCGTCGGGTTCGCGATCGAGATCCCGCCGTTCGCGGGGATCGACGCGGAGACGCTGGGCGCGCTGTCGGGCACGCTGGCCGACGCCGCGCCGGAGCGCTGCGTCGTGCAGGTCGTTCACTGGACGAGCCCGAGATTCGGGGCGGCACTCGACGCTTGGGGCGCGCCGCGGCGCAAGGCCGGTCAAGTGCAATCGGCGATGCGCGCGCGCCGCGAGCGATTGTTCTCGCACGCGGGCTGGCGGCCCCTGCATCCGGGCGGCCCGCCGTTCACGCTGTCCGACTACCGGGTGTTCGTCTGCG
>JAPPLW010000064.1 GCA_028819345.1 bacterium | reverse complement strand
CTGGAAGCCGACCAGGTAGTCGCCACCGACCCACCCGCCGGGACCGAGATCACCACCGGCGACGTCATCACCATCACCGTCTCCAACGGCGAGATCCCCCAGGACATCCTCCTCCCCGACTGGACCGGCCTCACCCTCCAAGAGACACTCGAAGCAATCCGACAACTCGAACTGCGAACCGGCATCGTGACCACCCCCAATCCCGTGTACACACCCCACGCTCAACTGGAAGCCGAAAGGGTGATCACCACCGACCCACCAGCCGGAACCGAGATCACCACCGGCGACGTCATCACCATCACCGTCTCCAACGGCCAAGTCCCCAATTAGGAGGCGCCGGGCTCAGGCTCCCAGGAGTCGGTCCCGGACAACCCGCGGTTCTTTCATCTAGCACGCGAAAGTTCTCCACCCCGGCGGGCTCGCCAAACCAATGTAGAACCATATCATCATATGCATGATCACACAGACTGTCTCCTATAGCGCAGCCATGACCGACCGGACCGTCCGGCGGGTGCCCCACATCCGGTCTTTCTCGGTGGAACTCGTCCCTTCTGCCCAGCAGGGGTTCTCCCCGGGGCACGAGTATGTCCGGCTCTTCTGGGCCGCTGCCCTCGGGAAGGGGGCGGTTCGGGACCTTCTGGACTTGTTCCTAGCCGGTCTGCGGCGCCGGAGAGTCTGCGAGCCGTTCTATTTGGCGGTGCTTGCCTCGGCCGGGCTTGTGCAGGTAACCGAAGGCCGCATCCGCATGCCCTCGCGGGTGCCGCCCCTGCCCTCCTCCATGGTCAACCGTCTCGCTCCACACCTGCGACTGGACCATCGCCGCTGGACGCCGCGGGCGGGCGCGGCAGGCTCCGTCGGGACATAGACATCGACCCGACCAGCGCCAGGGCCACGACTTCTCCCACCCAGAACCCGATCGCCACAGTCAAGACCGGTCCGTGGGGACTCAACCACACGACCAAGGCCGCGGCCAACAGTCCCAATGTCCAGGCAGTGGCCAGACGGCCCGTCCGGGACTTTGCCACCAGGATCTGTCCTATCAACTGCACACCGGCGGCCATCATCGTACCCGACAACACCAGGGCGGCAACCAAGGCGGACGGCACGAAGACCGAACTCATCAACAACCTCACCACCTGTGGCCCGAGGAGGAAACCGAACAGAGCCGCCAGAACAGCCGCTCCCGCCGACAAAGCCAAGAGCCTGCTCGCCAGCTTGCGCAGGGGCTCTTCCTCGCCCCGGGTGAACATCCGGACCAAGGGAGGGAGTATCCGGCCCTGGAGGCTGTACATCAACGTAACCGGGGCTCGGAACAGGACGAACACTATGAAGGTCACGCTCACCTGCGCGGGCGTCGCGTCTATGTAGGTAACCACCAGCGGGGCGGCGGCAACCAGAATGTGGGCCGCCAGCGACCCCGCCACATACTGCTGGACGAAGACCGCCCCCGCAACCGACGGCGTATCCGATCTGTTCCCCCGCCAGAAGGCGAACAGGAACGCCACCCAGGGAGCGGCCGCCATCGCCCATCCCAGGCCGACTGCTCCCCCTCCCGCCATCAGCACCATTCCCGCCGCCGACAGTCGAAGCGCCCCTTCGGCACACAGCATCCAACCCACCCGCCCAAACCGCCCCATTCCCTCCAGCATTCCCATCCCCACCCTGAAGAACCCGTAGCCACCCACCAGAACCAGCATTTGGATGACGTGCACGCCCACCTCGCCGGTGACCGACGGCAATGTCAGCCCGGCGGCCAGAGCCGCCAGGGCCATGGCCACCAGGACCACGGTGACCAGAAGACTCCGTCCCCCCGCCAGCGGGTTGAGGCCCCGGGTCGTCTCCCGGGTGACCCACTGTTCCATGGGCACGTAGACGACCGCCACGGTGATGAAGGCGATAGTCCATATCACCCCTATGGGGGCATATGCATCGGCGCCCAGTCCTCTGCCGCCCAGGGCATGGAACAGATATGCGGACAATCCCCCCACCACCGCGCCGACCAGCATCATCGGAGTGCCCTTGTCCTCGTTGGGAGCCGCCAACGGTGCGTCACCCCTCATCTGGAGCCTGATCCGGTTACGACCGTCCAGACCGAAGCCCAGAGAATCCGCAGGTCCAGCAGCGGAGAGACGTTCTTTATGTAGTAGAGGTCATATGTGAGCTTCCTGACCGTCGCCTCCAGGTCGGCTGCGTAGGAGGCGTTGGTCTGCGCCCAACCGGTTACTCCGGGCCTCATCAGATGCCGGAGGGAATAGAAGGGTATCGCCCGGGAAAACTCCTCCACGAAAGGCGCCTGCTCCGCCCGGGGTCCCACCAGACTCATGTCGCCTTTCAGCACATTCCACAGCTGGGGAATCTCATCCAGCCGGTAGCGGCGCAGGAAAGCTCCTCCTCTCACCAGCCTGGGATCATCGACCTCGGCGAAACGGGGGCCGCCGGCCTCGGCGTCGCTGCGCATCGTGCGGAACTTGTAAATGGTGAAATGCCTTCCCCCCTTGCCCACCCGGGTCTGGCGAAACAACACCGGGCCCGGTGAGAAGACCCGGACCGCCACCGCCACCAGCGCGGCCATCAAGAGCCAGACCGGCATGGTGATGATCACCGCCGCCAGATCGAAGAGCCTCTTTCCCCACAGCCAGTGCCGGACCCGGTGCAGCGTCGACGTCATCTGCCAGTCCTGCACCAGCCGGGGAAGCGGGACCCGCCCGGTGTGTTCCTCATAGACGGAGGCCAGCGGCTTCACCACCCGTCCGGCCAGATCGTGTCCGGATACCAACCCCGCCACCGCCGGCGAGTGAACCACGGCCATGTCCACCACCAGGGTGGCCCGGGGATCCAACGGTTGCTGATCGGGATGGGAGGCGGGATCGATCGCCGCCAGCACCTCGGCATGGGGCGCCCGCTGAAGTTCGGAAACCATCTCCTGATCGGAGGAGAACACCACCATCGGCTCGATCCATGGCCGCCGTCTCCGCACGGCCCGGTGAAGAATGACGAACAATGTCCACACCGCCACCGTCACCAGCAGCAGGGAGCGGGAGAAGTAGACCCTGGTGGCCAGGACCATCAGGGCAGTGGCCGAAAGGGTGACCGTGACCATCGCCATACCCCTGCCATAGCTCGGGCGGGGCACACCCGGACCGGACATCGTAAGGATGACGGCAGAGGAACCCAACGCCGCGAGCATCAGGAAGCCGAGCAACGGCAGCGCTTGTGTGCCGACCTGCTCGGCGTCCCATGGAAGAAGCGTCCCGTAGAGTACCCACGAGGCAAGGGCCACCGAACCCGCCAGCAAAACGAGATCGACGACACCCATCGACATGACGAATCTGCTCCTCATAGACCGCAAATGCTACGCAAGCCGCTAGCCCTGCCGGCCACACACCCGGACGGGCCTGGCTAGGGTCAATACCCGTGTCCAACCCGTGGCCAAGTGTCTCCGTTCTGATGCCCCTTCTCAACGAGGCTGCGGGTTTGGGTGAGGTACTGGGATCGCTCCGGGACCAGGACTACGAGGGAGGGTGGGAATTGGTGGCAGTGGACGGGGGGTCCCGGGACGGCACCCCCGCCATGCTGGCTGCTTGGACCGAGCGCCTTCCCCACCTGTTGGTGGTCTCCGCTCCGGAGGGCCGTCGACACCTCACCGGGAGTCTCATGCTGGCCGCCGAGACGGCCACGGGGAAGATCGTGATCCGGGCGGACGCTCACACGGTCTATGCCAGCGACTACCTGCGCCGCAATGTCGAGGCCCTGTTGGAGACGGGCGCCGACCTGGTGGGGGGCCCGATGCGCCCCGAAGGGTCTGATCCGTTCGGACGCGCCGTGGCGTCGGTGATGGTCAACCGGTGGGTGGTAGGACCCGCTCCCTACCGGCGGGTACTGAAACGGCGCCGGGCCGACACCGTTTACCTGGGGGCTATACGACGCTCCCGTCTCCTCCAAATGGGGCTCAGACGGTTCCCCAGCGGGGTGGCCGAGGATGCCGACCTGGCCTACCGGATCCGCAAACAAGGAGGCGAGGTGGTGTTGGACCCTGCAATCCGCTCTCGCTACCGGCCCCGTGCCACCCCGGGAGCGCTCTGGAGACAGTTCTACCGATACGGCCGGGCCAAGGCGGAGATGCTGTATGCAAACCGGGAACTCCCCACCCTTCGCCCCCTGGCGCCCCTGGGTTTGGCGATCGCCCTGGTCGCAACCCTGGGCGCTGCGCCGTGGCTCGGTTGGTGGTGGGCCCTGTTCGGGCTGGGAGGCTGGACCGTCTATCTGGCGGTGGTCACCGGCGGGTGGCCGCGCCAACTGCTGGCCGCAGCCACGGTGCAACTCTCCAACGGATTGGGGATCCTGATCGGACTAGCCGCCGGGCCTGGCCGGGTCAGCCGGACTCTCGGACCCCCCTACTAGGCTTCTACTCCTTCTTGGCCTCCGCCGACGGCGGGGTTTCATCCTCAGATGCCGAGGAGCCGTTGGCGGGAGTCGATCCCTCCAGGGGAGGGCCGGGGAAGACCGAACTCAACAGCTCTTCACTCACTCCCAGTCCACGGGCCAGGTCGTCAGCCGGATTGAAGGAACCGCCCAGTTCGGAGGGAGTCATGGAGGTGGCGAACTCCAGTCCCTCGGGAACAACCGGTCGCTCGTACCCCAGCACCAGCGGCTCGTGATCCTGGTATTGGACCGCCCCTGTGCCGGCGGGGACCAGTTTGCCGATGATCACGTTCTCCTTGAGCCCCTTCAT
This sequence comes from bacterium, assembly GCA_028819345.1. Taxonomy (GTDB): domain Bacteria; phylum Actinomycetota; class Acidimicrobiia; order Spongiisociales; family ZC4RG35; genus Bin76. The sequence continues at coordinate 24,124 of JAPPLW010000064.1, read as the reverse complement.
GTAGTCCGACTTTGCGAAGATGGCTGCGTCAGTCAACACCCTCGCCGTCTCCTGGAACGAGGCAGCCGACAGCCAGGAGTCAGTGGCCAATGAGGCCTTGGTGATACCCATCAACTCCGGCCGACCGGTGGCGGGAGCCTTGCCTTCTTCCAAAAGCTGGCGATTCTCGTCCAAGAACACCTGACCGTCCACCAATTCGGCGGGTAGGAAGCGGGAGTCATTGGTCCTTACGATCCTTACACGCCGCAACATTTGGCGAACCACCAACTCGATGTGTTTGTCGTGGATCTCCACACCCTGGGACTGGTAGACGCCCTGCACCTCCGTAACCAGATACTGCTGAGCGTCCCTGACGCCTCGGTACTCCAGGACCTGCTTGGGATCGAGCGGCCCGTCGGTCAGGGGATCGCCTGCCTGCACCGAACTCTCGTTGGCGACCCTGACCCGCGAGTGGCGGGAAAGGGGGATTTCGATCTCGCTGGGCATGCCGAACTCGTCCTTGCCGGTGATCTGAATCCGCCGGCCCTCCTCCGCGAGGATTTCAACCGTCCCACTGATCGGCGCCAGAACCGCTCTCCCCTTGGGGCTTCTGGCCTCGAACAACTCGAGAACTCGGGGCAAGCCCTGGGTGATGTCCGACCCGGCTACTCCTCCGGTATGGAAGGTACGCATGGTGAGCTGGGTCCCCGGCTCGCCGATCGACTGGGCGGCCATGATCCCCACGGCCGCTCCCTCTTCGACCATCTTCCCGGTGGCCAGGCTCATCCCGTAGCAGAGTTGGCACACCGAAGCGCGGGTGTCGCATGTCAGCACCGACCGCACCCGCACCCTCCTGACTTCCCCTGCCCGGCTGACGATGGCGCCCAGCACCTCCGCGTCAATCAGTACGCCCTCCTCCAAGCGAACACCGCGGTCGGTGGTCAGCACCGAGCGCTTGATCTTCACCGGAGCCGCCAGCACCCGTCCGAAGATGTGGCTGCGCAGATACCTCACCGGAGTCAAGAGTTCGTCTTGGGAAGCCGTACCCTCAGACACCGGGGAAGGCCTCTGCTCGACCACATCGACGACATCGAACCACACTCCCCGGTCGGTCCCACAGTCCGTTTCCCTGACCATCACTTCCTGGGAGACGTCCACGAGCTTGCGGGTCAGGTAGCCGGCGTCGCGAGTTCGCAGGGCCGTGTCGGCCAGGCCCTTGCGGGCGCCGTGGGTGGAAATGAAGTATTCGAGCACCGAGAGGCCCTCTCGGAAGTTGGAGGTGATGGGGCTGGGGATGATGTCTCCACGGGGGTTGGCCACCAGTCCCCTCATTCCGGCGATCTGGCGCACCTGCATGGTGTTGCCCCGAGCGCCGGAACCGACCATCATCTCCAACGGGTTGAAGGGCTCGGACTTGAGCGTCGTCTCCATGGCGTCCTTCACCTCTTCGGTCGCCTCGCTCCAGATCTCGATGAGTTCCGCTCGCCGCTCGCTGTCGGTTATGACTCCTCTTTCGTAGAGGCTCTGGACCGTCTCGGCCCTGCCGGCGTGCTCCGCCAGGATTCGCTTCTTTTTCTTGGGCGTCTTGACATCCTCCAAACCTATGGTCAGCCCGGCCGCGGTGGCGTACCGGAATCCCAACTCCTTGAGGCCGTCGAGAGTCTGCTCCACCTCGAAGCGGGGATAACGGTCTATGGCCACTTCCACCAGCTTGCGGATGCCCGATTTGATCACCGGAGCGTTCACATAGGGGAAAGAGTCGGGAAAGGCCTGGTTGAAGATAGCCCGGCCCACCGTGGTCTCGGTCAAGCCGCCCCCATCCGCCGGCTCGGGGGTGATCAGCCCCTCCAATTCGTCCTTCAACTCGGCGTGAAGTTCCTGATCGCCTACCAGGGAGCCGAGCCGCACCGAGATGGGGGCATGCAAGTTCAGCTCTCCTATCTCGTGCGCCATTATCGCCTCGTCCACCGACCCGAATACGCGATCGGCGCCCCGGGCCTCCGGTTCGAGTTCGGTCAGGTAGTAGATCCCGATCACCATGTCCTGGCTGGGCGTGACGATCGGCCGACCCGAGGCGGGTGACAGAACGTTGTTGCGGGAAAGCATCAAAATGCGCGCCTCCGCCTGGGCCTCGGGGGAGATGGGCAGGTGAACCGCCATCTGGTCCCCGTCGAAATCCGCGTTGAAAGCCTCACAGACCAACGGGTGGATCTGGATGGCCTTGCCCTCCACCAGCACCGGCTCGAATGCCTGGATACCCAGCCGGTGAAGAGTGGGAGCACGGTTCAGGAGCACCGGATGCTCCGAGATCGCCGTCGACAACACGTCCCACACCTCATCGCGCTGCTGCTCGACCATGCGCTTGGCAGACTTGATATTCGGCGCGGCATCGCTGTCGACCAGGCCCTTCATCACGTAGGGCTTGAACAATTCCAGGGCCATCTCCTTGGGAAGACCGCACTGATGCAATTTCAGCTGGGGCCCAACCACGATCACCGAGCGCCCCGAATAGTCAACCCGCTTGCCCAGCAGGTTCTGGCGGAAGCGGCCCGCCTTTCCCTTGATCATGTCGGACAGCGACTTCAGAGCGCGGGTGCCTTGACCGGTTACGGCCCGACCGCGACGACCGTTGTCGAATAGGGCGTCCACCGCCTCCTGGAGCATGCGCCTCTCGTTGTTGACGATGATCTCCGGAGCCCCGTACTCCAACAGCCGCTTGAGGCGGTTGTTGCGGTTGATGACCCGCCGGTACAGGTCATTGAGATCGGAAGTGGCGAAACGCCCACCGTCCAACTGCACCATGGGCCGCAGATCGGGCGGGATCACAGGCAGGGTGTGAAGGACCATGTTGGTCGGGTCGTTCAGTCCCTCGGCGAAGGGACGCACCACCTTCATGCGCAGCGTGGCGCGCTGACGACGCTGCGCCGACTTGGAATCCATGTCCTCCTCAAGCTTGCGCATCTCCTCGTCGAGGTCCAGCCCCGCCAGAAGGTCCCGAATCGCCTCCGCTCCCATTCCTCCGGTGAAATAGTCCCCGTAGTTGATCTCCATCACCTTCCAGAGCTGTTCGTATTCCACCAGGTCCTTGACCTGCAGGCGACGGACGGTCTCGTAGGCCTCCGTAGCCACCTCGCATTCATCTTCCATCCTCCGGCGGCGATCGGCGATCTGGGTCTGAGCCGACTTGTCGGCCTGCCTGATCTCTGCCGACTTGGCGTTCGCCTCCTCCATGCGGGCCAGTTCCCTCTCGAGTTCCTCCAGCCGGCTCCCCCGCCACTCTTCGAAGCTCTCCTGGACCTCCCTCACCTCATCGAGGTACTCCTTCTCCAACTCCGGCAGGTCCCGCAGCAGACGGGTCCTGTCCACCGAAGTCACCACATGGGCGGCGAAGTAGATGATTTTCTCCAGGTCGCGAAGCGAGATGTCCAGCAGATACCCCAGCCGGGAGGGGACACCCTTGAAGAACCAGATGTGGGCCACCGGAGCGGCGAGATCGATGTGGCCCATTCTCTCCCGGCGCACCTTGGAACGAGTCACCTCCACTCCGCACTTCTCACAGATCAGACTCTTGTACCGAACCCTCTTGTACTTACCGCAATAGCACTCCCAGTCCCGCTGTGGACCAAAGATCCGCTCGTCGAACAACCCGTCCCGCTCGGGCTTCAGGGTCCGGTGGTTGATGGTCTCGGGCTTCTTGACCTCGCCAAAGGACCAAGCCCTGATCTGATCGCTGGAAGCCAGGCTTATCTGCACCTCGTCGAAAAGGAGCCGACGATTCGCGGCATGAAGCTGTGGTTCGGTCATGGTCATTGGCTAACCCCCGTTCGAACGTCGGCTAAAAGGTGTAAGAAGGAGAAGGAACCGCCTCCTCGGGTCTCTCGGGACGGGAAATGTCGATCCCATCCAGCATGCTCGTCGTCCGGTAGGCGTCCTCATCGGTCTCCCGGAGGTCCACCCGCTCACCGGCCGACAGCATCTCCACGCTCAAGCCGAGGCTCTGCATCTCCTTGACCAGCACCCGGAAACTCTCCGGTATACCAGGCTCGGGAGGATTGTCGCCCCGGACGATGGCCTCGTAGACCCGGATCCGGCCCCGGACATCGTCGGATTTGATGGTCAGGAACTCCTGGAGGGCATAGGCCGCGCCGTAGGCTTCCAACGCCCAGACCTCCATCTCCCCAAAGCGCTGGCCGCCGAACTGCGCCTTGCCGCCCAGGGGCTGTTGGGTGATCAACGAGTACGGACCCGTGGATCGGGCGTGGATCTTGTCGTCAACCAGATGCACGAGTTTCAGCATGTAGATGAATCCGACTGTGACGGGCTTGTCGAAAGCCTCACCCGTCCGCCCGTCGTACAGAATCGTCTTGCCTGCCCTGTCGATGAGCCTCTCCCCGTCGTCGTTGGGAAGAGAGTTCCGCAGGAGTTTCAGGATCTCCCCTTCCTGGGCTCCGTCGAACACCGGGGTGGCCATCCTGCTCCACGGTTCGCCGTTGGAGGGCAGAGGGCTGTTCTCCTCCGCGAAATTCTTCCATCCGGCCGCGGCCACCCAACCCAAGTGAGTTTCCATCACCTGACCCAGGTTCATCCGGGAAGGCACCCCCAGGGGCGAGAGAACTATGTCCACCGGGGTTCCGTCCGCCAGGAACGGCATGTCCTCCTCGGGAAGTATCTTGGCGATCACACCCTTGTTGCCATGCCGGCCGGCGAGCTTGTCCCCCTCGGATATCTTCCGCTGCTGCGCCACATACACCCGGACCTGCTCGTTCACACCCGACTTGTGAGTCTCTCCATCGGCCCGACGCAACACTTTGACGTCGATCACCTTGCCCCCCTGTCCATGCTTGACCTTCAAGGAGCTGTCCCGCACCTCGCGGGCTTTCTCCCCGAAAATGGCCCGCAGCAGACGCTCTTCGGGAGTCAGTTCCGTCTCGCCCTTGGGCGTCACCTTTCCCACCAGGTAGTCATTGGGACTTACCTCGGCCCCCACCCGGATGATGCCGTCCTCGTCCAGGTGCGCCAGCACCTCATCGGGAACGTTGGGGATGTCCCGGGTGATCTCCTCGTCGCCCAGCTTGGTCTCCCTGGCTTCGGTCTCCAACTTCTCGATGTGGATCGAGGTGAGAACGTCTTCTTTGACAAGCCGTTCCGACAGCACGATTGCGTCCTCGAAGTTGTAGCCCTGCCAGGGCATGAACGCCACCAACAGGTTCTTGCCCAATGCCAGCTCCCCCTGGTTGGTGGACGACCCGTCGGCCAGGACGTCGCCCGTCTTGACTTGCTCCCCTTCTCGCACGATCGGCTTGTGATTGATGCAGGTCCCCTGGTTGGAGCGGGTGAATTTCTCCATCCGCAGACGGTGTGTCTTGCCACCCCGCGCCCGTACGGCAACCTCCTCCCCGGTTGTCTCCACCACCTTGCCGTTCACCGGGGAAGTGATCATGTCTCCCGAGTCCCGAGCCGCCACCTCTTCCATACCCGTACCCACCAGGGGCGCTTCGGAACGCAGCAGGGGCACGGCCTGACGTTGCATGTTGGAGCCCATCAGGGCGCGGTTGGCGTCGTCATGCTCAAGGAATGGAATCAGGGAGGTTGAGAGAGACACGATCTGCTTGGGGGAGACGTCCATGTAGTCCACTTCCGAAGGATGCACCCGATCGACCTCCCCGCCGGCGCGCCGGACCAGGACGGTGTCGTTGATGAAGGTCCCGTCCTCCCGGATGGGGGCGTTCGCCTGGGCGATGACGAACCGCTCTTCCTCGGTCGCCGCCAGGTAGTCCACCTCTTCCATCACCGTGGAGTCTCGTACCCTTCGATATGGCGTCTCTATGAATCCGTAGCGGTTGACCCGCGCGTAGGTGGCCAGCGAGCCGATCAGCCCGATGTTGGGGCCCTCGGGCGTCTCGATGGGGCACATCCGCCCGTAGTGGGAGGGGTGAACGTCCCTCACCTCGAAACCGGCCCTCTCCCGGGAGAGCCCTCCGGGACCCAGGGCGGACAGCCGACGCCGGTGGGTGAGACCGGCCAGGGCGTTGGGTTGATCCATGAACTGGCTCAACTGGGACGTTCCGAAGAATTCCATGATGGCGGCGGTTACCGGCCGACTGTTGATGAGTATCCGGGGAGTGATGGAGTGATGGTCCTTGGTGGACATCCGTTCCTTGACCACCCTCTCCAACCGCGCCAGACCGATCCTCAACTGGTTCTGCACCAACTCTCCAACCGTTCTCACGCGACGGTTCCCGAAGTGGTCGATGTCGTCGGTGAGAACCGGCACTTCCACCCCGCGGTAGGTGGTCATCGTGGGCTGGCCTGCGTGCAGGGCCACAACGTAGCGCAAGGTGTCGATGACGTCGACATCACGGAGCAACTGCAGGTTCTCCTCCTCACCGTCCTGGGATTGGACCCTGGGGTAGTCGGGGGGAATCTCGTCGAGCCGCATGTATTCGAGCACCGGACCGTCGTTGAACTTCTGGGCCAGCTTGTAGCGCCCCACGCGGCTCAGGTCGTAGCGTTTGGGGTTGCGGAACCAGTTGTTGACCAGCCCCTGGGCGGACTCCGCGGAGGCGGGCTCGCCGGGGCGGAGCTTGCGGTAGAGATCGATCAGGGCCGCCTCGCGGTTGGGGGGAACCGTGTCTCTTTCCAGAGTGTTCCTCACCGACTCCGCGCCCTCGAACAGTTCCAAGATCTCCTCGTCGGTCAGTTCTTCGTTCTTCCCCCGGCTGGGCACTCCAATGGCCCGCAAGAAAGACGACATGTGCTGGCGGCGCTTACGATCCACCCGCACCCCGATCGTGTCCTTCCGGTCGGTGTCCATCTCCAACCATGCTCCCCGCCCAGGTATCACCTTGGCGGCATAGAAGAAGGCGTCGGAGTTCTTGTCGGCCGTGCGGTTGAAATACACCCCCGGGGAGCGGACCAACTGGGAGACGATCACCCGCTCCGTCCCGTTGATGACGAACACACCCTTGGGGGTCATCATGGGAAAGTCGCCAAGATAGATCTTCTCCTCCTTGATCTCCCCGGTGTGGCGGTTGAGGAAGCGACCGGTGACCGTGAGGGGACGCCCGTAGGTCTTGTCCTGGGACTTGCAGGTCTCCACATCGAATGGAGGATCACCGAAGGTGTGGTCGGCCAACTCCAAGATCAAATAGCCGGTGACGTCTTCTATGGGTGAGATCTCCCTGAAGACCTCGTCGATTCCATCATGGAGAAACCAGTTGAAGGAATCTCGCTGGATGGCTATTAGATCGGGAAGTTCATGGGCGGTAGGAATGCGGGAGAAAGAAAAACGCTCGGACAGGCGCGCAGACAAGACGCGTTTCCTCCTTAAGGCATGCAGCGGGACAAGAACAGCCAAGTATAGACGCGTGAAGACGATTCACACAAATCTTTTTAATGGCCAACCAAGGCCACCCTCCAAGGTTTTACTTTAGACACGAAGGAGAGCCCCTGTCAAGTAAATCCGTGACTCTTGACCAGGTACATTCGCCAGCGCGTGTGCCGGTGGATGAAGGAGACCGTCCGGGAGCGCCCAGAGCGGAAACTCCGGTAGGCCGGCGCCCGCGGATGCGGTGAGGCCGATGACTGTCAGGAATTGACGGCTGGTTGGTTGGGCGCCCCGACGCCTACCAGGCTGTCCCTCGTAACCAGCGCTACCAGGTCTTCTTCGGCCATCCCCTCGGTTCCCTCCGGCCGCCGGGGCAGCACCATGTAGCGGAGGTCGGCCGCACTGTCGACAACCCGCACCTCGACCGCCTCGCCCACTTCCAGCCCGAACTCCCGCATCACTCCCCGGGGGTCCACCACGGCCCTCGACCGGTAGGCGAAGCTCTTGTACCAGTCCGGAGGAGGGCCCAGGAGGGAGGTGGGATAGCAGGAGCAAAGAGTGCACACCACCAGGTGATGGAGGTTCTCGGTGTTCTCCACCACAGCCAGTTTGGAGCCGGAGACCACGGGATAACCCAACTCCGCCAGCGCCGCCCGCGGGTCTTCCAGCAGACGGAGCTTGAAGGCCGGGTCCATCCAAGCTCGCGCCACGACCCTGGCGCCGTCGACCGGCGACCTGGCCGCGATCACATCCATCACCCTCCGGACTTCATCCGCGCCTATCACGCCCTTTTCCACCAGGAGTTCCTCCATCGCCATGAGTCGGCGGGCCGGTTCGCCCAGGGAGAGGTCCTCCGCCAGACCGGGATGGTGGTGGTCCCCGCCGTGGTCGTGGTCAGCGCCCATGGTCAATCCTGGCGCCCCGCTGGATTGCCGGCCGGTTCCAACCACTGTTCATATATGTCGATCAACAGTTTGTCCTCTTCTCCCCCACCGTATCGCGGGCCCCACAGACTCTGCATGTCGAATTCAATCAGGTACAGATCTCGCTTGGGGAGCCCGCTCCCTCCGTAAGCGCGATCCTCGGGATCATGGAAACTGCCCGACGGAGCGTGCACCCGCCCGGTCCTGCCCTTGACGTAGGCGGGCGTCCTGTGATGGGTGTCGACCACATCCGGCAACACCCTCACGCGGTCTCCGGGACGGAACCTCGCCAACTCAGACCCACCTCTGCCCGACCACGGCGGCTCGTTTGTCGATCTCCTCCGTGGTGAGCAACCCCTTCTCCACCAGGAGCGTCTCCAGCGAGGCCGACCAACGCTCGTAGTAGCCGAGGCGCCGGTACTCATCAGGAGAGATCGCCTCGATGCCGCGACGCAACTCGTCGGTGTTGATCAGTTGCTTCTCCCGAAGCACGTCAACCAGCGCGCCGGTCCGGCGTTCCCATTCCATCAACTGGTGTTCCGACCGGTCGATGGGGTCTTCGCTAGGCACGCCGCCCATGTCATGTACGGCGTTCAAGCAGTCACGCTCCTCCGTAGCTTGGACCACACCTTACCCCGCAACGCCAGGGATTCAGCGTGTGAGGTTAAAGTGGGCAGAATTGATTGGTGAACCATACCCGATGTGGTGGCTCGGTTGATGGCGTCCCGGGCAGGAAAGTTGGCCCTGCGTTGGCTCCTGGGCGCGGTGGTGGTGTCACAGGTGGCAGTGGGACCGGTCCAGGCGCAAGACATCGAACCTGGCCCACCCGGCAACGGGGTGGTAGTTACCGATTCGGGGCTCGTGTTGCCCGTCCGGGAGGTTCAGGATGGAGGTTTTCGAGTTACCACCACATGCTGGCGAGAGGGATTCGTCAGTTCAGGCACCTACATGGGCGGTGTGGATGTGGTGCTCGACCCGGGACACGGCGGCAGCGATTACGGAGCGATCGGGTCCAATGGCCTATCCGAGAAGGACTTGAATCTGGCTGTCGCCCAGATGGCGGCTACCGAGTTGAGGGCCCACGGCTACAGTGTGCTGCTGACCCGCACCACCGACGTCCGCATGCCGGTGGTTGTCCGCTCCGAGATAGCCCGCGCCGTAGACCCTTACGTGTTCGTATCGATCCATCACAACGGTGGGGCGGTACGCCGGTCGTCGAGTCCGGGCACCGAGACGTACCATCAGGACAGCAATCCCGGCTCTGCACGCTTGGCGGGGATTCTGTACGAGCGGTTACGTGGGGCTCTGTCGCAGTACGACATAACCTGGCGGGTCACGGACCTTCGGGGAGCCAACGCCGTAGTCCGTCGCCGCGACGGCAAGGATCTTTACGGCATCCTGCAATACACCCCGGGCCTGACCTCGGTGATTACCGAAGCCGCCTATCTGTCCAACCCGGCCGAAGCGCGACTCTTGGCCGACCCTGACGCCCAGGAGACCGAGGCCCTCGCCATCGCTCACGGCATCATCCAGTACCTGACCACCGACAGCCCCGGGTCTGGCTACAACGGCACCATCGTCACATCGCGACGGCTGCGCGGCGGAAGCCCCAGCGGATGTGTCGACCCACCACTGGGGACCGAGTCCCCTTCTGAGGGCGCGCCCCGGCACAAAGACGCCGCGCCGGGGGAAGAATTGTCCACTGTCGAAGCCCTCGCCTCTCATGGAGTCCTGCGGAACACCGACTGTGGCCCGGCGCTGTTCTGTCCGGACGGTCCCGTGCAAAGATGGGTGATGGCGGTGTGGCTGGTTCGAACCCTGGAGCCCGACGAACCCGAACCAATTGAGGCCTCTCGCTTTGTGGACGTCGACCCCTCCAAGTGGTGGGCGCCTTACGTGGACCGGCTGGCCGCCCTGGGGATCACCCAGGGATGCGCGACCAGCCCTGCCCGGTTCTGTCCCCATGGCTACGTGAGACGAGACCAGATGGCGACCTTCGCGGTCCGCGCTTTCCAACTCCGAGGGGGGCCGGGCCCCGACTACATCGACACCGTTGGGAACCCCCACACAGTCAATATCAAGGCGGCCACCACCGCAGGGGTTGTCGATGAATGCGCAACCGATCCTCCCCGATACTGCCCACACCTGCCCGCTTCCCGAGCCGAAGCCGCGGCGCTTCTGCATCGCGCCGCCAATGCCCCGGCCACCAAGCCTCAACCTCCCTCCGCCGACAAAAAGGCAACCTAACGCATTCCTCACCTACCGGTGACCCAGCAAGGCCCTTTCTAGACGGTGGAGCTGACGTCAACCACATTGGCGGTTTCATAACGTCTCCTTCCGTACCAGAGTGATCCTGTTTCCCCAGGTTGTCACCCTAATAGCTTAGATTTTTGTTTCATCCGTTACCATAGAAGACCGCACAATCCCAACGCTATACTGATAATCCAACCAATATCTACAAAGCAGAAGAGCACAGATTTGAAGCGACCCTCCACCCTCTCAGCCACCTTCGTCAAAACCGTCAAACGACCCGGCCGATACGGCGACGGCCGCGGCGGGCACGGACTCACGCTACTAGTCAAACCCACCAAAATCAACAGCCGACTCTCCAAAACCTGGGCACAACGAATCCGCATCAACGGGAAAGAAACCAACCTCGGACTCGGCAGCTACCCAGCCGTCACTCTAGCCCAAGCACGAAAACGAGCCCTCCAAAACCGCCAAGCCATCGAAGAAGGCAGAAACCCCCGCGGCGCCTCCACACCCACCTTCACCGAAGCAACAGCCAAAGTAATAGAACTCCACTCCACCAAATGGCGCCCGGGCAGCCGAAGCCGAAGAATCTGGGAAACCAGCCTCCAAACCTACACCTACCCCACACTCGGAGGAAAACTGGTGTCCGACATCACCAGCGCCGACATCATGGCCTGCTTCGCCCCCATATGGCACGCCAAACCAGAAACCGCCCGAAGGCTGCTACAAAGAGTGGCCGCCGTCATGAAATGGGCCATAGCCGCCGGCTACCGGACAGACAACCCAGCCGACGACCGAATCAAAGCAGCACTAGGAACCAACAACACCCAACGGCAACACTTCAAAGCCCTCCACCACAGCAAAGTCTCCCAAGCCTTGGAAGCCATCCGCGGGACCAACGCATGGCCCGCCACCATCTACTGCTTCGAGTTCCTAACCCTCTGCGCGGTACGCAGCGGCGAAGCCCGACATGCCACCTGGAACGAAATCGACCTCACCACTGCCACCTGGACCATCCCCGGACAGCGCACCAAAACCAGGAAACCACACCGAGTCCCCCTCAGCACCAGCGCCCTGGAAATTCTCGACCAAGCCCACCGCGAACTCTCCAACCCCGCAGGGCTCATCTTCCCCTCACCAACCGGACGCCCCCTCTCCGACGCAACAATGAGCAAACTCTGCAAAGAAAACAACATAGGCTGCGTCCCCCACGGCATGCGCAGCAGCTTCAGAGACTGGTGCAGCGAAACCCGCGTACCACGCGAAATAGCCGAACAAGCCCTAGGCCACACAGTCAAAGGCGTCGAAGCAGCCTACGCCCGATCCGACCTCCTCACAATCAGACAACCCCTCATGCAACAATGGGCCGACTACATAAAACCCCACCAAAACACCTGAGCTTGCCGATGCGCCTCTCCGATCCGCTGGCACCTCCCATCCTCGGCGAAGACCGCCATCCCTCCAACAGGGGAGCAACGGGCCCCGTCGACCAAAGATGCGGTTATCACATCCACCCCGTTGCCCGTGACCGCCTCACCATGCCAAGATCCAACAAGCTCGGAACCACCGGGGTGCCGACTCATCAGCAGAAACACAGACCGTCTGGCGGTGTAATGTTCCATCTCAGCATCATTTCCGTTCCTTCTGCATCGCCCTAACCCCAATCCGGGCCGCGTTTGAGAGGCCGTGGAACCAACTTTCCTTGCCACTGCTAGGCGATGTCACCGACTTTCTTTATTCTTAGTGAAACCGATTGAGACTGTTGACGAATCATGAAAGACCCACTCTCCAATAGCAAGATTGCCAGCCACAGCAGTGGCAGCGGCGCCGTTACTGGATATGAAGCCGAACTGTGGGTTATGGCCGATGCGCTGCGGGGCAGCATGGACGCGGCCGAGTACAAGCATGTGGTTCTCGGTCTGATCTTCCTCAAGTATGTATCCGACGCTTTCGAAGAGATGCACGCACGGCTCGAAGCCGAGTTGGAGGAGGGTGCCGACCCCGAGGATCCGGACGAGTACCGGGCCGAGAACGTGTTCTGGGTGCCACGAGAGGCGCGGTGGTCTTACCTACAAGCCCGCGCCCGGCAGCCAGAAATCGGCGAGTTGGTGGACGATGCCATGTCGGCCGTGGAACGGGACAACCCGGTGCTCAGGGGCGTGCTGCCCAGGGACTATGCCCGCCCTGCCCTGGACAACAGGCGTCTCGGCCAACTCATCGATTTGATCGGCAACATCAAGGTGGGTGACAGGGAAGCCCGTTCCAAGGACGTGCTGGGAAGGGTGTACGAGTATTTTCTCTCCCAGTTCGCCAGCGCCGAGGGAAAGCGGGGCGGTGAGTTCTACACCGCCCGCAGCGTGGTGAAACTGCTGGTGGCAATGCTGGAGCCCTACCGGGGTCGGGTCTACGATCCCTGCTGCGGCTCATCCGGCATGTTCGTCCAGTCCATAGAGTTCATCAACGCCCATGCCACAGGAAACGACAATGGGAGACGGACCCGGGCCGATATCTCCATCTACGGACAGGAGTCGAACTACACCACCTGGCGACTTGCCAAGATGAACCTCGCCATCCGGGGCATCGAAGGCCAGATAGCCCACGGGGACACCTTCCACAACGACCGTCACCCAGACCTCAAGGCCGATTACATCCTGGCCAACCCCCCCTTCAACATCTCAGACTGGGGCGGAGAGCGACTGCGAGCCGACAAGCGCTGGAAGTACGGAGTTCCGCCCGTCCGCAACGCCAACTTCGCCTGGGTTCAGCACATGATCCATCACCTGGCGCCCCGGGGAATAGCCGGTTTCCTGCTGGCCAACGGCTCCATGTCGTCGATGCAATCTGGAGAGGGAAAGATCCGCCAAGCCATCATTGAGGACGACCTGGTGGACTGCATGGTGGCCTTGCCTGGTCAATTGTTCTACTCGACCCAGATCCCCGTGTGCCTCTGGTTTCTGGCTCGTGACAGAGGCGAACGCGGGAAGAACCGCGACCGGACCGGAGAGATATTGTTCATAGACGCCCGCAGGTTGGGCCGAATGGTCGACCGCACCCACCGAGAACTCACCGAGGAAGACATCACCCGCATCGCCGACACCTATCACTCCTGGAAGAGCCGAGAACCCACCACCACCTACGAAAACGTGCCGGGTTTCTGCAAGAGCGTTCTCTTGGAAGAGGTCCGCAAGCACGACCATATGCTCACCCCCGGACGCTATGTCGGAATCAAACCCATGGAAGAAGACGGAGAGCCCTTCGACGAGACAATGGCCCGCCTCACCACTCAATGGAGAGAACAACAGGCCGAAGCGCAGCGCTTGGACGCCGCGATCGAAGCAAACCTAGCCCGGATGGGCTTCGGCTACCGGATGGAACAGGCATGAGAATTAATACCGACTTCCTCGCACGCTGCATCCATGCCCTAGAGCGGGCACAGGATGGGTTACAGAACTTCGAGCATGAAGATGTCCTCTACGACGTATTCCGAGCGGCGTGCGTCAAGGAATTCGAGATCATCCTGGAGCAGTGCGGCAAGCTGTTGAAAAAGCGGCTGCGGCCATTCTTCGCCTCGAACCGTGAGACCGACCGGCTCATCTTCAAAGACATTTTTCGGCACGCGGCCAAACATGGCTTAATCTCGGTGGAAGCCTGCGAACGCTGGCTTGTCTACCGGGATGCCCGCAACGACACTACACACGAATATGGCACCCAGTTCGCCGAAAGGACCCTAAAACTTCTGCCCTCTTTTATCGCCGACGCCACGCAAGTACGCAAAGTCCTATCGGAGCCCACCGATGACTGACCGTTTGGACCTTCCCACCCGCTACCGGGAACAGGTCGAAGCACTGCTTCGCGAACATGTGCCGGAGGCAGAGGTGTGGGCCTACGGCAGCCGCGTCAACGGCATGAGCCACGACGCCAGCGATCTTGATTTGGTCCTACGAGGTCCCGACCTCACCCCCATACCCACCCTTCAACTGGTCAATCTCGCCGAATCGTTCCAACTCTCCAACATTCCAATACTGGTAGAAACCCGCGACTGGGCAAAGCTACCCGAAAGCTTTCACCAGGAAATAGAGCGAAACCATACGGTGATACAAAAGGAACCAGTTGTACAGTTTGAATGGCCAAAGAGACGATTGGGTGACTGCATATTGATCGATACCTCGACCATCTCCGCTAGGAACGACCGGCCATTCATCAACTATCTTGATACAGGGAGCATTACAGAAAACCGCATAGATACCATTCAGCACTTGGTCATTGGAAGAGATAAAGTGCCAACACGGGCCCGACGAAAAGTTCGGGAAGGTGACATCGTTTATTCGACGGTGCGACCTAATCAGCGCCATTACGGCCTATTGAAGAACCTTCCCAAGAATACAGTGGTTTCGACTGGATTCGCGGTTATCAGAGGCAAGAAAGATGTATCTGATACAGGCTACATCTACCACTTCCTTTCACAAGATCCGATTGTGGAATACTTACAGATCATCGCAGAAGACAACACATCTGCATATCCCTCTATTAAGCCAAAAGACATTGAATTCATCGAATTGCCATTACCACCTTTAGAGGAACAGAAACGGATCGCTCAAGTCTTAGTGACGTTTGATGACAAGATCGAGTTGAACAGGCGGATGTGCGAAACGCTGGAGGAGATGGCCCGGGCGCTGTTCAAGTCGTGGTTCGTCGACTTCGATCCTGTCCGCGCCAAGATGGAAGGCCGGTGGCGGCCTGGCAAGTCCCTCCCCGGCCTCCCTGCCGAACTCTACGACCTCTTCCCCAACCGCCTCGTCAACTCCGAACTCGGCCCCATCCCTGAAGGCTGGCGTATTGTGTCCCTTGGAGACATTGTTGGATTCAACTACGGTAAGGCCCTTAGGAAGAGAGATCGGAGGGCGGGCGGAGTGCCCGTATATGGCTCTAACGGCCAGATCGATTGGCACGACGATGAGCTTGTGGGTGGACCAGGCATTGTCGTGGGCCGGAAGGGTAATCCGGGTACGGTATATTGGAGTTCGACTCGCTTCTACCCGATCGATACCACTTTCTATGTTAAACGCAAGAGATGTGACCACGGTTGGCCCTTTTTGTTCTACACCCTGGCGAGGCAAAACCTCCCTTCAATTGCCGCAGATTCAGCCGTTCCAGGTTTGAATCGCAATCTTGCATACATGAATCAAATGCTGAGTCCACCGCGGCAAGTCAGAAGCCAATTTGATTTTCAAGTGAGTCTTATCAAAAGGCGGTGCCACCTTTTGAACCGTCAATCTGAGGTTTTGGCTACTCAACGTGATACGCTTCTCCCTCGGCTGTTGTCGGGAGAGTTGCGATGTTGAAAAGTGTTACCGTTCGCGGGTTCAAGTCGATCTGTGCGCTTGAGGATTTCGAGTTGCGAGGGTTGAATGTGCTGATTGGGCCTAATGGAGCGGGCAAGAGCAATTTCATCAGCTTGTTCAACATGCTGGCCCACATAGTCAATCATCGTCTGCAGGTTTTCGTTGTGGAGAGTGGTGGCGCGGGGAGTTTGTTGTTTGGTGGGAGACAGCGGACCCGACACATAGCTGCGAGTTTTGTATTAGGGAAGAATGCCTATGAGTTTTCGCTCATTCCGGTAGAGGATCGTTTGGCGTTTGCGGAGGAAGCGATGGTGTCCTTGGGAGATTGGAGTGTCCCGCGTCGGGAACTGGGGAGCGGTCACCTAGAGGCGCGGCTGCCCGATGTGGTCGGCGACACTTTTGCAGCCTACATTCAGCCGGCGATCAGTAGCTGGCGGGTTTATCACTTCCATGACACCAGCAGATACTCGCCTATGCGGCAGCCTCAGGGGGTTCGCGACAACCTGGCGCTCAAGTCTGACGCTGGCAATTTGGCTCCGTTCCTTCGTATGTTGCGGGAGGATCATCCCGAGGATTACCGACGCATCCTGGATGTCATCCGTTTGGCTGCCCCTTTCTTCGGTGATTTTGTCTATCGCAGGCATCCGGGAGAGCGCATGGATTTGGAGTGGTTCCATGCTGGTGATCCGGATACTCCCCGCGGGCCGCAGCAGCTTTCCGATGGGACTCTCCGTTTTATTTGTCTGGCTACTCTTCTGCTGCAGCCATCTCATTTGCAACCGAGAATCACGATCATTGATGAGCCAGAACTGGGTCTCCATCCCTTTGCGGTGACTCTGCTCGGCGCGTTGTTGCGACAGCAGACCACTGGGCGGCAGTTGATCGTTTCCACCCAGTCTGCCGATTTGATCAGTGAATTTGAATTGGATGACATAGTGGTGGTCAACCGCGAGGGGGGAGCATCGGTGTTAGAACGCCTTGATACGGATCGGATGAACGAGTGGTTGGAGGATTACACGCTGGGTGAATTGTGGCAAATGAATGTGCTGGGAGGGAGACCGGGGCGATGATCCATGTTCTGATCGTTTGCGAGGGGCAGACGGAAGAGATGTTTGTGAACAGAGTATTGCAACCTCATTTTGCTTCAGTCGGGACATTCGTCGAGCCGCGGCTCATCGCCACATCGCTTCGTGGGAAGGGGGGAAGGCTCAATCGGGATAGGGTATTGAGGTATCTGCGTAACACGCTTCGGGAGCGCTCGGATGTGTATGTGACGACCTTTTTCGATCTTTACGGGCTGAAGCCCGACTTTCCAGGATTCTCGGAGTCTACCTTGCATGTGGATCCTGTCGGGCGGGCCGATGCCATTGAAGCTGTGTTTCACCAGACTGTTGTTGAGATTACGCGGTGTCTCCCTGATCGGTTCTTTCCGCACATTCAACCCTTCGAGTTCGAATCCCTGCTGTTTTCCAATTTGGATCGGCTACCTGAAGTTGATCCTGCGTGGCAGTCTCAGGTCGGGTCACTGCGAGAGGTACGTGAGATGTTCACAACCCCCGAACACATCAACGATGGAGAGGACACCCATCCTTCGGCCCGTCTGAGACCTCTACGCGGTTACAAGAAGGTGCTCCATGGCGCGGCTATCACACATCGCATCGGCCTTCGGAGTATCAGGTCAGAGTGTCGTCATTTCGGACGATGGCTTTCGCGTCTGGAGAACCTTCCATTGTTACGCCACAAGGATTGACCAGCCGATGGGCTTGATCCCCGAGTCCGTGGTGGAGGAGGCGACCCTCGGTTGGTTCAGTGCGTTGGGATATGTTGTCATTGGCGGCGCGGAGATGGCGCCTGGGTCTTCCAACTGGCGTTCGAGCTATGAGGATGTGGTGTTGCCGCCCATACTGCAAGACTTCCTCGGTCGTCTCAACCCTCATCTCGAGCGTAGCACTCTGGAAAGCGCCTTTCGTAAGGTCACCCGCCCTGAAGGCACAACCACAGTAGCTCGGAACCGCGAGTTTCACCGTTTGTTGGTGGGTGGAGTGCCGGTTGAGTACCGGGCCGATGACGGCTCCATTCGTGGCGCGCGGGCAAGGGTGATCGACTTCGACGATCCCGACAACAATGACTGGATGGTGGTCAATCAGTTCACCGTTACGGAGAACGGCCATATTCGCCGCCCCGACATAGTGGTTTTTCTCAACGGTTTGCCCCTTGGGGTGATTGAGCTTAAGAACCCGGGGGATCAGGACACCACGATATGGACCGCCTGGCAGCAGCTTCAGACCTACAAGGCGGAGTTGCCGACTCTGTTCTCCCTGAACGGGCTTCTGGTGGTTTCAGATGGCCTTGAAACGCGGATCGGCACACTCACTGCTGGGAAGGAGTGGTTCAAACCCTGGCGGACCATTGACGGCGAGAAACCGGCACCGTCGTTTCTGAACGGCCTCCAAGTGTTGATCGAGGGCGTTTTCGACAAGAGCAGATTCCTAACTCTCCTCCGTGATTTCGTGGTGTTCGAGGACGACGGAAGCGGCGTGTTGGCGAAGAAGGTGGCTGGATACCACCAGTTCCACGCGGTCAAAGCGGCCGTCGAAGAGACCTTGCGGGCGACCAAACCACAGGCCAGCCCGTTGGAAGCTGCGACCGGACAGTCTCACGACCTCCACAGGCAAAAACCCGGTGGGCGGCGCGGGGACCGGCGAATTGGGGTGGTGTGGCACACCCAAGGATCCGGCAAGAGCTTGACCATGGTGTTCTACACGGGTGCCATCATACGGGAACTGGAGATGCGCAATCCCACCGTGGTTGTGTTGACGGATCGCAACGACCTGGACAACCAGCTGTTCGGTGTCTTTGCCCGCTGTTCGGATCTGTTGGGCCAACCTCCGGTCCAAGCGGAGAGCCGAGCCGACCTACGTCAGAAACTGGCAGTGAAGTCAGGAGGGGTGGTGTTCACCACTATCCACAAGTTTTTCTCCAATGAGAAGGGCGATCGTCATCCGTCCCTGTCGGAACGGGAGAACATCGTTGTGGTCGCCGACGAGGCTCATCGGAGCCAATACGATTTCATCGACGGATTTGCCAGGCACATGCGCGACGCCCTCCCCCGCGCTTCTTTCGTCGGCTTCACCGGAACACCCATCGAGCTGAAGGATGCCAACACCCGAGCAGTGTTCGGGGATCACATCAGTATCTACGACATCACGCGGTCGGTCGATGACGAGGCCACTGTGCCCATCTATTACGAGAGCCGACTGGCCAGGTTGGAGCTTGATGAAAACGAGCGACCGTCGATTGATCCACAGTTCGAGGAAGTAACCGAAAGCGAAGAAATCGAAGGAAAGGAACGACTCAAGACCAAATGGGCTCAACTGGAAGCCATAGTCGGCACCGAGAAACGCCTGAGGCTGGTGGCGGCGGACATCGTCGACCACTTTGAACAGAGACTGGAGGTATTGAACGGCAAAGCCATGGTGGTGTGCATGAGCCGGCGCATCTGCGTTGACCTCCATCGGCAAGTGGGAAGGCTGCGCCCGGAGTGGTACCACGAGGAAGACGAAAAGGGAATCATCAAGGTCGTGATGACAGGCTCCGCTTCCGATCCCCTGAGTTGGCAACAACACATCAGAAACAAAAGCCGACGGGAAGCCCTGGCCAAGCGCTTCCGCAACTCCGACGATCCATTGCAAATTGTGCTCGTTCGTGACATGTGGCTGACCGGTTTCGACGCTCCCAGTCTCCACACCATGTACGTCGACAAGCCGATGCGGGGACACGGACTGATGCAGGCCATCGCCCGAGTAAACCGGGTCTTCAAGGACAAGCCCGGTGGTTTGGTGGTGGACTACCTTGGCATCGCCCACGACCTCAAGAAGGCCCTGGCAGTGTACACCCAGAGCGGTGGCACAGGAACGACGGCGGTAGATCAAGGTGAAGCGGTTGCAGTCATGTTGGAGAAGCACGAAGTCTGCCTGGGACTGTTCCACGGATTTGACTGGTCCACATGGGTGAGCGGAAGTCCTGCCGAAAAGCTGGGATTGTTGCCGGGTGCGCAGGAACACATCCTGGCCCAGGAAGACGGCAAGGACCGCTGCTTGGCCGCTGTGCGCCAACTAACCCAGGCTTTCGCTTTGGCTGTGCCCCACGAGGAGACCAAGCGCATTCGGGAAGACCTCTCCTTCTTCCAGACTGTGAGAGCAGCACTGGCAAAACGAGAACCTTCCGAATTCAAACAAGAGGAACAGCTAGAGCACGCAGTCCGCCAGATCATCTCCCGAGCCGTGGCCCCCCAAGGGGTTTTGGACATTTTCTCGGCCGCCGACCTCAAGAAACCGGACATCTCGGTTCTATCGGACGAGTTCCTGGCCGAAGTACAAAAGATGCCTCACCGGAACCTGGCTGTGGAGTTGCTGCAAAAGCTACTCAAGGGAGAGATATCCACCCGGCACCGCAAGAATATGGTTCAGGCTCGCTCCTTCTCGGAGATGCTCGAACAAAGCCTGCGCCGATACCAAAACCGTGCCATCGAAGCCGCTCAAGTAATCGAGGAGTTGATCGAACTTGCAAAAGAGATGCGCGAGGCAAACGCCCGAGGCGAGAAGCTTGGCCTCTCAGAAGAGGAACTGGCCTTCTACGACGCCCTGGGAACCAACGACAGCGCAGTGAAAGTCATGGGCGACGATGTCCTCAGCATGATTGCCCGAGAACTGGTCCAAACGGTCCGCAACAATGTCACCATCGACTGGACACTGCGAGAGAATATTCGGGCAAAACTCAGGACAATGGTCAAACGGATCCTCCGCAAGCATGGCTATCCCCCCGACAAACAAGAAAAGGCCAGCCGCACCGTCCTACAACAAGCCGAACACCTCTCCGAAACCTGGGTTGCTTGAAGGTTTTTGAGATACCTTGATAGAAAGACGCCAGCCTCCCCGGAACAAGATTTCGAAAGTGATCTCGCCACCGCACCGGGAACCTAGTGGACAACACGAGACATTCACCTCGGGACAGGACCTCCGTGGTAGATGGTGCACCTGAGACTAGACGGATTAGGTAGAGTCGCTCTGGTCCAGCCATTGGGCGCCGCGTAACTGGGCGGTCGCCGTACCAACAGGGCAATTTGGCGAGAATGCCATGAGTTCCTGACCACGGTGGGCTCTGCCAGCACTGTGGCGCAAACCGAACCGGAGAATTCGTGCCTCGGGGTAGAGTTCCCCTGGCACCCGATCATCCGCGTCGTAGCTCACCATCCAGCGGTTGTTGCTCCTCTGAAGAGCACATGCGAGATCTTGGTGGCTCGCATAGGTCATGGTGTCCATGTAAAGATCGGTGGATTTGGTGAGATATGGCGGATCGGCGTAGATGAAAAACGGCTCTTGGGCGTATGTGTCAATGGACTTCAGAAGAGCGACGGCATCGCCTTCGTACACCACGATGCGGCCAGCGAGGCCTGCAACTGTGTTGAGTCGTCTAAGAAGATTATGTTTGTTGAAGCGGCAGTCCAGTGACCATGGTCCTTCTTGCTTCAGTCCACCGATTGGGCGCGCCCTTAAGACACCGGAGTAGTTAGTGCGATTGAGAAAGAAGGCTGCGAAGCCGAGCGCAAGATCGTCACCGGTAGGACCCTGGGATAGGATGTCATGCTGTTCATGCCATGTGTCAATAGTTACGTCACACTCTGCGATACGTTCGGCTAATTTCTCGGGAGAATTGAGGGCTGCCCGCCAGAACGCGGCGATTGCTGGGTCAGCGTCGCCAATGACCGCCGCCTCTACATCTTGTGCCTGCAACAGTCCGATGGCAACCGCTGCCCCACCAGCAAAGGGTTCGATGTAGGTGTTTATTGGAGGCGTGCAACGGCGAACAACCTTCCGCACAAACGTCAGCAGGAGACCCTTGCCTCCCGGGTACCGCAGCGGACTGTGGTACGCCACAGCAGTTAGTTACCGCTGCCTTGCTCGAGAGCGTCGGAAATGTCTTGGATCAATATTGTGTATCGGACCGAAATGGCTTCCAGTTCATCCGCTACAGGTGGGTGGTGGGGATTATGGACGTAACTGTTTAGATTGGTCGCCCGAGTAAGGCTATAGCACTTCGCCAATTCTGTCCTAATGCCGTGATACCGCTGGCTCTTCTTGGGAACCTCGATTTGGTCGATCGCCTTGTCGATTCGGTCCGACAGGGTTCTGACGGTGTTGAGGTTCACATCAAGCGACTCAAGGTACTCGACGATGCTGAGTTCGATGGCGCTTCGAAGCACGACCGCGGCCGAGTTCGGGAACCTGCTGAGATCAAGTCGCTGGAGTTCTTCAAAAATGTTCCGGGTGCGCGTCTGGAGCCCGTCTGGCGTGAGGTCTTGGAACAGCCGCGGGGACGGGCGGCGTCCTATCCGCCGGGTGGAGAACCCGGGCTGATCCTTGGAAGAAGGGGAAGCCCTTCTGTCGCTCTCGGGAGTGGGCAGTGCCGACTTGGGCTCTTCGACGGTCGTTTCCCCGCTGTAACCTGAAGGGCCATCGGCCTGGGCACTGCCTAGGTCGAGTTGCTCTCCATCGCCATCACGATGTAAGTCGCCTCCTAGGAGTCCTCGGATGTGTTGTTCTCGGTCTCCGCGATGTGTGAGTGTCGTGACCACGGTTCCCCCTGCGAGGTCAGCGACGATAGCGGAGAAGCGGCGCACCAAGGTTGCCTCGGGTGCTAAGGGCACCACTGCATGGCCTTCGAATGTGAAACCGATAAGGCCTCGAACCACTTGGTCGGTCAGCAGGCGGCCAAGGTTGGTGGTCGCATCTCTCAGGACAGTATCAATCTGTCGGTGAACCGTGCCGTCGGTCCGGTCACGCAGCCAATCTAACACAGCGACCGCACTCGATGTCTGGGTGCGGCGGTCCCGTGGCTTGAAGCGGTGCTGCGCGACCGTGGACCACGGCACCACTCCAATGCCATCAAGTTGTCCCGTGTGGGTGCGTTCCAGCCATGCGCTGGCGCTCTCGCGATCTGGCATGAGACAGCACGCAATCCGATCTGGCCGAGAACCTGGAACCGCGACTAGAGATGCGAAGTCAGCAGGTCCGACATCGGGCGGAAGAAGCTCTGGATTGGCGAGAAGGCGGATGGCAGCGAGCCGACGGTTACCGTCAAGCACTGTGTACCGCCCGTTGGACTGCTCAATAACCATAAATCGCTGGGCGGGGCTGAGGCCCTTGCTGTGAATGTCAAGTGCCAGATTCGACAGTTTGCGTCCCTGGTCTGCGAGCAGAGCGCCGAGAGCCGCCTCTTGGCCCGCAACCCTGTCGTGACGCGGGTTGCGGCAGTCGAGGTCCAGTTGGGTGACATCAAGATCCAAGTGTTCCATGAGGCTCCCTCGAAGGTACTTCTGCGTTTGTCAGCAAGAACAATAGAGCACAACTTCAGAACATCGGGTATTGAAGTACGGACTGAAGTCAGGCATTAAGGGGGTCCACTCTCGTCACTGAGTTCTGACCGGGTGGGCAGGAGTAAGGGTCCCTCGCCGATTTCTGCTTCTCCAGGGTTAATTGGCTCATGGGAATCGACGGGGGAGTGATGGTTGCGAGGAGTGCCCAGTTCGGTTCGCCAACGTACAGCCAAATACACGGTTCCCCCATCGGTGGGATGCTGAGTGACATCCGACAACCCCAACCGGTCAGGACATCTGAGCGAGAACCGCCGCTGGACCAGATCAGCCGCAACGTGGCCAACGCTCCGACGGTTGCGACGATAGGTGCCCTTGCGGCGGGTGATGGCTGATAAACTTGCTAAGCCCATCAACCGTTCCACTCGTTTGCGACCCACCCGAATCCCTGACCGTGACGCAGCTATCCGGGGAGAGCCATAAGTGCCTCGGGAACGCTCATAGATTGCCCGGATGGTCTCGGTGAATCGCCCCGCTTTTCCCGGAGACGTTGGTGTGCCCCCACTCGGGTTGTTTGAATTGAATGGCGTGACCAACCCGAGAGGAGAGGGTCTTCATGCATTACGATATCCACCCGAGTTTCGTCGGAGGGTGCTGGATCTGCTGGCAGCTGGCAGGTCTGTGGCGTCTTTGTCGGAGGATCTCGAGGTGTCGGATCGAGAGAGCAAATCACGCTCCATCCGCAACGCACGGTTTTCCCGCCGCAGGTGGGTCAACTCCTTACGTTCCCCGGTGAACAAACCAGGCGCCTGACCTTCGTCGATCTCGACCTGGGCCACCCACCTTCGCACACCAGAATCGGATGTCCCTAGCTGTCCTTCCCACAGAGGTGGGTTACAAGTCGGGTGATGGGTGGTTGGTCTCCGAG
>JAPPLW010000022.1 GCA_028819345.1 bacterium | reverse complement strand
AGTAAACATAAGTTTACATATACGTAGTAGTATTTCAGGTAATGAATCGCCCTGATTCTTACCTCAACCAATCGGATAAAGAAGCCCCGTATTTGCCTGCATACCCCAGATTGACCAGCACCTTTAGGCTTCATAATAAAGACGCGACGTTCGAATGAATGTTATATGATTATCATATAGGATAATAGATTTCCATGAAATCTATATCTTCTAGTGCCCCATTATCATCCATTCCTCCTACCGGTGTTCAACTGCCCGTCACAGGCTGGGAACGGGTGGTCGACGCGGCTCGCAACAGTCGTGCCGCCGCCACCACCAAGACGTACAGGACCTACCTTACCGCCTGGGCCGACCACGCCGAGAGGCGCGGCGTCCCGGTCCGGCCGGCTCATCCGGCGGCGGTGGCCGAGTGGCTCACCACCATGGCCGACGAGGGCAAGTCGATCAGCACCCTGGGGGTGGCCCGGGCGGCGTTGGCGGCGGCCCACCGGGAGGCGGGACTGGAGGACCCCACCGCCACGGAACTGGTGCGCCGGGTGCTGTCGGGGCTTGCTCGGGAGTCGGCCCGTCAGGGGAGGCGGCCTTCCCAGGTGAAGGGACTGACCGCCGACGACCTGCGGCTCATCCTGGCCCACGTCCACTCTCCCGGCACTCCCCCGGCCACTCCGGCGGTGCTGAGGGACGTGGCGATGGTCCAGGTGATGAGAGACGCCCTGTTGCGCCGCGGCGAGGCCGCCGAGTTGGTGTGGGCCGACGTGTCGCGGGCCTCCGACGGTTCGGGGCGGTTGGTGATCCGTCACAGCAAGACCGACCCGGAGGGAAAGGGTGCTGTTGCCTACCTGGGAGCGGCCACCATGGACGCACTGGAGCGGATCCGTCCGATCGACGCGTCTCCGGAGGCCTCGGTGTTCGGGATCACCGGACCCTACATCTCGGTGCGGATCGCCGAGTTGGCCGAGCGATCGGGCCTGGGAAGGGGATACAGCGGCCACTCCTGTCGGATCGGGATGGCCCAGGACCTGGCCGCCGAGGGGTACAGCCTCACCCAGTTGATGACCGCCGGCCGGTGGGCCAACCCGGCGATGCCCGCCCGGTACACCCGCAACGAGGCGGCGGCTCGCAACGCCGTCGCCCAGTACTACCGCCAGCTCAGCCTGTTCCAGAAGCCCGGCCCGGCGGCGGAGAAGCCACACGTCGAGCAGCGATTGTTCGCCGAGGAAAAACATCCAATTAACACAACGGTCGTTACACAAAACCCCAGGTCAGAACAAAGATATGCGGTTAACCCTTGAGTCCTGGAACGGTCGGCTAGGGTAGGAGCCAAGATCGAAATCACCCGCCGAAGAAACCGCAGAGAGGAGGCGGTATGTACCCACCTGCATTCGAATACCAGGCGCCCGACACCCTGGAGGGCGCCTTGGCCGCCCTGGCGGAGTTGGGAGACGAGGGGAGGGTGCTGGCCGGAGGCCAGAGCCTGATCCCCATGATGAAGCTCCGCCTGGCCGCGCCGGCCCACCTGGTCGACATCAACCGGATTTCGGAACTCTCCTATGTGAGACGGGAGAACGGCTCGCTCTGCATAGGAGCGTTGGCCCGCCACAACGACGTGGTCGGGTCCGCCGACGCCCGGGCCTCGGGCGTGGTGTCCTCGGCCGCTCCCTGGATCTCCGATCCCCTGGTCCGCAACCGCGGCACGGTGTGCGGGTCGGTGGCCCACTGCGACCCCGAGGGCGACTGGAACTCGGTGATGCTGGCCGCCCGGGCCAGTGTTGTCGCCCAGAGTTCTTCGGGAAGCCGGACCATCGGGATCGACGACTTCATCGTCAGCTTCTTCACCAACTCCCTGGAACCGGGCGAGATGGTCACCGCGGTGTGCGTGCCCATTCCCTCGGGCGCCTCGGGCGGGGCGTACATGAAGCTCGAGCGGAAGATCGGTGACTACGCCACCGTGGGAGTCGCCACCCAGTTGGAGTTGGCCTCGGACGGGACCATCGCCCAGGCCGGGATCGGCCTGACCGCGGTGAACTACCAGAACACCCGGGCCTCGGCCGCTGAGGACCTGTTGCGGGGCGAGACGCCGTCCGATGAGTTGTTCGCCGAGGCCGGAGCGGCCGCCGCGGCGGCTTCCGATCCCCAGACCGACGTGCGCGGAGACGCCGAGTGGAAGCGCAACGTGGTGGCGGTCTACACCCGCCGGGGACTGGCCCAGGCGCTTGCGTCGGCCACGAGCTGAGGAGGACGACCATGCAAATCAACATCAACGTCAACGGAACCGACCACAGCCTGGATGTGGAGCCCCGTCGCCTGCTGGTCGACGCCATCCGCTCGGACCTGGGCCTGCGAGGCACCCACATCGGCTGCGACACCACCAGTTGCGGC
Source organism: bacterium (assembly GCA_028819345.1). Classification (GTDB taxonomy): domain Bacteria; phylum Actinomycetota; class Acidimicrobiia; order Spongiisociales; family ZC4RG35; genus Bin76. Next base: position 256 of record JAPPLW010000022.1, on the reverse strand, counting down.
GCCTGCACGGTGCTGGTGGACGGTACCCCCATCAAGTCGTGCACCATGTTCGCGGTGCAGGCCGACGGCTCCGCGGTGACCACCGTGGAGGGCCTGAAGGGCGCCGACGGGCTGAGCGCGGTCCAGCAGGGCTTCTCCGCCGAGCACGGCCTCCAGTGCGGGTTCTGCACCCCCGGGATGATGCTGGTCTCCACGGCTCTGCTGGAGGAGAACCCCGACCCGTCCGAGGATGACATCCGCTGGGCCATCTCCGGAA
>JAPPLW010000006.1 GCA_028819345.1 bacterium | reverse complement strand
GGCTGCGAACCTTGACAAGTGAAGATTTACGCGAAATGCGTAAAGCTGCAGTTTTGCCGGCCTAACGGAGATCAAGCTATAACGGGCGCTTGGCGGATGCCTTGGCGTCAGAAACCGAAGAAGGGCGCAGCAGGCTGCGATAAGCCACGGGGAGCCGCGAGCAGGCTTTGATCCGTGGATGCCCGAATTGGGAAACCTGGCGGGGGTAATGCCCCGTCACCCGCGGCTGAAGGCTCTTAGAGCTGTAGTAGGCCCCGGGAGGGTACCGGGGGAACTGAAACATCTAAGTACCCCGAGGAAACGAAATCAACCGAGATTCCCTGAGTAGTGGCGAGCGAAAGGGGAACAGCCCAAACCGCCTTTGTGTAAGGCCCACGCCGTTGCAAACGCGGGGTTGTAGGACCTGGTGGACGCTCGTGGGAGTGTCACGCAGTTACCAAGCCGCTCACTAGCCGAAGGGGTTGGAACACCCCGCCAAAGACGGTGAGAGCCCGGTAGGCGAAAGTGAAGCGGCCTGCGACCGGAGTTCCTGAGTACCACGGGACACGTGTAACCCTGTGGGAACCTGGGGGGCCCACCCTCCAAGGCTAAATATTTCTGGCGACCGATAGTGAACAAGTACCGTGAGGGAAAGGCGAAAAGCACCCCGGAAGGGGAGTGAAATAGAACCTGAAACCAAGCGCCTACAGACAGTCAGAGCGCTATGCCGACTAGAGATGCAGCTTGCGTGGCGAGGCGTGGGCGGCGGTCTTCGGACCACTACCCGCGCAGCAAAGCGTGAGCTCGCGTCTCAACATGACGGAATGCGTGATGGCGTGCCTTTTGGAGTATGAACCGGCGAGTTACGCTACGCGGCAAGGCTAAGGATCTTTGGTCCGGAGCCGTAGGGAAACCGAGTCTGAACAGGGCGACCAGTCGCGTGGAGTAGACCCGAAACCAGGTGAGCTACCCGTGGCCAGGATGAAGCGTAAGTAACATTCCGTGGAGGTCCGAACCCACCAGAGTTGCAATTCTGGGGGATGAGTTGCGGGTAGAGGTGAAATGCTAAACGAACCTGGAGATAGCTGGTTCTCCCCGAAATAGCTCTCGGGCTAGCGTCGGGCTTTGGTGTCGTGGAGGTAGAGCACTGGTTGAATGCGGGTCCCAACGGATACCAATTTCTGTCAAACTCCGAATGCCACGGCACGCGCCCGGCAGTCAGACTGTGGGGGCTAATCTCCATGGTCAAGAGGGAAACAACCCAGACCGTCGGCTAAGGTCCCGAAGTTCCTGCTAAGTGGGAAAGGAAGTGGGGTTGCAGAGACAGCCAGGATGTTGGCTTAGAAGCAGCCATCATTGAAAGAGTGCGTAACTGCTCACTGGTTTAGGAACCCCGCGCCGAAGATGTAACGGGGCTCAAGCAGGACACCGAAGCCACGGACTCGCGCACCGCGCGAGTGGTAGGGGAGCGTTGTACAGGCCGCGAAGGTCAAGCGTGAGCATGGCTGGAGCGTGTACAAGTGCGAATGCCGGTATGAGTAGCGTCAATGCAGGTGAGAATCCTGCACCCCGAATGTCTAAGGTTTCCTGAGCAAGGATACTCCGCTCAGGGTTAGTCGGGCCTAAGCCGAGGCCGAAAGGCGTAGGCGATGGACAACAGGTTTATATTCCTGTACCACCTGACCAACGTTAACAGCGAAGGGGGGACCCGGGACGGTACGTTGAGCGTGCTGATGGCTATGCACGTCCAAGCGCGTAGGAAGGCACCGCAGGAAAATCCACGGTGCTAGTTTCGAGGCGTGATGGGAAGCTCAAGGGCAACCGCGAGCAACTCGATGAACCCGACCCGGCAAGAAAAGCCTCGTAGCGAGTTGGTCTGGTGCCCGTACCGCAAACCGACACTGGTAGACACCGGCGAGAACCGGAAGGGGATCGGGACACGGTCTGCTAAGGAACTCGGCAAATTAGCCCCGTAACTTCGGGAGAAGGGGTGCCTCGGTAGAGTGATGGTGCTGCGCGCACCTGAGCTCGAGGAGGTCGCAGTGCACAGGCTCAATCGACTGTTTATCAAAAACACAGGTCCCTGCGAAACCGTAAGGTGATGTATAGGGGCTGACACCTGCCCAGTGCCGGAAGGTTAAGGCAACGGGTTAACGCTCGGAACCGAAGCCCCGGTGAACGGCGGCCGTAACTCTAACGGTCCTAAGGTAGCGAAATTCCTTGTCGGGTAACTTCCGACCCGCACGAATGGTGTAACGAATTGAGCACTGTCTCGGCAGACCACCCGGCGAAATTGCAATGCCCGTGAAGATGCGGGCGTCCTGCGGCAGGACAAAAAGACCCCGTGGAGCTTTACTGCATCTTGGGATTGAGTCGCGTCTGCGCATGTGAAGGATAGGTGGGAGACGGTGAATCCGGGGCGCTAGCTTCGGTGGAGTCACCCTTGGGATACCACCCGTGCGCAGCTGCGGCCCTAACCCGTGACCGTGATCCGGCGCGGGAACAGTCTCAGGTGGGCAGTTTGACTGGGGCGGTCGCCTCCCAAAATGTAACGGAGGCGCCCAAAGGTTCCCTCAGGCTGGATGGCAATCAGCCGTAGAGTGCAAAGGTACAAGGGAGCTTGACTGCGAGACATACACGTCGAGCAGAGACGAAAGTCGGGCTTAGCGACCCTGCGGTTCCGAGTGGAAGGGCCGTGGTCAGCGGATAAAAGTTACCCCGGGGATAACAGGCTAGTTGCGCCCAATAGTTCACATAGACGGCGCAGTTCGGCACCTCGATGTCGGCTCGTCACATCCTGGGGCTGAAGAAGGTCCCAAGG
>JAPPLW010000041.1 GCA_028819345.1 bacterium | reverse complement strand
CTGTGGGATGAGTATTGGCAACAGGTCGCTTGACCACACTTTCAGTCACACCCGTCTAAATACCAACCTTTTTCAAACAACAAACTTCATGCTACCATGCCCCCAACATCCAGCACACTTCCCTGACCGGAACGCAAACCACAATATATTGACATATCCATACGTTATTGCTACTATCTGACACAATATATACGATCTCCACCCCACCCTGGAGTCATAAGTTATGGCAACTGTAACTGAAACCGCCCGGGATGCAGCGGCGAATACCGGAACCACCTACGAAATGGCCGTTGGCGATACGTTCAACGGCAACCTCGGCGAGAAGTTCGACGAGGACTGGATCGAGATACGACTGGAGAGGGGGGAAACCTACAAGATCAGCCTTTCCGGCCGCGGCTCCAAGGGGGACGAGGCGGAAGACACCATCCTCAAGCTGTACAGTGCCGGCGGAAGTCTCCTCGCCGAGAACGACGATATCAACACCGCGGCCAGGAACTACGATTCGGAGCTGGAGTTTACCCCGACAAGCACCGGCACCTATTACCTCAGCGCCAGCAGTTACTCCGCCAACCCCAACCGGGACAACTCCGGCGCCTATTCGCTGACGGTGGTCGTCAGTGGTGCGCCTGACCCGACACCTGACCCGACACCCGATCCGACGCCTGACCCAACACCGGACCCGACACCCGACCCCACTCCCGGACCCGACATCATCGGCAACAACTCCAGTCAGACACTGAGAGGCACCGAGCAGGGAGAACGTATCGAAGGACGCGGGGGCAGCGACACGATTTTCGGGGAGGGCGGCAACGATATCCTGGACGGCGGCAGCGGCGGCGACACCCTGGAGGGCGGCGCCGGCGCCGATACGCTGATCGGCGGGACCGGCACGGATACCGCGTCGTACTCGCGTTCCCCGGACGGCGTCACCGTCCGCCTGCACAGCCGGGTAGCCAGCCGTAGCGACGCCCAGGGCGATACGTTCGGCAGTCTGGTTAACTTCACCTACACCGAAAACGGACAGTCGGTAACGGTACAGGTGCCGGACATCATCCACCTGACCGGTTCCGAGGAGGACGACGTACTGGCCGGCGATGCCCGGGCCAATACCCTGCGCGGCGGCGAAGGCGACGATACGCTGTACGGCGGGCCGGGCGGCAACCAGCAGACCAACGACGACAGGCTGTACGGTGAAGAAGGCGATGACAGGCTGTTCGGCGGGCGCGGCGACGACCGGCTGTTCGGTGGCGACGGTGACGACACGCTCAGGGGCGGCCCCCATAACGACCTCATGGAAGGCGGCGACGGCGATGACGACATGGCCGGCGGCGACGGCAACGACACCATGGAAGGCGGCGATGGCGAAGATACCCTGCGCGGCGATGCGGGCAACGATGAACTGCAGGGCAACGACGACGACGACAACCTGTCCGGCGGCGACGGCAGGGACGACCTGTTCGGCGGCAACGGCGATGACGTCGTGGACGGCGGCAACGACAATGACGACCTGTTCGGCGGCGATGGCGACGACACGCTGATCGGCGGCAACGGCAACGACGACCTGGAAGGCGGCGACAGCGACGACAAACTGGAGGGCGGCCCCGGCGACGACGACCTGGTCGGTGGTTTCGGCGCGGACACCTTCACGTTCGGCTCCGGCGACGGTGACGACGTAATCGAGGATTTCACCCCCGGTGAAGACAAGATAGACCTGAGTAGTATTTCCAGCATCGACGACTTCAGCGACCTGGAAGACAATATCAGGACATCGGGAAACAACGTCCGGATTGAACTGCCCAGCAGGGGTGAGGTGACGCTTGAGAACGTCAGCAGCGTGGATGAGGATGATTTTATTTTTCAGGGGGGTGGTACCGGTACGCCTGACCCGGGTACGCCTGATCCCGACCCCGGCCCCGGCACGCCTGTTGTTGGGGATCCGCAACCCAACCGGTTGCATGGCGGCCCTGGTAATGATGATTTGGATGGTGGCGCGGGGAACGACGTGCTGTACGGCGCGCGCGGCAATGATGTGCTCAAGGGTGGCGCGGGTGTGGACAGCTTTGAAGGCGGTCCCGGCAATGATGTGATTGTGGTGGATTTTTTTGATTTTACCGATGGGAAGACGCCGGATCCCGGTTCTCCTTATACGGACAGGGCGATGGCGCAGGCGCAGGGCGTATTTGACGGCGGTGAGAATGACGATGGAACCGCGGACGGGGATACGCTGTCTTTTGCGGATTTTACGGATGAAGATGGCAACGATCAGGGTGTGAGGGTAACGCTGGCAGATGCCGGAGTAAAATACAAAGGTACCATCGGCGGCATCACCGACAGCATCACCCCAGATCTCACTGGTACGTTCAAAAATATCGAGAATCTTATCGGCAGCTCCGAAAACGACACTCTTATCGGAGATGCAGGAAATAACGTCATCGAGGGTGGCGACGGTAGTGACATGCTGAGCGGTGGTACCGACGGTATGAATACCGTTTCTTACCGACATTCGCCCAGCGGCGTGACATTGACTCTGAATGCTAGGGGTGGCAATGGTTTCAGAGGTGACGCTGCCGGTGATGAATTAAGTAATTTTGATAACATTATTGGCTCCAACTACGACGATATTCTCACCGGAGACGCTAACGACAACGTCATAGAAGGACTGGGCGGCGCTGACACCCTGGACGGTGGCGACCACGACACCACCGCCGACGGTAAAGGTGACACCCTGTCATACGCAAGTTCCGATGCCGGTGTGGGTGTACGACAATTTTGTGATTTATTGTGAAGCGGCCTGTTGTATGGTGATCTT
>JAPPLW010000060.1 GCA_028819345.1 bacterium | reverse complement strand
TCGGCTTCCAGTTGAGCGTGGGGTGTGTACACGGGATTGGGGGTGGTCACGATGCCGGTTCGCAGTTCGAGTTGTCGGATTGCTTCGAGTGTCTCTTGGAGGGTGAGGCCGGTCCAGTCGGGGAGGAGGATGTCCTGGGGGATCTCGCCGTTGGAGACGGTGATGGTGATGACGTCGCCGGTGGTGATCTCGGTCCCGGCGGGTGGGTCGGTGGCGACTACCTGGTCGGCTTCCAGAAGGAGGTGCGGTGTGTACGCCAGATCGAGGATGACCAGGAGACCAGTCTCCTGCTCCATCGAGCGGGCGCTCTCCAGGACCTCGGTGATGGTGAGGCCCGTCCAGTCGGGAACCGAGCCGCTGGGAGGCGTTCCGGTTGAGACCTCCAGGGTGATCCGGTCGGCTTGGAGGGCGTCCGAGCGGGGAGGAGGGTTCTGGGAGAGCACCTCTCCGGCGGGGGCCTCAGAGTCCACATCCACGATCTCCCAGTTGAGGCGGGAGTTGACCAGAGTTGTCTGGGCGGTCTCGAGGTCCAACCCGATCACCTGCGGGACCGAGGTCCCCGGACGCAACCGGTAACGACTCAGTCCGGGTGGATCGGGCGGGAACCCGGTCGCCTGCACGTCCTCGAGCATGATTCCCATGAACTCCGCCCAAATGGGAGCGGGCACCGATCCTCCGTACACCCGGCGGTAGTGCTCTCCACCGATGACCACGTTCTCGAGTGGGATCTGGTTGTGCTCGTAGCCGACCCAAACTGCGGTGGTGTGAGTGGGGACGAAGCCCACATACCACGCGTCGCGGAATCCTTGGTGGGTTCCGGTCTTTCCTGCCTGGGGGCGTCCTATGGAGGCTCGCGACCCGGTCCCCTCCGGCGTCGGAACCTTCTCCAGAGGTATGCGCGCCGCCGCGAATGCGGCCGGATCGCCATTGCTCTGGTGCACAACCTCGTGCTCGTAGAGAATCCTGGAGTCGGCCGAGATGATGCGGGAGATGATGTAGGGGGAGGCCCACTGCCCATTGGTGGCGAAGTTGGAGTACGCCGACGCCATTTCCAGGGGGCTCACGGCACCGGTGCCCAAGACTATGGAGAGCACCGGTGGCAAATCGGACTGGATGCCCAACCGGTGGGCGACCTCCGCAACCTTGGACGGCCCGATCAACTCCGAGATCTGGGCGTACACCGTGTTGATCGAGGAACTGGTGGCGTCGGCCAAAGTCAATACTCCGTAATTCCGGGTCCCCACGTTGCGCACCGTCCAGATGTCGGAATCCTCGACGCACACCGTCGGACACTGGATCTCGATGTTGGGCGGGGCCGGGAAAGCGGTTCCCAGTGAGACGTTGCGTTCCAGCGCGCCCAGGAGAGCGAAGGGCTTCATGCTGGACCCGGGGTTTCGCCGACCCTGGATCGCCAGGTCGAATTGGATGAAGTCAAACGGCAGGCCGGAGGCCATCACCGTCACGGCGCCGGTGAGATTGTCCACGGTGACGATCGAACCGGTTGGAGCGCAGGAGTGCTCTGTTGCGTAGCTCTCCAGGTTTGACAGGGGGTCCGAGGGAAACAACTCCTGGCACAGAAGCACGTTCTGCTGGTGGTCGGGGAGAGGCAGCCATCCTTCCAGGACCCGGTAGGCCTCCCTCTGGAGAACGAGGTCGACGGTGGTCTCGATCCGGAGTCCCCCGCCGCCCTGACACTCCGGGTTGTCTGCGGCGCATCCGAAGATCGCCTTCTTGCGCTGCTCGGGCGTGTCTCCCAGGAAGGCGAAACGATCATCGTAGAGAAGTTGGCGGTTGACTTCCGCCACCACATGGTCGGCCTCTCCGCGGAAGGGGACGTGCTCGGCGACCTCGAGGGGAGCGTTCTTGGCCGTCTCGGCCTCTTCGGCCTCGGCCCAGCCGTTCTCCACCATCTGATCGATGATCAAGTTGCGGCGATCCCGGGTCCGCTCGGGGCGTACCCGGGGGTTGTAGAAGGCAGGGTTCCGGATCAACACCGCCAGAGTGGCTGCCTCCTCCAGGGTGATCTTCTCCAGCGGCTTGGCAAAGAACTCCCGGGATGCGGTGCTCACTCCGTAGGCGCCCGACCCGAAGTACACCGAGTTGAGATAGAACTCCAGGATCTGGTCCTTTTCGTAGGTCCGCTCCAGGTCGGTGGAGACGAAGGCTTCCCGGATCTTGCGTTCTATGGTTACGTCGGCACCCACAAAGTGGTTCTTCGCCACCTGCTGAGTGATGGTGGATCCACCCAGATTGGTCTGGTAGAGGAAGTTGTACACCGCGGTCCTGGCGATGGCGGTGAAGTCGACTCCTTCATGCTCGTAGAAATCGTCATCCTCGGCCGCCAGCACCGCGTAGATCACCACCTCGGGAATCTGTTCTATCGGCAGGGGTTCGGAGACCCGTCCGTCGTGCAACTCCGCCAGGAGTTCTCCGTCGGAGGCGTATACCCTGGAGACCCGGGACAGGTCGGGGAGCGTCAGGTCAATGGTCGATACGTCGGGGTTCAGCCTTCCGGTCACTTCATCGAAGACTCCGTACACGGCCGTCACTCCCAGGAAGGCCAGGAGCACTCCCCAGCCGGCCGTTATCACGACAATCGCCAGGAGACCTGCAAGGGACGGCATCCACCGGTCCCTGCGGTCCTGGGCTTCGGCGCGGTGGAAGGGTGATGGGCGGAGCACTTAGATGATGCAGGACGGCGGAGAAGGTACGATTCCTATGACAACCGCGAGGATATAGGGGTTATGGAAGAAACCGTTACCACCCCGGGAGGAATAGTCACCGAGGAGGTCTACTCCGGCCCCGTGGACGACTCCCGACTGGGTATGCCCGGGGAGTATCCCTTTACCCGCGGCCCCTATCCCTCAATGTATCGGCGCCGCCTGTGGACTATGCGCCAGTATGCCGGATTCGGAACGGCCGAGACTTCCAACCAGCGGTTCCACGCACTGCTGGCGGCGGGTCAAACCGGGCTGTCGGTGGCATTCGACCTTCCCACCCAGATGGGCCTCGACTCGGACCATCCTCTTGCCAGGGGAGAGGTGGGACGCGTCGGTGTCGCCATCGACACCCTGGGGGACATGCACCGGCTCCTCGGGGGCCTGCCCCTTGGGGAGGTCTCCACCTCCATGACCATCAACGCCACGGCTCCAATCCTGCTGCTGCTCTATGAACTGGTGGCCGAGTCCCAGGGCGTGAAGCCTCACCGGTTGCGGGGCACGGTGCAAAACGACATCCTCAAGGAGTACATCGCCCGGGGCACCTACATCTATCCTCCCGGTCCGTCCATGAGGCTGGTGATAGACCTGATCTCTTATGCCTCCCGGCATCTTCCCCTGTGGAACCCCATCTCGGTCTCGGGGTATCACATCCGCGAGGCAGGGGCCACGGCTCCCGAGGAGTTGGCATTCACCATCGCCAACGGCGCCGCCTATGTACGGGCGGCGATCGACGCGGGGTTGGCGGTGGATGACTTCGCCGCTCGTATCTCGTTTTTCTGGAACAGCCACAGCCACCTGTTCGAAGAAGCGGCGAAGTTCCGGGCTGCCAGGAGGGTGTGGGCGCGTTTGATGAAGGAGGTGTTCGGCGCCAGGACCCCGGCCTCGCTCCGGATGCGTTTTCACGCCCAGACAGCCGGGAGCAGCCTCACCGCCCATCAGCCGGAGAACAACATCGTCCGCACCACGGTGCAGGCCCTGGCGGCGGTGCTGGGAGGCGCCCAGTCTCTCCATACCAACGGTTTCGATGAGGCGCTGGGCCTTCCCACCGAGCACTCCGCCACACTCGCCTTGCGTACCCAGCAGATCCTCGCCCACGAGTCGGGGACCACCGACACTGTCGATCCACTGGCGGGCGCCTACTATGTGGAAGCGCTGACCGACGCCCTGGAAGGGGAGGCCAACCGGTTGCTGGAGGAGATCGAGAAGCGGGGGGGAGCGGTGCAGGCCGTCGAGTGGATGCAATCCCGCATCGAGGAGTCCGCATACCGGGCCGCCCGCGGAATAGAGGATGGATCTACTACCGTGGTGGGAGTGAACAGGTATCGAGACGATGATTCTCCCGAACCCGCCATCAGCCGCACCGATCCGGCCTTGGAGAGGTCCCAACAGGAGAGGCTGGCTCTCCACCGGGCCGAACGCGATCAGGTAGCGGTGGTCGGCGCCCTGGAGACCGTGGGACGGACAGCCCGGGGTGAGGAGAACCTCATGTATCCCATGAGGGAGGCGTTGGCCGCAGGCGCCACCCTGGGGGAGGTGTCCGGTGTCCTGCGGGAGGCATTCGGCGTCCATCGGCCCGGATCATGACCTTTTTGCAGGCTGGCGAGGGCCCGACCTTTGTGATCGTCGGAGGGGGTCCGGCCGGGGTGAGCGCTGCCACCACCGCCGCATCCCTGGGCGCCAGGGTGATCCTGGTGGAAGACTCCGTGGTCGGAGGGGGAGCCCACCTCTGGGACTGCATCCCCTCCAAGACCATGGCCGCCACCGCGGCTACCAAGGACCTGATCGACAAAGCCGCCAGGATGGGAGTGGTTGCCGGATCGGCGCGAGTCGACCAAAACCAGTTGGCAGAGAGGATCAGGACCATCTGGAGCGACATCAACATCGGCTTCATGGAATTGTTGCTCTCCCAGGATGTGCAGATAATCAGGGGTCGCGGTAGCTTCATCGGCCCCAATCGGGTGTCCGTGCAAACCCAGGAGGGGACCCGGGAATTCGATTTCGACTTCGGCCTTGTCTCCACGGGCTCCTTTCCCCGCGTTCCGGACTGGGCCCCCGTCGATGGAGAACGGGTGCTCACCACCCGCCACGCCTACGACCTGGACGTGGTCCCCTCCCATCTGGTGATAGTGGGCTCGGGAGTGACCGGGGTGGAGTTCACTCACATATTCAAGTCCCTGGGGAGCGAGGTGACCCTGGTCGTGAGCCGCCAGCAGATACTTCCCCACCGAGACCCGGAAGTGGCGGCCGTGTTGCAGAACGACTTCCTGGAAAAGGGGGTGAAACTGGTCATCGGCGCATATGCCAGCGCCACTCATCTCACGGACGACGGTGTGTTGGTGGAGTGTGATGACGGGCGTCGGATGGAAGGCAGCCACATGCTGCTGGCCGTCGGATCGATTCCCCTCACCAGGGGGATAGGCCTTGAGGAAGCGGGGGTGCGCCTCAGTCGGGCCGGTTTCGTGCAGGTGGACGCCTACCAGCGCACCTCCGTTCGTCATATCTATGCGGCCGGAGACTGCTGCGGCAAGATGCCGCTTTCCTCGGTGGCGGCCCAGCAGGGCCGGAAGATCGCCCGCCATGCCTTGGGTTATCCGGTGTCGCCACTGGACTATTCCAACGTCGCGGCGGCCGTGTTCACCTCTCCCGAGATCGCCTCGGTGGGACTGGAGGATGTGACGGCGGCCGCCGAGGGCCGCAAGGTGCGGACGACCAAGGTCCCGTTCGCGGCCAATCCACGGAGTGTCCTGCAAGGAAGGGAGGAGGGATTCGTGAAGGTGATCTCCGACCCGGCCACGCGGGTGGTGCTTGGAGGCACCATCGTGGGGCACCGCGCCTCCGATCTGATCGGAATCGTAGCCTTGGCCGTACAGGCGGATGTCACCATCGACAACCTGGTGGAAACCCTCATGGTGCATCCTTCGCTCTCCGAGAGCATCACGGACGCGGCCGAGTAGCCCCCTTGGTCCGGGTCCCCGACTCCCGGCAGCCGACAAACCGCGGGGCCCGGGGTAGCATTTTCGGAGATGGAACGGCGCATCTTCGGGCTGGAGAGCGAGTATGGGGTCACCTTCACCCTGAGGGGGCAACGGCGGCTCAGTCCCGATGAGGTTGCCCGCTACCTGTTCAGGAGAGTGGTGAGTTGGGGGCGTTCCTCCAATGTCTTCTTGGAAAACGGAGCCCGGCTCTATCTGGATGTCGGCTCCCATCCTGAATACGCCACGCCAGAGTGCGACACGATAGAGGATGTGATCATCTACGACCGGGCGGGCGAGCGGTTCCTGGAGAGTCTCATCAACTCCGCGGAGGAGCGTCTTTCCGCCGAAGGTGTCAAGGGCCAGGTCTTCCTGTTCAAGAACAACACCGACTCGGCCGGAAACAGCTACGGATGCCATGAGAATTACCTGATCAGCCGCGCCAAGAATTTTGACCGGACGGTGAGCATCCTCCTGCCCTTCCTGGTGACGAGACAGATCTTCCTGGGAGCGGGAAAGCTCCATCAAACTTCTCGACAGGCCACCTACTCGATAGCCCAACGAGCCGATCACATCTGGGAAGGGATCTCGTCTGCGACAACCCGCAGTCGCCCCATCATCAACACCCGGGATGAACCCCACGCCGACGCGGAGATGTACCGGCGCCTTCATCTCATCGCCGGCGACTCCAACATGAGCGAATACGCCACCTTCGTGAAGATCGGGACGATGCTGGCGCTCCTGCAGATGATCGAGGGCGATGCCACTTTCCGCGACCTCACGCTGGAGAACCCCATCAAGGCCATCCGCCAGATCTCCCACGACCTGACCTGTTCCACCAACGTACGGCTGAAGAACGGAAGGCTGATGTCTGCCTTGGACATTCAGTGGGAGTACTTCGACCGGGTGACGCGGTACGCGCACGGACCCGGGTTTCCTCCGGAGGTCCAGCGGGCGGTGGACCGCTGGGAGCACCTGCTAACCGGCTTGGAGAAAGATCCGCTAAGCCTCGACCGGGAGGTGGATTGGGTGATAAAGTTCCGGTTGCTGGAGGAGTACCGGGAGCGGAGAGGCGTATCCGAGCGGGATGCCCGACTGGCGATGGTGGACCTTTCCTATCACGATGTGGACACAAGTCGCGGGCTCTATTACATGCTGGAGAGGCACAAACTGGTCGACAAGGTCGTCACCGACGAACAGGTGTCTCGTGCTCAAACCAGACCCCCTCAGACCACTCGCGCCCGCCTGCGGGGCGCTTTCATCAAAGCGGCCAAAGCCCGCCGTCGGGACTTCGCAGTGGACTGGATGCACCTCAAACTGAACGACCAGACCCAACAGACCGTGCTGTGCAAGGACCCGTTCCGCTCACATGATGAGCGGATCGAGCGGTTCATCGAGTCTCTGTAGGAAGGAGGCTGGTGGGGTGAGAAAGAGGGAGCGCCTGCTGAACCTGCTGTGCCTGATGTGGTCGAGCAAGCGCAGGTTCACCCGGGAGGAGATATTCCGGCTCATGGCGCCCTACCGCAGTTACGCGAACCCCGAGACTGCCCGGCGTACCTTCGAACGGGACAAGAAGACCCTGCGCCAAGTGGGGTTCGACATACAAACCAGTCAGCCGGACCACGGACCGGTCACCTACATGCTGGCCCAGCCCACCAACGCCCTGGGCGAGATGGAACTCTCCGATGCGGAGCGGATGTCCCTGGCGGTGTCGGTGGCGATGGTGAAACTGGGCGGCTCCCTGTCGGTGGATCGCACACTGGTCAAACTGGGCGCGGGCGCCCCGTCGGGAATGGCTCCGATGAATGTCGACATGGGTGAACTGGAGACAGAGAAGGTTGGCGAACTGCTGAGAGCGGTTCAGACGCGTTCACCCGTCTTCTTCGACTACAAGGGAAGCAGGCGAGGGCAGGTCGAACCCCTGCGGATAGTCAACCGGCGCGGCCGATGGTATGTGCAGGCGCGTGAGGAGCAGACCGTCAAGACATTCCGGATCGACCGGCTGAGTAGCCTGTGGGTTTCGCCCAGGGAGAACATGTACGATGTCCCACCCCTGGGGGAGGGCCCGAGCATCCTCACCGCCGAACCGTGGGAATTCGGAGAGGAGGAAGCCGTCGAGACCATCGTGCGTTTCGATGCGGAAGCAGCCTGGTATGTCCGACCTCGCCTTCCTTCCTCGGCCCGGATTCGGGAGGAAGCCGACGGTTCCCTGACGGTGAGCACCACCGTCACCAACCGGGCGGCCTTCTTTTTCTGGATGCTCGACTTTGGGGGAGACGGGGAGATTTCGGCTCCTGAATCCATGCGCCGGGGTCTGATGGCCTGGGTGAAGGAATCACTGGAAGGCCACAAACCATGACCTACGCGCAGCCGATGGGGGGACTCGGGCGGCTATTGATGGTGATCCCGTGGTTGATCAAGGAGAGGCAGGTGCCGATCGGGGAGATGGAGCAGCGTTTTGCCATCAAACCCGAGCAGCTTGTCAGGGACATGGAGGCGCTCAATGAGGTCGACTTCTTCGTCAGTCCCGAACAGCGCTTCTCCGTGGAGATAACGCCGCGCCACGTCAAGGTCCTGGAGGCGCCCGACTTTCCGGCCGCGCCCGGGTTCCTTCCCTTCGAGGCCCTGGCGTGTCTGGTGGCGGCCAAGGCAGCGTTGGAGATGAACCCGGAGGCGCCCGACCTGAGGTCGGCGGTGGTGAAACTGGAAGAGGCCGTCATGCCCCAGGCGGCGTCGGCTATCCGGATACTTTCGGCGACCGGGGCCCCTTGGGTCAACCAGTTGCGCGAGTGGGCGATGGAGCGACAGGTGGTCCGCTTGCGGTATCGCTCCACCGACAAGGGAGAAATCTCCGACCGGGAGGTGGAACCCTGGCAGGTGTACCAATGGAAGGGCATGTGGTACCTGTGGGGATTCAGCAGGACCAAGGACGAGCCTCGCCGCTACCGCGTGGACGGCATCCAGCGGGCGAGACCGACCGGTGACACCTTCGCGCCGCCCCGCCGACCGCACCCCCCGCCGACCAGTTACCAGCCGGCGGTCGCCGACCACCGCATGGTGCTCTCGATCCGCCCCGAGAGCCGCTGGATCACCGAGTACTACTCCATGGAGGTCATCTCCGAAGAACCGGACGGGACCGCGCTGGCGGAGTTCTACACCAGGGACCCGCAGGTTGCCGCCCGACTGGCGCTCCGGCTTGGTCCTGGCATGAGAATCGTCGAGGGCGAAGCCGGGCGCCGGGCACTGACCCACCTGGCCGCCGCGGTGCTGGACCGGTATAAAGACCCCGCCGAGTAGGCCGAGTGGAATCGAGGTTCGGGTTGTCGGCCGCGGGGTTAGCATCTTGGTTATGAGCATCATGTCGCGACTGCGCAAATCTCTACCGGAGGGAGTCGACCCCTCCCGGCTCCCCCCCGGCCAGTACAACACCAGGCGATTCCCCGTGCTGCATGTCGGGACCACCCCCAAGGTCAAGCTGGACCGCTGGGACTTCAAGGTCGACGGCTTGGTTGAGAACCCGGTTTCATGGTCCTTCGAGGAGATGACCTCCCTGCCCCGGGTCGAGCGGTTGTGCGACATCCACTGCGTGACGAAGTGGTCGAAGTTCGACACCCTCTGGGAGGGGATCGCCGTCACCGAGGTGCTGTCCCGGATCGAGGTCCTGCCCCAGGCGACCCATGTGATGGTGATCGCCGAGCACGGTTTCACATCGAACCTCCCTGTCGGGGACTTCGACCGGCCCGAGAATCTGTTCGCCCTGCGTTACGACGGTGCGGACCTGGCGCCCGATCACGGATGGCCGATGAGGCTGGTGGTGCCCCATCTCTATTTCTGGAAGTCGGTGAAGTGGGTGCGGGGGTTGCGGTTCATGGCGGGCGACCAGCCGGGTTTCTGGGAAAGGAACGGCTATCACATGCGGGGTGACCCCTGGGCGGAGGAGCGTTACTGGGGCGACTGAGTCCCGTCTATCCGCGGTCGGGAGAGGCTAGACCTCCGCCACGGCGGGCCGACGACCGAACCAGGGACGGGCCTCCTCAAGCTTGGCGGCCAGCATCAGCAGCGTGGCTTCGTCCCCGTACCTCCCCAAGAAGTGCATCCCGACAGGCAGTCCATCGGAGGTCTGGCCGAGAGGGACCGACATGGCCGGCTGTCCGGTCATGTTCGCCACCGAACAAAAGGGGCTGAACCTCCCGATCAGGGATCGGAACCGAGCGGTGTCCTCCGAGTCGGTGTCGAAGGTTCCCAATGGTGGGGGAGGGGCGGCGACGGTGGGGGTGAGCCAGGCGTCATGGGTCTCGAAGAAGCCGGAGACTTGTCTCCCCACCCGGTGAATGGTGTCCAGTGCCTCGAGGTATGCGAGTGCGCCGGTCCGGTTTCCTTCTTCCACCCGCCGGCGAATGTCCGCTTCCAGGTCGTCGGGTCCGGGAAGGCGTCCCAGCGTCCGGGCGCGATCTGCAACCGTGCGGGCCACGTTGGCGTTGACCACCGTGGAGTAGGCGGCCCCCGCCCGGTTCAGGTCCCAGCGGGGGGAGGCTTCCTCCACGATGTGGCCCAACTCTTCGCAGAGTCGGGCGGTCTCCTCGGTCACCCTCCGGTGTTCGGGATGGAGGTCGTGGCCCCTCGGGGTGTGCAGGGAGTAACCAATCCGCAGCCTCCCCGGATCGGCGCCGACCAGAGAGAGAAACGAGCGGGACGGAGAAGCGGGGTAGTAGGGCGCTCCCGGATCGGGTCCGGCGGTGGCGTCCAGTAGCAGGGCCGAATCCCGGACGGTCACCGAGACGGCATGCTCGACGCTGAGACCTCCCCAGCCTTCTCCCCGGTCGGGTCCGGCAGGGGTTCGCCCGCGAGTGGGTTTGAGCCCGAAGAGCCCGCAGCAGGCGGCTGGGATCCTGATCGACCCGCCGCCGTCCGTGGCGTGGGCGATAGGCACCACCCTGGCGGCTACCAGAGCGGCTGCTCCTCCGCTCGAGCCGCCGGGGATCAGAGCGGTGTCCCAGGGGTTGCGGGCGGGTCCTCCCCACCGGGGCTCGGTGGCCAGGTTGCATCCCAGTTCGGGGGTTTTGGTCTTGCCGAATGTCACCAGCCCGGCTCTCCGGTGTCTGCGCACCACCTCGGTGTCGTACTCGGGCACCGTTCCGGCAAAGAACCTGCTCCCCGAGTCGGTGGGAGTTCCGGCGTACTGTGCCCGGAGATCCTTCAGCAAGAACGGCGTCCCCCCGAAGGGCCCGGAGGTGTCCCCGCGGGCGATCTGTCTCCGTGCCTCCTCCTCCATGGTCGACGCCATCGCCCCCAGATGGGGATCGACCGCCTCGGACCGCCGCAGCGCTTCCTCCAGGAGCTCGGAGGGATGCACCTCTCCGCCGGCCACCAGCCCCGCCAATCCCATCCCGTCATAACGCAGGTAGTCCGTCCCCACACTCACTGCCCGCCCGCCCTTCCGATCGCCTCCAGAGAACGCTCGAAACCCCGCCGGTCGGCGAGTCCACCGGTCAATGGAAACACCATTACCTCGCTCCAGGTTGCCAAATCCGAAAGCCGGGCGGCGACCTCCGACACCGACCCGTGCACCACCAACTCGTCCACCAGCGGCGATGGAAGCTGCTCATCGCCGGGGGGATAACCGGATTTTTCGAACATCTCACGGTAATACTGGTAGCCCCGATACTGGGCTATGTGCCGTTGGGCTGCACGCTGCACCTCATGGATGTCATCGGTAACCAGGGTGGGAACGCAAAGCACTATGGGCGGAGGAACACGGTCCGCCGCCAAAGCGCCGCTCCGCAGCGCCGGCAAACCGGTGGTCCTCACGTAATGAGGTGGACAGACCCAGGTGATTGCCCCGTCTGCAACCTCTCCGCACAGGCGGAAGGCGCCATGGCCGAGGGCCGAAGCAAGGACCTCGGTGGGGAGGGGGGCTGCCAGCTTTCCCCTGGCCCTCACGAATTCTCCCCGGAAGTCAACTCGGCCCTCCTTGAAGAGGGTGCGAAGGCAGGTCAGATACTCCCGCATGTGAGTGAGGGGCCGCCGAAAGTCGGCGCCGAAGGGGGACATGGCGGCAGGTGTGCTGGGACCCACGCCCAATCGGATCCGACCGGGGGCCAGCGACTCCAGAGCGTCCACCTGCATGGCCAGCGCCAGAGGGTGGCGAGGCCAGATGGGGACGACCGCCGTCCCCATCCTGATCCGGGTTGTGACCTGGGACGCGGCCGCCATGATCGTGAGGGCGTCGGGCCGGAGGCGGCCGGTGGTCAACCACACGGTGTCCGCTCCCGCCTGCTCGGCCATGCTGATCATCTCCAGGGTGGTGGCAGTCTCATCGGGCTGGACGACCACCCCGATCGCGGTACTGGCATCTGATTCAGAGAGCATCTGGCCAGATTACCTCCGGGTATGGTGACAGCACTCCGGTGTAGATTCACGGCCATGCTGCGACGACGAGGCAACCCAACCCGGAGGATCCCGCGGCGAGGGTGGATATGGATATTGGTCGTTACGGTGGGGTGGATGGTGATGCCGGTTGCGCCTGCGGTGGCTGCAACCGCCGAATCGGACTTGGTGTGGATCCTTGAGGATGAGGTAGTTCCCGAAGACCTCTACGCGGTGGGAAACCAGGTTCGTGTCTCGGGTCGGGTCGAGGGTGACCTGGTGGCGGTGGCCACCGAGGAGTTGGTCGTGGAAGGGGTGGTGGCCGGTTCGGTCACCGTGTTCGCCTCTCGGGTGATGATTGCCGGAGTGGTGAAGGGATCGGTCAGAGGCGCGGCAGGTGAACTGGTGATCTCCGGACGGGTGGGGGGAGATGTGGTGGTGGGAGCGTTGACTCTCCGGACGGCCGGTGAGGTGGGGAGGGACATACTGGTCGCAGCCTGGTCGGGAACCACCGGGGGGAAGGTCGGGAGGGATCTCCGGGGCGTGTTCCGAAACTTGAGGCTGGGTGGAGAGATAACCGGCGACGCTGAAATACGGGCCCGTAGCCTCGCCGGCGCCCCCGACTTGGCCGTCCTCGGGGACCTGAGCTATCGAGCCGAACGGTTCTCGGGGGAGATGATGGATGACAGGGTGGCCGGTTCGGTGATCAACCGCAAGGCGCTTCCTCCCAATGTCCGTCTACGCGCCTTTGGCCTGATGGTGTTTCTGTCCGTGGCCTTCTTCATGTTGGCCGCCGGCCTGGTCATAATCCGCGTGGCGTCGGCGCGGGTGTCCGAAGCCGCAGACCGGACCATGAGTCTTCCGCTGCGAAGCCTGGGAAAGGGGTTGATGTTCTTCCTGTCGCCTCCCTTGGCCCTGGCCCTGCTGGGAGCGGCGATACTCTGGGTTCCCGTCCCGATTTGGGCTCCCCTGGTGGTGGGGGCGGTTCCCCTGCTGATCATCGTGACCGGATTGTGGCTGCTGGCCGCCCTGGTCTCCCACCTCCCCGTGGCCGTGGCGACGGGCCGGGCCTTCGGCAGGCTCTTCGGGAGGCGCTGGGAGGTGTCCACCGCATACCTTGTGGGAGCTGTGGCATATCTGGTGGCACTGCGGATCCCTCTGGTCGGCTTGCCGCTGGTTCTCGTGGCCACGTGGCTGGGCGCCGGCGGGTGGCTGGGGAGACGGAAGTCGGCGGGCGCCGACCAACTTCAACCCGGTCCTCTGACCGGTTGAGGCGGCACACGAGGACCGACAGGCAGGTTGAGTAGCGGGCAGGACCCCTTGCCCACTCGATCAGGCGGTGGACAGGAGTACCTTCACCTCATCACAGAGGCGGTCGGTGTCGCTCTGGTCGACTCCGATGTGCGTGACTATCCGTACCCGCCTCTCGCCGAAGGCGCCAACCAAGATGCCGCGAGACAGCAGTAGATCGACCAGTTCGGCTGCGGTGGGGCCGTCGGGGGAAATGTCGAAGATCACGATGTTGGTCTCTGCCGGCAGGACCTGCTCCACCAGTTCCAGTTCTCGCAACGTCGAGGCGATCTGAGCGGCCCGTCGATGGTCGTCCGCCAGGCGTTCCACATTGTGGTCGAGGGCGTAGAGGCAGAGGGCCGCCATGAACCCTGACTGGCGCAAACCTCCCCCGAGAAGCTGTCGGAAACGCCAGGCTCGCTGGATGAATTCCTCGGATCCGACCAGGAGGGCGCCGAAGGGACACCCCAGGCCCTTGGTGAAGCAGATGGTGACGGAGTCGTACCCCTGGGCGTAGTCCTTGGCCGATACCCCGGTCTTGACCACTGCGTTAAGCAGCCGCGCCCCATCCATGTGAGTGGCCACTCCGGCGTCGGCCGAAACCCTGGCCACTTCCCTCAGGCTGTCGCGGGGCCAGACCGCTCCACCTCCCATATTGGCGGTCTGTTCGACGAGCACCAGCGCGGTCTCGGGGATGTAGAGGTTGCCCTTGGGTCGAATGGCGGCCGCAACCTGGTCCGCCCTGAACATGCCGTTGACGCCGTCCAGCATCTGGGTCTGGACTCCCGCCAGCAGACCCGGCCCGCCGGCTTCGAAGTTGACCAGGTGGGAAGATCGCTCGGTTATGATCTCGTCGCCCGGGCGGCAATGCACTGCCACGGCGATCTCGTTGGCCATCGTGGCAGACGGCATGAACAAAGCATCTTCCTTGCCCAGCATCTCGGCCACCCGCTCGAGGAGTTCGGTGGTCGTCGGGCACTCGCCCTTTTGTTCGTCGCCCAACGGCGCCTCCATGGCGGCTTGGCGCATCTCACGGGACGGTATCGATTTGGTGTCGCTGAAGAAGTCGGCGGTACCTGGCGGCACCGGCCCCGCTTTCTTCCCTCCGTATGTACCGGCCATTCACAGCCCCCTTCTTCCAGGTTGCCTCTACCGCAAGGTCCTGCAAAAGCACTCTAACGCAGTGGAAGTTTACCCCTCGGCCCGAGCGTCATCCCGTCGGACCTAGTAGGGACTGAGGAGGACCTTCAACTCTGCGCACAGGCGGTCCGTGTCATCCTGATCCACACCGAGGTGGGTCACTATTCGTATCCGCCTCTCTCCGAAGGCGCCAACCGCAAAACCCCGCAGGAGCAACTCCGATACCACTTCGGCTGCGGTCGGGCCGTCTTGGGAAATGTCGAAGATCACGATGTTGGTGTCAGCCGGCAGGACTGTGTCCACCCACGCCAATCCTTCCAGGAAGGATGCGATCTGGGCGGCGCGGCGATGATCGTCCGCCAGGCGCTCCACGTTGTGGTCGAGTGCATAGAGGCATAGAGCCGCCATGAATCCGGACTGTCGTAATCCTCCTCCGATGATCTGTCTGAGGCGCGCGGCGCGCACGATGAACTCCTCGGATCCGGCGAGGGCCGCCCCGAAGGGACTGCCGAGGCCCTTGGAGAAACAGAGAGTGACGGAGTCATAGCCGTCCGAGTACTCCTTGGCCGATACGCCGGTCTTCACGACCGCGTTCATCAGCCGCGCTCCATCGAGGTGGGTCGCGACCCCGGCTTCGGCGGCCACCCTGGCGACAGCCCTCATTTGACGCAGCGGCCAGACCGCCCCGCCACCCATGTTGGCGGTCTGCTCCACAGCAACCATTGCGCTCTCGGGTATGTACAGGTTGCCCTTGGGTCGGAGAGCGGCCACAACCTGTTCAGGGCCGAACATACCGTTCTCACCGTCCAGCATCTGTGTCTGCACCCCGGCCAGCAGACCGGGGCCGCCGGCTTCGAAGTTGACTATGTGTGAGGATCTCTCACAGATGATTTCGTCGCCCCGGCGGCAGTGCACCGCCACGGCGAGTTCGTTGGCCATCGTCGCGGCAGGCAGGAACAGGGCGTCTTCCTTGCCGAGCAGTTCGGCCACCCGGTCAACGAGCCTGGCGGTTGTCGGGTCCCCTTCCTCTTGCTCGTCGCCCAGGGGTGCGTCCAGGGCGGCTTCTCGCATCTCGCGGGGAGGGATCGACTTGCCGTCGCTGTAAAAATCGGCAGTACCCGGCGGCAACGGGCTTGCCCTCTTTCCTCCGTATGTACCCGCCATTATCGACCCTTCCAAGAGGTCTCGTCCTATCGCACCAATGTCCGATAGCAGTGTATATGGCATTGGATGCGCCCTCAATGAAAGGGAGTTTTATTGCTGTTTCTTGTGATTGCAACGAGTGGCAACACTAGGATGGGCAAAAAGACGGAGTCGCAAGACGACCGTTGCTTTGTTTGGAGTTTGTATCTGAGCAACAGAGAAACAGGTAAAGAGAAGTGAGAGGAGAACTCCAATGACCAGACACAGAAGATTCGTAGGTTTCCTGGCGGTGGTGGCGCTGTTACTTGCCGCGTGTGGAGACGACGAGGCCGCTACCACCACCGAAGCCCCCGCCACTACCCAGGCGCCGGCTACCACTGCGGCCCCGGCGACTACTGCGGCGCCGGCTACCACTGCCGCCCCCGAGCCGGAGCCGGAGCCGATGGGGGCAAGCATCGTGATCGGGTTGGGTACCGAGCCCGGATCGCTCGATCCACAGGCGGTCGACCAGTTTGCCATGTTCACCATCAATGACAACGTCTTCCATAAGCTGGTGTCGCGCAACGCGGCCGGGGACCTTGTGCCGGGTGCAGCCACCGATACGGGCACTCCCATAGATGACACGACCTGGCAGTACACGGTGCGCGAAGGAATCACCTTCCACAACGGTGAGCCCCTCAACGCCGACGCGGTGGTTCACAGCGTCCTCCGGATAATCGACCCGGACTACGCCACGCCCCTCAAGGACAACCTCGGAACGGTTGTGGGCGCCGAGAAGGTGGACGAGCACACGGTGAACATCCTCACCAGCGGCCCCGATCCCCTGATTCCAACCAGGATGACATTGCTCTACCTGGTCCCGCCGGAGGCATCGCAAAGCGACGACTTCGGTGATAATCCGGTCGGCTCGGGCCCATACAAGTTCGTCTCCTGGGAGCGGGGCATAGCGGTGGAACTGGAGGCGGATCCCGACTACCCGGGTCCCGCTCCGTCGGTATCCAACGTGCGGTTCCTCTTCATAGAGGAGTACGGGACCCGTTTGGCCGGCGTCCTCAATGACGAGATCGATCTGATGGTCGACCTACTTCCCGAGGACAATGCTCGGGTCGATCAAGCTTGGAGCACCCCCACCGGGTTGAAGCAGTTCATCGTGTCGCTCAACGCCCGGGCCGGTAGCCCCGTCGAGGATGTGCGAATCCGTCAAGCCCTCAACTACGCGGTGGACAAGGAAGCCATTGCCGAGAGCCTGTTCTCGGGCATTGGAGAGATCCTGCAGGGCCAGATGCTGAACCCCAACTGGTTCGGATTCAACCCCGATCTCGATCCTTTCCCCTACGACCCCGACCGCGCCCGCGAGTTGCTGGCGGAAGCCGGCGCCGAGGACCTGGAGATCCAACTTGTCTCCCTGGTGGGCAACTCGCTCCTTGACAAGGAGACCACCGAGGTGGTGGCCGGGTACTGGGCCGAGGTCGGTGTGACGGCCGAGATATTCATACCCGAGTTCTCCGAGTACATCGATCGCCTGATCGACCGGGAGAACCGTCCTGACGCCATCTTCGTGCCGCATGACAACATCCTGTTCGACGGTGACCGGACGCTGTCCGCCTATTACCACTCTCAGGGTTGCTGCGGCTCCATGGATCCGTCAGAGGCGGACGACTGGATCGACGCGGCTAGAACCGAGATCGACCAGGACGCCCGGCTGAAGCTGTACCAGGATGTCGGGCAGGCCGGCCACGACGGTGCCTGGTATGTGTGGCTCATCAGCATCCCCAACGTCTACGGCGGGACCGACCGGATCGATTGGTCCGCCCGCGCCGACGGTTTGATCCATGTGACCGACATAACAGTTTCCTAGTACACCCAACGAATTCAACACCGGGCGTATCATCGGATTCGGGTGATGCGCCCGGTGTTGAACCAAACGAGACGGGAGAGCCCATGGGCCGGTACTTGCTGAAACGGTTGTCTCAAGCGGTGCTGGTGGTGATCTCGGTCATGGTGGTGGTCTTTGTCGTGACCCGCCTCATCGGTGACCCGGTGGCGGTCATGTTGCCACTGGAGGCCACTGAGGAGAACCGGGCCCTTCTAGAAGCGCAACTCGGCCTGGACAGGCCCATCCTGACCCAGTTGGCCGACTATGTGGCGGACGCCGTCCGGTTCGACCTGGGCGACTCCCTCTGGCAACGCCGTCCCGCAATGGACGTCGTGCTGGAGCGACTGCCTCCCACCCTCCTTCTGGTGGCGGCCGGATTCGCCTTCGGCGTGTTGCTCGGGGTCGTGATCGGGGTCGTCTCCGGGATGCGGCCGGGGGGCTGGGTGGATCGAGCGGCAGTCACCTTCGTTTTGCTCGGGGTCTCCCTCCCGCAGTTCTGGATCGGGCTGGTGTTCATCGTCTTTTTCAGCGTGGGTCTAGGGTGGTTCCCCACCTCCGGTTCGGGGGGGATCGAGTATCTGGTGCTTCCGGGGGTCGTGCTCGGCCTGCCGGTTGTGGGCCGCATCGCCCTGGTCACCAGGTCTTCGATGATCGACGAGTTGAACACCCAGCATGTCAAAGACGCCACTGCTCGGGGAGTCTCGCGGGCTCGTATCGTCATGGTCCATGCCATGAAAGGCGCAGGCATCGCCACCATCACCATCGCCGGCTGGGAGTTGATCGGGGTCCTGGCCGGGGGGGCGGTGGTGGTGGAGACGGTCTACGCCTGGCCGGGGATCGGGTTCACCGCCATGCAGGCAATCGAGCGGCATGACATCATCCTGGTCCAGGCAGTCGTGTTCGTGGTGGCGATCATGGTCGTCACGATCAACATCATCGTGGACATCGCCTACACGATGCTTGATCCCCGGGTCAAGTTCGACCGGGTGTCATGAAACCCGCCTCAGCCGGTTCCCGGAGCGAGCGCCGGCGCTCGGGCGGTTGGCTGATGCGGATCGTCCGGGACCCCACGGCGCTGTTCGGTGTCCTGGTCCTGGCGCTGCTGGTCGCCGCCGCACTGTTCGCACCCATCATCGCTCCGCTCGATCCCAACAAGCAGGACCTGGCGGCCAGGTTGCTCCCGCCCTTCTATGCCGAGGGCGGCTCGGCAGAACACCTCCTCGGCACCGACCAACTGGGCCGGGACGTCTTGTCCCGAATCGTTCATGGAGCAAGGATCTCCCTGACCATCCCGTTGGTGTCGGTGACCCTGGCCGGTGTCTTCGGGACTGCGGTGGGTCTGCTGGCGGGTTACCGGGGCGGGAAGACAGACGCCTTCATCATGCGCATCGTCGACACGCTGTTCTCTTTCCCCGGGCTACTGCTGGCGTTGACGATCCTCGCCGTGGTGGGGCCGAGTTTCTGGACTCTGGCGATCGTGCTGTCACTCAGGATCTGGATGGTGTTCGCCCGGATGACCCGGGGACTGGTCCTGTCGGCGAGGGAGGCCGAATACGTGGAGGCGGCGGAGTTGGTCGGCGCCTCACCGGTTCGGATAATGCTGCGCCATATCGCGCCCAACCTGACCGCGCCGCTGCTTACCCTGGCGGTGCTCGAGTCGGCTCACGTGATTCTGTCCGAGGCCGCCCTCTCATTCCTCGGACTGGGAATCCAGCCACCCCAGATGTCGTGGGGACTCGACGTGGCGATCGGTCGCCAGTACGTCTTCTCCGCCCCTTGGTTGATCATCTTTCCCGGGCTTGCCATCGCAGTGGCCGTGCTGGGAATCAACCTCCTGGCGGGTTGGCTGAGAGTGGCCGCCGACCCCCAGGAGAGCGCCAAGCGTTTCGCGGCGGCGGCCGATGCCCCGTCGGCTTGGTCGGGATGATCCGCTCCGACCACCTTCTGGAGATTCGCAACCTCGAGGTTGTCTTCCCGACTCGGGATGGCACTGTCCAGGCAGTCCGAGGAGTCTCCCTCACAGTCGACGCGGGTGATTCACTGGGCATCGTGGGTGAATCGGGATCGGGCAAGAGCACGCTGGCGCGTGCGGCTCTCGGGCTGATCGAGCTACCGGGCCGGATTGCGGGCGGCGAGATTCTTTGGAAGGGACGGTCGCTCCTGGACAAACGGGTGGCCCGCCGGATCCGGGGCCGGGAGATCAGCATGGTGTCCCAGGATCCAATGGCGTCGATGAGCCCGATCCTCACGATCGGCACCCAGATGACCGAGGTCATGACCAGACACCTGGACATCGGGAGCAGGGAAGCCTTCACAAGGGCGGGCGATCTTCTGGAGAAGGTTGGGATCCCCGACCCGGGGCGCCGCCTCGGACAGTACCCCTTCGAGTTCTCCGGTGGCATGCAGCAGCGGGTGGTAATCGCCACCGCCCTGTCCTGTGATCCGATGATGCTGATCGCCGACGAACCCACCACGGCCCTTGACGTGACCACCCAGGCGCAGATCCTGGAACTGATCTCCTCTCTCCAAAAGGACCTGGGCCTGGCCCTTGTACTGATCACCCACGACCTGGGAGTGGTGGCCGGAGCCTGTGACCTTCTCAAAGTGCTGTACGCGGGCGAGATCGTCGAGTCGGGGACCGCCGATCAACTGTTTCACCGCCCTCGTCACCCGTACACAGCCGCTCTCTTGGGATCCACGCCTCGTCTGGACGTCAAGGCGGATCGCCTCGTGGCGATCGAGGGCCATCCCCCTGATCTTCGCCAGGTCAG
Source organism: bacterium (assembly GCA_028819345.1). Lineage (GTDB taxonomy): Bacteria > Actinomycetota > Acidimicrobiia > Spongiisociales > ZC4RG35 > Bin76. The sequence goes on along the minus strand of JAPPLW010000060.1, from coordinate 10,388 downwards.
CATTGGGTGCAGCTTCACGCCTCGATGTCCTCACGCGACAACCCGTTGCGCCTCCGCGTCCCCGGTGCTCCAACCATCCGAGGCAGGTCGGGCATATGCCTGCTGGAATCCTCTGAACGGTCGAGAAGGTCCAGGACCTTCCCACGGCGAGGGCCGGGCATGAGTGAAGCTCTGCTGGAGGTGCAGGGGCTCACGGTCAAATACGATGTCGGCCGGGAGGGCTTCTGGGGTCAACACCAGACCCGGCTCACCGCGGTGGACGACGTGAGCTTCTCCATCGCTCGCGGTGAGACCTTCGGGCTGGTGGGGGAGTCGGGCTCGGGCAAGACCACGACCGGACGGGCCATTCTCGGGAAGGTCCCCATTGCCTCCGGCCGTGTGATATTCGCCGGGCGCGACATCACCGAGGTGGAGGGGCGGGAGCGGCGAGCGATACGCAGGAACATGCAACTGATTCCTCAGAACCCCTATGGAAGCCTCAATCCTCGCATGAAGGTGCGGGAGATCATCTCCGAGCCCCTGGTGGTGCACCGGCGGTTCAAGAACGCCAAGGGGGCCACCGAAAGAGTGGTCGAGTTGCTGGAACTGACCGGGATGAACCCTGACGACATGCACAAGTACCCGCATGCGTTCAGCGGTGGGCAGCGCCAGAGAATCGTCATCGCCCGGGCGCTGGCCCTGAACCCGGACCTGATCATCGCCGACGAGCCGGTGTCCGCCCTGGACGTGTCGATTCAGGCGCAGGTCGTGAACCTCCTCCAGGACCTTCAGCAGCGGTTACGCCTGACCTACATCTTCATCGCCCACGACCTGGCCGTTGTGCGCCACATCTCTCACCGCATCGGCATCATGTATGCGGGCAAGCTGGTCGAGGTGGCGAAGGGAGAGAGCGTCTACCGGTCCCCGATCCACCCTTACACCGAAGCCCTCCTGTCTTCCGTCCCGATACCCGATCCGAGGATCGAGCGCGGTCGGGCGGTGCAGGTGATAGCCGGCGAACCGCCGGACCTGATCCACCCGCCTATGGGTTGCCGCTTTCACACCAGGTGCCCTCTGGCCGAACCACGCTGCCGTGAGGCGGCCCCGCCCATGGAAGCCAAGGCACCCGGACACGAGGCTGCCTGCTGGGTCCGTTAGGCGCCCGGTTGCTCGACACCGCACTCGGGTGCCGCCGAGGCCGGCAGGGGTACGGCCCAACACGCCGATGAGGGGAGGACTGGGCGGCGCCTACAACAGGCTGCTCACTGGCTATACGATCTCGAATTTGGGCAATGGAGTCTTGCTGGCGGCCCTACCGCTGTTGGCCGCTTCAAATACCCGGAACCCGCTGGCCATTAGTGGGCTCACCGTGGCCGCGGGACTTCCCTGGATCGTGATCGGGCCCCTATCGGGAGCAATCGTGGATCGTGTCGACAGACGGAGTGTGATGGTACTGGCCGAAGTCAGCCGAGCCGGACTGATGGCTGCCGCCGCCCTCTATGTCTTCCTGGGAGGCGAGTCGATTCTTGCCCTCTATGGCTTGTTGATACTGGTTGGAGTCGGTGAGACCTTCTTCGATCCTGCCGGTCTTGCCATGGTTCCGAGCCTGGTGACTTCTTCGCAACTGGACGCCGCCAACAGTCGCCTCTATGGGACCCAGGTCCTGGTCCAGCGTTTCGTGGGGCCCCCGCTGGGGGGATGGTTGTTTGCCTTCGCGGCCTGGGCGCCCCTGGGAGTGGATGCGCTCAGTTTCTTGGCCGCGGGGATGGTTGTATTGGGGCTGCCCCGCGGCACAAGGAAAGAGCCATCCGAACATCGCCGCGCCGGATTGCTAACTGAAGCGGTCGAGGGCATCAGGTGGGTGTGGCGCGACTCGGTGCTGCGGGCGTTCATGGTCGGCGCAGGGTCCCTTCACTTCGCAACCGGCGCCGGATTGTCGGTTTTGGTTTTGATAGCCCAGGACCGCTTCGGATTGACCGGTTTCGGCTTCGGGCTGACGATGGGTGGGCTGGCTGTTGGTTACTTTCTTGGTTATGTAGTCGCTCCCTCCATTACTGCGAAGTTCCCGCGGGCAAGAATCTGCTTGGGCGCCTTGGTCGGCGTCACGGGTGGCTTCTTCCTCGTGGCGGTGTCCAGTTTCGCTCTACTGGGCGGGTTGGGATTGGCCCTGGTAGGCCTGCTAGGGGCGCAATTCGATGTTGTGGCCATTACCTATCGCCAGTCAGCGGTGCCCGATCGCATTCTCGGACGCGTCCTGACGGGCTTCTGGTTTGTCACCCACGGAGCGATACCGGTTGGCGCCCTGGTCGGGGGACTGGTCGCCACATGGGCCGGTGTCGGCTACACGTACGTGGCTGCCGCCCTGGCGGTAGCGGCGGTGGCTCCCTATCTGTGGGTTGCCCTGAAGGGCGAGGAACTCGATCCCGAACGCCTCCGGGGAGAGTCGCCGGAGTCCTAGCCGGTATACCCGGGGTGTCGTGATGAGGCGTCGGGGACGCCGTAACGTCGGAGGCCTTCCCGGAGGTCCTCGGGAGAGTCGACCGAGAACCACGACCTCCCGTCCTCGCCCCAGGAGCGCCAGCGTCCAGGGGAAACCACGGTTCCCTCGAGGAGGGGAGCTTCGGGCTGGAGAGATCGTTGATCACGCGCTATTGCGGTCAGAGCAGACCGCGATGTGGCCGGGTAGGTGGCGCAGGTGACCTGGTACTGCCCATCCATGGGGATGGCGGGTTGTGGCCGGACTCCCAGGAGGGCGGCCAGGGTGGAGGGCCGGACCCAGGGCTGGTCCACGCCGACCACCAAAACGGGGCCTCCCCCCGCCGCGGTCAGGCCGGTGACGATGCCGGCGCTGGGGCCCCGACCACCCGGCAGGGCGTCGGGGATTGCCCGGATGCCCTCCGCCTCCTGGCGACCCACCACCACCACCTCGGAGACCACCTGGGACACCGCCGCCGCCACCCAGTCCAACAGGGTGCGCCCATCGAGAAGGGCAAGCGCCTTGTCTCGTCCCATTCGCCGGGAACGGCCGCCGGCGAGAATCACTCCCAGGGTCTCCGGTCCGGAGATGGATGAAGGCGGTGGGGACGGCTTCACGGTAGGGAGGCTCGCTAATACAATCGCATGGGAGTGAAGCAACAGGTTACCGGTCGAGATCTCGCCGGTATTCGCCGCCGCCTCCTCTACGTGCTCTTCACAGGCACGACACTGGGGTGGGTGGGCTTCATCGCCACCCTCACCGTGGCGACGGTTGCGGCCCGATCCCTGACCGGGTCAACCACCCTGGCCGGCATTCCCCTGGCTGCCGGCGCGCTCGGCCAGGCGTACGGGACCAACCTGTTCGGAAGGTTGAGCGCCAGCCGCGGTCGTCGGTTCATCCTGCTGATGGGCCCGCCTGTCTCCGCCTTGGGGGCCATCGTGGAAATGGTGGGGGTTGTCGGCGGTTGGTACTGGATGTTGGTTGGCGGGGCGGTGTTGGTCGGCGCCGGCTTGGGCTCTCAGCATCTCTCCCGGTATATCGCCGCCGAGTTGGCCGAGGAGGGCCGCCAGGGAACGGCGATGGGGATCCTGGTGTTGTCCGGCACCATCGGCGCGGTGGTGGGCGCCAATCTGGTGGAATGGGTGGGTCAGATTGTGGAAGGCAGCCTGGGTACTCCGTACGCCGGCGCCTTCCTGCTGGCAACGGTGGCCTTTCTGTTTACTTGGGCGCTCTTCTGGGCGGCTCTCCGCCCAGATCCCTCTGAGGTGGCCGTCACCGGCCAGGTGGCCAGAGCCGGTGGAAGAGACGGCGCCGTAGGAGCGGCGTTCCGAATGCCGAAGGTTCAGGTCGCCATTCTGGCTATGGTCTCCGCCCAAGTGGTCATGGTGGGGGTGATGACTGCCACACCGCTTCGCATTGAGGACGCCGGGTATGGCCTGAACATAGTGGGGGTGGTGATCTCCACCCACACCGTGGGAATGTTCCTTTTCGCTCCTCTGGTGGGGAAATTCGTTGACCGTGTCGGGTATCTGCCGGTGCTGGGTATCGGGTTGCTGATGACCTGGGGGTCCCTGCTCCTGGCGGGGATTGCTCCCTATGAGGGTTACGGGATGCTGAACGCCGGGCTGTTCCTGTTGGGCCTGGGTTGGAGTTTCTCCTTTGTGGCGGGCAGTTCCATGTTGTTTGCCTCCGCTCCGCCGGATGTCCGCCAAGTCGTGGAAGGCAGGGCGGATGCCTTGGCGCACGTCATGGTCATGACAGGAAGCGCGGGAGCAGGAGTTCTCATGAGCGCCGTCGGATTCGGATCCCTTAATCTGGTGGCGGCGGGCTTCTTGTTGGCCCTTTTGATGCTGGTGTCGTTCTCTCCCAGACTTCGGGCGGCGCTGGCTTCTTAGCCGAGCGACACAGCAAGCTGCCCTTGGTGGGGACTGAGGGTCCGCCGGGCGGCTGGCCAATACAATCGAAGGGAGTGAAGCCTACGGTGCCCAACCTCGAACTCACTGCCGTCCGGCGCCGTCTGGTTTATGTGCTGTTCTCCGGCGCCGTCATGACTTGGCTGGCCTTCGTTGCAACCATCACCGTCGTCACCCTGGCGGCCCGGGCCCTGAGCGGATCGACCATGCTGGCCGGGTTGCCGCTGGCGGCCGGCGCCTTCGGTCAGGCGATGGGTACCAATCTGTTCGGAAGGCTGAGCACCCGGCGCGGCCGACGGTTCGTCATGTTGAAGGGTTCGCCGATCTCCGCATTCGGGGCGACGTTGGAGTTGGTCGGGGTGGTGTCAGGCGCCTACTGGCTGCTGGTGGTAGGGGCGATATTTGTGGGCGGAGGAGTGGGTGCTATCCATCTGGCCCGCTATACCGCTGCCGAACTGGCTGAGTCGGAGCGGAGGGGATGGGCATTGGGGCTGGTCGTATGGGCGGGCACGGTCGGCTCTCTCGTGGGGGCCAACCTGGTGGACTGGGTGGGTGGGATGGTCGAGGACAGATTGGGCACTCCCTACGGCGGCGCCTTCCTCCTGGCCATAGCGGGGTTCCTGCTGTGCTGGCTGATCTTCTGGGCGGCGCTCCGCCCCGATCCTTCCCGGGTGGCGGTTACCACCCAACCCGGCCCTCCGGTCCGCAAGTCGGTGGGCTCCGCTCTCCGCCTCCCCGCGGTACAGGTCGCCATCCTGGCGTTGTTGTCGGCCCAGGCGGCCATGGTGCTGGTGATGACCACCACCCCCCTTCGCATCGAGGATGGGGGTTACGGGTTGGGCGTCGTGGGCCTGGTCATATCGACCCACGGTGTGGGAATGTTCGCTTTTGCACCCCTTGTAGGGAAGCTTGTGGACCGCATTGGCCACCTGCCGGCCCTCGGCTTAGGGGTGGTGATGACCTGGGGGTCCCTGATCATGTCGGGAACTGCGCCTTATGACGGGTATTACCTCTTGATAGCCGGGCTGTTCATACTGGGTCTGGGATGGTGTTTCTGTTTTGTGGCCGGCAGTTCCCTGTTGTTTGCCTCCGCGCCTGCGGACGTCCGGCAGGTGGTGGAGGGAGTGGCGGATTCGGCGACCTGGACGACGGTGATGCTGGGGAGCGTGAGCGCGGGCATCTTGATGAGCGGGATCGGATATGGGTTGCTGAATCTGGCGGCGGCCGTTCCGATGCTGGTGATCCTTTTGGTGGTCCTATCGACGCCGCGCCTTCGAGATGTGCTGTCCTCCCGAACGGCCCTTCGGTCCCCCCTGGCGGCGGGCGATGGCCCGCAATAAGATCAAGGGGCATTGAAGCCTCGGGCCACAGACCTTGAATTCAATGCCGTCGCTCGCCGTCCGGCTTATGCGCTGTTCTCCGCTTCCGTACTGAACTGGGCAGCTTTCTTTGCGACCCTCACCGTGGTGACGGTGGCGGCCAGGGCTTTGAGCGGATCGACCATGCTGGCGGGTTTGCCGCTGGCGGCCGGCGCCCTGGGACAGGCACTGGGCGCCAATATGTTCGGACGGCTGAGCGCCCGCCATGGGCGGCGGCTGATCATGTTGAAAGGCCCTCTTGTGTCGGCTTTGGGAGCGACGCTGGGACTGGCGGGGTTGATGGCGAAGAACTATTGGCTGCTGGTGGGAGGGGCGATGTTGGTGGGCGCAGGCGTCGGCGCGGTGCATCTGGTGCGATTCACCGCCGCTGAACTGGTCGAGGCAGAGCGAAGGGGATGGGCATTGGGTCTGGCTGTATGGGCGGGGACTCTCGGTTCTCTGATGGGAGCCAATCTGGTGGATTGGGTAGGTCGGATGGTGGAGGGAGTACTGGGCACACCCTACGGGGGTGCCTTCCTGGTCGCCATCGCGGGTTTCCTGCTGTGCTGGTTGCTTCTCTGGACAGCGCTTCCGTTTGACCTTCCCCGGGTGGCGGTGACCACCCGATCCGGTCCTCCGCTCAAACGACAGGCGGCCATCGCCCTGGGTCTCCCTGCGGTGCAAATCGCCATGCTGGTGTTGTTGTCGGCCCAGGCGACCATGGTGCTGGTGATGACCGCCACCCCTCTTCACATCGAGGACATCGATTACGATCTGAAGGTGGTGGGGCTGGTGATTTCGGCGCTGGCGGTGGGAATGTTCGCATTTGCTCCAATGGTGGGGAAGTTTGTTGACCGTGCCGGCCATTTGCCGGCGCTGGGTCTGGGAATGGTGGTGACGTGGTTTTCGGTGTTCCTGTCGGGAACCGCGCCTTACGACGGGTATCTCCCTCTGATTGCCGGGTTGTTCCTGTTGGGACTGGGATGGTGCCTTTGCTTTGTGGCCGGCAGTTCCATGCTGTTCGCCTCCGCGCCTGCGGAGGTTCGCCAGGTGCTGGAGGGAGTGGCGGATTGGGCGACGTGGACGACGGTGATGCTGGGCAGTTTGGGAGCGGGGATGCTGATGAGCGGGATCGGATATGGCTCGCTCAATCTGGTGGCAGCCATGCCCATGCTGGTCGTCGTCTTGTTGGTGATTGCGATCCCGAGATTCCGGACCGCGCTCTCCGCCTAAGGGTCGGATTTAGGGCGTCTGTCGCTGGCTAAGCGGTAGCCCCACCAGATGAGGGACGCCGCGGTTAGGAGGGAGACCGAGAAGCCGGATGACTCGTGCAGAAAGCCGAGGATGGTACCTCCGGTGGCGGCGGCCAGCACCCCGCCGGTGATCACCAGGTTGGCGGCGGCCCGCCTCGGGTTGGACTTCCGGAATCGGACCGCGCCCCACAGGGCGGCCGTGACCAGTACCAATGTCCCGAGGCCTCCGGCGATGGGGGCCAGCAGCCGGGGGCCGAATCCGGCTTCGGCGATGGAGGGGAAGATGTCGGCCGGGATGCCCCCTTCGGGCAGGGGCCGAGCGAATGGTGTGACGCTGACCAGGGTGGTCGCCATGGCGGAGAAGCCGAACAGTCCCACCACCATGATGTGCCCGATCCTTCGACCCACGGACAGGAACACCGATCCCAGCGCCAGGAAGGGGATGTTCAGGACCCCCCCGAACAGGAAGAAGACCCGGTAGCTGAGGCCGGTCCATCCCCATCCGAGGCCGGAGAAAAGCGCCCACACCGCGATGGCGAACATGGCCATGCCGGCGGTGTAGGCTGACAGGTGGGGTCGGGGTCTGCTCCGCAGGTCGCGGGCAAGATCCAAAGTGGCGGCGGTTGCCACGCCACCTGCCACGGCGGCCAGTACCACGGCGGCGTTGTTGCCCACCGAAGGGATGCTATCAGATGAACGAGGTGGTTTTCCGGTGACCGGTCCGCACCCGTGGCCGGGAGTGCCGGACGTAACAGTGGAGCGGGATGTCCCTGCCACGATGCGAGACGGGGCCACCCTGTATGCCGATGTCTACCGCCCGGTGACGGACGCTCTCTTGCCCGTGCTCCTGATGCGCTCCCCGTACGACAAGCGGAACGCCACCATGCCCTTCGGTCATGCCCATCCTATCTGGTACGCCTCCCAGGGGTACGTGGTGGTCATCCAGGACACCCGTGGCCGGGCGACGTCGGAAGGGGAGTTCTACCCCTATCTCCATGAGAGCGCCGATGGCTACGACACGGTGGAGTGGGCGGCCCGCCTGGCGGGCTCCAACGGTCAGGTCGGGATGTGGGGTTTTTCATACGTGGGCGCCACCCAGTTGCTGGCGGCGGTCGAGCGTCCTCCCAGCCTGGCTGCGATGGCTCCGGCTTTCACGGCCTCCCAGTACTACGAGGGATGGACTTACAACGGTGGAGCGCTCTCTCTGGCCTTCATTCTCTACTGGGCGAACCTGCTGGCCATCGACACCGCCCACCGGGCCGGTGACCGGGCTGCCTTCGAGTCCCTGGGGGCTTCCCTGGCCGAGGCGCCCGGGTGGTTCTGGTTCACCCCCCTCAGGGAGTACCCGCCCCTGTCGGACGGCTATGCACCGTGGTTCTACGACTGGCTGGAGCACTGCACCTACGACGACTACTGGAGGCGTTGGTCCATCGATGAGGACTACAGCCGGATCACCGTCCCCGCTCTGCACGTGGGCGGCTGGTACGACGTCTTCGTCTCCGGGACGGTGGCCAACTTCTCGGGCCTGCGATCCGGGGCGGGCGCCAGGGCCGCCCGGCAGGGGCAGAAACTGCTGCTCGGCCCCTGGACCCACATGCCGTGGAGTCCCCTGGGATCCTCCGAGGGCCGCCCTCCCGACACGATCGGGATCGATGACTGGCACATCCGCTGGTTCGACCAGACCATCAAGGGAAGGGACACGGGCGTGCTCGACAGCCCGGTCACCGCCCATCTCTACAACGGGGGATGGCGGCACTACGACGACTGGCCTCCCTCGGGAGTCGAGTACCAGGACTGGTTCATCCACTCGGACGGCCGGGCCAACTCCAAGTTCGGGGACGGCTCACTGAGCCGGCAGGGTCCCGGTGAGGAGCCTCCCGACCTGTTCGTCTACGATCCGGCCCTCGCCACCCCCAGCCAGGGCGGCCACTCCTGCTGCTTCGACACGATCACCCCGATGGGCCCGGCCGACCAGCACGCGGCCGAAGCCTCCCGGATGGTGCTGGTGTACACCTCCGAGCCCCTGCGGGAGGAGATGACCCTGATGGGTGACGTGAGCGTCACTCTGTGGGCCGCCACCTCCGCCGCCGACACCGACTGGACTGCCCGCCTGTGCGTCGTCGACTCCTCCGGCATCTCCACCAACCTGCAGGAGGGGATCATCCGGGCCCGGTACCGGGACTCGCTATCCGATCCAAGTCCAATCCAGCCGGACAAGGTCTACCGGTACACGATCGAGTTGGGTCCCGTGGGTGCCCTGGTCCCGGCCGGACACCGGCTGCGGCTGGTGTTGGGGAGCTCCGACTTTCCCCAGTGGGACCGTAACATGAACACCGGCGGCCCGCTGTTCGCCGAGCCTTCGGTCGCCGGTCGTCCGGCGACCCAGACCGTGCTCCACAACCCGTCCCATCCCACCCATGTCACCCTCCCCGTCCTGGAAGGATAAGATGTCCCGCAGTATCAGAACCCAGGCCAGCACACCCGTCCCACACGGAGGAGCGGTGTCCCGCGACAGTGCCCGCTTCAATGGGAAGAACATCTTCATCACCGGAGCGGGGAGTGGTTTTGGACGCCGGACGGCCGAGCGATTTGCGGCCGAAGGGGCCGCCAACCTGTACCTGGTGGACCGCCGGCCCGAACGCCTGGAGGCGGTGGCGGCGGTGATCGCGGACTTGGGGGCCAACCCGGTTCCCATCTGCGTGGACCTGGGAGAGACGGAGGCTTGTGAGTCGGCGATCGAGCAGGCGCTGGCGGTGGACCCGCGGCTTGACGTGCTGATCTCCAACGCGGCCGCCTGGGTGCAGGTCCCCTTCATAGAGATGAGCGTCGGTGACTGGCGTCGGGTGATGTCGGTCAACCTGGACGCCTACTTCACCCTGTCGCAGGGGGCAGCCCAGGCGATGAAGAACACCGGCGGAGGGGTGATCCTTCTCACCTCATCCATCAGTGCCCTCGGACACGGGCGAAACTTCACCGCCTATTGCGTTGCCAAGGCGGCGATCGTCTCACTGGCCAAGGCGATCGCGGTGGAACTGGCGCCCTGGAACATCCGCGCCAACTGCGTCAGCCCCGGGCCGGCCGACACCCAGCAGTCGGTGGACATCGCCGGTGAGCAGTTGATGGACAAGTGGAGGGCCGAAGGGTTCCCGGTGGTCCCGATGAACCGCCTGGCGGCCACCGACGACATAGCCTCAGCCTTCCTGTACCTGGCCTCCGACGACGCCCGCTACGTGAGCGGCATCAACCTGGTGGTGGACGGCGCCTACACGGCCCAGGTATACGACCTCCCCAAGAGCTGAACCCGCCACCCCTATCATCGGCCAAAAGTCGCGAAAATTGAGGGTTCTAATTTGGGCCCTCCCCCAACACCCTAGCGGTCTATATGATCCCAGGTCAGCGTTGTATCGGC
>JAPPLW010000080.1 GCA_028819345.1 bacterium | reverse complement strand
TCGCTGTCGAGTCAGACCCGCCCCGGCCTAGGGGCACCTACAAGTATGAGTGGTCACTGTGTTGGAGCGCTCCGGCGACGACTTCATAGTCGAGGTCAGTGACGGATCAGTACGAGAAGAGACAGAGGATCGATTTACTGATGATGATGGCAATGTTCATGAGGCGAACATCGAGGTCATTGCCGAGTTGGGCATTACCCGTGGCTGTGGAGAGGGCTTGTACTGCCCATCCCGGTCGGTGAAGCGTGCGGAAATGGCGGCCTTCCTGATCCGGGCGCTCGGAGAGACACCACAAGAGGTTGTTGCCGCCAGCCGGTTCTCAGATGTTCCTTCGGGCATCTGGTATGTGGGAGATGTCGAACGTCTCGCTGATTTGGGCATAACCAATGTGGAATCCGGTGGCGCTTTCCGTCCCGACGATGCGCTGACCCGCCTGGAGATGGCGGTGTGGATGGCCCGGGCGTTCGACTTCATAAACGAGGTAACACCGGAGGGGGTGTTCACGGATGTCCCGGCCGCCGAGTGGTACGCCGGGGCGGTGGAAGGCTTATTGGCAGCCGGTGTGACCAAGGGGTGTTCCGCCGATCCGCTCGCCTACTGTCCTCACGATCCTGTGCGTCGTGACGAGATGGCCTCCTTCATAGCCCGCGCTCTGACCAACCAACCGCGGTCCTGAGAACAACCACTGCCTGGGATCATGGGAAGAGGGTAGGGTTGCCTACTCGTAAGCGATGGCGTCCAGGATCTTGATGCGGCTCGCCGACCTTGCAGGAAGGATGGCTGCGATCACTCCTGCGACTCCGGCCAGGGCCACGTAGATGAGCAGTTGAGTCGTCGGGAGGCTGAAGACTTCCAGTCCGTCGTCGGCCAGGGCGAGTCGCACCGCCCAGCCCAGGACGCCGCCCAGGAGCACCCCGAGCACCGCCCCGAACACCGCCACCACCACCGCCTCCCAGCGGATCATCCGGCGCACCTGGCGGCGGACCATTCCCACCGCGCGTAGCAACCCGATCTCCCGGATGCGCTCGGTGATGGAGAGCGCCAGGGTGTTGGTGATCCCCAGGATGGCTATGACGATGGCCAGCGCCAGCAATCCGTTGAAGATCGTGACCAACTGGTTGATCTGGTTCTCGAAGTCGGCGACGAAATCGCTCTTGCTCTGGACCTGCACCAGTGGATAGTCGGCCGCCAGGTCCTGAACCTGTGCCTGGGCCTCCTCGAGGGCTACCCCCTCCTCTACTGCAACGAATACCACGGCGGGGGCTGTCAGGTCGTAATGCTGCAGGTATCGCTCCTCGGAGATGAGGATCCCCCCGAATGCCTCCGAAGCCAGGGTTCCGGTGATCTCGAGTTCGGTGCTCTCTCCCGAGGGGAACTCCAGTTTGAGGGTGTCTCCCACGGCCCAGCCCCACTCTTCCATCTGGTTGGTCTCCACGATCATTCCATCGATAACCGCCTCGACACCGGGTTCGGCGCCGGTGGCCCACACCTGCTCCACGGTGACGGGATCGATGGCTGCGATGTTGGTTGTAACCTCCACCGACTCGTCGGCGGTGGTGATCCGTACGAATGCCACCCGCACAGGCGAGACGGCGGCCAGGTTGTCCAGTTGGGAGATCTCACCTACGAATTCGTCGCTCACCCCGGTGTTGAAGTTGACCGAGGTGATGGTCAGGTCGGCGGCGAAACTCTCCAGGAGAGACTGTTTCACCGAGTCGCGGATCGAACTGGACAGCACCGCCACGAATGACACCAGGGCGATTCCGATCATCAGCGCCGAGGCGGTGGCGGCGGTGCGGCGAGGCTGCCGGCGGGTGTTCTCCTTGGCCAGGAGCCCTGGCAAGCCGAACAGACGGGGGAGCGGCCAGCCCAGAAACGACCCGGCCGGGCGGGCCACCAACGGCGCGAGAGTGGCCACCCCCAGGAACAGGAGCAGGGCGCCGGCGCCCACCCAGGTGATTCCCAACCACACCAGCCCGACCACCAGGCCGGCTATGCCCAAACCCGTGATAGAGATTCCGACAATCGCCCGCCTGCGAAGGGAGGCCCGTTTGGTATGACCCGCGCCCACTCTCAGGGCGGCCACCGGGGGCACCGAAGATGCCTGGATGGCGGGTAGCAGGGCGGACGCAATCGTGATCACCACTCCCACCACCATCCCCAGGACGATGGTGCGGGTCTCCACCACCAGATCGCCGCGGGGGAAGGAGAAGCCAAACAGGTCCAGCGCCTCCCTCATACCGTATGCGAGGAGGATCCCGGTGCCCACTCCCAACGCGGAGGCCACCAACCCCACCAGGGCGGCCTCGGTGGTCACCATCCTGATCACCTGCCGGGAGGTGGCTCCGATGGCCCGGAGCAGCGCCAGTTCCCGGAGCCGCTGCGCCACGATGATGCGGAAGGTGTTCTGGATGATGAAGGCGCCCACCAGGATGGCCACCGCCGCGAACACCAGGAGGGCGGTGTTGAAGAACCCCAGGCCGGTCTCCAGTTCTTCGACCACCGACTGTTCCAGTTGTTCACCTGTGGCGGCGGTCAGGCCCTCGGGCAGCACGGCTTGGACTCTCTCCAACAACACCTCGGGGGTGACGCCCTCCTCTGCCCGGAGAACGATGGCGGTGAGATGTCCCTCCAGTCCCAGCAGGCGTTGGGTCTCACGGTGTTCGAAGAAGAGCAGGGAACTGGTCCCGAAGTCGGTCTGGCTCACCGATGAGGCCAGGCCCACCACCCGGAAGCGGCCCTTCCCGTTCTCGAAGGCGACGTCCACCTCCTGGCCGACCGAAATGTCGTGTCTAGAGGCAGTGCCCATATCCACCGCCACCTCCCCGGCGGCGGTGGGCGGTCGGCCATCGGCTTCCAGGATGGAGAACCGGTTGATGGTGGAGTCCTCAACCCACGAGAAGGCGAACTTCGGGGGTCCTGTGATTCCCAGGAGATTGCCATCCGCGTCGAGCAGCTGGCCGAATCCGCTCACCGACGGCACCGCCGTCTCCACGCCGGGGACCTCAGCGATCTGGTCCAGCAATTCCTCGTCGAAGGAGGGGAAGGTCTCTCCCTGCTGGCCGAACTCGAGCACTTCGGCCTCCACCTGCACATCCACACCCGCAAAGGCGTCTCCGAAGAGTTTGTCGAAGCCGTCCTGGATGGTGTCGGTGAACACGTAACTGCCCACCACGAACGCCACGCCCAGCACGATCGAGAGAGCGGTGAGGGTGAGCCGCAGCTTGTGGGCCCACATCCCTTTTACAGCGGTTCGGAGCATCTACTCGCCCAGGGACTTCAGGTGGTCGAAGATGGCGTCAGCGCTGGGGTCGGCGATCCGGCTGGTGATACGGCCGTCGTCCAGGAACACCACCTCGTCGGCGAAGGCAGCCACCAGCGGGTCGTGGGTGACCATCACCACGGTCTGGTCGATCTCGTCCACGGCGCTCCTGATAAACCCCAGGAGTTCCTCGGAGGCCCGCGAGTCGAGGTTGCCGGTCGGCTCGTCTGCGCACACGATGATGGGCCGCGACAACAAGGCCCGGGCCACCGCCACCCGCTGCTGCTGGCCCCCCGAGAGTTGGCTGGGACGGTGATTGAGCCGGTCGTCCATTCCGAGCGTCTCCACGATCTGGCGGAACCACTCACGCTCCACGTCCTCCCGAGCGATGGAGAGAGGCAACAGGATGTTCTCCTCGGCGTTGAGGGTGGGGATCAGATTGAAGGTCTGGAAGACGAATCCCACCTTCTCTCTCCGCAGGAGGGTCAGTTGCCGGTCCTTGAGGGTGGAGAGAGCCGTGCCATCGATGAACACTTCCCCTTCTTCGAGGGTGTCGAGGCCGGCCAGGGTGTGGAGCAGGGTGGACTTACCCGATCCGGAGGGTCCCATGATGGCCGTGAAACGGCCCCGCTCGATGCTGAGGGAGACCCCCCTGAGGGCGCGGACCGCGGTCTCACCCTCCCCGTAGATCTTGACGCCGTCCACCATCCGGACCGCCGGGTGATCGGATGAAGAGGTGGAGTTAGATGATGCCATGGTCGGGATTCTTGCCGGATCCGGTCGGTTTCGGTAATCGGCCACGGCCCTTGTCAAGCCGTTCAAGCGTGGCTGCGTTGCTCATGCCCTAAACCATGGGGCCGCCCCGGTGGCTTGTCAATGGGGTTTCACCCTGGTTTCCATGGGGTTTCACCCTGATTGATCCCCGAAGGAAGGGGCCGGGGAAACTATCCGGTGATAGGGTCCTGCCGGTGATCGGAAAGGACCTCGACCAGGTGGTCGCCCACTGACATGACGTGGTGGGTGATCAACTCATAGAGCTTTTGCTCGTCGCCCGAGAAGAAGGCCGACATGATCGACTCGTGTTCCCGATAACCCCGGATCGCCCAATCCGGCGCCTCTTTCACGAAGTCGTCGGGAACGAAAGCGGTCACCCGCTTGAGGGCGGTGATGATCGGGTTGGAGTGCGACATGCGGTTGAGTTGACGGTGGAACCTTCCGTTCAGTTGGGCGCTGAGAGCCAAGTCTCCTTCCCGGACCGCCTCTCCCATCTCCTCGTGGATGCTCTGCAGACGCTTTCGTTCCTCGGGGGCGCCCCGTGTTATGGCTCGCACCGCCGCCAGGGCATGGAGGTGGGCGTTTACTTCGAAGGCGTCGAGGATGTCCTCGTGAGTGATGTCGGCCACCACCGCGTCGCGGTTGTTGGGACGGGTGGCCAGACCGTCCATCACCAGCATGTTGATGGCGTCCCTGACCGGCATCCGGCTGGTGCCGAACCGGTCGCAGAGATCCTGTTGCGTCAGGGGGTCACCAGGGGACAGGTGACCGAAAAGGATCTGTCGGCGCACCTCTTGGGATATCTGAAGGCCGAGGGGAGTTCTTCTCAGTACGGTCTGTCCGGATGCCATAAAACGCGCTCTGAGATTATACCGACCGGGTCGCCACCCTGAGAGAGAAGACCCGCTCGTGTCGACCGGTGGCGCTGGTTGAATTACACCTCGGGCGGCGGCTCGTAGCGCGCGGAGACCGCCACGCCATCGACCACGCTGATCACCCAGATCGAGCCCTTCCGGCAGTGGTAGATGGAGTCCTGCAGTTCCATCCCGCCCTCGGCCAGCCGGAAGATGGTCGAGGGGATCACGTCTCCGTGGCTGGAAAGCGCCGCGTTCCCCCGAGAGAGCTCATCCAATAGCTCCAGGGTCTTTCCCCCGCCTTCCCCCTCCGTCAGCGCCGGATGCCCTTCCACCGGGATGCCGAGGATCTCCGAGAGGGGTTCGAGGGTCTGCATGCAACGAACGTAAGGACTCGAAACCAATCTCTCGATGCCCTCTCCTGCCATTCGCTCGGCCAGGGCATGCGATTGTCGCCAGCCCTTCGGGGTGAGGGGCCGGATGTGGTCAGGGTCGGTCCAGCGCTGGCGGCTTCCCGCCGCGGCGTGGCGCACGAAGAACAGGGTCCGGGTGGCGCTCAGGGTCGGATAGTCGGCGTCTTCCACGAGTTGTTGATCGAAAGCATAGGTGAGTAGACGGGTGTCCGAGACCGGGATCCAGCGGATCTCGTCCACTTCACTGCCGGGTTGGAAGCCGGTGTGCGTCCGAGGAGTCATGGCGTAGTAGTCGACCTGCTTCCATCCGCCCATGGCGGGGTATTCGTGCCGGCCGACCAGGGCGATCACCCGGCACCGGTAGCCGGTCTCCTCCCACACTTCCCGCACAGCCGCCGCCAGGGAAGTCTCTCCCGGGTCGTTCTTCCCTTTGGGAAGCGACCAGTCGTCATAGCGGGGACGGTGAACGACCAGCACCTCGGGTTGGCCGGAGGAAGAGGACCGGAACACCAGGCCTCCGCCGGCCCTGATGACCTCGTTCATCGGGGGTGTGGGAGCCCGAGGCGTTCCAGCACGATCCGGGCGGCCTCCGCGGCGGTGGGAACGCAGATCATCGCTTCGGGATCGACGCCGAACTCGGCCACCATCAGGTCGGCCAGTCTCCGGAATCTCTCCCCGACCGCCACGTGGGGCTTGCGCTGGGCGGGCGGGGACAGGAGGGCCTCTCTCCAAGCCTCGCTGAACTCCACGATGGTGCCGATGCTGCCGGGGAGGGTGACGGTGGCCGAGGCCATTCCCAGCAGGTATCGGTCCCGTTCGTAGATGTCGTGGGCGGGGATCTCGGTGCGCACGAACCGGTTGGGTCCCGCCCGGTGCGGGAACACGTTGGGCGCGGTTATCCCGATCACCTCGCCGCCCCCGGACGCGGCGCCCTCCGAGACCGCCTCCATAGTCCCACCGTAGCCGCCGGTAGCCACCCTGGCGCCCGCCTCAGCCAGGATCCGCCCCAGGTGGCGAGCCGCCCGCCAGTCGGCCTGGTCGGGGGTGATGGCAGAGGAGCCGAAGACCGAGACGACCGGGGAATCGTCCATCACTCGGCCAGAGAACGCATGATGCCGGCGGTCACGTCCTCGGCGCCCAGGACCCCGTAGGACTCGTATGCGTAAGGCGGGAGGGGAGCGTCGAAGCCGGTGACCCGCACCACCGGGGCGGCCAGGTCGTAGATGGCCTCCTCGGCGACCGTGGCGGAGATCTCGGCTGCCATGCCGGCGGTGTGAGGCGGTTCCTGCACCACCACCAGCCGCCCGGTACGAGAGACCGAGGAGAGCACCGCCTCGGTGTCCCACGGATAGAGCGTGCGGAGGTCGATCACCTCCACCGAGACCTCAGACTCCAACTGCTCGGCGGCCCTGAGCGCCACGGGAACCATCCCGCCGTAAGTGACGACCGTCACGTCGCGACCCGCTCTACGGGTGGCGGCCCGGCCGATGGGGATGGTGTAGTAACCGCTGGGCACCGACTCCCGCCCTGCCCGGTACAGGACCTTGGGCTCGGCGAAAATCACGGGGTCGGGCGAGTCGATGGCCGCGGCCAGGAGGCCCTTGGCGTCGGTGGGGGTGGAGGGGCAGATGACAACCAGCCCCGGGAGGTGGCAGAACAGGGCCTCGGGGCTTTCGTTGTGGAATTCATGGGCGTTGATGCCCGCTCCGTTGGGAAAGCGCACCACGATCGGCAGGTCGAGACCTCCCTGGGTGCGGTAGCGCATCCGGGAGAGGTGGGTGGCGATCTGCTCGAAGCAGTTGTACACGAAGCCGTCGAACTGGATCTCCACGATCGGCCGGGCCCCGGCGATGGCCATCCCGACGGCGGTGCCAACGATTCCCGTCTCGCACAGCGGTGTGTCTATCACCCGCTCCTCGCCGTATTTGACCTGCAGGTCCTCGGTGATCCGGAAGACCCCGCCCGATCGCCCGACGTCCTCTCCCAGGATGATCGCCTCCGGATACCGTTCCATCGCTTCTCCCAGGGCGGCGTTGAGAGCCTGGGCCATGTTCCAGCGCTCGGAAGGCTCGGGATCGGGAGGCGTGTCCTCACCGATCCGCCACAGCTGGGTGGAGAGGTCGACGGGTCCCGCGTCCCGGGCCTCCTGGGAGGACCGGAACTGTTCGGCAAGGGATTCAGGGATGTACTCGTACACCTGGGTGATCGTCTTCCACCGCGGGGGAGGAGGTCTTCCTTCTATCTCCGCCATCACCTCGTCGATGGCTGCTTCCATCTCCGCCACGGCGTCTCTCTCGATCTGGTCGTCCCAGATACTCAGGTTCTCCAGGTGGGCCCGTATGCGGATCAGCGGGTCCAGGGCCCTCCAGGACTCCTCCTCCGCCGAGGACCGGTATCGGCCGGGGTCGTCGGCGGTGGCGTGGGGACCGAAGCGATAACACACCGCTTCGATCAAGGTGGGGCCCCCGCCATCCCTGGCCTTTCGGGTGGCTTCCGCCACCGCGCTGTGGACCGCCAGGGCGTCCATCCCGTCCACCCGGATTCCCTCGAACCCGTACGCGACGGCCTTTTGCGAAAGGGTCTCCGATCCGGTCTGGGAAGAAACCGGCATGGAGATGGCGTACTGGTTGTTGGAGCAGACGAACACCACCGGCAGGTTCCAGACGCTGGCGAAATTCATGCCGGAGTGGAAGTCGGAGGCGGAGGTTGCCCCATCCCCGAAGAAGGCGACGCTCACGCCCCGGTCGCCGCTGAGCGTCCCGTAATAGGCCCGGCCCACCGCGTGGGGAAGTTGGGTGGAGATGGGAATGGTGTAGAGGCCGATACGGAGGCCGCGGGTGTCCCAGTTCGCATAGCCGTGGCCGCGGTACAACTCCAGGAGCGCCGCGAGTGGTAGCCCCCGACCGAGCACCGCCGAGTGCTCCCGGTAGGAGGGGAAGATCCAGTCCTCGGGAGCGAGCGCCAGCGCCGATCCGACCGAGACCGCTTCCTGGCCTTCCATGGGTGCGAAGGTGCCCATCCGCCCCTGACGCTGGAGGGCCATCATCCGCCGGTCCAGCGTGCGCCCCGCCACCATCTCCGTGTACATGCGCGTGAGCAATTCGGGCGAGTAGCGCTGGGCGACCCCTGGTAGGGCGACAATTCCGTCGGGTTGAAGAACCTGGTGCATAGTGTCGGCTATGACCCATTTTACGGAGTCGGGGTTACAAAGGGTTCCCGGGGAAACACGGGAGGTGAACTCCGGCGGTGCGGCAGATTAACCCACATCTCGGGGTGGTATTGTGGGCTGGCGTGTCCGGACTTTTGGCGTTCCATGCTCATCCCGACGATGAGGTGATGTCCACGGGCGGAGCCTTGATCAGGTACGCCAAGGCTGGGGAGCAGGTGGTGGTGGTGACCGCCACCGACGGTGCGGAGGGGGAGGTGCACAACTACTCCAATCCCGAGGAGATCGCCCCAAGGCTGGCGGAGGTGAGAGCCGAGGAGTTGGCGGATTCGCTCTCCATCCTGGGGGTTAAGCACCATGCTTTCCTGGGTTACCGCGACTCGGGCATGATGGGATGGGAGGGCAACTCCCACCCCGACAGTTTCTGGCAGGCCGATTTCATGGAGGCCGTCGGCCGGATGGTGCGGTTGATCCGCCGTTACCAGCCGGAGGTGATGACCGTCTACGACGCCTTCGGGGGCTACGGCCATCCCGATCACATCAACGTCCACCGGGTGGGGACCGCCGCCTTCTTCGGCGCATCCGACCTGGGACGGTTCCCCCTGGAGGAGGGGGAGGAGTTCTGGGAGCCGCTCAAGCTCTACTGGTCGGTCTGGCCGAGGAGCAGGGTGGTCGCCTACGCGGAGCTTGAGTACTCCCGCGGGGAGATGAGCTCCGAAGACCTGGAGAGGGCCCACAACGCCGGTACTCCCGACCGGGACATCAGTTGCACGCTGGACGTGCGGGATAGCGTCTCGACCAAGATGGCGGCTCTCCAGGCTCACCGCAGTCAGATTCCCACCGACAGCTCATGGCTGTCGATTCCCGACGAGTACCTGCTCCGGATGATCGGCTGGGAGACCTTTATCCGGGTGTTCAGCAGGGTGGAGACCCCATACCGGGAGGATGACCTGTTCACCGGATGCGGGGAGCGGCCCGCCTAAGATCGCCACATGTACGACTCCGGTTCTCCATCCGCCCGCTGGAAGGCCGACTTGGAGTCCTGGGCGATACCCGAGAGCGTTCTGCAACAGGCCGACGAGTCGCCCTACGGGTGGCCGCCGGAGCTGTGGAGACGGCGAACCCAGGAGAGCCGTACCCGCCGAGAGACCACTCCCACCACCTCGCTGGTCACAGAGATGCTGGGTCCGGATGGGACCCTGGTCGATGTGGGGGCGGGGACCGGCCGGAGCTGTCTTCCATTTGCGCGGGCGGGACACAGGGTTACCGCGGTGGAGAAGAACCCCGGAATGGCGGCCGGTCTTCGGGAGGAGGCGGATTCGGAGGGGCTTGAGGTGCAAGTGGTGGTGGGCGCCTGGCCGGATGCGGCCGCCTCGACCCCTGTGGCCGACGTGGTGCTGTCGAGTCATGTCGTGTACGACGTGGCGGAGATCGGACCATTCATGAGGGCTCTGGGAGGTCACTGCCGCCGGGGGGCGGTGGTGGAGATGACCAACGTCCACCCCTGGACGAACATGAATTACCTCTACCGGGCCATTCACGATCTCGACCGCCCCGAGGGCCCGTCGGTGGAGGACCTAGTGGAGGTGATCGTATCCGAACTGGGCGCCGAGGTGGGGGTGGTGCGTTGGGAGCGGGCGCCGGACCTGTGGTTCCGGACCTGGGAGGACGTCCTGGCCTACTACGGGCGACGGGTGGCGGTTCCCCGGGCGAGACGGGCTGAGCTGCGCCCGCTCCTGGAAGAGCATGTCGTGGCGAGAGACGACCGCCTCTATGTCGAAGATGGCCCCAGGACTCTGGCCACTCTGTGGTGGTCTCCGGACCGCTGACCGGTTTATGGACGGTGGGGCGAGGGCGGGCGTTGCCATAATCAGGGAGATGAATGAGAACGCCCTTCCAGAGAGCATCCCCTCCGGTACCGAGGAGGGCGACGCCCGGCTGGCCGAGGCGCGCAGGGCGCTCGAGGAGTTGACCCAGGCGGAGGGCGCCGATGGGCTGGCGCCCGCCGAGCGGCTGGCCGACCTGTTGGAGGGGTTGTTGGAGGGACAAAAAGGAGAGGGAAGCTGAATCGGCGGCGGCTCGACCAGGAGTTGGTGGAAAGAGGACAAGCCGGGAGCCGCACCGAGGCTCAGCGGCTGATCACCGCAGGTGGGGTGCGGGTGGAAGGGGTGCTCTCACCGCGGCCCGCCACGCTGGTGGGGACCGCGACCGGCATCTCCCTCACGACGGGCGGGCCCCGCTTCGTTTCCCGCGGGGGAGAGAAACTCGATCACGCCCTCGAGGTGCTGGGAGTCGATCCTCTGGGGAAGCGATGTCTGGACGTGGGAGCCTCCACCGGCGGGTTCACCGACGTCCTTCTCCAGAGGGGGGCGCGCCGGGTGACCGCCCTGGACGTGGGCTACGGCCAACTCCATTCCCGGCTGGTCCGGGATCCCCGGGTGGAAGTGATGGACCGGACCAACATTCGCCACGTGAAATCCTCACGGATGGGGCTCTTCGCAGTGGTGGTGGCCGACCTATCCTTTATCTCGTTGTGTACGGTGGTCGACCGGCTGAGTGAGTTGGCCGAGGAGGGAGCGGACTGTTTGACCCTGGTGAAGCCCCAGTTCGAGGCCGGCCGCCGCTCGGTCGGAAAGAGGGGTGTGGTGCGAGATCCCCGGGTGCACTCGGAGGTGATCCGCAAGGTGGGAGCCTGCCTCATGGGAGCCGGTCTCGGTCCCCGGAGGGTGGTGGCCTCGCCGCTGCGGGGCGCCAAGTCCGGGAATAGGGAGTTCTTCGTGTGGTCTGTGAAAGGGGGACCGGAGGTGGAAGGATGGGAGGAGCTATGAAAGTCGGCGTGGTTCCCAACCGGGTCCGAGAGACGGCGGTGAGGTTCACCCGACATCTGGTGGCCGAGGCTCGCAGCCGCAACTGGGAGGTGTGGGTGGACGACGGGGAGGGATTGGACCTGTCCGACAGGCCTACTGACCTGGTGATCGCCACCGGCGGAGACGGCACGATGCTGCGGGCGGTGAGCCTGGCCTACCGGGTGGACCGGCCGGTGTTGGGGTTCAACCTGGGGACGCTCGGCTTCCTGGCGGAGGCCGACCCCGGTCACCTCACCCGAACCCTCGACCGCCTGGAACAGGGCGACTACCGGTTGGTCCCGCGGATGACGGTGATGGCCGAACTGAACGGGGTGACCGACCTGGGGGTGAACGACGTTGTGGTGGAGAAGATCGACAGCCAGCGTCTGATCGAACTGGAGGTGGAGGTCGACTCCGAACCGATGCTCTCCTACCGGGCGGACGGGCTGGTGATCAGTACTCCCACCGGCTCCACCGCCTACAGCTTCTCGGCGGGAGGACCCCTCCTCGACACCCGGGTGGACGCGCTGGTGATGACCCCGGTGGCGCCGCACTCCCTGTTCTCCCGGTCGCTGGTGCTCTCGCCCGAGTCGGTGATCCGCTGCCGGGTGGCCCGCGACCGGCCGGTTCAGGTGTCGGTGGACGGCCGCACCACCGCCTCTCTGGGCATGGACGATGAAGTGGTGGTTCGCCGGGGGCCCCGGCCGGTGATGTTCGTGGCGTTCGAGCGGGTCGCCTTCTCCACTGTCGTTACCGAGCGGTTCGGACTGTGAGGCGATGCTCGACGAACTGATCGTTGAGAACCTGGGGGTGATCGAGAGGGCGGAGTTCCGCCCCGGCCGGGGCCTGGTGGTGATGACCGGGGAGACCGGGGCGGGCAAGACCCTCCTCCTGGGCGCGCTCCGGCTCCTGATGGGAGAATCCGCCGACGCCGGGGCGGTGGGGCCGTTCGGATCCGAGACGGTGGTGGGCGGCCGATGGATCGTGAACGGAGAGGAGATGGCGGTGACCCGCCGCGTCCCGAGGAAGGGGAGGAGCCGGGGGTATCTGGACGGGATGGTGGCCTCTGTCGCGTCGCTCGCTGCGGCTGCGGGTGGCCTGGTGGAGATAATCGGCCAACAGGAGCACCTTCGGCTCCGGCGGCCGGGGCATGTGCGGGAGACGCTCGACGCCACCCTGGACGAAGAGGGCGCCGAGGCGATGGCTTCCTATGAGAAGGGTTGGGAGGAGAGGCGCCGCCTGGAGGGCATGCGGGCCGAGTTGGGCGGGGGCCGGGCGGCCTTGGAGCGAGAGTTGGACATGGTCTCCTTCCAGGCAGACGAGATCGAGGCTGCGGGGTTCTCTCCGGGGGACGACAACCGGCTGGTCACCGAGGCCCGCCGTCTTCGCAACCGGGAGGCTCTGCGCGCCCATCTGGGCAGAGCGGGGGAGTTCCTGGCCGCGGCTCGGGAGTCCCTGGGGGGCACCTCAGGTGAACTGAGCGCGGCCCTGGCGCTCGATCCAGGCCTGGAGGAGCTGATGGCGGCGGTCGACTCGGCGGAGCAACTCATGGAGGACGCCGCCTACCAGGCGGAGGGCGCCGCGGAGAGCCTGGACACCGACGCCGGGACGCTAGAGGAGTTGGAGCGACGCCTTGCCCGGTTGGGCGATCTGCGTCGCAAGTACGGATCGACGCTGGAGGAGGTGCTGGCGTTCGGCGCCCTGGCAAGGGAGCGCCGAGAGGAGATCCGGGAGATGTTGTTGACCGCCGACGACCTGGAGTCCGACCTGGCGACGGCCGAGCGAGAGGTCCTCCGTCGGGGGGAGGCGTTTTCGGAGGCCCGGCGGCGAGCGGCCCGAGAGTTGGCCGACACCGCATTGGAGCACCTACGGGGACTGGGCTTCGGAAAGCCGGTGCTGCAGGTCGAGGTGTCCGACGCCCCGGCGGCGGCGCACGGTTGCGACCGGATCCGCCTCCTGTTCTCCTCAGACGAGCGGCTCACGCCCGGGGAGGTGGGAAGGGTGGCCTCGGGAGGGGAGTTGAGCAGGCTGGTGCTGGCGCTGCGCCTGGCCGGTGGGACGGGGGCCGCTTCAACGATGATCTTCGATGAGGTGGACGCGGGGCTGGGAGGAGCCGTGGCCCTATCTCTGGGAAAGAAGCTGGCGGCGGTCTCCCGGGGCACCCAGGTGCTGTGCGTCACCCACCTTGCCTCGGTGGCCGCCTTCGCCGATCAGCACTGGGTGATCGAGCGGGAGGGGACCGCCGCTTCGCTGCGCCCGGTCGGCGGGGAGGAGCGGGTGGCGGAACTGTCCCGGATGATCTCGGGCGACCCCGACAGCCGATCAGGACGAAGCGCCGCCCGCGAACTGCTGGAGTCCGCCGCCTCCCGGAGGGGATGATCGCTCGGCGGCACAGTTGCCGGAAGCCTGGAGAGCGCGCAATCTGAAAGCTGTACTTTCAATCTGCGCGGTATCTGAACCCTTGGTGGGGTGCGCCCGGACTGGGCTCGTCTAATCTCAGGGAGATGAGTCTTGTGATCGTCAAAAACGAACCGCCGGTCACCCGGATAGTTCTCAACCAGCCCAGTCGCCGGAACCCCCTGGGCATGGAGACCATACGGCAGGTGATCGAAGCGTTGAACAGCCTCGAATCCGACTGCCAGGCGGTGGTGGTCACCGGAGACGGACCGGTTTTCTCGGCGGGTCATGACCTGAAGGAGATGATCGACCCCGAACCGGGTTTCGTGGAGGAGTTGTTCGACGTCTGTACCGAGATGATGCTCGCCATTCACAACATCCCCCAGCCGGTGGTGGCCCGCGTGCAAGGCCCCGCGTATGCGGCAGGATGTCAACTGGTCGCCTCCTGCGACCTGGCGGTGGCGGTGGACACGGCCACCTTCGCCACCCCGGGAGTGAAGATCGGGCTGTTCTGCTCGACTCCAATGGTTCCGCTCAGCCGGGCCGTGGGACGCAAGCGGGCCTTGGAGATGCTCTTGACCGGCGACCCGATCGACGCCCTCACCGCCCGGGAGTGGGGCCTCGTCAACCGGGTGGTGAGCCCGGCGGAGTTGGACGACACCATCGACGCGCTGCTCGGGCGGATCACCGACTCCTCCCCGGCAGTGGTGGCGCTCGGCAAGGCGGCCTTCTACCGGCAGGAGGAGATCGCCGAGGAGGACGCCTACGCCTACACCAAGGGAGTGATGGTGGCCAATGCGGCCATGAACGACGCCCAGGAAGGGATGGGCGCTTTCATAGAGAAACGCCCGCCGGTGTGGAGCGGGAGTTGAGCAACCCGAGCCGGGTCGACGAGACCCTTCTCACTCCTCTTCTCTACCTGGAACGCTCGGCCCAGGTGTTCGGCGAAAAGACCGCCATCGTCCACGGGTCGCAACGCATCAACTACCGGGAGATGGCAGGAGGCGCCACCCGGTTGGCCAGGGCCCTGCAATCCTCGGGGATAGGCCCGGGAGACCGGGTCGCCTACCTGTGCCCCAACATCCCCGAGATGCTGATCGCCCACTTCGGCGTGCCGCTCGCCGGGGCGGTCCTGGTGGCGATCAACACCCGCCTCTCAGGGCCGGAGATCGCCTACATCCTGACCCACTCGGGCGCCAGGGTCCTGGTGGCGGACACCGAACTTCTTCCCGCCGCGGCGCCTCACCTGGGTGGCTGTCCCAACCTGGAGGAGGTGATCACCATCGACGAGATGGGCATCGAACCATCGGTCGACTCCATCCCCTACCCGGAGTTTCTGGAACGGGGGAGTGACGATCCGCTTTCATGGCGGGTCGACGACGAGTTCCGGACTATCTCCATCAACTACACCTCGGGGACCACGGGCCGTCCCAAGGGCGTCATGTACACCCACCGGGGGGCTTATCTGAACGCCATGTGCGAGGTGGTTCACTCCGGCTTCGACCGCGACTCGGCGTACCTCTGGACCCTTCCCATGTTCCACTGCAACGGGTGGTGTACCACCTGGGGGGTGACCGCGGTGGGCGGACGTCACGTGTGCCTCCGGGCAGTGCGCCCCGACCTCATCTGGAGCCTGATTCGATCCGAGGGAATCAGCCATCTCAACGGAGCGCCAACCGTTCTGGTGGGGATGGCCAATCATCCGGCCGCCCGTCGTCTCGACGCACCGCTCACCGTTACCACCGCCGGAGCCCCGCCCAGCCCCACCATCATCGGACAGATGGAGGACCTGGGCGCCAGGGTGGTGCACGTGTACGGCTTGACCGAGACCTACGGCCCCTACACGGTCTGCGAGACCCAGGAGGACTGGGCTTCCCGTCCCGCCGATGAGCGGGCTCGGCTCCTGGCCCGGCAGGGAGTGGCGATGGTGGGAGCCGATCCCATCCGGGTGGTGGACGCCCGGATGAATGACGTTCCCCGCGACGGGGAGACCATGGGCGAGGTGGTGATGCGCGGAAACATCGTCATGTCCGGCTACTTCGACAACCCCGCCGCCACCGAGGAAGCCTTCCGGGGAGGGTGGTTCCACTCCGGGGACCTGGCGGTTTGGCACCCGGACGGCTACATAGAACTGCGGGACCGGGCCAAGGACATAATCATCTCCGGTGGCGAGAACATTTCCACCATCGAGGTGGAGCAGGCGGTGGTGAGCCACCCGGCGGTGCTGGAGGGGGCGGTGGTAGCCATGCCCCACGAGTACTGGGGGGAGCGTCCCAAGGCGTTCGTGGTGCTGAAGGAAGGCCAGAGCGCCCAACCGGAGGAGATCATCGCCCATGTACGCGATCGTCTGGCCCATTTCAAGGCGCCCGATCTGGTGGAGATAATGGAGGCTTTGCCCAAGACATCCACCGGAAAGGTCCAGAAGTACGTCCTGAGAAAGGACCTCTGGGAGGGAAAGGGCAAGGAAATCAACTGAATGTGGTATCTTTGCCTAGCGTGCCGCGAAAGCTTACGCCTCGAAGATGACCCGGTACGTGTTCATCACCGGCGGGGTGGTCTCCAGCCTCGGTAAGGGAATCACCGCCGCCTCCCTGGGTCGGCTGCTCAAGAGCCGGGGTCTCCAGGTCGTCATCCAGAAGCTCGACCCCTACATCAACGTCGATCCGGGAACCATGAACCCCTTCCAGCACGGAGAGGTGTTCGTGACCGACGACGGGGGGGAGACCGACCTGGACCTCGGTCACTACGAGCGGTTCACCGGGGAGCATCTGCGGCAACTCTCCAACGTGACGTCGGGGTCTGTCTATCTGGCGGTGATCAGAAAAGAGCGCCGCGGCGCATACCTGGGCGACACGGTGCAGGTGATTCCGCACATCACCAACGAGATCAAGTCTCGCATACGCAGGCTGGGCGAGGAGTCCAATGCAGACGTGGTGATAACCGAGGTGGGAGGCACGGTCGGCGACATCGAGAGCCTCCCGTTCCTCGAGGCCATCCGGCAGTTCGGCAAGGAAATGGGTCCGGACAACATCGCCTACATCCACGTCACCCTGGCGCCGTTCCTCAAGACGTCGGAGGAGATGAAGACCA
This sequence comes from bacterium, assembly GCA_028819345.1. Classification (GTDB taxonomy): domain Bacteria; phylum Actinomycetota; class Acidimicrobiia; order Spongiisociales; family ZC4RG35; genus Bin76. Next base: position 14,213 of record JAPPLW010000080.1, on the reverse strand, counting down.
AGCCCACCCAGCACTCGGTGGCCGAACTCCGCTCGAAGGGGATCTCCCCGGATGTGATCGTGGTCCGCTCCGAACAGGCCATCGACGAGTCCATCCGCCAAAAGATCAGCCTGTTTTGCGACGTTCCACCCGAAGCCGTGATCAGCGCGTCGGACACCGACAACATCTACCGCATGCCCCTCCTCCTCAATGAGGAGGGCCTGGACGAGGTGATCTGCCGTCGCCTCTCCCTGCACACCCTGACGCCGACCCTGGACCGCTGGCGGGAGATGCTGGATCGGATGGACTCGGCGGCCGACCCGGTGCGGGTGGGGATGGTCGGAAAGTACGTGGACCTCCCTGACGCCTACGCATCGGTGGTGGAGGCCCTTCACCACGCCGCGGCGGCGGTGGGCAGGAAGTTGGAGATCGAGTGGATCCTGTCTGAGAACCTCACCGGGATGCTGGTCCCCGGAGTGCTGGCCCACCTGGACGGCATCGTGGTGCCGGGAGGCTTCGGAGGGAGGGGGATCGAGGGGAAGATCTCGGCGATCGCCTACGCCCGCCAGGCGGAGGTCCCCTTCCTGGGCCTGTGCCTGGGTCTGCAGTGCGCGGTGATCGAGTTCGCCCGCAGCCGCCTGAAGCTGGACCGCGCCAACAGCACCGAGTTCGACGCCGACACTCCCCACCCCGTGATCGACCTGATGCCCAGTCAGGAAGGGGTGGAGGACAAGGGCGGAACCATGCGTCTGGGCCTCTATCCGGCCAGCCTCGCCAGGGGATCGTTGGTGCGCAGCCTTTACCGCTCGGATCTCGTGTACGAGCGACATCGGCATCGCTGGGAGGTCAACCCACGCTATCGGAGGGCCCTTGTCGAGGGGGGAATGGTGCTGTCGGGGGTGTCCCCCGACGGGGTGCTGGTCGAGTTCATCGAGTTGCCGTCCCATCCGTTCTTCGTCGGCACCCAGGCGCATCCCGAGTTCCTCTCCCGCCCCGACCAGCCTCATCCGCTGTTCCGGGGTTTCATGGAGAAGGCCGCGGCCCATCGAAGCCAACGGGATGATCAGGCTTCCCGAGCGGAGGTGGCGACCCCTCCGCGCCGGTGAGCTTCCGGCTGCTCGGCGTTCGCAATGTGGGGCGGGGGAGGATCCTCGCCTATCAGAGACTGCACCTTCGGACCGGAGAGGGCACAACGGTGGTCCGCGATGTGATCCGCCACCCGGGAGGGGTGGGAGTCCTTCCGGTGTGGGGAGAGGAGGAGGTGACCCTGATCAGCCAGTTCCGGGTGGCGGTGGGGGAGAATGTGCTGGAGATCCCGGCTGGAAAGATCGAGGAAGGCGAGATCTGCCCGACCGAGGTTGCCTCGAGGGAGTTGTGGGAGGAGACCGGCCTCCGGGCGGGACGACTGGTGGACCTGGGGGAGATACTGCCTTCGCCGGGCTACACCGACGAGCGGATCAGGCTGTTCGCCGCCCAGGACCTGGTCTGGGGCGCGAGAAGCCCCGACGGCGCCGAGGACCGGGAAGCCAGGGTTATCACGATGAAAACCAGCCACGCCGTCCGGATGATCGAGTCGGGCGAGATCCGCGACGCCAAGACGGTGGTGGCGCTGCTGCGGTGGCTGGCCAGGACCGGGGTCGGTGGCCTGGACGGCCGGCCGACCTGACCCTTACCGTCGGGACAGGGGGCCGTCACAACTTGGCGGCGATCTTCTCCACGGTATTCCAGTTGCGGGCGGTGGCGACGACTCCCAGCCGCTTTTCGAGGTACCTGTAGGAGAGGGTCATCCGCGCCACGCCGTCGGGACTCCAGATGTATGCCTCGGCGCCTTCGATGGCGATTGCCTCGGGAGTGTGGTCTTCACCCAGGACCTCTGCCACCTGTTCGGGTTGGGGGTCCTCGGAGAGAAAGTTCACCAGGTAGCGGGACGGGTTGGTGACGACTTCCCGCAACGGATTGCGCTCGAGCACGGCCCGAACCTGGTCCGCCGTCCGGACCATGCAGCGCACGTTCACGTCGAACCCCTCGCCGAGCAGTCGTTCCATGGCGCCGGCGACGTCGCGGGGGCTCTTCGACCGGGTGGTCAAGATTATGTTCCCGCTTTGCAGAACGGTGGCCACGTCGGCATAGCCTTCGCTTTCCAACATCGACCTGAGTTGTGCCATCGGTACCCGGTTGCCCCTCCCGACGTTGATACCCCGGGGCAGCACGACGTAGCGCTCGTTCATTCCAGTCCGTAATCTAGGCCGTCCCTGACTGGCTAAATGCTCCCTCAAGGGCTTCAGGGGCCCAATAATCAGGCGGATGGCCGCAGACTCCCACGCCGTGGTGGAAAACTATCTGGCCTCCCTCGCTTTCGAGCGGGGCCTGGCGGACAACACCGTCATGGCCTATCGGAGGGACCTTCGTCAGTACCTGCAGTTCGTGGGTGAGGACCCGGTGGCCGCCGCCGCCGTGGGCGCCTATATGGAGTGGCTGGCGGACCTGGGCCTCTCACCGGAGTCGGTGGCCCGGAAACTGGCGGCGGTGAAGGGGTTTCACCGCTTCTTGTGCGAGGAGGAAGGCGCCCCGGGTGACCCCACCGTCGGGATCGCGCCTCCCAAGCGGCGGGCGCGTCTTCCCAAGGCGTTGACCACCGAGGAGGTGTTCGCCCTGCTGTCCACCCCGGCGGAGGACACCGTGGCGGGACGGCGGGACTCGGCTCTCCTGGAGTTCCTGTACAGCACGGGCTGTCGCGTGAGCGAAGCGGTGGGCCTCGACCTCGGGCGGCTCGACATCGAGGAAGGGACCGCCCTGGTCACCGGCAAGGGATCACGGCAGCGGATCACCTTGTTGGGCGGGACCGCCCGCATGTCTCTCCGTAGTTGGCTTCTCGACCGCTTGGAACTGGCCAGGGGCCGAACCGATGCGGTGTTCCTGAACCTGCGGGGAACCCGTCTCAGCCGCAACGGCGCCTGGGGGATCGTGAAGAAGGCTGCGACTCGGGCCGGGCTGGCCGCCGACCGGGTCTCACCTCACGTGTTGAGGCACTCGGCTGCAACCCACATGGTGGAGGGAGGGGCGGACCTGCGGGCCGTGCAGGAGATCCTCGGGCACGCTAGCCTCTCCACCACCGAAGTTTATACCCGTATTTCCCCCGGGTACCTGCACGAGGTTTACCTACTATCTCATCCTAGAAGCCGATGACCGATATTGATCTCATCCAAGCCAAGACCGAATTGATCTCCCACCGTCAGGGACTGGTGCACCAACTCAACGAGTTGGGGGCAACCGAGGCCGGCGAGTTGCGACGCGGGCTGAACCAGGGCGACGGGTTCTCGGACGCCCCGGCGGTGACCGCCGAGCGCACCGAGCGTCTCGGAGTCATCCAGACGCTGAAGAAGCGTCTCGACTCGGTGGACCGCGCCCTGTCGCGGGTGGAGACGGGCCAGTACGGGATCTGCATGCGGTGCGGTCAGCAGATCAACGCCGCACGCCTGGAGTTCCGTCCCGAGTCGGTCTATTGCGTTTCCTGCAAGTCGACCCGGGACTGAGGGGCGTTGCCGGGAACCTGGGGGCATCTGGCCAAGCGATACCGGGAGGGGGTCTTTTCGGCACCGCTCAACCCGGCTGAGTGGAGTTGGGTGGAAGGCTATCTGGCGGATCCGGAGCGGGTGGCGTTCCGCGAACAGCCCACCGCCGATCAGCGGCACGGGTACGAGGCAGCCCGTGTGGCGGAAGCCATTCTGGGATCCGACCGGACCCGGGTCCGCGCCGCACTCCTTCATGACATCGGCAAACGTCATGCGCGCCCGGGGCTGGTGGGCAGGGCGTTGGTATCGGTCGCCATCCGCTTGAGGGTCCCCCTATGGCGGCGGGCGCGCATGTATCGGGACCACGGCCGGATCGGGTCGGAGGAGCTCGCCGGGTGGGGCGCAGAGCCCCTGGTGGTGGAGTTTGCCCGCAACCATCACGGCGCCCGGCCTCCCAGCATCGAGGAAGCGGTATGGGAAGCGCTGTGCGAGACCGATAAACCTCATTAAAGGACCGGTCTCCCGATAGCATCCCGGCTGAGGTGACTTCCAGCTATCAGATCCAAACGGAGGCCTACGAGGGACCTATCGACCTCTTCTACGAATTGGTGGTATCGGACCGGATCGACCCCGCCGCATTGAGCCTGGCGCGGCTGGTCGAGGGTTTCCTGGCGGAGATTTCCGATGGAAGCCCGGTGGACCTGGAGCACGTCAGCGAATTTCTTCTGGTGCTGGCGCTGCTCTGCCGGTTGAAGGCGCGGCGGATGCTGGGAACGGGCCTCGAACCGGGCGCCGAGGATCTTCCGGAGAACCCGGACCGCGATCTGTGGTTCCAACTGGCCCGTCTGACCTTCGAGGAGGCGACGGAGGAGTTGGTCTCCCGTCTCAGGCAGCGGGCCGGTTTCAAGCCCCGGGAGGCGGGGCCCGACTGGGCGAAGATGGATTCGGCTCCCGAGTTGGCGTTCCGTCTCGACCCGGGGGACCTGGCCCGGGTGGCCACCGACATCATGGCGCGGGTTTCCGCCATCCCCTATCTGGATCACCTTCCCCTGGATATCCCGGACCCCGAGCAGGTGAAGGCGGAGTTGTGGCGTCTGATCGGGGAGGTGGGCGACACTTCCTTCAACAGCCTCGCCAGCGGTTGCGGGGACCGGATCGAGATGGCTGCCTGGTTCATGGGACTCTTGGAGTTGGCCCGGGAGGGGAGGGTGAGCCTCTCCCAGTCCACGCCGGCAGGCAGGATCCTTGTTCAGCGGGGTCCGGTCGCCGGTACGTTGGTGGGCCGGGTGTGAGGGAATTGTCTACCGCCGCGGCGTTGGAGGCCATTCTGTTCGTGGCGGAAGCCCCGGTTCCTTCCAAGCGACTCTGCGAGGTGCTGGGAATCGAAGGGTCCGAGCTGGATCGCGAGGTCGAGGCCCTCTCGGTTCGGCTCGAATCGACCGAACGGGGTCTGCGTCTGGAACGGGTGGCGGGGGGCTGGCGCCTCTACACCCGTCCCGAACTCTCCGGGTACGTGGAGAGTTTCGTGAGCCGCGGGTCGATCAACAGGCTTTCGGCGGCCTCCCAGGAGGTGTTGGCCGTGATCACCTATCGACAGCCGGTGTCGCGAAACCAGATAAGCGAGATCCGCGGGGTGGATTCCTCGTCGTCGTTGCGGACCCTGGAGAGGATGGGCCTGGTGGAGGTGACCGGGCGCCTGCCGGTCCCCGGCCAGCCAGCCCTGTACGGGACCACCGAGCTGTTGTTGGAGAAGCTCGGCCTGGACAGCCTTGAGGAGTTGCCTTCGCTCTCTGAGCGGGTCCCCTCCCCGGAGGTGATGGATGGCCTTGCCACCCGAACGTCCATCTCCTGAGGGGCCTGTCCGTCTGCAGAAGGCCATCTCCGCCGCCGGCTTGATGTCCCGGAGAGCGGCGGAGGATCTCATCGCCCAGGGAAGGGTGACCATCGACGGGCGGCGGGCCCGGCTGGGTGACCGGGTTGACCCCGCCGATTCGGTGGTGAAGGTGGACAGGGCGCGTCTGCCGCTTGCCCCGCACCTGGTCACCTATCTTCTGAACAAACCCCAGGGCGTGGTCTCCACCACTTCCGATCCGCACGCGGCGGAGACGGTTGTGGACCTGGTTCCCGACTACCCGCGGGTGTGGCCGGTGGGAAGGCTGGACCGGCGGAGCGAAGGGCTGTTGCTTCTGACCAATGACGGGACGTTGACCAACCTGGTGACCCATCCCCGTTACGGGATTCAGAAGACCTACCGGGTGCTGGTGAAGGGGGTGCCCCGGCGTGCGGTGGTTCGTCGGCTTACCGAAGGAGTGGTCCTGGAGGACGGCCCGGCCAGGGCCCTGCGGGCGCGGCTCGTGGACAGCACCGCCCGGGAGGCGCAGTTGGAGATGGAGATGGGGGAGGGGCGGAACCGGGAAATCAGGCGGATGATGGAGGCGTTGGGCTATCCGGTGCTGCGGTTGGCGAGGGTGGCGATCGGCCCGCTCCGGGACGCGTCGCTCCGGCCGGGCAGATGGCGCAGGCTGGGCGGTCCGGAGGTTGCCGCGCTTTACCGGACAGCCGTGACCGAATAGTCTCGGAGGTGATGGAAAGCCGCTTCCCCCCGGTCATGGAGATCGCCGCCCGCAACCGGCCGGTACGGGCGGTCGTGCGCCCACCGGGTTCGAAGAGCATCACCAACCGGGCGCTGGTCGTGGCGGCCCTGGCCGGAGGGGGCGCCAGCCGCCTGGAGGGACCGCTGGAAGCCGATGACACCGAAGTGATGCGAACCGGCCTGCGCAATCTGGGGGTGCTGATCGACGACGCCGACGATCCCTGGCTGGTGCTTGGAACCGGCGGCGGGTTCTCGACTCCCGAGGGGGTGTTGGACGTGGGAGCCTCCGGCACTACGGCACGCTTTCTCACCGCGGTGGCCGCGCTCTCTCCCGGTGAGGTGACCATCGACGGCACCGAGCGGATGCGGGAACGTCCCATCGGCGACCTGTCCTCCGCTCTGGGCGAGGCGGGGGTGGAGGTGAGGACCTGCGACGGGTTCCTGCCCCTGAGGGTGGGAGGGGGAGGCCTGCCGGGCGGGGAGATCACCGTGGATGTCTCCCGGTCCTCCCAGTTTCTCTCCGCCCTGCTGATGGTCTCGCCCATGGCCCGGGGAGAGACGGTCATCCGGACGCGGGGCGAGATGGTCTCGGGTCCCTACGTGCAGACCACCCTGGAGGTGATGAGGGCCTTCGGGGCGTCGGTGGAGGTCCACGGCGGGGTCTTTCGGGTGAGACCGGACGGGTACCGGTCTTCGGCTTTCGAGGTCGAGGCTGATGCCTCGGCGGCGGTCTATCCGATGGCGGCGGCGGCCATCACCGGGGGAGTGGTGGGTATTGAAGGGCTGTCGCCCGGATCGACCCAGGCCGATGTGGGCATGCTGGACGTGCTGGTGGAGATGGGGTGCGCGGTGCGCTGGCAGGGAGCCAGGCTGGTGGTGGAGGGTCCCCCCGGCGGCGCCCTTCGGGGGGTGGACCGGGACATGGGTCGCATGCCCGATGCGGCGCTGGGGCTCTCGGTGATGTGCCTGTTTGCCGCCGAACCGAGTCGGCTGCGGCGGTTGGGCACCCTGCGCCTGAAGGAGACCGACCGGCTGGCCGCGCTCGCCACCGAGATCTCCCGGGCCGGCGCGGAGGCGGTGGTGGAGGGAGACGATCTCCTGATCCGTCCGGGCTCGCTTCGTCCCGCCCGGTTCCACACCTACGACGATCACCGCATGGCTATGTCCTTCGCGCTGGTGGGGCTCCGCCAGGAGGGAGTTGAGATCTCGGACCCCGGGTGCGTCACCAAGACCTGGCCCGGGTTCTTCACCATGCTGGAGAGGCTGTGAGGGCCGGGGCAGGCTGGTGGTCGGGGGTGATAGCCATAGACGGTCCGGCGGCTTCGGGGAAGAGCACCCTGGCGCGGCGGTTGTCGGAGGAGCTAGGGCTGGCTTGGCTTGATACAGGGGCGTTCTACCGGGCGGCTGCGTTGGCGGTCCTTCGGGCGGGAGGAGACCTCGATGACGAGAAGGGGGCGGTGGGGGTGGTAGGGCGACGGGTGATCTCCCAGGACGGGGGCCGGACCTTCCTGGACGGTGAGGACGTGGAAACCGAGATCAGGACCCCCCGGGTGACGGAAGCAGCCAGCAAGGTAGCGGTACTCCCCGGTGTGCGCGACATAATGGTGCAATCACAGCGGCGCTGGGTGGAGGAAAGGGGCGGGTCGGCCGTTGTGGAGGGTCGGGACATCGGTTCGGTGGTGTTTCCCGACGCGCCGCTGAAGGTCTTTCTTACTGCGGACTCCGATGAGCGGGCGCGGCGGCGGTTGGCGGAGTTGGGTCACGCCCCGGAGGCGTCCGCTGTGCAGGAGAGCCTGACCCGTCGGGATCGAAAGGACGCCACCCGGGCAACTTCTCCGATGCGGAGGATGCCGGATGCGGTGGAGATAAACACCACGGACCTCGGCCCCGACGAGGCGGTGGGGCGGGTCCTCGGTTTGGTCCGGGCCACTCGGGCGGCCCGATGAGAGTCGCGGAGTTCTGGGGCGGGGCCTTCCCAAGGATTGGGAGAGGTATGCCGTGAGCCTGGTGCGCATCGACGGAGCGCTCGATCCTCACGTCCACCTGAGGGGGATGGAATGGGCGCATAAGGGTGATTTCGCTACCGAGACCGCCGCTGCTCTGGCGGGCGGGTACACCGCGGTGCTGGACATGCCCAACACCCCTCCTCCCACCACCGACGTCCCGGGTCTGGAACGAAAGCTCGACGATCTGGGCAGGAACGCCCGCTGCGATTACGGGGTGTGGCTGGGCGCCCACCCCTCGGGGGTCAGGCCGGAGGCGGAGCTGGCCCGGCTGGCCCGGCGGGTGTGCGGCATCAAGCTCTACTGCGGGCACACCACCGGGGGGTTGACCATCACCGCCTCCCAGATGGAGAGCCAGGTGGCTGCCTGGCCCGGTCCGGGCGTGCTGGCCGCCCACGCCGAGGGGGAGTCGGTGAGCCCATTCCTGGCGGCATTGGCCCGGTATGGAAAGCGAGGACACCTGTGTCACATCGATACGGCCCGGGCGGTGGCCGAGGTGGCCGAGCACAAGAGCCGGGGCACCAGGGTAACCGCCGGGGTCTGTCCCCATCATCTGCTGTTAACCGACCGGGACCTCCCGTCTTTGGGTCCCAGAGGGGTCATGAAGCCCCCCCTGGGCACTGCGTCTGACCGCGAGGCCCTGTGGGAAGGCATCCGGCAGGGAGTCATAGACGTGGTGGAGTCGGATCATGCCCCCCACACCTGGGATGAGAAGCTCGGGTCTCCCACGCCGTTCGGGGTGCCGGGGTTGGAGACCACCATTCCTCTTTTGTTCACTGCAGTGAGGGAGGGACGTATCAGCGTGGACCGGGCGGTCGACTTGGTGTCGGTCGCCCCTCGGCGCATTTTCGGCCTGGATCCTCGCCCGGCAGGGACCTACACGCTGGTGGATGTCGGGGTTCGGCGGACCATCACCCCCGAAGGCCTCTACACTTCATGCAGGTGGACGCCGTTTTCCGGAATGGATGTGTGGGGAGTGATAAGAAGAGTTGTTATCCGGGGTACGGTGGTCTTCGAGGACGGTGAAGTCCTAGCCCCGAAGGGATTCGGATCGAACCTGTATGCCAACATCTGCTGAACTATCGGCCGGGGAGGCCACCTATAGGGCGCTCCGCCGGTTCTTATTCGCCCTCCCGCCTGACGACGCCCACCGGATGGTCATTGGGAGGCTGGCGGCCTTGGATCGACACCCGGGCCTCTGTGATGCGGCGGCCCGCTACCGGGAACGGCGTTCCCTCCTGGGGGGCCGGGTGGGTCGGGTCATCCTCGACTCTCCCCTGATCCTGGCTGCAGGGCTGGTGAAGGGCGAAGGGTTCTTGACCGAGGAGGAGGCCATGAGGGCGGTGGCGAGGGGTCGGAACATCATCCCCGGGTGGCGGTCGGCGGGAGCCCTTCTGGGACCGGTGGAGATGGGAACCTTCACCCCCCGGCCCAGACTCGGCAACCCGGGACAGGTGCTATGGAGGCACACCGAGGCTCAGAGCCTGCTCAACCGGGTGGGCCTGCGTAACCCGGGGGCGGCCGCGGCCGCGGCCTTTTTGGGTGAGCGTTCCGAGGACCTTCCCATGGTCTACGGGATCAGCATCGCCTCTGATCCGGATCAGGCCGATCCCTCCCGACGGGTGGAGGAGGCGGCTGAGGCGGTGCGCTTCTTTGCGGAGGCTGGGGTTCGACCCTCCTGGACAACGGTGAACGTGAGCTGTCCCAATGTGGACCAGGGGTATGACCTTGAGAGCCTTCCCCAGGAGGTGGCCGATCTGTGCCGGGCGGTGCGGGGAGAGCTTTGGGGGGCGAGCCCCTTATGGGTGAAGGTGGCTCCGGATGTGGGCCGAGGCCGGTATGGTTTGATCGCCCAGGCGGCGGTGGAGGGGGGAGCGGAAGCCATAGTGGCGACCAACACGGCTCCGGGCCGACTCTCGGGGACCGAGATAGGGGTGGGGGTGGGGGGAGCTTCCCTTCACAGCCTGGCCTTGGAAGTGGTGGAGGAACTGGACTCGTTTCGTACCGAGTCGGGAATGGAATTCGAGATCGTCGGTTGTGGGGGAGTGCTGGACGGTCGGAGCTACCGCGCCTTTCTCGACCGGGGAGCGGCGGCAGTCCAGTACTGGAGCGCTCTGGTGTTCCGCGGGCCGACTGCTCCGGGGCTGATCCTGGCGGAGTCGGAAGAGATCGCGTGACAGCGGTCCGATCGGCTGCCGACGCTCTGTTGGAGGCCGAGGTGTTGATCTCCTGTCCGGATAAGCCCATCACATTCGCCTCGGGAATGCGTTCTCCGGTCTACATGGACATCCGGCCGTTGATCGGGTCTCTGTCGGCATGGCGGACGGTTATCGAGGGGTTGGGAGAGCGCATCGAGGCTATGGACGGCGGGGTGGAAGTGGTGGCCCGTGTGGAGGACGTGGTCACCACCAGGGGTTCCAGTCTCGAGGCGGCGGGAGTCCTGCGTGAGGCGGGTGGAGAAGTGACGGGTTGCCTGTCGGTGGCCATGGACCTGTTGGCGGCGGCTTCACGGCGAGAAGAAGCCTCTCCATGGGCGCTTGAGGGAGCGCGGCGGCGGTCGGACCCTCACGACTGGTCGCCGGGGGCGTAGGTGGGGACGTTCTCCGAACGGCTCTCCGCCCGGATGGAGGAGTCGGGAAGCCTGCTCTGTGTGGGCCTGGACCCTGGCCCGGATTCAGTCTTCGGTGATGAGTCGGGCGGGGCCGGTGACGCCCTGTTCGAGTGGGGTCGACAGGTTATCTCTAAGACCCATCGCTTCGTGTGTGCGTTCAAACCCAATCTGGCCTTCTACGAGGCGAGAGGCTCCAGGGGGATCGCTTCTTTGGAGAGAATCATGGAGTACCTGGGATCGGAGCATCCCGGCATCCCGGTGATCGGGGACGCCAAGCGGGCCGACATCGGCACGACCAGCGAGGCCTATGCGGGGTTCTTGTTCGACCGGCTCGGCTTCGACGCCGTGACCTTGAACCCGTGGCTGGGAAGGGACGCCCTTCGGCCATTCTTGGACCGGCGGGAGCGGGGTTGTGTGATCCTCTGCCGTACCTCCAATCCGGGAGCGGACGACCTGCAGGCACTGGAGGTTGGAGGAGAGTTGCTATGGCAGCGGGTTGCCCGGATGGTGGCTGAGGAGTGGAACAGCTTGGGCAACTGCCTTCTGGTGATGGGAGCAACTCGTCCCGGGGACCTGCGCACCGCCCGGGGACTGGTTGGCGACATGACCTTCCTGGTGCCGGGAGTGGGGCCACAGGGCGGGAGTCTGGAGCGGGCGCTGGAGGCGGGGCTCAACCCGGACGGGAGAGGTCTGATCATCAACAGTTCACGGGGAGTGACCACAGCCTCCGACATGGCCCGAGCAGCCTCGCAGATGGCGGCCGCCATCAACCGGGCCCGGGGGATTCGCTAGGCGTCTGTTGCCTGGTAGGGCAAGAAGGGGAAGGTCGCGAAAAAAGTCCGCAGAAAGGCCGGGCGGAGTCTTGAAAACTGTCCCAGGCACTGCGCACGCTGGTGGTTACAAACATCGCGGCCCGTCCGGACAGGCCCCGATCACTGTCAAGACTTTGTCTCCTGGCGAGCGGCCCTTCGAAAACCCTCCAAGGAGCGAAGCATCAAGCCGACGACCGAAATCCTCGGTTCGGACAGGCCTGCGCCTATCCGAAAATTTCAACCGGAACGGTGGTGGCGGGTCGGGAGGGGAACCCAAAAAATTAAAGCGCAGGGTTGGCTGTCGGCGCAGAGCCGATGGGAGGAGGGGCTCAGGGCAGCTTTGTTTCCTCTGGAGGTCGGGAGGGCATCAGAAGGAGGGGTCTCTCGCACTCCATCCCGACCCGGGCGGTGACCGATGCCCACACCTCGCCTTCGAACAATTGACGAGTGGCGCCCATGACTATCAGGTCGGCCTGCATTTCCTCGGCCTGTGCCATGATCGCCTCCGCTAGGTCGTGACCGGACACATACGAGACTTCCGGGTCGATTCCCGCGGACCGAAACCCGCTGGCCAGGGTGGCGACTGCACGCTGGCCGCGCTCTCGGACGTAGTCGGCCTCCGCGGCGGAATGGCTCCCTGGTGAGTCCTGGAGGTCCTCGGAGAGAAACGAACGAGGTTGACGTTGAAACTGGTCCAGCAAAGACTGGGGTACCTGAACCACCGTCATGATCATGACTTTTCCGCTAGCGCCCACCAAAGGGGCACAAAAATCGATGACTGGCGGTGCCTGTAGCACACCCGAGGTGCAAACCAAGATGCGCATGTCTGCCAGAATACAGGGGATGCTGGAAAACCAACTCGTAAACAAGGTCACTTGGAAGATTCCGAACGCATTGGCTTTGGTCGGCTCCGCCTCCGGGGAGACCTGGAACGGCATGACCACGTCCTGGATTACCCAACTGTCCATGGAACCGGTTCTGATAGGGATCGGGGTGGAAAACCACGCGGTTACCCACCGGCTGATCTCCGAAGGGGGAAGCTTCACGGTCAACCTCTGGGATCCCGACGACAAGCGCGTGTTCGTGAAATTCTCAAAGCCGGCTGTCCGCCAAGGGATGACCCTCAATGACCGGGCGGTGCGCGTCGGGAAAACCGGTGCTCCGGTGTTCGAGGATGCCGTCGCTTTCCTGGATTGTGAGGTTCGAAGGGCTATTGACTTCGGTACTCACACACTTTTCGTGGGGGAAGTGGTGGACGCGGGCATTCGAGACGACACGAAGCGAGCAGCGGCCATGAGCGACACCCGGATGAAATACGGTGGCGTGAAACGTGGAGGCATGTGATCTCCTAAGACCTGTGTCGCCCGGCCGAAGGGCGGCTCAGTGGGTGCGCTCCTGTCTCAGGCGATGGTCTCGGCCATCGCGAAATCCTCGGGGAATGTGAGTTTGAGATTGTTCGGGTCTCCGGGCGTGGCTCTCACTTCCAGATCGGAGAATCGCTCCACGGTTTCGGCGGTGTCCACTCCCTCGAAACCAGCCACTCGAGCGCGCCGATAGGCGGCAAGAAGCTCCGGCGCCGCGAAAACCTGGGGCGTCTGTGCTCTGTGAAGCCTTTCCTGGTCTAGCAGGGCGATCTCCCCGTGCTCGGTCAAGCGGTGGGTGGGCGCCTCCACCGGCAAAATGGGCACGGCGCCCCCGTGACGATCTGCGTCGCGGAATAGCTGGTGGAGCAGTGAGGGACTGACGAAAGGTCTGGCGCCGTCATGGATGGCTACCAGGTCGATGTGTCCCTCCCCGATCTCTCCGGAGACGGCTTCGAGCCCCCGGTACTCGCTGGCGTGGCGGGACTCGCCCCCGTCCGCCATCAGCCAGGGTGTGGTAATCCCGACCTGTTCCGCCACCTGTTCGGCTGCTCGGCGGTCCTCGGGTCTGACGACCAGCACCAGAAGCGCCACCCAAGGGGAGCGGTCCAGGGTCCGGATTGAGTAGCTGACCATGGGCCGCCCCCCGATAGGCACATAAGCCTTGTTGGAGGAAAACCCAGCGCGGGCGCCCCTCCCTCCGGCCAGGAGTATGGCCCCACCACGACCGCCGTTGCTTCTCATAAGTTGACAGGTAGGGTAGGTGACTCTTGTCAACCAAGCCAGTCTCCTCCCCGTCACAGCCATCGGCCTCCCCTCATGTCCTGGGACACACCGCGGTGTTTGCCCCTCCGGGGGTCACCAGCCGGAGAGGTGGCTTGGCCATCGCCACCCGTGCGGTGAAGGAGGCTCTCGGGCGGTTACCGCCCACGGTTCGAACGGTGGCCATTACCGGAACTGGGGAGCCGCAGCCCGGAGAAGAGTTCGATGACATGGCGGCCGACCTGGATAAAGGCTGGGACGCAGTAGTGTCCGGTCGGCCGGTCTCGGAAGCTGTCAAATTGGTGGAGGCGGGTTGGGTGACAGGGAGTCTTGAGCGGTCGGGGTTAGTCTCGATCGTGCCTCCGATTCTTGTCGACCGCGAAGTGTTGGAGGGCGTTCTCAAGGATTTGTCCGAAGACGACTGGATAGATCCGATCGAAGCCGTCATCGCCGCCGGGGGCAAGGTGGGGATACGCTCGCAGCCGCGATAGCCGCCTCCCGACTACCCGGTCCGGCACCTATTTCCGTTGTTTGATGGGGTTGCGGCGGCGCCGGCGGCGTGTTTTGTTGCGCTGACGGA
>JAPPLW010000062.1 GCA_028819345.1 bacterium | reverse complement strand
TCTCCGATGACGTGCCTGCGGGTCAGGTGATCCGGACCGAGCCGGGAGCCGGTGGGGGCGTTGCCGCCACGGACCAGGTGGTGGTGGTGATCTCCCAGGGCCCGGGGTTGTTGGTGGTGCCCGACCTGGTGGGACTGCCGAGTGTCGAGGCCTACGCCAACCTGACGGACCTGGGTTTGACTTGGGTGGAGGTGGTCGAGGCTTCCGACACTGTCGTGGCCGGTGGTGTGATCCGGACCGAGCCCGGCGCCGGTGAGCAGGTGGACGTAGGCGGTGAGGTGGTGGTGGTGATCTCAGGGGGATCCGGGGGTGTCACGACAACCGACACCACCGTCCCGGAGACCGGACCGCCAGACGAGGACACCGAGACCACGACCGGTTGAGACCAGCGACCCGCAGAAATCCTCAATAGGTCTGCTGGTACACGTCCGGTGGGGCGGGACCCGCATGGTTGCGGAAGAGCGTGTACTCCTTTTGGAAGGTGGTGAGGACCTTTCCCGTCGGCCCGGAGCGGTGTTTGGCGATGAGAACCTCAGCGAGGTTCTGGACCCTGTGGTCGTCCTGGTTGTAGTACTCGTCCCGGTAGAGAAAGAGCACGATGTCGGCGTCCTGCTCTATCGCCCCTGATTCCCGGAGGTCGGACAGCATGGGACGTTTGTCCTTGCGAAGCTCGACCGCCCTGTTCAGCTGGGAGACGCCGATCACCGGGATGCCCAACTCCCTGGCCAGGCCCTTCAGGGAGCGGGAAACCTCGGCGATCTCCTGCTGGCGGTTGTCTGCGTTACGGGAACCCGAGCTTCCCGACGAAGGCATCAGTTGCAGGTAGTCGATGATGACCAGGTCGAGTCCCTCTTCGTAGCGCAGCCGGCGGCACTTTGCCCGGATCTCGGTGACCGTCGGCTCCGGGGAGTCGTCCAGGTACAGCTTCCAGTCGTGGATCTTGCCTCCCGCTTCCAGCAGTCTGTCCCACAGTTCCAGGTTGTTGGCCACTCCCGCCCGGATGCGGGAGGAGTTCACCTCGCTCACCATGGAAAGCAGGCGGGTCAGCACCTCCTCCTTCGACATCTCCAGGGAGAACAGGGCGACCACCCCTCCATCCCGGGCGGTGTTCGAGGCGAGGGTCTGGGCGAACGCCGACTTGCCCATGGACGGCCGTCCCGCCACCACCACGAACGTCCCCGGCTTGAGACCCATCAGCTTGTCGTCGAGATCCGTGAGCCCGGTGGGAAGGCCCGGCATCCGGTCTTCTTGGTTTTCGATGTTGTCGAAGACGCTCTTCATCAGGTCTTTGACATGCTGGAGCCCTTCCTCTACCACGTCATCGTTGACTTCCAGCATCATCCGCTCGGCCTGGTCGATCACCGTTTCCGTGGTTCTGTCGAGGTTCATCGCCAGATCGGTTACCCGCTGACTCACCTCGATCAGCCGCCGTCTCTGGGAATGCTCCTCCACGATGGCGGCGTAGCGATCAGCGTGCGCGACGTTGGGCACGCTCTGGCTCAGGTCCGCCAGCCGTTCATGTCCGCCGATCCGCTCCAGCGAGTCGGTGCGTCGCAATTCCTCGGCCAGGGTCAGTACGTCGATGGCTCGGCTCTCGTTGTAGAGTCGGCGGGCCGCCTCGAACACCAGTCCGTTTATCGGCTCGTAGAAGTCGTCGGTGTCCAGGATCTCCATCACCTTGTTGGTGGCGTCCCGGCTCAGGAGAATGGCCCCCAGCACGGACTCTTCGGCCTCCCGGGAGTAAGGGGGCACCCGCCCAACCCGACCTCGCCGGCGTTCCGGGGGCGGCTGATCCAGGTAGTCGTCTTCCGGATAGGGGTCATGAACCATGTGGTCGGGGCCTTGTGCTTGAGGGGCGGGGTGCAGAAGCTGTGCTATTCAAGGTAAAGAGAGGGTCTTCGCGACTTAGCGGAGGTTTTCACGGTCTGGCTGAGGGGTTGCCGGTCTAGCAGGCATTTCGGATATTTCGCGACTTAGCGAAGTTTTTTGTTGATCTGGCTGAGTTTTTTTCACACACTCCAACATACGGTGGAGGTGTGACAATCTCTGGTGCGACCGGTCCCTCGCAGGGTGAAAGGGGTAGCGCTAGCCGTTGTCCGGTATCCGGCCCAGCACCTTGTAGAGATTCCTTTCGGCTCTACGCATCTCATGGGCCATGTTCAGGGCCCTCACCCGGTTGAACTCGGGGAACCCGGCCTGCTGTTCGGCTGTCCACTCCCGGGCGAAGGAGCCGCCCTGGATGTGGGAGATGATCGCTCTCAGCCTGGCCCGCTCGGCCTCCTCCTCCGGAGGTGACAGCCGGCTGGTCACCTCCTGCCCGTACTGGCTGGTGCGGGAATGGAGCGTGATCTGGTCCCAGAGCCCGATGTCGCGATACGCCCTGGCGGTTTCGATGCCCTCGCCCGATGCGTAGAACTCCAGCATGGCCGCCTCGGGACTGCACCCGGCCTCCACCAACACCTCGCAGTAACGACGCACCGCGTATAGGAAGCCCACCTGCTCGGCGAACAGGTCAACTGTCGTCTCCTCGAGGAAACTGGACTCGATCACGCCCATCCTTGCGGACCCTATCCCTTGGCAAAGGGCCAGCATCCGATCGAAGGCGTTCTCGGTGGCGGCGTGGTGAACGGCGACGAGACTGGGGAAGCCCTCACCGCTCAGGTAGGTGTCCCTGACTCCCGCGCCGATCATTCGGGGAGCGATCAAGACCACGTCGACGTCGGAGGATGGCTTGATCAGGTCGAAGGTGATGTTATAACCGCTGGCAAAGACCAGCATGTCGCCCGATTCGAGGTTCGGGGCGATTTCCCGGGAGTAGATCTGGGGCATCACCTCGTCGGGGACCAGCAGGAAGATGACATTGGAACGTTCCACCGCTTCACCGACCGGGAACACGGCGAAGCCATCCTCCACGGCCGCCCGGTATGACGCATCCCGACGGCTGCCCACCACGACCGAAAGCCCGCTGTCCCGCATGTTGAGGGCCTGGGAGCGACCCTGGTTGCCATAGCCCACGATGCAGATGGTCTGGTCGGCGACGAACGCCAGGTCCGAGTCCTCCTCGAAGTACATGCGGGCCATCTGCTCCTCCTATTCGTCTCAGCCGCCTCCGGACTATGACCTTATCAGAGCGAAGCTTCAGACCCGGGGGATGAGGGCGAAAAACCCTTGCATCGGAGCATTGAATAGAGGCGTGGAAGCCCTGGCAGACAGGCAAATGCCGGGTGGCCGACATTCAATGCCGATCCGGGGGCCACTAGCTCCGTCGGTCCGGTATCTTACCCCTTACCAAAGTCAGCCATGTAACAAGACGAGAAAGGAGATGACCCATGAGATTGAGGACAAAACTGCTTTGTCTCTTGGCGATGCTCGCCTTGGTGGCCGCAGCGTGCGGAGAGGATGAGGAGGCCCCTGAGGCCACCGCCGCTCCCGCCACCGAAACCACTGCGGCGCCTGCCCCGGAAACCACCGCGGCTCCTGATGAGCCGGAAGAGATGGACGAGCCCGAGGAGATGGACGAACCGGAAGAAATGGATGAGCCCGAGGAGATGCCGATGGCCGCCACCTACCGGTTGGGCATATTCTCCGCTCCCACCACCGACAACCCTTGGGCGGCGCTCGACACGGAGGCTGAGATCTGGAACACCTACGTGATTCCCGGCCAGATGTCGCTCTACACCTATCAGGGGCCGACCTACACAGTGGTCCCCGCCCTAGCGGCCGACGCCAGTCCTCCACAGGTCGAGGCTGACGGCGACGGTTACTCGGTGACGGTCAACCTGCGTTCCGGAGTCACCTGGTCGGATGGGACTCCCATCACCGCCCACGACGCGGCGTTCACCTTCAACACCATCAAGAAGTACAACGGTCTGGGCGGCAACTTCACCAGCGCCTGGCCATTGGCCCGCGACGACGATCCCGCCACCGAGGAGGATGAGTCTTCACAGGGCGTCTCCGCAGTGGAGGCTCTTGACGATCTGACCGTCAAGATCAGTTTCAACTTCGAGCCGGGTCTGGCGATCTGGCCGATGTCGGTTGGTCTGGGCTCCATATTCCAAGAGGCCTTCTGGGGACCGATCGTCGACGAATCCGCCGATGCTGAGACCCTGTATGCAGCCTCCGGCCTGGGCGCTCCCAACGCATCCGCCTTCGACTCCGTGGAGTGGGAGCCGGGCGCTTTCTGGCGCAACGTTGCTCTGGACGAGTACTACGACAGCGGCAGCCAGTACACCGTCTACAGTTCCGGAGCGGTGGAGTACACCCAGGACGGCGCCACCGAGACGTGGGGTGGCGATCCCGGTGGAGACGTACTTGCCGACTACACAGAAGGCCCGTTCATCTCCGAGAGCATCTATTCCATCTACACCGATCAGAACGCCGCCGTGCTGGCGCTCACCGAAGGTGAAGTGGACTTCTTGTTGAACCCGCTCGGTTTGCAAGCCGGCCTGCGCAACGAGATCCTGGCCGCTCCCGCCCTGGAGGTGGCGGTGAACGACCAGAACGGGATGCGTTACCTGGCCTACAACACCCGGAAGTTCCCGATGAGCCAGGCGCCCTTCCGACAGGCCCTGGCATGCATGATCGACAAGGACTTCATGGCCAACACGGTTCTGGGAGGCACGGCCTACTCGATCAACTCGCTGGTGCCCCCCGGTAATGCCTACTGGTACAACCCCGACATCACGGCGCCGTGCGCCGGCCAGACCAGCCAGGAGAGAGTGGCCTCGGCAGTGCAAATCTTCAAGGACGCGGGCTGGACCTGGGAGGTCGAGCCGGTCTGGGACGAAGGCAACCGCGACGTGATTCCCAAGGGCGAGGGCCTGGTGGGACCCGGCGGGGAGACCATCCCTCCGCTCACCCTGCTCGCTCCCGGACCGGGTTACGATCCGATGAGGGCCACCTATTCACTGTTCATCGAAGAGTGGGCCAGCGATCTCGGGATCCCGCTCACCGCCGAGCCCACCGGGTTCTCGGTGATCGTGGACAAGGTGTTCCCGCCAGCCGACCCGCTCGGGTTCGACATGTACATCCTGGGCTGGGGACTCACTCCGTTCCCCGACCACGTGTTTGACTTCTTCCGCTCGTCTCGTGATTCGGCGCTTGGCGGGTACAACACCCCCGGGTATGCGAATCCGGCGTTCGACGCCCTGGCGGAGCAGTTCGATAAGGCCAAGACCCTGGCGGAGGCGCGTGACTTGATCCATCAGGCTGACGCCATCATCGCCGAGGACCTGCCTTACGTGACGCTGTTCAACACACCACTGATCGAGGCATACTCGAACCAACTCACCTTCCCGTACACGACCATCCTCGACGGTTTGCAAAACGTCGGGGCGTTGACGGGGGTGGTCACGATCAGCTGATCACCGTAACAACCGGGATCGTGGGGGAGCCGACACTTTGACGCCGGCTCCCCACGATCCCTTCGAATGAGGGTTCAGGAAGTTGAAGGAATAGGAGCATGGTCCGGTACGTGACACGCCGTCTGATTCAGATGGTGTTCCTGTTCCTGGTCTTCCTGACGGTGACCTGGTTCCTGCTTTACATCCTTCCTGGCGATTCGGTCGCCCTGAAATATGCGGGAAATCCGAACATCCCTCCCGAAGCCAGGGAGGTGGCGCTGGAGCGACTGGGCCTGGACAAACCGGTGCTGATCCAGTTCCGTGATTACATGTTCAACTTCTTCCAAGGCGATCTGGGAGTCTCCTTCAATCAGTACCCGCGTCCGGTGGTCGACATCATCGCGGAGCGATTGCCTCGCACCCTGGTGTTGTTCCTGGCTGCCCTGGTCACCTACTACTGGGCGGGTTTTCTCGCCGGAAAGTACCTGGCGTGGCGTCGGGGGAATCGCGGGGAGATGTTGGTGACGATTGGGGGAGTGGGGCTCTATTCGATGTTCCTGCCATGGTTCGCCTTCATGATGATCTGGCTTTTCAGCGTCCTCCTGGATTGGCTGCCTCTCTCTAAGTTCCTGGATCCGGAGCAATGGCGGGATGCCCCCTTCAGGGCCAATCAGGTGTTCATGCGCCTCTTCTGGGTGACCCTGATCGCGTCCGTCGCCCTTTTTGCCTCGGGTTTCATTGCCAGGCAGACCAGGAGTCGGCGCTTGGGGCGGACCCTGCGCTGGGGAGGCGGGGCCTTGGCGGTGGGCGGTTTCTTCTTCTACTGGTACGGGGTCGACTCCGGCCAAGTCATGCGGGTGTACGCCGGAGACATCGGCTTCCACATGATTCTGCCGGTACTGGTCCTGACCCTCATCAACTTCGCGGGGGTGATGCTCCTCACCCGCAGTTCCATGCTGGAAACGTTGCGGGAGGACTACATCCTCACTGCCCGCGCCAAGGGGTTGCCGGAGAGGGTGGTCCGAGATCGCCACGCCGCGCGAACCGCTCTCCTGCCCGTGGCCACCTCCCTGGTGCTGGCGGTTGCCACGGTGATCGATGGAGGGGTCATTACCGAAGCGGTTTTCTCCTGGCCCGGCATGGGGGAGATCCTGGTTTCGTCGGTCCTCTCAGAGGACATACCGCTGGCGGTGGGAGCGTTCTCCTTCATCGGCATACTGGCGCTGATCGGCCACTTCGTGGTGGACATTCTCTACGGGGTGCTCGATCCCCGCATCAGGGTGACCGAGCATGGCTGACCAGAGGAGCCTCCCTGAGGAGACGCACACGGCCGATCCCTTCGGCTCGCAACCGATCCTTCATGAGGTGGACTCCTGGTGGAAGATCCGGCTGACCCTGATGCGGCGGTCCCTCCGGGAAAACTGGAGGATCTTTCGCCGTAGCAAGGTAGGCGTCTTCGGACTGGTGATCATCGCATTCTGGGCGATCATGGCGGTGATGCCGACGGTGTTCTTCGCCACCGGTTTCTGGAATCCGGCGGTGTACGACCCGGTCACCGGCCTGGAACTCAATCCGCCCACCCGCACGATGACCATGGTGGAGCGCATAACCGACCCCAACACCGAGATCGACCGCAGAGCGGTGCTCCTGGACGGACGGATTCCCGACACACTTCAAATAGGCGACACTTTCGAACTCCCCCGCCAGCCGGCGCCTCCCGACGGCCGGCACTGGCTGGGAACCGATCCCCTGGGCAGGGACGTCTTGTCCCAGTTGATGCACGGAGCCCGCGCTTCGTTCTTCCTGGGGATCCTGGCGGCGGTGGTGACGGTGGTTATCGGCACCACGGTCGGCTCGATGGCGGCGTACTTCGGGGGGATAGTGGACGCTTTCCTGATGCGACTTGCCGATCTCCTTATATTGATCCCCGGCCTGGCCATTCTGATCGTCATTGGAGCGGTGTTCACCTTTCAGCTGTGGCATCTGGCGGTGGTGATCGGGATACTCTCAGGTTTCGGAGGAACGGCTATCGTTCTCAAGTCCCAGGCTCTGGCGGTCAAGGTCAAACCGTTCATTGATGCTGCCCGCGTGGCGGGAGGGTCGGCCCGTCACATCATTTTTTATCACCTGATTCCCAACGTGATGCCCCTCAGCGTCCTCTACATGATGTTCACCGTAACTGCCGCCATTCAATCCGAAGCGGTCCTGTCCTTCCTGGGCGTCCTCAACACCGACACATCCTGGGGCCTGATGATGAATCTTGCCCGAACCCAGGGTTATCTGCTGCAGGTGGTCGACTTCTGGTGGCTTACCATCCCCGCCGGCCTGTCAGTGACTCTTCTGTCCGCGGCTTTCTTCCTGGTGGGGAGAGGGATGGACGAGATAGTGAATCCGAGGCTGCGCAGACGATGACGAGCCGCCGTCTTCCCCTGGAGATCTCCGCCGGTCAGGCCCGGTTGTTGGAGGTCGACGGTCTGGTGATGCGTTACGACACCGAGGCCGGGGAGGTCTCCGCGGTGGAGAACGTGAGCTTTTCCCTGGGTCGCGGGGAATCGATGGGGCTGGTGGGGGAGTCCGGATGCGGCAAGACTTCGGTGGCTCTCTCCCTTCTGCGTCTGGCGCCCGAGAACGCCCGGTACCAATCGGGATCGGTCCTCTGGGAGGGAATGGACCTTCTGGAACTCTCTGACCAGGAGATGCGGGAGTACCGGTGGGCGGAGATCTCCATGGTCTTCCAGGGGGCGATGAACGCCTGGAATCCCGTGTACCGGGTGGGCGAGCAGATTCGGGAGGCGATGGACCACCACTTCGATCCCCCGCTGAGCACTGTCGAGACAAGCCGGCGAATGGACCGCTTGTTCAACCTGGTGGGGCTCGATCCCGCGGTGCAGAATCGTTACCCCCACGAGTTGTCGGGTGGAATGCGCCAGCGGGCGGTGATCGCCATGGCGTTGTCGTGCGAGCCCAAGCTGATCATTGCCGATGAGCCCACCACCGCACTGGATGTGATCGTTCAGGCCCAGATCCTCGAGGAGTTGAAAGAGATCCAGGAAGATCTGGGACTCTCGATCCTCTACATCAGCCACGACATGGCGGTGATTGCCCAGGTGACCGACATCATCGGCGTCATGTATGCCGGAAAGTTGGTGGAATTCGGATCGACCCGGGATGTTTTCCACGGGCCTCGGCATCCCTATTCCTATCTGCTTCTGTCCTCCATTCCGTCGGTGACCGGGCCACGCCGTCGTCCGGTCTCACTGGAGGGGACTCCTCCCAACCTGCTTGCGCCTCCGGCGGGTTGCCGGTTCCATCCTCGCTGTCCTTGGGCGACGGAACAGTGTCGCACCGACGAGCCTCCGATGATGCAGATCGGTCCTTCCCAGTGGGCGGCATGCTGGAATTCCGAGCAGGTTCCCGAGATGGGAGAGCAACTCCCATGAGTTTGGTGAGGGTGGAAGGGCTCCGCAGGTTGTTCCCGGTGTCGGCGGGTCTCTTCCGGCGCAGTACAGGGTTCGTGCATGCCGTGGACAGCGTCAACTTCGAGATCGGGATGGGGGAGAGCCTCGGGCTGGTCGGCGAGTCGGGGTGCGGTAAGACGACCACCGGCCGCATGTTGGTCCGCTTGGAACAGCCCGACGAGGGCCGGATCCTTCTCAGCCAGCCGGACGGTACGGATATGGACGTCGTCGAACTCCGTTCCGACCAGCGGACCGAGTTTCGCCGCCAGGTCCAGATGATCTTCCAAGACCCCTATGAATCGATCAACCCGCGCCGGACCGTGTACGAGACGATTGCCGAGCCCCTTCTGATCCACCGGATTGGGGATCTGAGCACCCGGGAACAACAGATCAGGGAGATGCTACGCAAGGTAGGACTGGCGCCTCCGGAGTCATTCATGTTCCGCTTTCCCCACGAGTTGTCGGGTGGGCAGCGCCAGCGGGTTGCGATCGCCAGAGCCCTGATCCTGCAACCCCGTCTGGTGGTTGCCGACGAACCGACTTCGATGCTCGACGTCAGCATCCGGATCTCGATCATGGAGTTGATGTCGCAGTTGGCGAAGGAGATGGGTGTGGCGTATCTGTACATCACCCACGACCTGGCGGTGGCCCGGTACATGTGCGACCGCATCGCGGTGATGTATCTGGGGAAGGTGGTGGAGATAGGGGCGACCGAGGAACTGCTGGCCAACCCGCTTCACCCCTATACACAGGCGCTCCTCTCGGCGGTCCCGGTTCCCGACCCGGCCCTGCCTCCCCCGGAGGTCCGCATCAAGGGAGGCATCGGCAAGGCGGTCAACCCGGCGCCCGAGTGCCGGTTTGTCGATCGTTGCCCCCAGGCGGCCGACGTCTGCCGGACCACCCCTCATCCGCCTCTCGAAGACAAGGGCGGCCGGCGCCTCGTCTCCTGTCATCTGGTGGAGGCGTCCCGGCACTGATCTCCCGCCGTCGGGCGGATGGTGGGGGATTCGGGAACCGCGGCATGTGTTTCCGGGTGCCAAACAGTAAGGCGAGATTTGTACACATTTAGTGTTGTTGGAGGGTGTTTTGTCACACCTCCTAGGGCATGCTGTTGGCTATGGACACGACAGCAGCAGTGGACCGGCGGGTCGCTAACCGGGTGAGGGTGTTGGGCCCCTCTTTGTCGGTGGGTGAGGCCACGGTCGCGGAGCTTCGGGAGCGGGTGCTGTCCACTATTCGTGGGGAGAACCAGTTGGCGGGGATCCGCGCCGCGGCCCTGGCCGAACTGACCCGACGGGCGGGGACCGAGCTCACCGAGAACGAGCTGCGGGAGAGGGGCAAGAGGCCCCGCCGCCGGGCGCGGTCGGAAGTAGAGACGGCTCGGGAACTGGAGAAGCTGCCGGAGACGTCGAAGGGACTGCGGGAGGGGGAGATCTCCTATGAGAACGCGCGGATCCTGGCCCGGGCCAGCCAGCGGGGAACCATAGACGAGAAGGAACTGTTGGACGATGCCCGTACCCAGTCTCCGGACAAGTTCGCGGCTACGGTCCGCAAACACGAACAACAACGCTCCGCAGACGATGGGGTTTCGAGGTTGGAGCATCAGCGGTCACAGAGGTACGCCAGGATCCGCACAGACCACACCGACGGGATGACTGTGCTGTACGGGAGGTTCGATCCGATCACAGGTGCTCGGATAGAGACCGTCCTGTCGAAGAAGATGAACGAACTGTGGCAAGAGGAAGACCCCAATAACCGGGCCACACCCGCCCAGAGAATGGCCGACGCCCTTGCTCTGTTGCTCACCCGCCCCGGAGGGGACAAAGACGGACCTTCCCAGGACGTGAAACTGTTGGTGATCGCCGACTACGACGTGGTGAACCAACAACTGAGTAATGCTCGCTTGGAGAACGGCACCCCCATCCCTGCCTCCGAACTACGACGGTTGGCCTGCGACGCTCAGATCCTCCCCGCAATCTTCCGCGGACCGTCGGTACCGATGGACATGGGAATGGCCCGACGTAAGGCCAGTCCCTCCCAACGCGCAGCTCTCATCGCCCGCGACCGGACATGCATCGGATGCGGCGCCAAAGCCGCCTGGTGCCAATCCCACCACATCATCCACTGGCAGGACGGAGGCCCCACCAACCTCGACAACATGTGTTTACTCTGCTCCCGATGCCACCACAACGTCCACGACCGAAACTGGCAAGTCGAACAAACCCCCACCGGCGCCTACCGCCTACGCCCACCACCAACAAAACAGAAACGCCCACCCAACCCGAAACACCAGCACGCGCAACACCGCCGAACCCTCCACCCAGCCAAACAAAGAAAATAGGCCGCCCCGCCCTCCCCTCATCCAGCCCTGGCGCCTTCACCTCACCAGCCAGGTTTTCCCACTCTTGAACGTGATGTGGCCCCTATTGGGTTTCCCCTCCCGACCCGCCGCCTCCTGACCGTCGCGAAAATTCCGGAGAGGCGCGCGCCTGTCCGGACTGAAGCGTCTTCAGTTTTCGGCTAGTTGGTCCCGTTTGGGGCAACGCTCGGTGCGGAGGTTTGGTTTCCCGACCGGGACCGTCTGATGAAGGTGATCCGGATCACCACTCATGTTTGTTGGTTCAGTGTGGAACGAGCCTGGGACAGAAGACAAGCAATTGGCGGCAGATCGTCGGAGAGAATTTCGCGACCAGCGGCGGCGTGGAGGCGTTTGTAGGATAGGGGGTTCATGGCAACCGGCGGATCCGGGGCGCCACTGCGGCGTATTGCGATTGTCGGTGGAGGGATTTCAGGGTTGGCCGCCGCATGGGGGCTGCATCACCACCCGGACCGGTTCGACTTCCGCCTGTTCGAAGCGCAGGACCGGATTGGCGGGAATGCCGTCACGGCCGAGATGCCTCAGGATGACGGCACCTCGATACCTTTTGACATCTCGGTCACCGCCTGCATCCCGTCGGTGTACCAGCACATCGTCTCTTTGATGGAACAGTTCGGCATCGAGTTGATCGACACCAGGTTCAGTTACAGCGTGAAGTACCGCGGTCATCTCTATGCCCACGACTTCGACTCCGAGATCAGAGACCAGCTTCAACCCGAGATCGCAAAGTTTCAAAGACTCCTCAGGCGCCTGCATTGGTTCGGCTATCTGACCCGTTCCCGATCGAAGTTTCTGAACGCCCTGAATCCGTTCAACTACATCAGCATGGGGACGGTCCTGAATCTGGGAGGTTTCTCCGGTGACTTCAGGTACAAAGTGCTGAAGCCCATGTTCGTCAACTTCCTGATGGCGACGAACGTGTTCGACATGCCTGCGGCGCTCTTTTCAAGGTATCTCGAGTTCTTCGACATCGAGACCGCCACGCCCATGCAGACATGGGACCAGGGGACGAGACGGATTTACGAGAACCTGTCGGCAAACTTCGGAGACAAGATCTATCTCAACCGGCCGGTGCGGAAGGTGTATCGGTCGTCGTCCGGTGTGGTGGTTGAAGACGAAGACGGCGCCAAGGAGACGTTCGACGAAGTGGTCTTTGCATGCAATGCGAACCAGACGCTGATGATGCTTGACCGGCCCACGATGCTGGAACGCTACATTCTCTCGTCGATCCGCTACGAGAGCGAGCTTCACAACCACACGGTGGTGCATTCGGACTCCTCGGTCCTTCCGGACAACGAAGTGAGGCCTCTGAAAACCCGCAGCAACCACATCGAGCAGTACGGCGTCAGGCCGGACAACTATGAGATCACCTACATCATGCACAACCAGCAGCCATGGGCCAATCGGTCCGACAAGCCCTGCCTGGTGACCTACAACCCGATCAGCCCCATCGACGGAGAGAAGATCGTCGGAAGATGGTGGTTCCAACACATCGTGCACGATGTGCGGCAAGTTGCCTGGCTGGTGTATCTGTTTCGTTACATCCAAGGCAAGAGGCGGACCTGGCATTGTGGGGCCCACACGCTCATTAACAGCCAGGAGACATGTTTCGTGAGTGGGCTGTCGGCCGCGACCCAGATGGGCGCGGATTATCCCTTCGACGACCCCGAAGCGCGCCGGTCGTTCAACCACTACGGGAGTCTCATGCACGGCTGGCGGTTCAAAAGAGCGAGGGGCTGACACCGCCTGCCCGCGGTGGTCCTTGCGGGGTCGCGCGGGAGCCTCCCATGGGCTTGTCGCCATCAACCCCTTGGATACCCGGCCTCCCCATCCCTGCCCATGCAGGTATACTGCCTAACCACTAACTACAACCTGAACGGTCTGGGATCGGTTTGGAGAGACCGAAGAGATGGTCCTTTCTACAAGTGATGTGACCACCAACCCGCTCGGATTGGCGGATGAACTCGTTCTGATGCTTCTGAACGAAGAGAACGGCTACTTTCACCAGGTGCCCGGGTGGGATTTGAACTGCGCCGTCGTGGGCGCAGTGCTGGCGGAGCTTTCACTCATGGCCCGCATAGACACGGACAGGGAGTCACTCTTCCTTCTAGATCCGACCGAGACGGGCAATCCCGCCCTCGATCCGATCCTGGCCGAAATCGCAGCCGATCCGATCCAACGAAACGCCCAATACTGGATCGAGCGGCTTGCTCCCCGCGCCGAGTCGATCATTGACCTGACTCTGGATAACCTGGTTGACCTAAAGATCCTGGAACACCACAACGGCGACTTCTGGACGTTGGCGCGCAGCAAGGGAGGCAAGGAACTGTTCAACGGTTTCTCAGGAGACGGTGGAGTCCAGTTCGTCAAGACACGCATCAGTCAAGCCATCTTCAACAACGAGATTCCGGACCCGAGAGACATCATCATCATCTGTCTGGTCAACACCTGCGACGTCTTCCGGTTCATGTTCCAACTCGATGAGGAGGCGGAAGAGCGCATCGAGTTCATCTGCAACATGGACCTGTTGGGCCGCTCGATCGCCGCCGCGGTCTCCCAAAACCTTGCCGGCCCGCTGTTTCGGCGCTCCGCCCTGAGCAAGAAGATTCCGTCTGTTCCTCTGCGGAAGGTGATTTTCAATGCGAACATGCGCAAGGGGAACATCCCCGCACTCTTTGCGGACTTGACCAAGGAGTACGGCCCGGTGTTCCAACTCCGCCCACCATTTGTCGGCCCAAAGATTTTCCTCGCTGGGCCGGAGATGAATCACTGGGTCAACCGCAACGGGCGCATGTACCTCAGGGCCAAGGACTACTTTGCGGACTTCGAGAAGGTCTATGGCGCCAATGGAGTTCTGCCTTCCCTGGATGGCGCCGATCACTTCCGGCTTCGCAAGTCCATGGCGCCGGCGTATTCTCGCAGAAGGCTGGCGGGTCAACTGGAAGAGGTCTACGGTCAGGTGCGAGAACACATGACGACTTGGGAGGTCGGGCAATCCTACCCTGCCACCAGGATGTGCCGGCGACTGGTAAACGCACAAATCTCACCGCTCATGGTCAGTGTTCATTCCCAGGACATCATCGACGACCTGATGACCTTCAAGGAACGAGCACTGAACACCCACATCATCAGGATCCTTCCCAAGTTCATGCTGAAGACCCCGGGTATGAGACGCCGGGCGAAGGCTGTCGACACATTGCTGGAACGGGTGCAGAGCGGGCATACTCCCGCCCAGCGGGCGGGAAGCCCGCGGGACCTTGCAGATGATTTTCTTAGCTTGCACGCCAGCGATCCACAGTTCGTACCCGAGTCGAACCTGACGTTCGCCTTTGGAGCAGCGCTGGTCGCCAGCGTGTACCTCGGGGATGCGGTCAGCTTCGCCCTGTACGCCATGGCGGCGCATCCGGGCCTTCAATCCAGAGTCCAGAGCGAAGCCGACGCTTTGTTCGCCGACGGCGATCCCGGTGGCCGCGACTTCAACCCGTCGAACATCGACGTCACCCATCGCATGATGATGGAATCTCTGCGTATCTATCCGATCGTCCCCATGTCCATGCGCAACGTGATGAATTCGTGCCTGGTCCAGGGATACGAGTTGCCGCTGGGGTCACGGGTGCACATCGCCCAGACCGCTGCGCACTACATGGAAGACGTCTTTCCCGATCCCTTCAAATTCGACATCGACCGTTATCTGTCCCCGCGCCTCGAGCACCAGAGCCCCGGATACGCGCCATACGGCCTGGGCACCCACAAGTGTCTCGGGTCCCGGTGGATGGAGTTGCAGCTCACCCTCAACGTGCTCCTGGTGGCTCACCACTTCACACTGGAAGTCTCCCCTGCCAATTACAAGCTCAAGTTCAGCCCGTTGCCCTCGTTGAAGCCGAGCAAGAAACTGAAGTTCCGCATCGCCGAGCAGAGGAACGAGATACGCGTCTGATTCTCCGGTAATGGAGGTCCCTGCTTACCACCCGGGAGGCGTCGGGGAACCCTTTGGTAGCGGTTAGCCGATAAGCGACCTTTCCGGTCCCCTATTCGAAGCGTTCGTACACGGCTTCGATCGCATCGTCGAGCTCGTCGAGCTCGGTCTCCCAGCGGAGCATCTTCGAACGCAGTCGCACGTTTTGGTACGCCCCCCACATGGTCATGGCGGGCGGCACCAACACGATGGACACTACGAGCGAGTACGCGATCGTGATCGCGGCGGTGATGGCGAACTGCTGGGATGCGGCCAGCGGAGAGAACACCAGCACACCGAGTCCGAGTGCGGTGGTCAATGCCGAGCCCAGCAGCGCCGACCCGGTAATGGAGAGCGTCCGGACCGCGGCTTGCTCCGGGTCGCGCGCCAGAGAGTACTCCTCGCGATAACGGTGAATCATGTGGATGGTGTAGTCCACCCCGATCCCGATCGAGAGGGCCGTGATAATGGATGTTATGAGCGTGTAGGGGATGCCCAGCAACGCCATGGTGCCCAGCACCGAGATCAATACCAGCACGATGGGGAACACTGCGATGAATCCCAGCGCAGGCTGGCGTACCGTCACCCAGAAGAAGAGGGCGAGGACGGTCAAAGCCACGGCAATGGTGGTGCTGATGGCCTCGGTCTGCTGGTCTGTGATGGCATCGGTGACGGTGAATGAGATGATGCTGGACGAAGTTGCCGTCAGGGCTTCATCGTCACCCAACCAGAGTTCCTCGAGCTCCTGCTGGGTGTCCCTCGACCGGGCGGTGTCGCCGGCGAAAGCCACGAATTGAATCAGCATGGCGTCGCCGCCGTCCGGATCGTTGACCAGAAGGCTTCCTAGTCCGGGATCTATCGCCTCAATCCTGTCGAGCAATTCCTGCATCTTCTGTTCGTCCAGTTCGATTCCGGCAGAGGCTTCCTGGAGCAACGCGGCCAGTTCGGGGTCGTACTTGTCGCCGGGCTCACCGCTGTCGTTGGTCCAGTCGTTTACCAGCAGGTTGTACGAGGCGATGATCGGCCCTGCCGCGGCTTCCGGGCGAGTCCTCTCGTCCTCGAAGGCATTTGTGAGATCGTGCAGGTTGAGAAGGGTGCGGGTCTCCGTGGCCTCGGCTTTCACAAGTACGCTGTACATCTCCGTCGAACCGCCAATGGTCGCATCCAGGGTGTTCAAATCCTCCAGCAATCCCCCGCCTCTTGGAAGGATGTCGCGGATGTTGAACTCCGACTCGAGGTCGGTCGCCGCGAATCCGAGCGCCACCGTCACCGCCAGCACCCCCACGACATAGGGTGTGGGCCGGCGGGTGACCCCTCTTCCCAGCAACTCCGCCAAAGGCCTGACGCCTGGCAGGGCATTCGAGATCGGCCTTGGCGCCTTCAGCTTGCCCCGTGCTTCCTTCCTTCTGTCGATGATCGTCCGACCGGCCGGAATCAGGGTCAACATCACCGACAGGCTCATCGCCACGCCCAACCCCGCTATGACGCCGAAGTCGTTGACTATCCCGATCGGTGAGAACAAGTTCACCAGCAGGCTGACGATGGTGGTGACCGCGGCAAGCGTGAGCGGCATGGTGACGTGTCTTAGTCCCACCTGGACGGCCCCGGTCACCTTCTCGCCGGCGACCCGTTGCTCGCGGTAGTGCGAGACGATTTGGATCGCATAGTCCACCGTGAGACCGATCAAGATGATCGGCACCATGGTGGTGAGGGAATTGGGAGGGCCGACCACACCCAGCGCGTTCGGACCCAGCCACCCTTCCGCTCCGACGATCCAGATGATGGAGAGGAACAGTCCTCCCAGGGTGAGGAGCAGGTCCGAGACCGAGCGCATGAAAACCAGGATCAGCGCGGCAATCAAGAGAAACGCCATTCCCACCAGCGGCGCCATCCCCTCTTCGGTGGCCCTCTTGTACTCGTCTTCTATCACCACGGGCGAGACGCTGCTCACCTGCAACGGACCCTCATCCGCCAGCGCGAACTCGTGGACCGCCCGCGAGGCGGCGTAGATGCGGTCGTCGTTGGTGTCCTGCAGATTGATGTTGGCGATGGCGATGGGTGTCCCGTCCGCGTCGACGCCGGTGGTGGCATCGAGCGCTTCGCCGATCCCCGGGACGTTGCGGACGGAATCGATTTCCGCCTGCGTCACCGACTCGAAACCCTCCACTCCGAGCACGGCTCTGATCAGCAACGATGGTGAAAACACCGGATCGGGAGGGGCCAACATGCTGGTCACGTTCGGATCCGCCACGATCTCACCGATCAGGCTGTCCATCTGTGATAGTCCCTCGGGCGTGAGCGCCTCTCCGCGGAAGATGAGCGTCGCAACGTGAGCCTCGGCGTCTCCAAAGAGTTCTTCGATCTCGTCCAAGGCCTTGGCGACGTCGCTCCCCTGGGGAAGGGTCTCGGCGGTCTCCGGCGGAGCCGCCCGGTACGTCGACCCTGCGCCCAGTGCCACTGTGATGATGAGCAGGACAATTATGGTGATCCATGGGTAACCAGTCACCAGCCTGCGCAGCCGATCGAGTAGGTTGCTCATTACGTGTCCTTCCATTCGGGACCGGCCGGGGAGCGCCGCGACTTGAAGCCGGCTCCAATGCTCATCCCACCGAACCTCCTGCTTTGATACTGACTGGACTGGGCGAGTCACCCGGATCAGGGTAGAACTGGGTGCAATACCGTCGGTACCGCATGATCTCGCCGTCGGAACGACAGAGGCGCGGGCGGGGTATGAACCGCTTCTTCTCCCAGATGACCAGGTCCTGTAGAACGTCATGCCGTTGGAAGGTGGACATGAATTTGTTCATGAGGGGCGCCCGGAGCCCCACCGGGAGGAATCCCATGCCTGCAATCCAACGCTTAGGTCGGCGGATCTCCTTGACTTGGGAGGCCAGCGACAGGTCGATGAGCGTTCCGTCCACCGGCGTCGCCAGCACCCAGAGGCGCATATCCATGCCGATGGAGTGCTCCCGGATTCTCACGTAGGAGTACCCCAAACCGAAAATGCGCGTCCTGGCCGAGACGTCAGTGGTGAACCTTGCAACCCCGCCTATCTTCTGTGATCTCCTGAAATCGAAGTCACTCTCGAGGCGGGGGCCCTCTATTATCACTTTCTCGGCGCGTTTCACGCTGTCGTAGCCATGGACATACCGCAGGTGGCCCAAGTCCACGGAGTTCTCGGTCGTCTCCTGGGGATGGCCGGGGAAACGCAGGGTGGTGATTATCAGATCGCTCCACCCGGCCTGGTCCGGCCCCTCGGAGGGCAGACGCCACTGCGGTTCCCGCCCGTCGATCCCCCACCAGGCGAAGATCATGTCGGCGACCTGCCGCGTCTCGAACACCCGCAGGCTGGTGAACCTGGGTGGGTTGGCGTAGGGAGTTGCGACGCATTCTCCGGTCGTGTCGAACTCGAAGCCATGGAACGGACACACGAGACGCCCATCGCAGACGCGGCCTCCCCCGGAGGGAGTCAGGTCGGAGCCAAGGTGTGGGCACACGGCCTCGGCTATGCACACCTGCCCGTCCTCGTCGGACCAGACCACGATGTTCTCCCCCATCCATGTCTTCTCGACGAGCTTGGCCTTCAGTACGTCCTTCCGGCTGGCGACGAAGTACCAGCCCTCAGGAAACGGGGAGGGCAATGGGGCGGTCTCGAATCCCGTATTTCCAGTTGACATCAATTACAGAACTCCTCTCCCGGGGTTCTTGAGTTGGCTGCGTTTGCCGTCCGGACGAACCCGTGCAGGACGCACGGACGGTTTGCCCCAACCCACCTCGGGACCAGCACATATAACTTTAGTTTGTCAGATTAGCTACCTTCACGACCAGGCATTGCCATCTGAATCCGGCGGTGGAGGGCTGTGACGCGCCGGCTGGAAGGGAGAATGATGTACCCCCCGAGGTTCAGTCGCCCAGTGTCTTTTCGTAGGTGACCGAGGTCCGCAGCCGGTCCTCGGGGATGTCGTAGTAGGTACGCAATGCGGCTTGTGAGTCGGCCGACAGAACGTAACCTCCCTTCTCCAGTATCCCCCGCGCCTTGTAGTTGTCGGCGTATGTCCCCACGATGACCCGGCTGACACCCGACAGCCGCTCCTCGATGAAATCTAAGAGCGCGGACGCAACCCCTCTTCTCTGATGGCGGGGAAGTATGTAAGCGTGGCGGAGCAGGACCACCTCCCCGATCGGCTCGCTTCCCATCACCCCGACCAGGGTGGGGCCCACGAACGCTCCCCACCAGGTCATGCGACGTGCTTCGGCTTCCCAGGCGGCCTCGTCCATCTCCGGGTCGTGTAGCTCCTCAGGCGGAAGGAACTCCCGGTACCACCGGGCGGCGGTATTGATCAGCTCCACGGCCGCGGCACGGTCCTCGGAGGTGAGCTCTCGGATGGCGAGGCGGTCTATCACGTCGCGGTTCAGGGCGCTATCCGAGAGATGAAGTGATGGTTGGCTCCCTGGTTCTGCGGCGGCCCATACAGGCTATCAAGCTTAACCTTTTAGAGGAGGAGCACCAGCATTGTCGCGATACAGGCCGCCACCACGCCCATCGCGGTCGCCAAAGTAAGGCAACCGCTTCTCTTCCTGGCCACAGGTGTTCTCCTTCGCGGGGTCGGCATCGCCTTGGTGAGTTCTTGAACTCTCCTTCCTTCCTCAATGGCCTCCATGAGCCGGGACTCCGCGTCCCAGGGCTTGCGGCTCACGGTTGTGCCCTCCACGAACCCGTCCAGTTGCCTCCAAATCCGGGACAGGTCGCCGTCCGCCGCCAAGGCCATCATCTCCCAGTTGTCCTGTATTCCCGCTCTCGTCAGGTTGGCCGATCCGATCAATGCCGCTGTGGCGGATCTTTGCCTCGGCGCTGCGATCACCCAGGCCTTGGCGTGAAGCATCGACTTTCCTTCGGCGCTTCTTCCGGTCCGATACCAACTGAGGGTCCGGACATCTCTGCGCCGAAGGAATTGGAGCGCCCTGGCGCGATCACGATTGGTTGCCCTATCGAAGTGGTGTGGCTTGGTGTCCCCGATGATCAGGGTGACGGGCCGCCCCGGTGTGTTATCGTGCAGCCAAGCCAATCCCCAGACGCTTGCATATCCCACCAACACATATAGATGTCCGTGGGGATTGTCCCCAAGAAACCGCTGTATATGCCCTTGGGCGTTGTAATCAGGCATGTTGGGACGTCCTGGGCGGCCGCAATCGCGATAGGTTTGATGTTGGAGCTTATCTCCTCGGGGTGTCCCCTTTTAAATAGGGACAAGAACCAAGAAGGTCATTAGACAGTGAAGCCGATCAGAGCCGCGATGGTCACTCCGCTCACCGGTCCGCTGGCGATGTACGGCCGGGTGGCGGGAGAGGCGGTGAGGCTATGGGTTGACGAGGTTGCCGAACCGGAGTCGGTGGCGCTCACGCTGTACGACACCCATCCCGATCCGGTATCGGCGCTGCGCCAGGCAGAGGCGTCCCGGCCTGATGTGCTGTTCGGGCCCTACGGGAGAGGTCCGGCGCTGGCGGTGGCGCGGGCGACCTCCCGTTTGATGTGGAACGGTGGTGGGGCGACCGCTCGACTGGCCGCTCCGGAGTTCGAGAACGTGGTGAACATCCCGGCTCCCGCGGCTTCGTATTTCCAGGGCGGGCTGGCGGCAATCCGCGACGCCGACCCTCAGGTCGCCTCCATGGTCGCGATCCACACGGGGAAGGGGTTTTCCGGAGAGGTGGCGGGGGGAGCGGTCTCCGCCGCCAGGGAGATCGGAGTGACCTGCGCCGAAGCGCTGTTCCAACCTGGCCGCGCCTCAGAGTCTCTGGCCCGGGCTCCCAGCGCCGACGTGTTGGCCCTGGTGGGGTCCTTCGAAGACGAGTTGGAGATGGTGCGGGCTGCGAACCGGCGCCGGTGGAGAGCGGTTCTGTCGGTTGGTGCCGGTGTGGACGAGGTGCTGGAGGCTTTGGGCGACGGGAGAGAGGGTCTGCTGGGCCCGGCGCAATGGATGCCCCGCGCCGCATTCGGCCCCGACGTGGGCCCGGACGTCGAGTGGTTCATCAACTCCTACCAGCGGCGATGCGGGGCTCTTCCTCCCTACCCGGCCGTCCAGGCGCTGGCGGCCGCGGTCATCTGGTGGGAGTGTGTCCGAGTGGCCGGAACCCTGGAGGAGAGCGCCCTCCTGGCCCAGGCTCGACGCTTGGATGTCCGGACCCTCTACGGGGTGTTCAGGCTAGATCCAGTCAGCGGTCTTCAGGTCGGCCATCGGGTGGTGACGGTTCAGTGGCAGGATGGTTTCCGCCGTGTGGTCTGGCCTCCCCATCGGGCAGAAGCCTCACTCCGCCTGCTCTAGCGGAGATGGCCGGAGGCGCCTGGCAGGCGACCGGCGGTCGCTTGGCCATTCCTGTCGATGGCAGGCAAAGCCTGAGACTCCACCTTTCGGTCGCTCTGGCAGGTGGCCTTGTCCTCTCCTCGACCTTTGCGGATGGTAGGGTAGATCGGGAAACGATCTGTTTGGATGCGGAGGAACTGGTTGTGACGAGGAAACTGGCCCAGGTGAGCGCCCGGAGGCCGTGGGTTGTCATAGGTGTCTGGGTGTTGGTGGTAGCGGTGGCGCTGGGGCTCGTCCAAGCCCTGCTGCCCAGCGCAACCACCACTGAGTTGAGTTTGGGGAGCGACTACGAGTCGGAACAAGCGGCCGCTCTCCTTGAGGAGAGGCTGCGAGGGCCCACACCTCTGAACGAACTGGTCATTGTCCAGTCCCCGTCGATGACGGTGGATGATCCTCAGTTCCAGGCAAGGGTGGAGTCCATCCATGACCGGATCACCGGGCTGGGACCGG
The DNA here is from genome assembly GCA_028819345.1 of bacterium. GTDB lineage: Bacteria > Actinomycetota > Acidimicrobiia > Spongiisociales > ZC4RG35 > Bin76. Next base: position 9,200 of record JAPPLW010000062.1, on the reverse strand, counting down.
ACACCGTTGTGTCAGGATCGCACTATTACCTGAGCGGCGAGGAGCTTCTAGTCTCGGCCGACCGCAGGACCACCTTAATGAGCTTCGTTCTGGCCGGCGACTTCAAGGAGGCGACCGAGAACGTTGAGGACGTGGTACACCTGGTCCAGGAGGTGGACGGCTCGGACGGCTTCCGGGTGCTGATCGGCGGGGATGCCAGCGTGGCCTTCGAAAACAACGAGCTGAGCGCCGAGGACCTGGAAAAGGGAGAGCGGATCGGGATTCCTGTGGCGTTGATCATCCTCCTGACCCTCTTCGGTTCGGTCGTAGCCACCCTGTTGCCGTTGGGGCTGGCCATTGTCGCCATTGTTCTGGCGCTGGGGGCGGTCGGGGTCATCGGCCAGTTCTTCGAATTGGTTTTCTTCGTGACGATGATGATCACCATGATCGGCCTTGCAGTCGGCATCGACTACTCGCTCCTGATCGTCTCCCGTTTCCGGGAAGAGTTGGATCGGGGTCTCGAGGTCAAAGAGGCGGTCGCAAAGACCGGCGACACGGCGGGTCGCACCGTGCTGTTCAGCGGCACCACCGTGGTGCTGGCCCTCATCGGTATGCTCATCGTCCCCGTTTCCTTCTTCCGATCACTGGGCCTGGGCGCCATTCTGGTTGTCATTACCGCTCTGGCAGCCACCCTTACGCTCCTGCCTGCTGTTCTAGCTTTGCTGGGTCCGAAGGTAGGCCTGCTGAGGGTGCCCTTCTTGGAGAGGTTCTCGCTGAGGAGTCCCCAGACCACAGAGCACGGGTTCTGGGAAAAGGTGACCAAGGCCGTCACGCGCTATCCCTGGGTCAGCATCCTCCTCACCAGCGTTCCTCTGATTATCCTGACGGTCTTCTACTTTGACATCCATACGGGTCTGAACGACGTCAACTCCTTCCCCGACAAGTCGAAGACCAAAGAGACGTTCATCGTGTTCGAGGAGGAGTTCTCGGTCGGGGAGGTCACACCTGCCGGGGTGCTCAGCCCGGCGGAGATCGTGGTGGATGCGAACATCGCCGACCCGCAGGTGCAGCAGGCAGGCTTCCGCCTGGTGCAACTTCTCCAGGGCGACCCGGCCTTTCCGATCCCGCCGCAGCTGGAAGTCAACGACGCGGGGGATCTCGCTCTTCTGTCGCTTCCGTTCCCGGGTGAGCCCAACAGCCGTCTGGCCACCGAGAGGCTCACCAAGATCCGGGAAGAGTACATTCCGGCGGCCTTCGAAGGCGTCGAAGCGGAGGCGTATGTCGGTGGCGTGACGGCCGAGGCTACCGATTTTTACGGGATTGTCGACGTCTACACACCCGTCGTCTTCGCCTTCGTCCTCGGTCTCAGCTTCATCCTGCTGATGCTCGTCTTCCGCTCTATCGCCATCCCCATCAAGGCGATCATCATGAATCTGCTCTCGGTTGGCGCCACCTATGGCCTATTGGTGCTGGTGTTCCAGAAGGGAGTGGGAGCGGATCTCCTGGGATTCCAGCGCGCCGAGGTGATCGACGCGTGGATACCCCTGTTCCTGTTCAGCATCCTGTTCGGGCTCTCTATGGACTATCACGTGTTCCTGTTGAGCCGCATCCGGGAACGCTACGACCAGACCGGGAACAACGCCCAGGCGGTCGCATACGGTCTGCGTTCCACGGGAGCGATGATCACCGGCGCCGCCCTGATCATGGTTGCCGTGTTCGGCGGGTTCGCGGCAGGAGAGACCGTCGTCAACCAGTTGGTCGGATTCGGGTTGGCCGTGGCTGTGTTCCTGGATGCGACCCTGGTCCGGTCGGTGTTGGTGCCCGCCAGCATGGAAGTGCTGGGAGCCCGCAACTGGTACCTGCCGTCGTGGCTCGGTTGGCTGCCGGACCTGCGGGTGGAAGCGGAAGAGTAGGCGGGCCCGTGGGCGCCACCGGTGAAGGCTAGGTCGCTGATGTCCATCCCCTCGGACTATCTGGAGGGCTATGAAAAGGCCCGGCTCGTGGATGCGGAAATGGCCGACGCCTATGTCGAGCACATCCAGGTAGGCGACCCGGACGCCGACGCGATGATGGAGGCACTGGCCGCCATCCCCGCCAGGGACGCCCACCGATTCATCGAGGCCGGGATGGAAGGGGACCTGGACGTTCTCAAGGACGCCCCATCTGTCGTAGTCAAGTTCTTCGATAATCTGGACAGTCCGCCGGATTGGATGGACACTGCCGCCTTCGTCCCCGGTATCAGGATGTTTCACAGGAACTCCAGAGTGGTGTTGGTGGGCTTCGTGGGCGGCGTTCTGGTCGAAGGATTCGCCACCAACATCAGCAAGTCCTTTTTCATCACCGGACGCCTGCGGGACCAGGGCGTGAGGCGCTTGAAACAGAACAACCGCCACATGCTCGAGTCCTTTCTCCCCGGCGGGTTGGACAGGGAAGGCGACGGCCTGAAGCTCTCGGTTCGGGTGCGCATCATCCACGCCCAGCTCCGGCGATTGCTCAAACAGTCAGATGACTGGGACTTCGACGCCTGGGGCCTTCCCCTCAGTTCCGCTCACATGGGATACTCGATAACCGCGTTTTCGGCGCGCCTTCTCAAACACATGAAAGGACTGGGAGCGACCTTCGACGAGGAGGAACGCGCCAGCTTCATGGCCGTGTGGCGCTACATCGGCTATCTGATGGGAATCCCGGAGACCATCCTGTTCAAGGACGAGGAGGAGGCCCTGCGAGTGTTCAGGATCGGAGGCATGGTTGAACCTCCCATAAGCCTGGAGTCCATAGCCATGGCCAATTCCCTGATCGCCTCCGCGCCCTATGTCGCCGGCATACCCGATCACGAAGCCCGGGTGAAGCTGACCGATTACGCCTACAAACTGTCCAGGGCGCTCATCGGTGATCCGCTGGCCGATGAACTCAAGTATCCCGATGCTCGCTCGCTCGGGGTGCTCCTGAACTTCCGGAACCTGGGACGCCTGCGACGGATCATGGGCAAGAGCTTTCCCAAACTAGTCAACAACCCGTACACCTATTTCACAGGGCTGCTCGAGGTGTCGGCCTACGACGAGGCGGGAATCAGCTACCGGTTGCCGGACCACGTCTACGCGGAGGAATCCAGCTTCTACTAGAGCGGGGGAGCGGGGGACCCTACCCCGTCCGGGGATACCACACCCAACCAGGCCGTTCTCTAAACGACGCCCGAGGGATTCAGCTGGATCTGGCGGCCCGGTGATCCGAGACGGGTGGGCTCGGGCTATGACGATCCTTCACTCTGGTTGACCTGAACGTGGATTGTTCCGGGCTTTGCACAGCCAGGCAGAGCCGATCTACACTAACCTATCACCATATGCACACCGGTTCTTCATGAATGGGATGTGTGATGGTCTTTCGGAACCTGATCCCTGGAAGCAGGTGGAGGTGAAGCTTGTTCTCCTTGACCTTTCGCGACAGTCATTGCCCAGCTGTCACCACCGCCTCGCTTCCAGGCGTGGGTGAGGGGCGGCCAGACAAGATGAACCTCCCGCCCCTTCACCCACCTTCTCGATGACCGCGGGCACGGGCTACCCGGATCGTCGGGATTCAACGCATCCCCAGGAATGACCGTCGGACATCCGGGTCGGTGAGTAGTTTCGCCGCCGGTCCCTGGTAGGTGTTGCGACCCATCTCCAGCACATACCCTCGATGGCTCGCTTCCAGTCCCTGGCGAGCGTTCTGCTCGATCATCAACACGGTCAGCCCGATCTCGCGGTTAAGCCGGCGGATGGCTTCGAACACCAGGTGGGTGACCACCGGAGCCAACCCCGCGGAAGGTTCATCCATCAGGATGAGGCGGGGTTCCTGCATCAGGGACCGGCCGATCTCGAGCATGCGTTGCTCTCCGCCCGACATGGTGCCGGCGGCCTGCCGGGAGCGCTCCGCCAGCCTCGGGAACAGCCCGTACACGTACTCGACCCGCTCTCGTACCCGCGCCTTGCGGCGCTCAACATACATGCCGAGTTCCAGGTTCTCGTGGACGGTCATCTGCGGGAAGACGCTCCGGAGTTGCGGCACCATGGCGATCCCGGCCGTGCGCAATGCGTCCTGGGGGGCGATGTTGGTGATGTCCCGTCCGTCGCACAGGACCTGGCCGGAGCTCACCTGCGCCAGGCCGTAGATTGCCTTGAACACCGTGGACTTGCCGGCGCCGTTGGGGCCTATCACGCAGACCACCTCACCCTGGGCCACCTCCAGGTTGACACCCGAAATGATGTCGTGACCTGCGAAGTAGCCCGCGCACACATCCCGCAACTCCAGGAGCGGCCGTCCCTCGACCGTCACTTCCGACCTTCGCCTTCGGCGCCGAAGTAGGCTTCCACGACGGCCGGGTCCTGCATGATCCGACTGGGAGCGCCTTCAGCCAGCTTGGCGCCCCGGTCCAGCACCACCACCCTTTGACACAGGTCCGCCACGAACCGCACATTGTGCTCGACCAGAAGGAATGCCACCCCGCCGCTGCGGTTCACCTCTCGGAGACGATCGGCGATGTCCACCACCAGGGTGGGGTTCACACCGGAGGTGGCCTCGTCCAGCAGCACCAGTCGCGGTTCGCTCATCAGGGCCATGCCGATTTCCAGGAGTCGCCGCTGGCCCCCGGAGAGGACGCCGGCGCGTTCGTTTCGAAGTGGCGCCAGAAGCAGGAACTCGAGTAGCGACTCCACCTTGCGGCGGGTACCCGGGTCGGTCTTAGTGAACAGTCCCGCCGCACTTAGGTCCTCCCACTGGATGCTCAACTCCAAGTTTTCGGAGACCGTGAGGTCCCGGTAGACGCGGATCACCTGGAAGGTCCGGGACATTCCCAGGCGGGCCACCTGGTGAGGGCGAAGACGGGTGATGTCTTTCCCGTCGAAGGTGATCGAGCCCTCGTCCACATTCGACACCCTGCTCAGGCAATCGAACAGGGTGGTCTTGCCGCTGCCGTTGGGTCCGATCAGACCCACCATCTCACCTTCCCCCACGGTGATGTCCACATGGTCCAGGGCGGTCAGCCCTCCGAAACGCTTGACCACGCCTCGAGCCTCCAGGAGAGCGGTCACGGCTCATCCTCCTGTTTGGTGCGGTCGACCCCGCGGCCCAGCCAGCGTCCCCACAGGGTGGTGACCGATGTGCCCCTCCGGTCGACGAGCCCCACCAGGCCCCGCGGTATGAACAGCACTATCACGATTAGAAGGGCCCCCTGGGTCAGGAGGTGGTAGTCCAGGAGGTTCGCCCACAAGACCTCCCGTAGCCAGTAGAGGGCCACCGCCCCCACGACGGGCCCGGCGACCGTGCCCAGCCCCCCGAGCATGGTGCTCATCACCGCATCCACTGTCCGAACCTCCACGAAGGCGATGTCGGGATCGACGAAAGTGTTCTGGTATGCCCACAGTCCTCCGAACAGGCCGGTGGAGAAGCCCGCGAAGCTGAACACGCTGACCTTGAAATGGGTTGTGTCTATACCCCGCATCTCGGCGCCGATCTCGTCCTCCCGGATCGCCACCAGCGCGGCTCCGAAGCGAGTCCGGCGCAGCCACCAGGTGAACGTGACCAGGGCGACCACCAGCACCAACTGTATGTAGTAGAAGAGCGGCCGGTTCAGATAGGGAGGCAGGGTTAGGCCCACCCCTCCGCCGGTGATGCCCGACACCCGCACGATCTCCCGCATGGCGACGAACGTCCCCAGCATGGCTATCGAGAAGTAGGGCCCCTTCAGCCTCATGGTGGCCCTGCCGATGACCGCAGCCAGGAGACCGGCCACCAGGGCGCCCAGCCCGATGGCGGGGATGGGAGACCACCCGATTTGGGGTCCGTTGCTCTGCAGTGACACAAGGATGGCCGTGGTGTAGGCGCCGATCCCGAACCACACCGCGTGCCCGAAGTCCACGTAGCCGGTGAACCCGCCGGTGAGATTCCAGTTCACCGCCACCCCCACGGTGGTCAGCATCAGGGTCAGGGTGAACAAGGTGGAGTTGGTAACTGAAGGTAGGAGGGGCAATAGGAACAGAAACACCAGAATCGCCACCGACGCGGTCCATCCTGCATGGCGCAAGCGGCCCCTGGCGACCATCCCGCGTGGCCATTGGGTGGAGTGGCCTCTACCCATGTCGGGTTCTCGCTGCCTTCCGGCGGTGTCTGGTCATGATGCCGTGGCGTCCACGGGCCTCAGGCCCCGGAAAATGCCCTGGGGGCGCAACACCAGGGCTGCTACCAGGAAGACGAAGGAGGCCACCACCGCCAGATTGGTGCCGATCCGGGGGATGTAAACCGCCAACCCGGCTTCTACGATTCCCAGCACCATCGCTCCACCCAAGGCCCCGCGGACCGAGCCGAGGCCGGCCATAGCCGTGATGGCGAAGGCTTTCAGTGTCAGCGGCGGCCCCTGGAAAGGCTGGATGGCCAGCACCGGGCTGATCAGGGCGCCTGCCAGGCCGGTGATGCCGATGCAGATGGCGAAGGTGACAGCGTATACCCGGGACACGTTTATGCCGACGATGCCGGCCGCTTCGCGGTTCTGGGCTGCCGCCCTGATGCTCTTGCCGAGGCGTGTGCGCATGAGGAACAGCGTCAGGACGGCAGCCACAGCAAGGGCCACGATCAGAATCCAGAACCGGGTCACCGGCACCGTGAGTCCGTCGGTCAGTTCCCACACGCCGCCGACTGCGGTGTCGGTGCGGCGGAAGTCGGCGGAGAAGATGAGTTTCATGGCGTTCTGCAACATGATCGCCACGCCGAACATCACCAAAAGGGAGACCAGGTGGGAGCGATCGAGTATCGGGTTTACCACCAGACGTTGCGTCACGTATCCCAGAGCCAGCATCACCACGAAGACCAAGGGCGCGGATGCAAAGGGATCCACCCCCCAGATCTCGCTGGCCAGCCAGGCCAGGTAGGCGCCGATCATCACGAACTCCCCGTGGGCGAAGTTGATCACCCCCATGACTCCCCAGATGATGGAGAAGCCCAGGACCAGGATGGTGTACATGCCTCCGAGGGCAACACCGTTGATCAGGGCCTGTGCCGCTTGGTCGACGCCGAAGGAACTCGCTCCGCGGCCGAAACTCGCCGTAGCTGGGAGGGAGTATTCGGCCACCGCCGCGGCGACAGGGGCAACCACTCTGATCTGGCCGTCCTGTACCTGGACGGTGCCCATCGGCTTGGCCGTGTTGACGCCCCGTTCATCAAAGGAGATGGGACCATAGAAGGTGTCGGCCTGCAGTGAATAGAGAGCGTCCCGCACGGCATCCGTGTCGGTGGCGTCGGCCGCCTCGATTGCCAGGTGCAGAGCCAGAGCCGCCGCGGTGGCGCTGGCGGCCTGGTAGACGGGTGGCTCGCCCCACAGGTTCTCGTAATAGGCTGCGTACTCGGAGGCGGTTCCGAAGTAGGGGCCCTCGTAGGCCATGACGGGCTCCCACTGGGTGGGTCCCAGCACCCCGTACACGTCCTCACCAAGCTCATCGACCAGCTTGGGGTTGGAAGGACCCACGGTGATCAGCATGCCTTCGGGGGCGAATCCCAGTTCTTTGGCGGAGTTCACGAACAAAACCGCATCGTTGTAGTGCCCTCCGCCAACGAAGATGTCCGGCGCCAGATCACGAAACTTGGTCATGATGGCGGAGACGTCCTGGATGTCCTTCGGATAGGTCTCCACTGCCAGCACCTCTATGCCGTTGTCTTCGAGGTGCCGGATGGCGCCATTCGCCACAGAGGTGGGGAAGGAGGTGTCCTCGTAGGCGATCACCGCGCTGGTGGCCCCCTCGGCGGCAAGTAACTCGACGCCGGACTTGGTGTAGTCGCTGGCGATTGTGGCCACCAGGAACAAGTTCCGGAAACCGCGCTCAAACATGGTGTCCGAGGTGCCGTTTCCCTCCACCATGATTACATTGTTCGCCTCGGCTATGGCGCTGGCGCCGGTGGTGAGACCGCTCGAATATGGCCCCAGCAGGAAATCGACGCGATCCTCGTCGATGAGCCTCTGCACCAGGTTCGCGGCGGTGTCGGCGTCGGACTCGTCGTCATAGTAGATGATCTCCGCCGCGTAGCGCAGCCCGTCGACTTCGATGCCCCCGTACTCCTCGTTCACCCATTTCACCCAGGTGTCGTAACCCTGCCGGGAGTCGCGGCCCTCCACCGCGAATTTGCCGGTCTCGCTCAGGGCGGCGCCGATCCGTACCGTTCCTGCGAACCCGCCTTCGGGCCCGGTGGCGGGAGAGGCGTCCGGGGCGGGGGATCTCTCCTGGTCACTCCCTCCACAACCCGCCAGGGCCACCAATGCCAGGGCCGGGGCCACGAGGTTGATGAGTCGACGGATACCGGGGCATTTCTGTGGTGCTGGCAGGGAAGGCCTTTAACCGCGGAGCAACAATTTTAACGGCGCTCTTCCCTCGTTGCCTACGACTCGCCCTGCCCGGTTGGTCACCTGAAGCGGCCCGAGGGTGGAAGGTGGCGAATCGTTATGATTCTGGCCATTGTTTGGTTGGTGAGCCGATGAAACGTGTGTTGGCTGGGGTCTTGATGGTGGCGTCGATGGCGGGTCCGTCTCTTGCCGACCCGGGGGACTCGGATGGCGTCGGCTCGGGGGTGGAGGCCAGCGGTCCCGAGACGTCACCTGAATCGGTGAACGACGGTGTTGTCGGGGGAGTCGACTCGCCGGACGGGGCGTTGGTGGGAGCCCTGGGCGCCGCCGGGGCGCAGAGCGGCCCGGCGGGTTTCTCGGCAGTGTCCGCAGGCGCGGCGCACTCATGTGCGGTGGGTAGCGATGGTTCGGTGGTGTGCTGGGGCGCCAACCATTTTGGACAGGCGTCGGCTCCGGAGGGTTCGTTCTCTGATGTTTCGGCTGGTGGGATGCACTCCTGTGGGGTGCGGACCGGCGGCTCGATGGTGTGCTGGGGCTTCAACAATGACTGGCGGGCCACTGCGCCTAGGGGTTCGTTCTCCTCGGTGTCTGCCGGAGCGCGGCATTCGTGTGGGGTGCGTACCGATGGCTCGGTGGTGTGCTGGGGCGCCAACCATTTCGGGCAGGTGTCGGCTCCGGAGGGTTCGTTCTCGGCGGTGTCCGTGGGCGTAGAGCATTCGTGTGGGGTGCGGACCGGCGGCTCGGTGGTGTGCTGGGGCAATGACGATGACGGGAGAGCAAGCCCGCCGGGGGGTTCGTTTTCCGCGGTGTCTGCCGGAGCGCGGCATTCGTGTGGGGTGCGTACCGGTGGCTCGGTGGT
>JAPPLW010000089.1 GCA_028819345.1 bacterium | reverse complement strand
CTCGAGCATGTCGATCAGGCCGTCCTGGAAGGTGACCAGGCGATGCCACTCGGTCTTGTCGATTCTTTGGCCGTCCCGCAGATAACTTTCATCGGTCGCGACGCTCAGATTCGCCACGCGGCCCCCCGAAGCGAGGTGGTTGACGGTGACGTCCGCGCCGAGGCGGCCGATGAGTTCGCAGCGGTTCAATCCGAAAGCCATGTGTACCTCCTTAAGGTAACGTTGGTTGGTAAATCAAATGAAGTTGAGAAAACACGATGGGCGAACCGGAGGGTCGGGCATCACTTCCTCCCGATCCCCTCGGGTTCACTTCTTCAAACCTCCTCGCCACCTCCTCCTACTGGTCTTCACAGGCGCCGGGTTCGGCAGACAGGAGCTGGCGGATCGAGAACGGATCCAGGCCGACCTCGGCCAGGACGGATTCCGGGGACTCTCCGGGGGTTCCGGCTTCGGTGTCTTTCGCCCCGGCCTCGGGGCCGGGCACGGTGTGGATGAGCATGATGATTTCCTCACGGTTGAAGGGGATGCCGCCCGGAGGGAAAGCGGGATCTTTTCTCCCTCCAGCCCCTCCGGCCTCTCCTTTCCCATACCGCCCACCACTCCGGGACAGCCGGGAGGTGCGGCCGGGGAACACCGGGGAGGTCGCCGGGGCGGGACGCACCGGCCCCGATGCGGGCCAGCAGGGGCGTGGCGGATGGAAGGCGATGGAGGTCACGGACGGCGCGGCGACGGCGGCCTGGCCGGGGACAGGGCGAGTGTCCGGCAGGGCTCCCGTATGCCACAATATGCCCGTGCACGCCCCGGCTCCTCCGTGGGTGCGGACTGTCCAATGTTGCACCGCCGGGGGTGTGCACTTCCTTCCGGTTCCCCGGAGCCGCCGATGGCCATGCCCCCGCCCGGCTCCTGCGGTGGCGGTGCCGGGCAGCGGCAGGCTGGCGGCGGGGTTCGCCACCACCACCAAAAACAGCACCGGGCGCTCGCGGCACGCTCCGCCCCGGCCCTCCCGTGCCGGCACTGGTCGGGGCCCTGTTGTGCTCCTCATGATTTGGATCAGGTTCCCGGCGGGGGGCACACCGGCACGGAGGGCTCTTCGCACCGTGTGGACATCGCCGGGCCGTCTGCCCATGGGGTGGCCGCCCCCGGCCGGCAACGAAGTCGCGGGCATCGGGCCGGCTGCCGAATGGCCCCCGGCGGTCGACCGCCCGGCAGTACGGACAGGATCGGCCGCCCCGGCCCTAGGCTCCCGTGAAATGGGCCATCGGATGATGGGCGGCGACGATCTCGAACCGCTCCCTGGGCAGCTTCAGGAAGGCGATGCAGGCGGCGGCGTCCCCCTCGGCGCCGAAGGGTCCGTGCTCCTCCATGGTCAGCAGGTCCACCACGACATATTCCGGCTCCCAGTCCGGAATGCCGCGGAAGTGGGCGGACAACTCGTAGGACTTCCGGGCACAGGGGACGCACCTCGAGGCCCCCTGGCTGGCGGCCCCGCATGTCGTGCAGCGGCCGGCGGACCTCAGTTCCCGGTACCGTCTGCGGGCGGCGGCGTTTTTCCGATCCGGCCGGCCGCTCTCGGCCTCCAGGGCTGAACATGCCAAACACATTGCCGCGCCGTCGAACGTGGATGCCGTTCCGCAACGGACACACAGGCCGGCCTGGCGCCGGGAAGAATAGGTCTCCCGCTCGCGGGCCTGGCGGCGCGTCCGGCACGGCGCGCAGGTGGTTCCGTTTTCCTCAGGTTCCCGCTGGCCGCAGCGAGTGCACAATCCAGCCTCGGTCCATTCTCTCCGCCGGCGCTCGGACCGAACCCGCGCGCTGCGGCGTCTTGAGCTTGCGCATCGACCGCCGTAGGCCAAACCGGCATCCTTGCCACGGTGGTACCGGGCCCTGGCCATGGACCTCACCTTCGCTCCACAGGGGGCGCAGAGGGATCGATCCGGTGCGGGTTCCGCCTTGCCGCACCGACGGCAGAGTTGACGTGCGGCCCGGTCTTCCGCCGCCTTGCGATACCGTTCCCGGTCGGCCTCCTTTCGCCTGGCGGAATCACGCCGGGGCCGTCCCTCGGCCTTCAGCCGCTCGTTCCGCGCCCGCTCCCGTTGCCGGTCTTTCTCCGCGCAGCCTTCACAAGAGGCGCGACCGGCCACAGGGGGAAATTTGCCGCACCGAACGCAGCGGCCGGCTTGCCGGCGGGTTGCCGTCCTCTGGTGGTAACGCTCCCGGTCTTTCCTTCGACGGGCGTCGATGTCCCGGATGGCCACCGTGGTTCCCTCCGGTCAGCCCTTGAGGCGGCGGTCGTGCCACAGGCCCGTCGCCCGGGCATCCCAGATCTGCAGGCCGCACTCCCGGGAATCGATCCCGCTGGCGATGATGATCCCGTCGCGGTCCGGCGTCAGCTCCCGGACCTCGTCGAGCGTCATGATGGAGGGCTTCGGCCGGCCCCGGCCCTCGCCGCCGGGATGGACGGGGACGATGTCGCCGTCCGCGCGGGAACGCAGGAACCGGACGGCATAGCGGCCGTCGACGAGGCCCCCGCCCGTGAGGTGAACAAGAAACGTCTGTGCACCGGGCCGGGGCGCCCGGATCGCCGGAATGGTCATCGGCATGATGGATACTCCTGGGGGGTGGAAGGAAATCCGACGGTAGCACGGGGAGCACTCCCTCCGGCCCGCCGCCGGCCACCCCTTCAGGTCAATTCTTCCCTCTTGATGGCGTGGTGCAGGAGGCCGCCGTGAAAACCACCACGGGGACCTTGGTGCACGGCCCCCCAACCCTATCCCGGCATGGCCATTTCCCGGTGCCCAAATCCCGGATTTGCTCCAATCCGATGCCATTGGACGACAGGCGCCGCCTGGCATTTTATTTCACTTGGATACGCCCTGATTACGGATTTTTCGGAGGTTCAATCCCCGGCAAGGCAACCATGCGCATGACAGCGAACGCCACCGGCGATCACGTCATCAACCG
>JAPPLW010000088.1 GCA_028819345.1 bacterium | reverse complement strand
CGGCCTACGCCGAGGTGATGAGGGGGCGGACGACGGTGGTGATCTCGCACCGGGAAGAGGTGGTCAGGTCGGCGGACCGGGTGGTGGTGCTGGAGGGGGGTAGGGTGGTGGTGGGGCGGTGCGGGAGCCACAAATGTAAATCGCATAATACATTTTGATAATGTTTACATTACGTTGCTACACGTCGATCCGATGGCCGTCTGGATCCGAGTCCGCAAGCTTCACCGGCTGGCACTCGTTTTGCCTACGCCCGCCTGAACGGCTGCCGAGTCGTTGGATAAGATGAGGAATAATAAGGGTGACACAGTGTCACCCTTTCCCTCCTCCGCAGGTCTGCGAGCCGCCATCCGGTCGCCAGAGCAACAACAACGACAGCCGACCGCAGCTCCGCAGCAGTGTCGGGGCCACACGCCGCGAATGACGCTGCCGCGACGATCTTGAACGCGTTCTCCTCCGAACGGCATTTCCGTGCTCCGATACCGTGCATTTAAGCATTGCTCATTCGGTGCCCTGAAAGTCGGCCCTCGTGACGACGACAAGCCGCGAACCCGGAATCACAGTGCACGGAGCGAACCGAGAGACGCCCGACCCCAGCCGGGGGTGCTTGCACATAAGGCGAAGTACAGGTCCCTCGTGACCGATGCCGTGGCCCGCGCAGCGGCCTGTGAGAAAAGGGTGGCACAGTGTCACCCTTTTCCTCGCCACAGCTCGATGAGAGACACGATACCCTTGACTTGAGGAGCACCGGGCGTGTAAACTGCACCAACATTAGAAACGGCCTGAACGGGTCACCCGGGCTCTTCGTGCCCCAACAAAGGAGAGGAATCATGAACGCATGGATCATTCCCACCGTCATCGCCATCCTTCTGGCGACGATAGCGCTGGCGTGGATTAGGATCGGCGGAAGGCGCCGACAGCCGGACCAGGACCATCGGCGTACGCAGCAAGGGCCTTTGCGGCGCGACCCCTTTGCGAACGCCATCCACCGTCGAACTGCGGAGGGCTCGACCGCTGCCTCGAAGCATCGCTCGGTGATCGGCCGCCCGCCAGAAAGGCGGATGAGCCTGCAGGAGATGGCGAGAGCGCTGGCAAGCGTAACGTTGTCCGCGCTCATCCTGCTGTCCACAACTGGTGTGGCAACTATCAATGGTGCGAGCAGTCTTGTGGACGCAGAGACCCCAATCCATTGCACCAACTACACCGATTGGATAGAATACGACTTTCTCTTCGATGATAACTGGCACGCGGGCCAAGGCGTCACCTCCCCAAGCGGCGGTGACCCATTTGGCGGATTGGGGGAATGGGTTGCAGTGCAGACCGTGCCCGCCTCTGGAAACCATCACACTCATTTCGTCGAGAGATTCACACACGCACACGCTGGCCATATTATATGCGCCTCCTGAGCTGAGAATGGGATACTCTATGAGGCCCCGGCTCGCAGCCCCGGCGTCTTGCTTGCTCCTGTTACTGGGCTCACACGTGCAGGGGGGCGAGGCCACTCCACCGTGCCCGAGGTCGGCTGAGCGGGATTTCGTAGTCGCTGAGGTCGCGGATCGGAATCCACCCTGCCACATCGAGTTTCGCGAGACCGGCGTGCGCCTCCAGGCGGTTGCCGATGGATCGAGACCGGATCCGGGCCGAGCCGTACTGGCGGATTCCCATGGTCGCTTCATCTCGGCCAACGCGCCCGGATGGACCTCCGTGATAAGCATTTGGGACTCACGAGGCAGGTATCTTTCGTCGTTCGGGCGAGCGGGAGAAGGTCCCGGAGAGCTGAGCGCCAGGGGTGCGCTGAGCCTGTTCATCGACGGGAAAGACAACCTGCATGTACGGGACGGCGCTCAAAGGTGGTCCGTTTTCTCTCCCGAGCAGGAATTCCTTCGACGGGTCCCCGCCAACCACATGGGTGGGTTGCCGCGAACCACGATCATACTCGACGATGGATCGGCCGTGGCCAGCGATGGACTGTTGGGACGCGATCGGGGACACTACTTCCGCATGGCGGATTCCACGGGCGCGCTGCTTCGGACATTTGGCCCGGTCAAACCCGGGTCGACGGGGACCGGTCGACGACCGATCACCTATGCAGGCGGCGAGACTTTTTGGGCGGGACCCGCCGAGGAGGGCACGGATGCCTACGTCCTGGAGGAGTGGGGGGTTGCCGGCGAGCTGCGGCGCTCGCTGCGCCGTGATGTTCCCTGGTATAAGTCGACCGGGAACCGGGAGACGTCACCCGCCGTGCGCCAGTTGCACATTTCGCAGAGCGGTCTTCTTTACGTCATGGTGGTGCGTCCGACCGACGACTACGCAAGAGCTTTGCGAAGTGGCGAGCGAGTGTCGAGGGAACAAAGGGACTTACTGACCGAAGTCGTGCTCGAAGTAATTGATACGAGGTCGGGAGAAATGCTCGCGTCGGACGTCTATCCGGCCTCGCGGGCGAGGGAGCTCTTCCCGAGGGGCTTGTTCCGGGGGTCCCTAGTCGGGTATCGGTACGCGGAGAATGAGGGTCACCTGCCCTTCGTGGAAATCATAGAGGTGGAGCTCGTAACGCGATGAGCTTCAGTGGGCGAGCGGGGGTAGAAGGGACCCGCGGACCGATGGCCGTCCTCCTTGCGATCCCGTCGGCATCGCTCCTTGTTTGCGCTGGATGCAATGGCGATGGCCCGGTCGCCCGGGCAACGCCTCTCGGCTGGGACGGTCCGGTAACAAGTCGCGAGGAGCGGCTGTGGTCGCGCGAGAGTATGGACGCGGTGCCGCGATGGACTGTTGCAGAAGAGCCTTCCTTCGTGGTTGTTCCAAACAGTCCGGGAGCTGACGACCAGAGAGAATTTGACGAGGCGGCCATCTACCCGGATGGACGATTCGTCGTCTTTGTCGGTCCAGACCAGGCGAGGCGGGAATCCATCCTGTTGCATGTCGCTGATCCAACGACCGATTTCGATTTCGGATCTGTTGCGATTATTGGATTTACGGGATTTGCGGGTCTGATTCCCGCCCTTCGGTTCCCGCCGAACGGGATCA
>JAPPLW010000096.1 GCA_028819345.1 bacterium | reverse complement strand
AAATGGCAGCAGGTCGGACGGGTGTGCTTTCATCTGGCGGAGAACCCGCGCGACGAATCGCGCCCCTTTGCGTTCATGGCTACCTATACCGCGGGCTTTGGCGCGGCTGGTAGGCTCAGACATCAGCCCCTCAGGAAGGCCTTCGAACACTATGCCGGAGCGAATAACCGGGCAGCGCTCATCAATCTGTTGGCGCCGGTGCAAAAGGCAGCGGAGGCATGTGACTGGGTGAAAGCCCTCGTCGACGCGGGTGACCTCTACCAGCCCATGGCGTGGTCGGCGGATCACGCGTACCGGCTGCTGCGAAGTGTCCCCGAGCTGGAAGCGAGCGGCCTGTCGGTGCGCCTTCCCAACTGGTGGCGCAAACGGGCTCGCCCGCAAGTGTCGGTGACCATCGGCTCCCGGACGCCGTCCGGGATTGGCCTCGAGGCGCTGCTCGATTTCGACGTTGAAGTGGCCCTGGGCGGTGAGCCGCTGACTGTAGGTGAGATAGACGCCCTCCTCAAAGGTGACGAGGGGCTTGTCCTGCTCAAGGGAGAGTGGGTGGAGGTCGACCGGGAGCGACTCCAGCAGGCCATCGCCCACTGGGAGAACGTCCGGCAGCAGGCCCGGGACGGCGGGATTTCCTTCGTCGAGGGCATGCGCCTGCTGGCGGGGGCATCGGCCGATCTTGGACACGAGGAGCAGACCCAAGCCGAGCGGCCCTGGGTTCACGTCCAGGCAGGCGGCGCCCTGCGCGACATTCTTGCGCGCCTGCGCCATTCCGGGGCGCCGGTGCCTGCCGGGATGGACCCCGATGCCCTGTCCAAGACCCTGCAGGGCACGCTGCGGCCGTATCAGCGCGACGGGCTGACCTGGCTGCACCTGCTCACCCAGCTGGGTCTTGGCGCCTGTCTGGCCGATGACATGGGGCTTGGCAAGACCATTCAGGTACTCGCCCTGCTGTTGCATGCGTGTCAGGGCGGAGACCGTCCGCCATTGCCATCGCTGCTGGTGCTGCCGGCATCCCTGCTTGGCAATTGGCGTAGCGAGGCGGCACGGTTCGCACCGTCGCTCCGTCTCTGCTTCCTGCATCCATCGGAGACGGACCGGGAGACTCTGGCCCAGGTTGCCGCTGCCCCTGGACGCTTTCTTGCGGACGCGGATCTGGTGGTCACCACGTACGCCATGCTCACACGGCAACCCTGGCTGGCCGAGGTCGATTGGCGTCTGGTGATCCTGGATGAAGCCCAGGCCATCAAGAACCCGTCGACGCGGCAGAGCCGGACCGCCCGAAGACTCTCGGCCCGGGGCCGCATTGCCCTCACCGGAACGCCGGTGGAAAACCGCCTGGGTGATCTGTGGGCCTTGTTCGATTTTCTCAACCCCGGGCTGCTGGGCTCGGCCAAGGTGTTTCAGTCCTTTGTCAGGCAGTTGCAGGAACGACAGGACAACCCCTTTGCCCCTCTGCGCCAGTTGGTGAGTCCCTATATTTTGCGCCGCCTCAAGACCGACCGCCGCATCATTGCCGATCTGCCGGAAAAAACGGAGATGGCTGCCTATTGCCACCTGAGCAAACCCCAGGTCAAATGCTACGAACAGGTGGTGCGGGCCATGGAGCGCGATCTCGAATCGGCTGACGACCGCGCCCGGCGCGGTGTCGTCCTGCGAGCCCTGCTGCGTTTGAAGCAGGTGTGCAACCACCCCAGCCAGCTGTTGGGCGACGGTGACTACCACGCGGCGGACAGCGGCAAGTTCCAGCGACTGGCCGACATCTGCCAGGAACTCGCGGAGCGCCAGGAAAAAGTGTTGCTCTTTACCCAGTTCCGGGAAATCATCGATCCCTTGGCGGCGCATCTGGCCGCCATCTTCGGCCGCCCCGGCCTGGTGTTGCACGGGGCTACCCGCGTGAAGCAGCGCCGTGACCTGGTAGACCGGTTCCAGCATGAAGACGGCCCGCCGTTTTTCATCCTGTCTCTCAAGGCGGGTGGCACGGGGTTGAATCTGACCGCCGCGTCCCACGTGATTCACTTCGATCGCTGGTGGAATCCGGCGGTCGAGAACCAGGCCACCGACCGTGCCTTCCGCATTGGCCAGACGCGCAATGTGTGGGTTCACAAGTTTCTGACGCGGGGGACGGTGGAAGAGCGCATCGACCGGCTGATGGCAGAGAAACAACAGCTGGCGGACGATATCCTGGTCGGCGAGGGCGAAGTCAACCTGACCGAGCTCTCCGATGGGGCGCTTCTCGACCTGGTTCGCCTCGACATCACCCGCGCGGCCGTCTAGGGAGGCTTGCCATGGCACGTTGGGCCCGCTATGTGCCGGTTGCCGAGCGCCGCGCCCGGGCGCGGCGGGAAATATACAAGCTGAAGAAAAAAGGCAAGTACATCCAGCCCGTGGACATTGAAGGACGTACCATTGCACGGAGTTTCTGGGGCAAGGGCTGGTGTGACCACCTGGAGTCGTTTTCCGACTTTGCCAACCGCCTGCCTCGCGGCCGGCGCTATGTCCGCAACGGGTCGGTCTGCCACCTGGAGATTCGTCCGGGCCGCGTTGAGGCCATTGTCAGCGGCTCCGAATTCTACGACGTGACCATTGCAGTCACCCAGATCGAGGCGGCCGCCTGGAAGTCGATCAAGGCAAAATGCGCGGGGCAGATTGGCTCGATGCTCGAGCTGCTTCAGGGGAAGCTCTCGCGTGAGGTGATGGGGGTGGTGACGGAACGCGATCACGGCCTCTTTCCCGAGCCGCGCGAAATTGTCCTGGATTGCAGTTGTCCGGACTGGGCGACGATGTGCAAGCACGTCGCCGCGGCGCTCTATGGGGTGGGACACCGGCTCGATCATCAACCGGACCTGCTCTTTCTCCTGCGCGACGTGGATGCCGCAGAGCTGATTGCAACAGAGATCGCGCTGCCCGGGCGTGAGGTCACGGGCGATGTCCTGGCTGCGGAGGCGCTCGGCGACATTTTTGGAATCGACCTGGTTACCGAGGACGACACCTTCACGGTTCCGGAGGCGCCGAAAAAGAAGGCTGCAAAACGAAAGCAGTCAACCCGTCCGAA
>JAPPLW010000073.1 GCA_028819345.1 bacterium | reverse complement strand
ACCCTGGAACGCTACGAAACCTCCACACTGTGCCCTCCCCCGCCTCCACCTTTCCGTGGGTTTTCGCGAGTTCCGCGGCCGGATGAAGCCTGACGGTCCGCATGGTGGGTTGTTTCGCTCCTGATTGAGCTCTCGGTCAGGGCGGGGTGGAATGGTCTTTAGCTGAGTGTCAGCCTATTAGATCAGCGGGGTAGGAATCAACCCGCCGTACGGGGTTTGTTTGCCAACCTTGCACGTGATTTCCCCAAGCCTCAGCCTGGCGACCGCTTACGTTGCCGCTCGCGCCGCTTGGGGGTCTTCAAAGGCAAAGGTGGTCGGTGCCGGGACGAGGGCGGTTGTAGCACATGCTTACCGGTGGGAGTTTGTCGGATTTGCCATCTTTCGTCGTGTACCTGATGGTGACATCGACTGCACAGCAGGACCAGGTTGTCGATGTCGGTGGGGCCATCGGCTTCCCAAGGGATCACGTGATGGGCCTGGCACCATGCGGGATCTGCCCCGCAGCCCACACACCTCCGGTCGCGGGCGATCAAAGCCAAGCGTTGAGCAGGAGTGGCCAGACGCTTCCCCAGACCAACCCACAACGGACGGCCCTTCGTGTCGAAGATGGCGGGAACCACTTTTCCCTGGCAGGCCATGTCCTTGAACAAGGCGATTGGTATTGGAGTGCCGTCCGCCAACGTCGCATCACGGATCTTCTGCTCTCCGGTGTCGTAGTGGGCAATCAACAGCAGGTCAGTCCTGGGCATCCCTGACTTCCTGCCCTTCTTGTCACCACCGGGTCGGCACAGCAATTCCGCCAGGGCGTCTGCCATCCGCTGCTCGGTGCTGGGCCGTTCCCTGGGGTCTTCCTCTCGCCACAACTGGTTGGTCTTGGCGGTGAGAATGTTCTTGATGCGGGTTCCGGTGATCGGGTCGAACCGCCCCCATAGCACGGTCATCCCATCGGTGGGGTCGGTTTTGATGCCGGCTTTGCGAGCCCGACGCTGTGCCTCCAGTTTGGAGAGGCCGCCGTCTTCGGATTTCTGCTGCTCGTGCTCGCGGGCGGTGCGGGCGAACACGTCCACCGGTTCTTTCTTCGCCCGATCCACCAACTCCCGCTCGTCGACCTCGACTCGGCCAGCGGCATTGGCGATGATCTTGGTGTGCCCGAATGTGATCTCTCCGTCCTCGAATGCCTTCTTCGTGCGGGGCAGGTCTTTCAGTTTCTTGGCTACCTCCACCTCGACGCGAGACCCGTTGGGGGACTGGCCCGACTCCTCCCGCAGTGTCCTTTCAGCGGCCTTCTGTCCCAACCGGCGGCTGTACTCGGCCGCCGCACGGGCTCGCACGGCCTCGGCCTGGGCCTTCGCTCGACTGGCGGATCGCATCTGCTCCTTCAGGCCGGCCAGCGAAGCCTCCCGCACCGGCACCGACGGCAGCACGACCCGCACCCGGTTGCCCGCCATACCGTGGGAAACCCGACCGTTCGAGGGTTGGACTCCGTTTTTCATACCCAAACATTATACCCTGGATGATGTGACAAACCAAGGCTATAAACGCTTAACCAATGTTTTTATGGCTAATACTCCGACATCGGAACCGACCGCGGGGACCCTCGGGTGACCTGTTCAATGGGACTCCGACGCCGGGAAAGGGAGTCATAGGGCGAGAAGCCACAGGAGTGGGTCGCCGGGGACTCGAACCCCGAACCTGCGGGTTAAGAGCCCGTTGCTCTGCCAATTGAGCTAGCGACCCGACTCGCAGTATACCGGGTCGTGACGGGCGGAGCCTCGGCGAAAGGGACTGGCGCGCTGTCACTGCTTTCTGCCAGAATGAAGAAGCACGGGCTGTGGCGCAGCTTGGCAGCGCGCCTGCTTTGGGAGCAGGAGGTCGTCGGTTCAAATCCGACCAGCCCGACGTCATGAAAACGGTGGTGATCGCCAAGATACAGGGTCGCTACCCTTGTCGCGGTGTTGCCGGCGGGTGTAGCTCAATGGTAGAGCCCCAGCCTTCCAAGCTGGTGGTGAGGGTTCGATTCCCTTCACCCGCTCTGTGGGATTTCCTTTGGTAACCACCAGGGCCCCCGTAGCTCAGTGGACAGAGCAGGAGCCTTCTAAGCTCTTGGCCGGGGGTTCGAATCCTCCCGGGGGCGCCGGGGAGGTCCCCCTACATGGCGACCGTAGCTCAGTCAGGTTAGAGCGCCAGGTTGTGGCCCTGGAGGACGGGGGTTCAAGTCCCCTCGGTCGTCCCAATCGTCTATTTGCCGAGGTTCACATGAACACCATCCCGATCCTATGACGGCTGGAGCTTCCCTGGCGGATGCGGGTCCATACGAGAAGATGGTCTCCTTCGAGATATCTCCTTCGGATCTCGATCGGGCCATGAACCGCGCGTCGCGCCAGATATCCCGCCAGGTGAACATCGCGGGATTCCGGCCCGGCAAGGCGCCGCGGCGGCTGGTGGAGAATCAGGTGGGCTTCGAGCGGATACGAGCAGATGCCCTGGAGGAACTCGTTCCTCCGCGGGTGGGGGAGATTCTCTCGGAAACCGAGATCGCGCCGGTGGTCCCGCCCCTTCTGGAGTCGGTGACCGACGGCGCGAACGGGTCGGTGAGGGTGGAGGTGAGGGTCACCACCTGGCCTCGCCTGGAGTCGGTTCCCGACTACCGGGGTAGAACCGTACAGGTTCAGGCCTTGCCCCCGGTCGCCGACGAGGTGGACGCCCGTATCCAGCAACTTCGCCACATGTACGCCCCTCTCCAAACGGTTGACCGGGCCGTCGAGAAGGGCGATTACGTGATGATAGACATGACGGCGCTGGATGGCGAGCAATCAGTCGAATCGCTGGCGCTCGACGGATTCAGCTACGAGGTGGGCTCGGAGAGGTTGAACGCCCGCATCGACGAGGGACTCCTCGGACAGGAGGCGGGGGACGAGGTCAACATCTCCGCTCCCTTGCCCGAATGGCTCTCCTCCCAGGCCCGGACCGCTGACGAGGAAGGGCTGTCCGAGGCCTCCGACGAGAACGACGGTGAACCGGCGGAGGGCCTGTACCAGATCAGGATCGTCGAGGTGCAGTCCCGTTCCCTACCCGACCTTGACGATGCCTGGGCGTCGGAGTACACCGGGCACGATTCCTTGGAGGATCTTCGCCGGGAGATGGGTGGCGAGTTGGAGACCCAGCGTATTGAGGCCCAATGGAGGCTGCTGGCCTCCGGGACCCTGGCCGAACTCACCTCCGAGTTGGAACTGGAATTGCCGGAGCGTCTGGAAACGGCCCAAATGGAGTTGCTGTTTCGCAATCATCTCTCTTCCCTGGAAAGGGCCAATACCGACCACATGACCTACCTGGAGAGGACGGGTTTCAGCCATGAGCAGTTCCTGGAGGGATTGAGAGGCCAGGCGGTGGCGGGACTCAAGTCACGGATATTGATCGAGGCCGTAGTCGACTCCGAAGACCTGGTGGTTGACGACGCCGAGTTGACCGAGACCCTGGAGAAGGCGGCCCAGGAGGCGGAGGACTCCGAAGCCTTCCTGCGGCACATGGCGGAAAGTGGTCACCCCGAGCAGATCCGGAGTGATATGCTCAGAGCCAGGGCACAGGCCTTCCTTGCCATGCAGGTCCAACCGGTCGATGTTGACGGTCAGCCGGTTGAGGTTGAGCCGCCTTCTTGGGTGAGGGCCTGGTTTGAGCCGGCCGAGAAACTAGACACTGGAGGCGGCTCAGGAGAGGCCGTCTACGAAGCGGAGGTAATAAATGACCCGGATCCCGACTGAGCAGCCCTTCTCAGGCCATCCCATCCACGGATACATCCCCCTGCCTCATGTGACGGAGCAGACCAGCAGGGGGGAACGCACCTCCGACATCTACAGCCGGCTGCTGAAGGACCGGATCGTCTTTCTGGGGACCCCGATCGATGACACGGTGGCCAACCTGATCATGGCCCAGATGTTGCACCTTGAAAGCGAGGACCCCGACAAGGACATCTTCTTGTACATAAACTCGCCGGGCGGACAGATGACCTCGCTATTCGCCCTGTACGACACCATGCAGTATGTGAGACCCGATATCAGCACCGTCTGCATGGGGATGGCCGCTTCGGCGGCGGCGGTGCTGCTGGCCGGGGGCGCAGAGGGCAAGCGTTACGCCTTGCCCCACGCCCGGGTGATGCTTCACCAGCCCCACGGCGGGGCCCAAGGCCAGGCCACCGACATAGAGATCCAGGCCAGGCTGATTCTCCAGATGAGAGAGCAGACCAACAAGATACTCGCCCACCACACCGGCCAGGAACTCGACAAGGTCGCCCAGGACACCGATCGGGACTTCTGGATGATGGCGGATGAGGCGGTCGACTACGGGGTGATAGACAAGGTGCTCACCCGCCAGACGCTCACTGCAGTCGGAAACGACTGAGGTCGGTTCGGTGGTCCGGGAAGGAGCAGACCTCCTCAAGTGCAGTTTCTGCGGACAATCCCAGAAACAGGTCTTGAAGTTGATCGCAGGTCCAGGTGTCTACATATGCAACGAGTGCATCGATCTCTGCAACGAAATCATCGATGAGGAGACCTCCACCGAGAGCCACCGGATAGAGGAAGTACCCAATCCCACCGACATATACAAGTACCTCGACTCCTACGTAGTCGGCCAGGAGGTGGCCAAGCGGTCCCTGGCGGTGGCGGTCTACAACCACTACAAGCGTCTTCGGTTGGGAAATCGCGCCCATTCCGACGTCGAGGTGGAGAAGTCCAACATACTCCTGATCGGGCCCACCGGGTCGGGGAAGACGCTCCTGGCCCGGACCCTGGCCCGCCAGCTGAACGTTCCCATCGCCATAACCGATGCAACCGCTCTCACCGAGGCGGGTTATGTGGGGGAGGACGTGGAGAACATCCTCCTGAGGCTGGTGCAGGCAGCCGACTACGACCTGAAACTGGCTCAGACCGGCATCGTTTACATCGACGAGATAGACAAGGTGGCGCGCAAGGCGGACAACCCATCCATTACCAGAGACGTGTCGGGGGAAGGAGTCCAGCAGGCATTGCTGAAGATCTTGGAGGGGACCGTGGCTTCGATTCCTCCACAGGGAGGTCGAAAACATCCCCACCAGGAGTTCCTCCAACTCGACACCACCGACATCCTGTTCATCTGCGGAGGGGCCTTCGATGGCCTGGAGGACATCATCGCCCGGCGGGTGGGGAGCGGCTCGGTGGGATTCGGGGCCGACATCAAGTCCCGCAACGATCGGGACAACGGCGACCTGCTGCGCCAGGTGCTGCCCGAGGACCTTATCAAGTACGGCCTGATCCCCGAGTTCATAGGACGCTTGCCCGTGTTGAGCGCGGTGCACCCCCTCTCCGTCGAGGATCTCGTGAAGATTCTTCAGGAGCCTCGCAACGCCCTGGTCAAGCAGTATCGCCACCTGCTGGACCTCGACGACGTCGAGCTGATTTTCACCCCCCAGGCAATAAGCGAGATAGCCGATCAGGCGCTGGCCCGCGGGACGGGCGCGCGGGGCTTGCGAGCGATCATGGAAGACCTGCTTCGCGACCTCATGTTCCAAGCTCCCACCCGCTCCGACATCCGGAGGGTGGTTGTGGATCACCTGATGGTGCAAGAGGGAAACGTAGCTTCACTCAGGGACGCACGGTCACAGCGCCATCGTGAGCAAACCGCCTGAGTCGCCGCTGCGACCGGGAGCCTCCCGCCATGAATGACGTTTACGAACCCGCGGAGATCGAGTCTCGCTGGTACTCCCGATGGGAGGCTGCAGGCGTCTTCCGGCCCGAGTACCGACCGGACGGGGACCCGTTCTGCGTGGTGATCCCTCCTCCCAACGTAACCGGCTCCCTGCACATGGGCCATGCTCTCAATCACGCCATACATGACGTGATAGCCCGGCGCCGGAGGATGCAGGGATGGTCGGTGCTGTGGCTGCCGGGATCGGACCATGCCGGCATCGCCACCCAGAATGTGGTGGAGAAGTCCCTTGCGGAGAAGGGCCTGAACCGGTTCGATCTCGGCAGGGAGGCGTTCATCGACCAGGTTTGGGAGTGGAAGGATGTCTACGGGTCGCGGATCACCCAGCAGATCCGGAGGATGGGCAACTCCTGTGACTGGACGCGGGAGCGGTTCACCCTCGACGAGGGATTGTCACGGGCCGTTGTGGAGGTCTTCGTGCGCCTCTACGACGATGGGCTGATCTATAGGGGAGAGCGGATAATCAATTGGTGTCCGCGCTGTGAGACGGCGTTGGCCGAGATAGAGGTGGAGTACCGGGACACCGACGGCGAACTGGTGCGGGTGTTCTATCCCTTCAGCGACGGATCGGGGGGAGTGACGGTGGCAACCACTCGCCCGGAGACCATGCTGGGAGACACCGGCGTAGCTGTGCACCCTGATGACTCCCGCTACACAGAAGCTGTCGGAAAGACCGTCCGGCTTCCCCTGATGGGCAGGCTTATCCCGGTCGTGGCCGATCCGGGCGTGGACCCTGAGTTCGGGACCGGAGCGGTGAAGGTCACCCCGGCCCACGACCCCCTCGACTTCTTGATATCCGAACGGCAGTCACTGGAGAAGCTGCGGGTGTTGGATGACAGGGGAGTGGTAACCGATGCGGGGGGGCACTTTTCGGGGATGGACCGTTTCGAAGCGAGGGAAGCCGTTATCGCCGCCCTGGAGAAAGAGGGGCGCCTGGTGAACCGGGAGCCCTACCGCCACTCGGTCGGCCTGTGCTACCGGTGTGACACCGTGGTCGAACCGCTTCTCTCCACCCAGTGGTTTGTGAGCGTCGATGACCTGGCGTGGCCTGCCATCGGGGCGGTTGTGGAGGGGAAGAACCGTTTCATCCCCGTCCACTGGCAGAAGAGCTACTTCCACTGGATGGAGCATCTCCGTGACTGGTGTATATCCCGCCAGATCTGGTGGGGACATCGGATTCCGGCCTGGTACTGCGGCGCCGACCACATAACGGTGGCCCGCTCCGCCCCTGAGGCCTGCAGGGTGTGCGGAGCAGGCGAGCTTCGGCAGGACGACGATGTTCTGGACACATGGTTCTCTTCCGCCCTGTGGCCGTTCTCCACCCTCGGTTGGCCGGACCAAACCGAGGACCTCGCCAGGTTCTACCCGAACCAGGTATTGATCACCGGCTTCGACATCATCTACTTCTGGGTGGCCCGGATGATGAAGATGGGTCTGCGCTTCTTGGGAGAGGTCCCCTTCCGGGAAACTGTAATTCACGGCCTGGTGCGGGACAGCGCCGGGCAAAAGATGTCCAAGTCCCTGGGTAACACCATCGACCCCTTGGAGGTGGCCGACCGCTACGGGGCGGATCCCCTCCGCCTGGCTCTGATCCAAGCCGCCAATCCCGGCCAGGACGTCCCATTGGACATGGAGTGGGTGGAGGGGGCGCGCCGGTTCGGAAACAAACTGTGGAACGCGACCCGCTACACCCTCCGGCACCTCCCTGCCCAGAGCGTTCCCGCGGTAGGGGGATATCCGGTCCATCCGGGCCCGGTGGACAGATGGGTCCTGGCCGCTTTGGGTGCCGTCGCCGCCCGCTTCGACCGGTACTGCGACGAGTACCGGTTCTCCGATGCCTACGGTCTCTTGTACAACTTTTCATGGGCGGAGGTGTTCGACTGGTACCTGGAGATGTCCAAGGTGGCGTTGGCCGGCGCCGAAGATGCAGAGACCACCCGCCAGACTCTGGGTGTGTTGATGAGGGACATCCTCAAGTTCTTTCATCCAGCCATCCCCTTCCTGACGGAGGAACTGTGGTCGCACCTGGTGGGAGACGGGTTGTTGGCCGGCTCGGACTGGCCGGAGGTGCCGGTCTACGATCCCGCGCCCGAGATGGAGGACCTGAAAGCACTCGTCTCCGGCGTTCGACAATTCCGGGCCGCCCAGGGCCTGAGCCACCGCCGGACCCTCCCGCTCGGCGTGACCGGGCGGCCACCCCGGTGGGTGGCGACCTTGGTGGAGGAACTGGCCGGGGTGGAGATCGGTGCCTTGACCGAAGCGCCTGGCGACGGTCACATCCATCTGCCCACCGGCCGGTGGGAGGGCTACATCCCGCTGCGGGGACTGGTGGATCCCGAAGCTGAGCGCAAGCGGATCGACCGGTCCATCTCCCGGCTCGAAACTCAGGTGTCCCGGTCCTCTCAAAAGCTCTCCAACCCGAATTTCACCGAGCGGGCTCCGGCCGAGGTGGTGGAGAAGGAGCGGCAGAAACTGGCCGAGGCTTCCGGTCAGCTAAGCTCACTGCGTTCCCGACGCGAAGCGCTTTAGCGAATGAACTACACCGAAGCGGTCACCTATCTCGACTCCTGCATAGGTCTGGGCAGGAAATTCGGCCTGGAGCCCATGCGGTCGGTGATGTCCCGGATGGGAGATCCGCAGAACCGCTGTCGAGCGATACACGTGGCGGGTACCAACGGCAAGACCTCCACGTCCAGGATGGCGGGACGCGTGCTCCTGACCCAGGGCTATAGCCCCGGTGTGTTCATCTCTCCCCACCTCCAGGCGGTGGAGGAGAGGATCGCGGTGAACGGTCGCGACGTCAGCCAAGCCCAATTCGCGGAGGCCATATCCGAGGTAGCCGATGTGGTAGCCGAGGAGGTGGCCGACGGCGGCCGTCCGCTCACCTACTTCGAGTTGACCACCGCCGCGGCATTTGGCCACTTCCGTCGGGCCGGGGTCGACGCCATGGTGATGGAGGTAGGTCTGGGAGGGCGGTTGGACGCCACCAATGTGATGTCGGCGGAGGTTGCGGTGCTGACCGGCCTGAGCTTCGACCACACCGAGTACCTGGGTGACACTCTCCCCCAGATCGCAGCCGAGAAGCTGGGAATCGTGGGTCAGGGTGCGCGGCTCGTATGCGGGTCCATTCCCCCTGAGGCCGCTCCTGTGGTGGAGCGGAGAGCGCGAAACGCAGGGGCAGACGTGGTGTGGCTCGGGAAGGACTTCGGTGTCAGGTCGGTCGGGTCCAGGCCGGGAGGCGGATGGACGGTCACGGTTGACGGGCTTTACGGGTCTTATGAAAACCTGGAGATCCCCCTTAGGGGCCGCCATCAAACCCGGAATCTGGCTGTGGCGGTGGCCGCCGCGGAGTCCTGGCTCGAGGGAGCCCTTGACGGTGATAGATTGAGGACAGGGCTTTCAGCTCTCTCCGTCCCGGGAAGGATGGAATTGATCACGCTCGACTCCACGCCCATTCTCCTGGACGGGGCCCACAATCCGGAGGCATGCGCGGTGCTGGCCAAGTCCCTGGCCGAAGAGTTCGGGGGCCGCAAGTGGGTGGGTGTCCTGGGGATGATGAGGGACAAAGACATGGAAACGATGGTCCAACACCTGGCTCCCCATCTCGACAGGGTGGTGGCCACCCGGGTCGACTACTCTCGGGCCCTCTCACCGGACGCCATCGCCCAGCGGATGGAGAAGGTGTGTGATCTGGAGGTCACAGAGCGTATGGACCCGGCCGAGGCGGTCCGGGAGGCATGCGTGGTGGCCGGCGACCGGGGACGGGTTCTGGTGGCCGGCTCACTCTACCTGGTGGGGGAAGTGCGAACCCTGGTGGGCCTGTAGATGCGGGTGAGCCGGGGGAAGGGAGACGCCTAACCTTGTCCCGTAGGCCGGAGTAGCTCAGCCAGGCAGAGCAGCTCACTCGTAATGAGCAGGCCAGGGGTTCGAATCCCCTCTCCGGCTCAAATAGAATCTTCTCCTATGGTGTGTGAACGAACATTCGTAATGGTCAAGCCCGACGGGGTGGAGCGCGGCTTGGTGGGTGAGATCATCCGTCGGCTCGAGTTGAAGGGTTTGCGGCTGGTGGAGGCCCGCATGCAAAGCGTCGATGCCGAACTGGCCGGTGATCACTATGCCGAGCATCGGGAGCGTCCCTTCTACGAGGAGTTGATTGGCTTCATAACCGGAGGGCCGGTGATGGCGATGGTATGGGAAGGGGAGTCGGCGGTGTCGGTGGCCAGACTTCTGATCGGTCCGACCAACCCGGCTGCGGCGCCTCCGGGCACGATTCGCGGGGACTTTGGATTGGAGACCACACGGAACCTGGTGCACGGCTCAGACTCTTCCACCAGCGCAAAAAGGGAAATAGGTCTGTGGTTCGGTTATCATCCTCAGTAGCCGTTTAGGGTTGCACCCGAAGATGAGAAGTTCTCCATGATTTTGGGCAGCCAGGACATGGCAATTGACCTCGGGACTGCCAACACCCTGGTGTATTTGCGCGGGAAAGGGGTGGTGTTGGGCGAGCCTTCGGTGGTCGCCATCGACTCCCGGTCGGGGGAACTGCTGGCGGTGGGCGCCGAGGCCAAGCACATGATCGGTCGCACTCCGGCGCAGATCACGGCCATTCGTCCTCTCCGGGATGGAGTGATCGCGGACTTCGACACGACCGCCCGCATGATTCGCTACTTCGTCAAGAAGGTCCAGCCGAGGTGGTTCTATCGCCCCGAGATCGTAATTTGCGTTCCCTCGGAGAGCAGCACGGTGGAACGCAGGGCCGCGGAGGATGCCGCCTTCAAAGCGGGAGCGCGCAGGGCCTATGTCATAGAAGAAAGCATGGCCGCCGCGATAGGAGAGGACCTGCCGGTCTCCGAGGCCAAGGGCTCGATGGTCGTGGACATAGGGGGAGGAACCACCGAGATAGGGGTTTTGTCTCTGGGAGGAGTGGTTGCGGGCCGGAGTATCCGCACAGCCGGATACGCCATGG
The DNA here is from genome assembly GCA_028819345.1 of bacterium. Taxonomy (GTDB): domain Bacteria; phylum Actinomycetota; class Acidimicrobiia; order Spongiisociales; family ZC4RG35; genus Bin76. The sequence continues at coordinate 22,312 of JAPPLW010000073.1, read as the reverse complement.
ATCAATCGATCATCGAGTGGATCCAGTATGAGAAGGGGCTTCGGATCGGCACGCGCACTGCCGAGGACCTCAAGATAGCGATCGGTTCGGCCTGGCCCCGGGAGAACCGGATGGCCGAAATCCAGGGACACAACGTCCATACCGGCCAGCCCGACAAGGTGGTTGTGTCCACCTCCGAGATCCGGGAGGCGATCAAACAGCCGGTGGACGAAATCGTGGACGCCGTGAAGAAGACCCTCACCGTCGTCAATCCTGACATCGCTTCCGACATCATTGGCCAGGGGATCCTGGTGACCGGGGGAGGCGCTCTCCTGGCCGGGTTGAAGGAGTTGTTGGAGAAGGAAATCAAAATCCAGGTGAGGGTGTCCGCCAACCCCCTGCTCTCTGTGGTCCTGGGCGCCGGCAAGTGTCTGGAGGAGAGGCAATCGTTCAGAAACGTGCTTTCTATCACGTCCAGCGTTTGACCTAAAACGACGGAATAGCCGTGTATGAGTTCAGGTCCAGAGGCCGGACCCTGGCGCTTTCCTTATTGCTGGTGGTCTCTCTGTTGCTGGCCACACTGGAGGTGAGGGCTGACAGTTGGGGAGTGGTGAGAGTGGGTCTGGGGAGTTGGCTGGTGCCTCTGCAGAGGCTGGCCGTGGAGGTGTTCGACCCGCTTGTGGCGACGGTGGAGGGGTTGGCAGGCATTGCCTCCCTGCGTTCGGAGAACGCCGCCCTGCGGGCGGAATTGGCTGAGACCCTGGCCGAGATGGCGGCGGTTGAGGACCAACTTGCCCGGCTGGATTCTTTGGAACGGTTGGTGGACCTGGATCTCCCCGATGTGGAACAGACCAGGACTCTGGCGAATGTGGTGGGACGGCAGGTGGGCTTCGAGTTCCACCTGAGAATCGACAAGGGGCTGGAGGAGGGAGTGGTGGCGGGGAACCCGGTTCTGGATGAGAACGGCTACCTGCTGGGGAGGGTGGGGGCTTCCACCGAGGACTTCGCCACCGTGATACCCCTTTCGGCTGACGTGGAGGGCCTGACGGTGCTGGTGGCGGGTAGCGTGGGAGTCCTGCGGCCTCAAGTGGGATCGGTGCTGCTCAGCCTGGAGGTCTTCGACAGTCCGCCGATAGTTGCCGAGGGCGAGGACGTGGTCACATCCCAGCTGTCGGTGAGCTTTCCTCCCGGTTTGCCGGTTGGGTCTCTGGTGGGGGAAGCCCGAGTGGTGGGATCGGTGTTGCGCGGCGCGGTGAAGCCCTTCTCCGATCCACAGAGGGCGAGGGCGGTGTTGGTGGTGTCCTGGCCTCCGGGGCCCAATGAGTAGCAGGATTCGCCTTCGCCGCTACCGCTCCAGAAGGGACTCGGCCCGGAGCGTCGCCAGGACCGTTCCCCGCGGGGTGTCGTTCCTGCCTTTTCAAAGATCCGTCCGGTGGGGGCGGGGTCTTGCATGGCTGGCAGGGGTGGTGGGGGTGGTGGTACTGCAGACTTCGGTGGTGGGGAGGCTCCAGATCGGGGGAGTCTCTCCCGATCTGGTGATCATGGTGGTGGCGTATGCCGCATTTCGCCTTCGGGACAACGGGGTCATCGTGCTGGGCTTCTTGAGCGGCTTGCTCCTGGACGTCTCCGGCACTTCCGTGATTGGACTGCTGGCCTTCGCCATGACCCTGGTTGCCTGGGGAGCAACCCTCACACGTGAACAGGGAGGCCGGGGAGTCCTCGTGAATGCCCTGCGAATTCTGCTGTTGACTCTGGCCGGCATCGCGGTTCATACAGTGATAAGCATTGCCTTCGGGGAGTGGTCCCTGGCTATCTGGGAGGGCCTGCGGAGAATGGCGCTGATTCCGTTCCTCAATTTCGTACTGGCCGTGGTGCTTTTCCCCCTCTCGAATCGGCTTTGGGTCCCCTCCCTTAAATGAAAGGATCACAGCGGATCGTATTGGTGGCGGCGATCTTCGCCCTGCTATTCGGGTTCCTGGGGATCCGGCTTTGGTTCATGCAGGTCGCCGAGGGCGTGGCTGCGGCCGAGATCGTGTACAACGAGGGGCTGGTGTCGGTTGTCACACCGGCGCCCCGCGGCGACATCCGGGATCGCAACGGACAGTTGCTGGTCACCAGTCGGGTCGTTCCCATGGTGGTGATGGATCGCAAGCTTCTCCAATCCTCCCAGAAAGACGAAGCCATCGCCCGGCTGTCCGCCCGGTTGGAGGTCCCCGCCGGTTGGATAGAGGCGCTGTATGACGAGGCGGGCGTCAACCAGCGATTTCCTCTGGCGGTCGTTGACACTACGACTGCCTACCAATTGGAAGAGCAACTCCGCTCCTTCCCGGGGGTGGTGATCGAGAACTTTCCGGAGAGGATCTACCTGGCCGGTGGTTCCCTTTCCCATGTGATAGGTCACCTGGGGTTCCCCTCCGCCGACGATTTGCAGCAGCGCCCTCAACTTGATCCGAACATTCGTATAGGCAAGCTGGGAGTGGAGGGGTTCTACGACCAGTGGCTACAGGGGACGCCTGGAGAGCGTGTCTACCGGGTCAACCAGGCCGGACGGATAACCGAGGAGCGAACCGAAATCCCCCCCCAATCGGGCGCCACCCTCTATCTGACCATCGACGAGGAGTTGCAGAGGGTGGTGGAGGATGCCCTCCTGGAAGGGATAGAGCTTTCCAACCTGATCAAGGACGAGGAGAGAGAGCAGCCGCTGGAGGAGGGAGAGACGAGGGCCGCCCTCAATCCGACCGAGCGAGCGGCGGGAGTGGTAATGGACATCACCAACGGCGAGGTGCTGGCGTTGGCCAGCTACCCGGACTTCGATCCCCAGGAGTTCGTGTGGGGGATCGACAGGGCCGACTTCGCCAGGCTCTCGGACCAAAAGGCCTTTCTCAACCTGGTGGTCGGGGGGCTCTACCCGCCCGCCTCCACTTTCAAGGCGATCACCTACGCGGCCGCCCTCACCTACGACATACCCTTCGCAGAGGCGATAGAGGGGGTGGATCTGGTCAACCGGCGGATCAACTGTGACGGGGAACTGGTGTTGCCCGAGATCATCGACGAGGGTAGCCCGCAGGTTTTTCGTGACTGGTATTACCCGGCGGAACTGGGATGGCTGGACATCCACGAAGCGTTTGAACACTCCTGCAACATTTTCTTCTACAACGTGGCGCTGGGGGTCTGGCGGAACTGGGGCAACACCTCTCGAGAGGACGTCCTTCAAGACATGGCGCGTTCTCTGGGCTACGGCGCCTTCACGGGGGTGGATCTCTCCGGCGATCAGGCCGGCATCGTTCCTGACCGGGAGTTGTTTGAAGAATGGAAGCGGATCCAACTGGAGGATCCGGCCGCTCCCGTCCGCCTGGACCCGGCTCGGCTGTCCCTGGCCAGTCCCTGGCTGGGAGGGGACTTGATGAATCTGGCCATAGGACAGGGCGACATGTTGGCCTCTCCTCTGCAGGTTGCCGTCTCCTACGGCGCCCTTGCCAATGGGGGAACGGTTTGGACGCCCAGGGTGGTCAGCCAGGTACGTTCTCCAGACGGTGAACTGTTGTGGGCGGCCATTCCCGAGGCGAAGAGCCAGATCGATCTTCCCGACTGGGTTGTGGACTCACTGCTGTCCGACATGAACCTGGTGGTGGCCAGCGGCACGGCCCGTCGCGCGTTCTCGGACTTCGGGTCCTCGGCGAGTCTGGTGGGTGGCAAGACCGGAACCGGTCAATCCTCCGCCAATCGGGACAGCCACGCCTGGTTCGTGGGGGTGGCTCCCATCAACAACCCGAAGTGGGTGGTGGTGGTGCTGGTGGATCAGGGTGGCTCGGGAGGAAGGGTGGCGGCGCCGATGGGACGCTACATAATGCAGTATCTGATGGGGGAGGAACTGGACCCGATCGAGGCCGGGGAAGAGACCAACTGATGCATTTGCACTCTCGACCGACACGCGGATGGTGGGTGACGGAGGAAGGCGTCGCCCGTCCCGATCTGGGTTTGATGGCGGCGGTGGTGGCGTTGTCGGGCTTCGGTTTGCTTATGATCTTCTCGGCGACCAGGACAGCCCTGGAACGCCAGGAGTTGCTGCCGTCGGCCTCCACGGAGCGTCAAATGGTGTTCATGCTGATCGGTGTGGTCGGAATGTTCGCGCTCAGCTATGTCGACTATCGGAACTACCAGTTTCTTGCCCCCGTTCTTTACCTGGGCTGCATGGTTGCCTTGGGGGCTGCGTTTCTGTTCGATCCTGTGAAGGGCGTCCAACGATGGATCACCATTGGTCCGGTGAACATCCAGCCCGCCGAGTTCACCAAGTTGGCGCTGGTCATGTCCCTGGCGTCCCTGCTCAGCCGCGGTCCCGAAGAGAGCTACCAGCAACTGCCCTGGCGGAAAGTCGGATATGCCCTGGCACTGTTGGCGCCTCCCCTGGGGCTGATCTTCCTGCAGCCTGATCTGGGAACCATGATGTCGCTTCCCTTCATTCTCCTGCTGATGCTGTTCGTGGCCGGGGCAACTCGAACCCAGATGACAATCCTGGCGCTGACGGCGGTGGGAGTTGTCACCACGATTTGGCGTTTCGACCTTCTGGCGGGGCATCAGATAGACCGGCTGCGGGTGTTCATCGATCCCGACCTGGACCCCCAGGGTCTCGGGTGGAGCATCCGGCAAGCCAGGCTGGCCATGTCCTCGGGCCAGGTGACCGGCCAGGGACTCTTCCAGGGGGCCATAACCAACCAGGGGCTGGTACCGGAACAAGAGAGTGACTTCATATTTACGGCGGTGGGCGAGCAGTTGGGATTCGTGGGAGGGTCGGTGGTTCTACTGGCCTTCGGCTACGTGCTGTGGCGACTGTTGCGGATAGCGGTCACCGCGTCCGATCAATACGGGTCCCTGCTCTCGATGGGGGTGGCCGCCTTCCTGATGTTCCACGTATTCGTCAGCGTGGGGATGACCTTGGGGCTGGTGCCCATCACCGGGCTCCCCTTACCCTTCCTGAGCCGGGGAGGCTCCTTCTACCTCACTTCGACGGCCGGTGTGGGGATTGCCGTATCGGTCTGGAGATTGCGTTCCCGCGTCAGGTTCGGCGCCCTCGCCGGGGACCGGAGCCTCTTGGCGAGGTAGCCCGCCGGTGATGTCCATGCTCCTCTGTACAGGAGATTTCACTTTGCAATGAGAGTTTGTGTAGCATATTGAGTGTCGATGGGCTTGGCCGCGGTTGCTATTAGCCCACGAAGCGACAAGTTTTGGTGTCGGGCTCTCGGGTCCTCCCCCCTTCCGGCTGGGTTTAAGGCCTAGGGACCAGGGGTTTGCAGGTCGAGAGGGCGGCATGTTTCCTACGGCAATTTAATCAGGAGGGCTGTAATGGGAAGGTTTCGACGTCGGCGCGGAACCGAGGTAATCCGCCGGGTCGGCGGTGACTTTGTAGAAACGCGAAAGAAGCGCCGGGTCAATGGTTCGGAGGTGGAGATCCGCCGCATAGCCGCAAAGGCGGCCACCGGCGTGAAGACCGCCAAGAAAAAGAAGGGTCCGAAGGCTCGGCCGCGGAGTTCGGGGAAGAGACGCCCCAGTATTTCCACGACCCGAGGGTCAGCGCCGAGCCAGCGGACAGGAACCGTCTCCGAGAGCGTTCCCGCCGCACCGGTGAGCCGGCCCTCCTCGTTGCGAAGCAAGATACTGGTGAGTGTGGGAGAAGGTACCAGGGTGGCCATCATGGAGGGCCCGGACCTCGTGGAGTATTACTCGGAGAGTCCCGGCAGCATTTCCCTGGTGGGAAACATATACCTGGCGGTGGTGCGCAACGTGTTGCCGGGGATGGAAGCCGCGTTCGTGGACATCGGCGAGGGGAAGAACGGGGTGCTCTACGCCGATGATGTGTACGTCGATCCTGAGCGGTTCGGCAGGGGCGCCCGGCCCCGGGTAGAGCAGGTCATCTCCGAGGGAGACGAAGTGATCGTGCAGGTCAGGCGGGACTCGATGGGCGCAAAGGGGCCCCGTCTGCGCGGCCATGTGTCGCTGGCCGGCCGGTTCTTGGTCCTGCAGCCCGGACTCTCCAGCGTCGCCATATCCCAGCGGTTGTCCCGGGCGGAACGTTCCCGACTCAGGCAAGTCGTGGCCGAGATGGTGCCTCCGGGGTTCGGCGTGATCGCCCGGACCGCGGCCCGCCAGGCCACGTCGAAAGAGATCGAGTCGGAGGTGGCTAAGTTGGCGGACCGGTGGACGAAGATAACCGATGAGGCGACTCGGGGAGGGGGTCCCCGGTTGCTGCACCGGGACTCCGACCTGTTGATCAGGGTGATCCGCGAGCACCTCACTTCGGAGACGCGACGCGTAGAAGTCGACGACAAGGAGTCCCACAAGCGGGCCGTCGACTATCTGCGGTCTGCCGATCCGGACTTGGTCTCCCGGGTGCGGCGTTATGAGAACCCCATCCCGCTCTTCGAGCGATTCCATGTGGACGATCAGGTGAGGAAGGCATTGAAGCGACGGGTGCCACTGCCGTCGGGAGGACATCTGGTCTTTGACTCCACCGAGGCATTGACCGTGGTGGACGTCAACACCGGGCGGTTCGTGGGGCGATCCAACCTGGAGGACACCATCCTTCAGAACAATTTGGAGGCTGCCGAGGAAATCGGGCGCCAGTTGCGATTGCGGGACATCGGAGGCATCATCGTCATCGATTTCATCGACATGACCCGTGAGTCGAACCAGCGAAAGGTCCTGGCGAAGTTGAATGAGGTACTGGCCAGGGACAAGACAAGGACGGAGGCATTTGAAGTCTCCCGTCTCGGCTTGGTGGAGATGACGCGCAAGAATGTCTCGGCCGGTCTGCTGGAGTCGTTCTCCAAACCGTGCGACAGTTGTGGAGGCCAGGGCCGGATAGTGCAGGATCCGACCTCTTCCCGCCCCCAGGTCGCGGCCGGTGTTTGACCTTGGCGTTCCGGCTTCCCGTAGCGTAGAATGACTGACTTAGCATGTATGCAGTAATAGCCACCGGTGGGAAGCAGGCCAGGGTCGCTCCCGGGGACGTGATCAGCGTGGAGCGCCTGTCCCGGGAACTCGACGACATCGCCTTTGATCCGGTGTTGGTCGTGGACGGGGACGGAAAGGTGTTGACCGGATCTGCACTACGGGGAGCGCGGGTCACGGCCCGAGTGCTCGGGGAGGTGAAGGGACCCAAGATCCGCATTTTCAAATACAAGTCCAAGACCGGCTACCGGCGTCGCATCGGCCATCGCCAGAAGTACAGCCAGATCGAGATCCTGAACATAGACCTGCCAACCGATTCTGAGAAGGAGAGCTGAGATGTCCAAGACCAAAGCGGGAGGCTCCAGCCGAAACGGACGAGAATCGCACTCCAAGCGGCTGGGTCCCAAGGTGTTCGACGGGCAGCTGGTCCATTCCGGAGCGGTGCTGGTTCGACAACGCGGGACTCGCATACACCCCGGGCTCAATGTTGGTCGGGGGAGTGACGACACGTTGTATGCCCGCGCCTCGGGCGTGGTCAAGTACGGGGAACGGAATCGTCGCCGCCTGGTGAGCGTTCTTACCGACTGATTCGGCTTCCGGCCGGTCGCGATGTTCGTTGACTCGGTCAGGGTGCACCTTCGCGCCGGAGACGGCGGGAGTGGCATGGTCAGCTTCGAGCGGCGGCGCGGGAAGCCCAGAGGAAAACCGGTCGGCGGCTCGGGGGGAAGAGGCGGGGATGTTGTGGTGCTCGCCGATCCGTCCATAGGAACGCTCTTCCGCTATCAGCGCCATCCCCATCATGCGGCGGAGAGCGGCGGCAAAGGCGCTGATCGCCTTCGTCACGGCCGAAGGGGCGCTCGGTTGGTGATCCCGGTGCCGCCGGGGACCTCCGTGTACGACGATGCCGGAGCGCTGCTGGCGGACCTGGTGGAAGACTCACAACAGGTGGTGTTGCTGCGGGGAGGAAGGGGCGGTCGGGGCAATGCCGGGTTGGTCAGCCCCCAACATCGTGTTCCTGCGGTCAGCGAGGAAGGGGAAAAGGGGCTCCGGGGATGGTTTCGGTTGGAGATGAAACTGCAGGCCGATGCCGCTTTGGTGGGGTTCCCGAATGCCGGAAAGAGCACCCTTCTGTCCCGTGTGTCGGCCGCCCGTCCGAAGGTGGCCTCATATCCGTTCACCACCCTCACTCCCAACCTGGGAGTGGTGGCGATAGACGATGAGGAGTTCACCCTGGCCGATGTTCCCGGGCTGATACAGGGTGCGGCCGAGGGCAGGGGGTTGGGGCACACGTTCCTTCGTCATGTCGAGCGGGCTTCGGTGCTCGTGATCATGCTCGATCCTTCTCCGGTGGCCGAGATGGAGCCCGGGACGCAAATGGATGTCCTTCTGGGCGAGTTGGAGAAGTACTCTCCCCGTTTGGTGGAACGTCCCCGGGTGATAGCGGTCAACAAGGCCGACCTTCCGGAATCGGACGAGGTTGCCAAGGCGATCCCCGGCGCCTTTTTGATCTCGGCGGTGACGGGACACGGGCTGGGGCCGCTTCTACGCAGGGTCGGGCAACTGGTGGCGAGGGCGCGGGAGACCGCTGCTCCTCGGGAGGGCTTCATATTGCACCGGCCTCATCATCGAGGCTTCGCGGTCGACCGGGTCGAGGGGGGGTGGACCGTGGTGGGGATGGCGGCGGAGCGGGCAGTGGCTCTGGGCGACCTCGAGACTCCCGAAGCAGCCCGGCTCGCTTCCACCAGGCTGGATCGGATAGGCGTGGGCCGGGCCCTCCGGGAGGCCGGCGCCCGTCACGGCGACACGGTTCGGATCGGAGGGGTGGAACTTCAATACGAGGATCCCGATTTGGAGGAGCCCGAGTGAGACAGTCCATTGCCCCCGGAGGCGTACTGGTGGTGAAAATTGGTTCCTCCAGCCTGGTCGAGGTGGAGAAGGGGCTGGATCCGGCTGCCCTGGAGCGGGTGGTGGAACATGTGGCCCGGGCCTTCTCGTCGGGGTACCCAACCGTTCTGGTCACGTCGGGGGCGGTGGCGGCGGGGCTTCCCGCCCTGGGCCTCTCCAGCAGGCCTTCCGACCTGGCCGGGCTGCAGGTGGCGGCGGCTGTGGGACAGAGCCGGCTGATGGGCATGTACGCGGCCCAGTTCGCCAAGCGGGGGCTGGTGATCGGCCAGGTGCTCTTGACCCGGGGAGTGCTGGCGAGCCGGACCCCTTATCTCAACGCCCGGACGGCTCTCTCCAGCATGCTGGAACGTCGCATAGTTCCGGTGGTCAACGAGAACGACACGGTGGGGGTGGAGGAGTTGCGGGTGGGAGACAACGATCGGTTGGCGGCGCTGGTGTCCCATCTGGTCTCGGCCGACCTGCTGATCCTGCTGACCGACACTCCCGGGCTCTATTCGGCGGATCCCTCCTCGCAGGACGCCAGCCTGATAGATGAAATCTCCTCGGCAGACTGGACGCTCGACTCCATCGCGGGTCTGCCTGGGGGACGCCTCGGGTCGGGCGGTGTGTCCAGCAAGGTGGCCGCAGCCCGGATGGCCGCCTTCTCCGGAATCCCGACCGTGGTTGCCTCGTCGGCCGAACCCCGGGTGGTGGACCGGATATGTCGGGGAGAGTCGATCGGCACCTGGGTGAATCCCGAAGCCCGGAAACTCAGCGCCCGCAAACTCTGGATCGCATTCGGACAGGATTCCGGTGGTCGGGTGACCCTGGACGCCGGAGCGGTGCGGGCGATCACCCGCCTGAATGCAAGCCTGTTGCCGGTTGGAGTACGGGAGATCGAGGGTGGTTTCATCGCCGGGGAGGCGGTGGAGGTGCTGGATCCTGAGGGCAGGACCATCGCCAAGGGCATTGCCCGTATCTCCGCATCCGACTGCCGGAGCCTCCAGGCAAGCGCCCATCCCACGACAGAACTCATCCACCGCGACGATCTGGTGGTATTGAGGGAATAGCCGCCCGAGCCCCGGCCCTGGTCGGTAACTCTCCGTTTCCCCTGGTCGGTGAGGTGTCGAGACGGCGAGGGGGCGGCCTGACTTCCTACTTGCGCCAAACGGAGGGCATGGCGAGCACCAGGATGGGAAGGATCTCCAAACGCCCCACGATCATCAACAGGGACAGCAGCCATTTGCCGGGAGGAGAGACCATGGCGTAGTTGGCTGCGGGTCCCACTTCTCCCAACCCCGGTCCGATGTTCCCCAGGCTGGCGACCACTGCCGAGAGCGAGGTGCCCAGGTCCGAGGACCCCAGGGAAGACTCGATGGTGACGAAGGCCAGCGCCCCGCCCGCCAAGAGGAAGAGGTACAGAGTCAAGAAGGAGAAGCTTCCGCGGATGATGTGGGTAGAAAGCGGGCGCTTGTTGAGCCGGATTATGAACATCCCTCGGGGGTGGATCACCTGTCGTAACTCGGTGAGGGCGGTGTTCGCCACCACCTTCAACCGAAAGCTCTTTATGCCCCCCGCTGTGGATCCCGCCATCCCGCCCAGAGTCATCAGGACCAGCACCAACATTTGCATAGGCGGCATCCACGATCCGAAATCAGCGGTGCTGTAGCCGGTGGTCGTCACCATCGACACCGCGGTGAAGACTCCCTCCCGCACCGCCTGTTCCCACCCGGTTCCCTGGTTGGCGAGAGCGATGGTCAGCCAGGCCGCGGCGGCCGCCACCACCGTGAAGTACACACGGAACTCCTCGTTGGCGAAGTATCGGCGGGGGTGGAGCAGGGCTCGGAAGTGGAGAGCAAAGGAGACACCGGCGAGGACCATGAAGACGATCAACACCCACTGGGTGTAGGCGCTGAATCCGGTGATGGAGGTGACCTCGGTGCCGAAGCCCCCCGTGGACAGGGTGGTCAGGGAATGGTTGACCGCCTGGAAGAGGTCCATGTCGCCTGCCCAGAGCAGCAGCGCCTCGGCGCATGTGAGCATCAGGTAGATCAGCCACAGGCGCTTGGCGGTGTCCTGGAAACGGGGCGTCAGCCGATCGGGGTCCGCTCCTGGGGACTCGGCGCGGGCCAACTCCAGCCCGCCCACTCCCAACAGGGGCAGCACCGCCACGAACAGCAAGATAATTCCCATCCCACCCATCCATTGGGTGAGCGACCGCCAGAAGAGAATGCCGTGGGAGAGTTGGCCGGGATCGGCCAGCAGGGAGGCGCCGGTGGTCGTGAAACCGGAAACGGTCTCGAACACGGCGCCGGTGACGTCGGGGATCGCGCCGGAGAAGAGATAGGGCAGGGTCCCGAAGGCCGACATCATCAGCCAGGCGATGCCCACGCCCGCGAACCCTGCCCGGGTGGTGAGGGCGGTGGGCTTCTCCACAGACAAGCGCAGCAGTCCTCCGGTGGCCACCGTGACCGCGGCGGCCGCCCCGATCGCCCTGGCATCGGAGTATTCGCCGTACAGAAGCGACACCCCTGCGGCCAGCAGCATCATCAGGCCCACCGCCATGGCGGTCACCCCGGTTACCAGGAGCAGGGAGGTGAACATCCCGCGGCGACCCAGCCAGCCCACCGCGGAGGTCAATTTCACGTCTCTTCCCCGTGGAAAAGGTTCTCGACAGTAGTGATGTGATCGGGAAGGCTGAACACGATAATCCGGTCCCCGGGCTCGATCACGGTCTCTCCGCGGGGCAGGATCGGGGACATGTTCCGGACGATACCCCCGACCATTGACCCCTCAGGGAGGTCGATGTCCATTGTCCGCAGTCCGGCGACCGGGCTTTCGGGTCCCACGTCCAGCTCAATGGCTTCCGCGTCCGAGTCGCTGAATGTGACCACCGAGTGGACGACTCCCCGGCGAACGTACCGAAGGATGCTCCCGGCAGCCAGCAGACGAGGCGAGACCGCCGCGTCGATTCCCTTCCCTTCCAGCAACTCCACGTGGTGCTGATTATGCAGTCGGGCGACAGCCATCTGCACGCCCAGCGCCTTGGACACCAGGCACACGAGAGCGTTGCTCGCATCGTCTTCGGAAAGCGCTAGAAGGGCGTCCCTCTCTCCCAGATCCAGCCTTCCCAAGGTGTCGGGGTGAACGGGATCATCGCATATGGCCAGAGCCCGGGGGTTGTCCTCGGCCATTTCGCGACAGATCACGCGATCGGGGCTGATGTAAGTCACCGACAACCGCGCCTCGCAGAGCTTTCGGATGGCGACCCTGGACAGCCGGGAGTCGCCGGTTACCACTGCACGGGTGGCGAGCCGTGTCTTGATTCCCAGCAGCTTGGCCGCGAACTTGACATCCCGGGGATCCACCATCATCAGGACGTGATCGCCTTCCCGTACCCTGGTGTGATCCCTGGCCACCAGGGTGTCGCCGTCCCGGATGATGGCCACCACCAGGAAATCCCGCCTCTTGCTGAGATTGGCGAGGTCCCGCAGAGGCTTTTCCAGAAGGGGAGAGGAGGGTTGGGCGATGGCGCCCACCAACAGCAATCTCCCGTTGGCGAACTCCCAGTGTTCGGAGAGGCCGCTCAACCGGACCAGCCTCACCAGTTCGTCGGCGGTGGCTTCATCCGGGTCAATGACCACCTTCACTCCCATATTGTGCAGTCCCGACCTCAGGGCGGAATCGGAGATCCGGGCCACCGTCTGGCTGATTCCCAGGGTGGTGGCCGAATGACAGGCCAGGGCGTTGACCCCGTCCTGGTCGGTGACTGCGATTAGTAGGTCCACCGAGTTGCCTACCGCCTCTATGGCCTCTTTTAGCACTCCCTGACCGGCGCCGTTGCCGGTGATCGTCAGTACGTCCAATCGGGAATTGAGGGCTTCTGCAGTATGGGGATTCGCTTCGATGACCACCACCTCCTGGCCATCGGCCGAGAGGCGTTCGGCCAGATAGCTGCCGACCGCCCCAGCCCCAACAATGATGATTTTCATAGTTGCGTGATTTAAGATTACCGGTCTCGGGACACATGGCTATGTCAGCTGCGGAGGCCCCCTGCCGGGTCGGGTAAACTGGGTGCTTCCGCACCAGGGAGGATCCACTATTCCCGACCCGTTCCAGTCCCCGGAGGCAATAATCGACGCCTTGGCGGCCCAGGGTTATCTGCCGTCTGCGCGGATCGCCCAGGTGGTTTATCTTGCCATGCGCCTCAATAAACCCGTGCTCGCCGAGGGTCCGGCCGGAGTGGGGAAGACCGAGTTGGCCAAGGCGTTGGCCGCCGGCGGGGGACGCAGGCTGGTGCGGCTGCAGTGTTATGAGGGCCTCGACGAGTCGAAGGCCCTCTATGAGTGGAACTACCGGAAACAACTACTTCGGATCTCCTCTGATTCCTCGTCCGGGTGGAAGGAGATGTCCGAGGACATTTTCTCGGAGAGTTTCTTGTTGCCCCGACCTCTCCTGACGGCTATCGCATCGCCCGATCCGGTCGTGCTTCTGGTTGATGAAATCGACCGGGTCGAGATGGAGACCGAAGCGTTGCTCCTGGAGGTTCTCTCCGAGTTCCAGATCACCATTCCGGAGTTGGGGACGGTCAGAGCCGATTCCCAGCCCCTGGTGATCCTCACCTCCAACAACACACGCGAGCTCTCCGAGGCGCTGCGTCGCCGCTGTCTGTTCCTGCACATCCCCTATCCCAGCCCGGAACGGGAACGGGAGATCCTCCTGGCCCGCGCCCCGGACTTACCCGAGGCTTTGGCCGATTCCATCGCCCAGGTGGCCCGCAGTCTCAGGGGAATGGCCCTCAAAAAGCCTCCATCGGTTTCGGAGACCATCGACTGGGCGCGGACCCTGCTCACTCTGGGGGTGGCGAGAATTGACCCCGAATCCTTCTCCGAAACGTCGCACGTCCTGCTCAAGTATCAGGCCGATATAGACATCGCTATCAAGGAACTGGCCACCGAGGGCTGAAGCGCCGTGTTGGGACTGCTGACCGACTTTGTGGAGGAGCTGAGAGCGGCCGGGATTCCGGTGTCAACCGTGGAGACCATCGACGCCTTGGAGGCCGTGGCCGTGGTGGATTTGGCCGATCGCGCCGCCCTCAAGGCTGCCTTGGGAGCCACCCTGGTCAAGTCCGCCCGGCACCTCGATGCCTTCGACACCGCCTTCGAGGTGTTCTTCGCCTTGGACCGGCCCCCACCCCCGGCCGAGTTCGACATCGGTGGGGAGTCCGTCTCCCCTGATGGCTCTTCGCCGCAAGGAAGCTCCGGCGGGTCGGGTTCCCTTGCGGAGTTGCTGGCCGCAGCTATGGGGAGTCACGATTGGGAGACGGTCCGCGGCCTGGTGGAGCGGGCGGTGGAGGAGTTGGCGGGGATGACCTCCGGACGTCCGGTGGGAGGCGCCTATTACCTCTACCGCACCCTGCGCCGGCTGGACGTCGATGCTCTGCGGCAGATGCTGATGGAGTTGATGGAAGAACGGGGACCCCATACGGGCCTCCGCGGGGAAGCCCTGGAGAGGCGCTTTCGGGCCGAGGAGGTCGATGCGCTGATCGAGAGACTGAGAGAGGAACTGATGGCGGAGATTCGCCGACGGCTGGTGGCCGATCGGGGAAGCCAGGCGGTGGCGGCCACGCTGCGCGCCCCGCCGCTGGAGGAAATGGACCTCATGCATGCCTCCGATGCGCAACTCCGCCGGATCGAGGAACTGATAGGGCCGCTCACCCGTAAACTGGCCGCCCGGCTAGCCCGGCGGGATCTTCACCGCCGCCGGGGTCGTCTGGACTTCCGCCGCACGGTCCGGGCCTCCCTGGCCACCGGCGGCGTCCCCCTGGATGTTCGTTTCCGCTCCATGCGACGTTTCCGTCCCGAAATCTTCCTTCTATGTGACGTGTCGGGCTCCATGGTAACCTTCGCCCGGTTCACCCTGCAGTTCACCTATGCGATGTCGGCCCGCTTCTCCAGTCTTAGAGCCTTCGCCTTCGTGGACGGGGTGGACGAAATCACGGACCTCCTCACACCCGGACTCCGCTTCGGAGAGGCCGCCCAGCGGATCTTCTCGGAAGCCGAGGTGGTGGAATTGGACGGCCACTCCGACTACGGGAATGCGTTCTCCCGGTTCTCCAACCGTTACGGAGGCGAACTGACCGCCCGCTCCACCGTGATCATCGCCGGAGACGCTCGCAACAACTACCGGGACTTCCCAGGGGAGGCCTTGGCGGAGATGGCGAGAGTGGCGGAGGCGGTTTATTGGCTGAATCCGGAGCCCCGGGCCTATTGGGACACCGGAGACTCCCTCCAGTCCCGGATGTCGGCGCACTGCACGGAGGTGTACGAGGTGAGGAACCTCCTGCAACTGGAGCGGTTCGTGGAGAACCTCGCCGACTACCGTCGGAAAGCCCCTGTCGGGCCCATCAGGCGGCCAGTGTCGCCAATCGGTCGATGAGATCCACCACCCGGTTGGAATAACCCCACTCGTTGTCGTACCAGGCGAGGGTCCTTGCCAGGTTGGCGCCCAGGACCTCGGTGCCTCCCGAATCGAAGACGGTGGAATGGGGATTGCCGATGATGTCGGAGGAGACGACCGGGGCCTCGGTGTACTCCACGATCCCGGCGAACCGCCCTGCCGCTTCGGCCCGAACCGTGTCGTTCAGTTCTTCGGCCGTGACATCGGCCGACAGTTCCACCACCAGGTCCACAATCGACCCATCGGCTACCGGCACCCGCATCGCCATCCCGTCCAGCCTTCCCTCCAACTCGGGAAGCACCTTCCCCACCGCCTTGGCGGCTCCGGTGCTGGTGGGAATGATGTTCTCGGTGGCGGCGCGGCTACGCCGAAGATCGGCATGGGGAACGTCGGCCAGCCTCTGGTCGTTCGTGTAGGCGTGCACCGTGGTCATCAGCCCGCGGCGGATCTCGAAGTGGTCGTGGAGGATTTTGGCGAGAGGGGCAAGGCAGTTGGTGGTGCAGGAGGCATTGGAGATGAGGGAGGCGTCCGGCCCGAGCAGGTGATCGTTCACGCCCAGCACCAGGGTCAGGTCGAGGTCATCCTTGGGGGGAACGGTGAGAATCACCCGCTTCGCTCCCCCCTCCAGGTGTTTGTTCAGGGCGCTGCGGGTGCGGAACACTCCCGTGGACTCCACAACCACATCCACTCCCAGTTCGTCCCACGGAAGCCGGGACGGATCCGGTTCGCACAGCATGCGGACCTCATGTCGGCCTACCGTCATCACCCCCTCGGTCAACTCGACCTTCTGATCCAGGCGGCCCATCACCGAGTCGTACCGGAGCAGGTAGGCCAGGACGTCGTCGTCCGCCAGGTCGTTGACAGCCACCACCGCCAGATGAGGCAGGTTTCTTTGGATGAGAATCCGCAACACCGAACGCCCGATCCTTCCGAATCCGTTGATCGCCACCCTGGTCGTCATGCTCTGCTCATCTTTTCCAGGACCTCCACAATGCGCGCCGCGTAACCCCAACCGTTGTTGTACCAGGTCACGGTCTTGACAAGATGACCCCCGATAACCATGGTGGCCAGGCTGTCGAACACCGCCGACTCGCTGACGTCGGTCACGTCGGAGGAGACGATGGGATCGGTGGAATACTCGACGATTCCCCGGTAGCGGGTCTGGCAGGCCTCCCTCAGGGCCTGGTTCACGCGGTCGGGATCCACCGGAGTCTCCAACTCGGTCACCAGGTCAACGGTGGAGCCGTCAGCCACAGGAACGTTGAGGGCGAGCGCCCTCAGCTTTCCCGAGAACTCCGGACGGATCGCCGCCAGGATCTCGGCCGCCCTGGTGGGGGAGGGGATGATATTGTCGGCCGCCGCCCGGCTTGAGCGGAAGCCCGAAGTGGGCACGTCGGCGAGCCGTTGGGCATTGGTTATGGCGTGGACGCTGGTGAAAAACCCCCGCCGGAGTCCGAAGCTGTCCGAGAGGGTGCAGAGGATCGGGGCCAGGGCGTTCGAGGTGTTGGAGCCCAATGCGATCACCTCCGTGCCGGACTCCAGGACCTGGTCGTTCACTCCCCGGAGAAGAATGGGGATGTCACCGAGCGTGAGGGGGGTGGAGGCCAGCGCTACTCCCCGCGCGCCGGCGGCGATGTGGCGGCGGCATTCCTCCATTGTCTGTTGCTGCCCGGTGGCCTGCACGACCACCGAGGCGTTCCACTGCCGCCAGTCGACGTCGCCGGGGCGACGGGCGTCGATGATCGGCGTTTCCTGATCGTTGGCCAGCAACACCCCGTCGGCGTAGGAGACTTGTCCGGGGAACCGGCCGTAAATGGAGTCGTACTTCAGGAGGTAAGCCAGCCCGACGGGATCGGCCACGTCGGCGATCACTCCCACTTCCAGGAAAGGATGGCCTGCCAGAAGCCGGAAGACGTTTCTCCCGATTCGCCCGAATCCCATCAAGGCGACTCTGGTCTTTTTCAAAGCTTCCCTTTCGGTGGAGTCCTGCTCGGTGCCGAAATTTAGCGTGTCCCGGGACAGGGGAATCCGTCCGGCAAATGACGGGCGGCGTGAAAAACCCGGGGGAGAGACTTGAAATCGAACACGTTGCGTTGTCATCCTATGGTGGTGAACGGATGTCGCTTCGGACGGGCTGGGTGGTGGGCCGCCTTTCTTTCAGCAGTGGCGTTGCTCTTGCCCTCCCCGGCATGGGCCGCACCATCCTGTGACCTCGCATTGACGCCCCCGGTGCCGGGGGAGACGGTTCGCCGGTTCTCGCCGGCACCCACAGGAGGCCACTGGGGTGTGGACCTGGCATCCCCCTGGGCCGGAACCGTGCGGGCGGCCGTTTCAGGGACCGTGACCTTCGCCGGCAGGGTGGCCGGCCGGATGTCGGTGACGATCGCTCCCGAGAACAGGGTGCGGGTGAGCGTCTCCTATCTGTCGTCCGTGTGGGTCTCGGTGGGTCAGTGGATACGTGTTGGAGAGGTGCTGGGCCGGTCCGGCGCCGACCACGGGCTATCAGCGGTGCATCTGTCCCTGCGAATCGATGGGCGGTATGTCAACCCCGAGCCCGCATTGGCCTGCGGGAGCAGTACGGGCCACCCTTGGGGGAGGCTCAGGCTGGTATCCCGCCCGCCGAGCGGTGGGTAGACGTGAGCCGCAGGAAGACTCGACCGTCGCCACCGTCGGGGGCAACGGCTAAGGTAGGGGAGGTGATCAGGGCTCTGTTGGGTGGTACCTTCGATCCTCCTCACTTGGCTCATCTGGCACTGGCGGAAGCGGCCTACCGCCAACTCGGGGTTTCGGTGGTGGAGTTCATACCGACCGGAATTCCCTGGTGGAAGCCCTCCCCGCCGCCGACCGCCGCTCATCACCGGCTGGAGATGGTGAAGCGAGCCACCGAGGGGGTCTCCCACTACACGGTCAACGATTGCGAGACCCGGCGGGAGGGCCCCAGCTACATGGCGGACACCCTGGAGACTTTCCCATCCGCGGACGAGATCTACCTGGTGATGGGGTCCGATGCTGCTCAGGGGTTGCGCAGTTGGATGCGGTGGGAAGAGGTTGTTCGGCGCGCCCGCCTGGCCGTTGCTCGGCGGCCGGGAAGCGATCCTGTCGAGGTGGAGGAGGCCGTGGGCCGCCCGCCGGTGTGGTTGGACTGCCCACGTCTGGAGATCAGTTCCAGGGAGGTGCGCCGGAGGGTTCGATCGGGACGGAGCATCAGTTCCCTGGTTCCCGGAGGCGTAGGGGAATACATCAGCGAAAACCGGCTCTACGTATCCCCCGCAGACTTATGATGGGAGAACACATCGGTACCCAGGAGGTGTTTGAGTAGAGACGCTCGAGGCCGCTCGGCTGGTCGCAGATCTCCTGGCGCGGAAGAGCGCCACCGACATCGTACTGCTTCGGGTGGGGGAGGCCATGGGTATCACCGATGTGTTCGTGATCGCCACGGGCCGTTCCCGCCTGCACATCCAAAGCGTGGCCGCGGAGTTGAAGCACCTTCTTCGGGACAAGGGGCTTGATCGCCTGGGGGAGGAGGGGTTGGCGGAGGCCGAGTGGGTCTTGTTGGATTACGGCGACATTGTGATACACATCTTCTCACCGGACCATCGGCGGTATTACGGCCTTGAGGGGTTATGGGGGGACGCGCCCCGGATTCCCTGGACCGCGCCCGCCCCTCCAACGGCCTCCGAGCTCCAGTCCGCCTGATATATACTCCGGGAGAGCCGGGGGCTGTAGCTCAGCTTGGAAGAGCGCTTGCATGGCATGCAAGAGGTCACGGGTTCAAGTCCCGTCAGCTCCACACCGTATAGGGGCCTTTCCCCAGGTCCGGGGCCTTATGGCTGTCTTGGTTATCAGTTATATTACCGACATGTGTGTCGTCCAGAGCGAATACAGAAACCCTGCTACGACAATCGAACCGGGAAACCGCTGATTGCAAGGGCGTCTACTCTCCAAGACAGGAGACCGCCACCTGTAGTGTGATCAGCTTGAGTCGTCGTCTCGGTTCGCTATCCGATAACGCGTTGGTATTGGAAGCAAGCAGCTTCCAGTGAGGGAGGGAACGGAGCGCGCAGCGTCCGGCGGTGGCACATGTCGACGAGGTTCTGTACGGAGGGTTCGCAGTCCCGCGCCTTTAGCAAGCGTGGGTAATCGGAACGGTTCTCATCAACCTCTTCGCCGTTGAGATAGGCGATCCATGTCTCAATGTTCCATGTCGGAACGCAGATCATTACCCGCTCGCTGTTGCCAGGTGGGGCCATTCCCTGCTCTTCACATGCTGTTTTGAGTGAGGAGATGCGACCACGACTGCCCTGTTGGTCGCCGTCGATCATTACGACGAGGTACGCCCTTTCCCCGCCTTTTGAACGCAGAGCCTGTAATTCTCTCGGGAATCGGCTCCGCACGAAACTCTCGGCCGATCCTCTACCCGCAGGCGATCTTTCGATGCGAAGATCACGGGTGTTCCAACGGTTTTTCTTGAAAAAGCGTCTGAGAAAGGTTTCGTGCTGACGATCCTCGCAGAGAACTACGACACGGACGTTGCGGCTCACTCCCCCCAACCTCGGGAGATCACTTCTGACAGCTTGAGGTTGTTGGTGGATATTGCTGATACAAGTGGCCGCACGGTGGTGATGGAAGAAGTCTCTCGGCTGAGGATCACCCCGCTCTCGGGACCAAGGTAGTCGATCAACTCCGGGTGGTGTGAGCAGATTACCGCTTGGGAGGGCGTTTCCATACAGAGATCAACCAGTTCCATAAGCCAAGGCTGTATCTCGGCCAAGGCCACGTAGTTGTCGGGTTCGTCGATAAACAGCCAAACGCCGCTGTCACGGTGTCTGAGATGTAACAGGGCATACAGTACGATCAGCGCCCGCTGGCCATCGGAGAGTTCGTTGAACCACAACTCGTATTTTCCGTCGTAGTCATTTCGTCGGCCGTGTTTGACGAAATCAATGAGCAGCGCTCGACTGTCCAGGCCGAACTGCGGAAGGCGAAGGTCGCTAAGTCCAACTATCACGGGCTTCAGGGCTTCAACCAGGGAGCGAGCTGATGTCGGGTTTTCTTGAACTGCGTGTCTATACCAATCCACGAAGTTCTTGGCGTCGCGATCAAGGAGGTCATCCTCTCGGGTCGATTCCACATTGAGCAGAAACGGATTGATTGTGCAGACCAGCGTTTTCCGGATTGCATTCATGAAAGCCGTGAGGCGGGTGTTGCTCGGATGCGGGGCAACTCGCGCCAGCGCCGACTCGGTCCAGTCGGTGCTGTAAGAAGGCCCCTCGGATCCGTCGTCCCGGAAGAGTTGCACTTTGCCCCTGATGCAACTGAACAAATTCGTCCCGTTGCTGCGGAGACTCTCTTCCGTTACGATGGAGAGTCTCCCCCCCGGATCATGCTCTATGATGAGCCTATACCTAAAAGACTCCTCACCCACCTTGGCGTCGAGTTCAAACACTTGATCGGAAAGAGTCTGCCAACGGGTAAGGGTCGAGGGATGAAAAGCATCAGGGTCGGTGATCTTGATCTCGCCAGCCAAAAGCCTGCGAAGTCCGTAAACCACTTCGAGCACCGCGGTCTTGCCCGCACCGTTTGGGCCGAGCAACAAGACGGTCTCTTGGAGCATAAGCTCGAAGTTGACCAAGCATTTATAGTTGTGTATATAGATCCGCCCAATCACAAGAAGGATGATACGCCCCTTGGCAGCTATATGATCGCCCTTTGGGTGCCCCCTTCGCGATTTGTTGGGAGTTGGCCAATTGCATGGGGTTCGGGTCCAGCTTGGTGGAGACCCAGGTGTGCCCTCACTTTTGAGGATGCCTTTTCTGCGATCGTGCGGGGGGCTGTTTCGGTCTTTCGGGTGAATCACCCCCTGCGCGTCCGCAAACTCGTTGCGGTCCACGCCAATAGTGTGGGCACACCTGATCCCTGCTCCAATGGCTAAGCATTCGGATTCGCGGCGTCGTCTAGCTAATCATGCTCGATGTCATGGTTCTTGAACCGTAGGAACGACCTCGCCCCGTGACAAACCTTTAGAAAGCGATGCCTACGTCGTTGGTTATGCCTCGTTGGCCCCGCAACAGCGCCACTGCGGCATCTCCGGTGACCATCACATCATGAGCTTCCGGGTCGGAACCTTTGATGTGAAAGGGTGTCCTGCCTGTTGGCAATTTTAGAAACAGAGTGTTGCCTACTCCATCGACCATAGCCACTATCCACACTTCGTCGAGTCCTCGGTAGTCGAGATTGTGAAAGAGGCCAGGCGTCTGCTGGGACCAATGACCCTCTTGTTGGGGCGGTTCGACAAATTGGTGAAAGGCTTCCGTTCCACCCCACCTACTGTCCAATACCACCACAAGCCACTTCGTATGCTGACTCCCGGCTAGCTGCCCCCCATCATCCTTGTGGTTGATGCTGTCTTGAACCGCCGCCTTGAGTTCGTCCCCGACCAGATCCCAGCCCAAACCGGATGATCTGTACAGTCGAATGCTGCCACCTGCTCGGGTCGGCGCACAATGTTGGGGGAAGATCGTTTGGCTGGGATAGTCGCCTCCCAACCAAGCTTTGGCTATTTCTCGTGGATGCCAATAATCAATGCTGTGAGTTAGCCACTTCCACAGGGGAGGACGGTGGTCCTCGGGAAACAGATACCACCTGTTGAGGGGTACCCGGTTGTCAAGATAGGGACGCGGTCAAAACGGCGCTCCGCCTCGGCAAGCATTTCACGGGGCGACCCTCCCTTCCCTTCTATCTCCCGAAGTACCTGTATCAGTGACTTGACCGCATCCTTGATCCGTCTGGGCCCCCGGCTAATCACAAAGGTCCACTTGTACCTCAACCCCGGAACCGCCCGGTCTTCATCAAAAGTGCCCTTTGCCTTCCAGAACTGGATGTCTTCACTGTTGACATCGCTGATTATCTCGACGACGACCGAACGACTCCTGCTGAGGAGATCAGGAGTAGGGTCCCTTCCCTCCAGTACCCACTCCCAGTCATCAACTCCTCTGATGGCGATCACTGAAAGTGCTCACACCTGATCACTGAAAGTACCCAGTTG
>JAPPLW010000107.1 GCA_028819345.1 bacterium | reverse complement strand
GAGGCCCTCCCTTATCCAAGCACCAAAACCGTCAACAACGTCCCTGGGAAGTACACCTAGAGCGAACCCTGGTCCGCGTTGATCCCAGCCAGAAGTTCCTGAGCCGCAGCGAAGAGCTAGAGATCAACCGTTATTGCTTCTGGTTAGCGCTCTTCGAGCAAGCATTCCGTGTAGGGCGGCGCTCCACCAATTCGCTTCTTGCCCAGCAATACGACTCGGTCTCAGAGTTGTTGGCTGTTGTCAAAGACGAATGGCTGGAGGACTTGTGCGCTTTGTCATGGCGGTTCTATAAGTCTTGTAAAGACCTACTGGACGAAGAATGGAGCCTGAATCCGCACTTCCAAGGAAGCACAGACATGTATACAGGGAGGCTTGGACAGGGCTCACGCCGCACAAAGCGGCGAAGGACGCTTCCGTGGCCATCCGTTCGGGGTTGTCACCGGCGGCGATCAGCAGCGCGGCGGCGATGTCGGGACCTATCCCGGGGGTGGCTAACAGCGCGGGGTTGGCCTGTGCGCAGAGACGGTTGATCTGGGTGGTGAGTTCTTCGATCTCTGCGGTGAGGGTCTGGTATCTGCGGGCCAGGGAACGCAGCGCCGCTTTGGCGTATCTGATGGTGGTGTTGGCTGTGCCTGGGCGGAAACCGGCACAGGTCTTGACACGGGCTTTGGGGGAAAGACCCGAAAGGTGGTGTTTGACCTGGTCGGGAGCGGTAACCACCAGAGCATGAATCTGGTTGACGGCCTGGGTACGGGCCTTGATCGCCGAACGGCGAGCCACCGACAGCATCCGTATTGCTTCCACTGGACCGTTCCCGCTTTTGGGCACACCGCTGGCCTGTCCGCTGAGAGCAGCCCGGGCCGCGGCTTCGGCGTCGGTGGTGTCGGTCTTGCCATATCGGCGGCGGAGCTGCCGGTTCGGACGGTTCACTTCCACGACCTCGACACTGATGCTCATAAGGTGGCGGGTCAAGCCGGCGCCGTAGCTGCCGGTGCCCTGTATACCGACCCGGGCAAGGTTGCCGTGTGACTGCAGCCAGCCACCCAGTTGTTCATAGTCGGTGGCGTCGGCTGGGAACGGCGATGACGCCAACACCCGACCGGCCGTGTCCACCACCGCTGCGACATGGGTATCTCGATGGGTGTCCACCCCACCGAACACATCCCGATCTTCTGACATGAGCCTCTTCTCTCTTCTAGAATCAGTTACCTGTTCCTCTTGACCTGAAAAAGCGGTGGACAGGCCACTCCGGTGGCAAGAGCAAGGCTCCTATCAGGTCACATCCGTTCTGTCAGGGGGAACTTCCCGCCCCCAGGCCGGGAGCAGGCCGACAGATCCCAGAAAAGGCACCAAGCCGAATTTCAGTCGGGTCAGACCCGCCCCGGCCCAGGGGCCCACTCTGTGAGTATTAGGGAGGCCTCAAGAGAGGTTGTCAGAAACGGCGTCAGCGGCGGTGTCGTGACCCGGGCCCACTCTGACCCTTGTGTCCTTCACTTGATATGTCCGACACCGCCATGGCGCCATTCCTGGGCGTTCCGTTGCTGGCCTGATCAGAAGCTTGTCCACCCCCTTGAAGGGGTGTGACCCATCACAGTGGTGCCGTCACGGTTTGCGCCTCTGGGGCACAACCCAGTTTGCACAAGAAAGGAGTTCCTTATGTTGGGCGCAATGGTAGATCATGTGATCGGGATCGATCCTGATCGTGACCGGGTCACCGTGTCGGTAGTGGACACCGCAACTACCGGAGAGCAGGCGTCTGCGGTGTTCACAACCACCGCAGCAGGGTATGACCGGCTGTTGGAATGGGCCAACCGGCATACCACAGCCTCTGATCGGGTGTGGTCTGTGGAAGGCACCGGTAGTTACGGATCCGGTGTGACCGGCTACCTCACCTCTCACGGTGAGGTAGTGACCGAGTTCAACAATCCCGTCCCTACCCGCGACGGCGCCAAAACCGACGCTTTGGACGCCCGACGCGCCGCCCGCCAAGCGCTGGGTCGCCGGTGGCCATCGGTCCCGCGGGCTCGGGGAGACCGAGAAGCCTTACGAGTGTTGGAAACCACCCGCAATAGCGCAAAAAACACCAGAATAGCGGCTATCAACCAACTGAAAGCCCTGGTAGTCACCGCGCCGGTCGATCTGCGTGACCAACTCCGAGGCCTTACCACCCCAGCTCTGATCACCAAATGCGCCCGGTTCCGACTCACAACAGCACCAGTCACCGAACACACCGCCACCAAACAAGCCATGCGTTCCCTGGCCCGACGCATCCGCGCCCTCGCCACCGAGATCGCCGAACTGACAGCATCAATCACCGAACTAGTGGTCTCTGTCGCTCCCCAACTGTTGAACCAGCACGGAGTAGGCCCGATCACCGCCGCGCAGATATACATCGCCTGGTCCCACCCAGGCCGATGCCGCGACGAAGCCGCGTTCGCTCGCCTCGCCGGCGTAGCCCCCCTCCAAGCCTCCTCCGGGCAACACACCCGCCACCGGCTCAACAGATACGGCGACCGGACCCTCAACCAAGCCATCCACACCATCGCCATCACCCGCTCCCGACACTGCCTCAAAACCCGCGCCTACATAGCCAAACGAGTCAGTCAAGGGAAAACCACCCGCGACGCCCGCCGCTGTCTGAAACGGTACATAGCCCGCCACCTCTACCGCCTCCTCGAAAACCCACCACCAACCCCTACAACATCAACCTGAATCCACCCCCTCCAAAACGGATTTGGAAATCATAGAAGCATCAAGTATGGAGTGGAATTCCGGTGATCGCCATCATTGCAGTTAACCTGTTTCATTGAAAGGTCTTCGGAACGGGGTGAAGGTCCAATGTCTACACGCAGGAACAGCAGTTCGTCTTCCCAGATGCTGATCCTGGTCGCGGTGATGCTGGCGGTCCTGATCGGGTACCGGGCGCTGACCGGCAACGACACCCCCACCAAGGCCGAACCGGCTGCATACACCCAGCATGTGGTCGAACAAGCCATCGAACGCTACCAAGAGGACGGCTTGGAGTTGACCATTGCCTATCACAACACGGCGACGATATGCTGGCGGCTACCGAGGACGGTCACTGGGTCTCCTACGTCTT
>JAPPLW010000012.1 GCA_028819345.1 bacterium | reverse complement strand
CAAACTCCAGCTAACCCGTTCCCGTCCCCTAACCAACGAAACCCCTCGGCCACCCCGGC
The DNA here is from genome assembly GCA_028819345.1 of bacterium. Taxonomy (GTDB): domain Bacteria; phylum Actinomycetota; class Acidimicrobiia; order Spongiisociales; family ZC4RG35; genus Bin76. The sequence continues at coordinate 3,043 of JAPPLW010000012.1, read as the reverse complement.
CGGGGGGTTTCCCCTTAACAGAGCTCCGTAAAATGAGTGGGGGAATCCGCCGATTGTGTGAGTGGAGCTCTCGGATCTCCGAAGTGAGGTTCTGGTGACGGCGGGCCAAGGAGCGGAGAGCTTGTTGGCGTGTCTGCCGGTGGTGTCAGCGGTACCGGGGCCGGAACGCGGCACAGACCTGACGTCGGGCTTTGGGGGGAAAGACCGGATAGGTGGTGTGTGTTTGACTTGGTCGGGAGCAGTCACCACCAGAGCATGAATCTGGTTGATGGCTTGGGTGCGTGCTTTGATCGCCGAACGACGAGCCATAGACAGCCTCCTGATCGCTTCGACTGGTCCGTCGCCGCTTTTGGGCATCCCGTTGGTCTGCCCGTTCAGAGCAGCCCGCGCTGAGGCAGGGGGTCGGTGGCGTCGGGTCTTACCCGTCGGCGGCGGAGCTGGCGGTTGGGACGGTTCACTTTCCACCACCTCTCCACCGATGCTCAACAAGTGGCGGGTCACGCTGGCACCGTAGCTTCCGGTGCCCCTTATACCGACTCGGGCAACGTTGCCGTGTGACTGCAGCCAGTCACCCATTTGTTCATAGCCGGTAGTGTCGGCTGGGAACGGTGATGACGCCAACACCCGACCGGCCGTATCTACCACCGCTGCGACATGAACGTCTCGATGGGTGTCCACCTACCGACACATCAACCCGATCATCTGATATGAGCCTTGCTCCTCTCATAGAAGTGGAGTCTGTGCCTTGATCAAGAGAAGAGACTCGCCGCGGGTTTAAATGGTTGGAGGCTCCCGGGGGGAGCCTCCAACTTTGGGGTTAGGTGTTTGTTAGCTGTTTGCTATGACGAAGATGCTGGAACCGTCGTCGTCGTAGAGCGCTATTCGGACCTGAGGTCTATTCTCCGATGGTTTGAGTATCATCTCGAATTTTTCGAGGGTGAGCTCTTTTCCGTCTCGGATGAATTTGTCGTCCGAGTCGTAGCTGTACAACACGTTAGCGATGACGAGCTTGTTCTCCTTGGCGAAGAAATGAGTGACCGCAGACTCGACGACTTGTATGTCGTCTCCAGCCATGCTTACCAGCCTAACCGTGGGCAACGTAGCAGGCGTCACGGCAGGTTCGGTAGTGGTATCGTTTCCGTCGGAGACTGTGGCAGTCCATGCAAGATCGCCTGCGGCTACAGTGGACCCACTCAACCGGAAGGTGTAGTTTGCCTGTCCACTGGAGGCGCTCCTCGGACCACTGTCGGCATCAGGATTACTGTCGGCATCAGGACCGTCGGGGAACGAAACGCCGTCAGTGTCGCTGTTGAACGTCACGGTTTGGCCTGAGGCTCTGTGGCGGTTGCCGTACTGGTCGTACCAGGTAACGGTTACCGGCACCCGCGCGGACTGGCCAGCGCCGCTGCCGGAGATGACCGCGTACCCTCTCGGAACCGTTCCCACGATGGTGGTCGGTACCGGGTCTGTTTCCAACCAGTTGATCTGCAGGTTCTGATCGGCATCCGTGTCCGGATCCGCGTCCACAGTGTCACCGGCGCCCGTGATAGTGATGGTGTCATACCTCACGTCGTTGGTAGCACCAGTGGTGTCCACCGGAGCATCGATGGTGCGGGTGGCTACGCCCTTGTCGTTGGTTTTCACCTTGTAGGTGTTATCAGACACAAGCGCCGTGCGCGCGTCGTTGCTGTAGAGCTGCACCTGGAAGGTGATCTCCACGTTGGGCTTGGTCACGTTCGCGCCTTCGCCGTCCTGGAGTTGGACAGTGAGAGTCACGCTCTTGGTCACGTCCAGATCCACCGTGTAAACGGCCCCTGCCCTTGCTTGGGCGTTTATGCCGTGGGTCAGTTTCAACGCTGAAGCATCGTTCGATGAGGTGATAGTGACGGTCTCAGAGTCGACGGTGTCGCTGTCGAACTTGTCACCGACCTTACCGGTCCATGTGTAGTACACCCTGGTCTCGCCCTCATTGGCGCCCTGACCGGTGAGGAAGATGTTGCCCCTCGCGTCGGTAGCGGAATCGTTTTCGTCCTGTTCACAGGCGATACCGTCCACCGACTCGGCAGAGTCCTTGCAGGTCCCGTTCTCGTTGAGACCGTCCTCAGTGTGGAATACATCGACCTTCATGTCAGACATTGGCTCGAAAGTGGCTGACCGATAGGAAACCGAAACCACCGAGTCGTTGATGGATCCGAAGCCCTTGGTCTTGGACGCCTGGATGCTCAATCCGGACGGGCGAGCGTTGGAGTGATCCAAGAGACCGGCCATGAACTCGGCCATCGCCGCACGGGTCATATCCGAACCCGGTGAATACGAAGTAGCCGAGATACCCGAAGCCACGCCCAGCTCGTACAAGCGGGTAATGGCGTCGTACTCGTCCTTGGTCGACGAACCCAGATCGGTGAACGGCGACTTTACCGGCCTGTCCGAGTCGTTGCTCTTCGCCACATCAGACGGCAACGTCCCATACTTGGTCGGCCCATCAGCAATCGGGTCCATCTTGTCCATCAAACGCTGAATGAACAAAGCCATATGATCGCGCTTGACGTTGTCTGACGGTGAGTAGGTGGTCGTCGTCGTACCCGTGGTGATTCCCAAGTCGTACAACTGCGCGATGGCGGTCTGCGACTCCTCGGACAGGTCACCGGTGTCGGTAAAACCCGGATCGGACGGATCGGACGCCACCTCAATGCCCACCCGTTCAGCCAACCGGGTCAGGAACAGCGCCATGTGCTCACGGGTGACCGACATCAACGGCGAGTAGGTACTGCCGTCACCAGTGCCCTTGGTGATCCCGTAGTAGGCGATACAGTCAATGTCACCAGCGTTGACATGGCCAGCAGGAACATCAGTGAAGTCCGCCGAGCCCACGCCCTCGCAGGCATCGAAAGTAGCCGTATAGTCCGCTTCCGGATCAGCAGCAACAGCAGGCACCGCCACCAGCACACTAGCCATCATGACCAGAGCTGTGAGTACCGCTATCTGCCGCCGAAAACGGCTCAAAGAAGCAAACATAAGTTTACATACTGGTTTCACAGAACAG
>JAPPLW010000013.1 GCA_028819345.1 bacterium | reverse complement strand
CGTAACACGTTGTCATGATTCAGATTACGCTACCTGAAAACGTGGACGTCACCGTCACGGCGACGGATCCGGAAGGATTCTCGGCAACACAGAGCTTCGATGTGAGTGTGCCGAACCGGGCACCCGCGGTGACGGACTCGATTCCTCTCCTGGAAGTCACCGGCGACTCGGTCTCCGTGGACCTCCTGGAATTCCTGAGCGACCCCGACGGCGATGCGCTCAGCTTCACCGCCGAGACATCGGACTCGGGCGTGGTGACTGCGATGGTTTCGGAAAGCATCCTCACGCTGACCGCGACCGCTCCGGGCAGGGCGGACATCACCGTCACGGCCTCGGACCCGTCCGGCCTGACCCTGTCGGCCGTCTTTCCGGCGAACGTGCCGAATCTGCCACCGGTCGTGACCCGCCGTATTCCCGACCTCGATCTCGCAGGCGATTCGGTTTCCATCGACCTCTCACGCTTCTTTGACGACCCGAACGGGACGGTTCTGTTCTTCGGGGCGGAGACCTCGGATTCGGGGGTGGCGACCACTGTCGCGACGGACCACTTCGTCGCTCTCGCGGCGGTAGGCAGGGGGACCGCCGACATCACGGTCACGGTAACCGACCCCAATGGCCTCTCCGCTTCTCAGGTCTTTCGGGCGAGGGTGCCCAATCGTGCTCCAGTGGTCATCGACACTCTCCCCACACTGCCCCTGGTCACGGGCGCCACCGCTGCCATCGACCTTACAGCCCACCTGCGAGATCCCGAGGGCCGCACCCTCCGCCATGTCGCGGAGAGTTCGGATCCGGAAGTGGCAACCACCACAGTGTCCGCGGGCACGCTCAACATCGCGGCGGTGTCGACCGGCGTCGCCACGGTCACCGTCACGGCTTTCGATCCCGAGGATCTCTCGATCTCAGTGAGCTTTCGAGCCACGGTTCCGGACGATCCCGACCGCGCCGCGCTGGTCGCGCTGTACGAAGCCACCGGCGGCCCGTACTGGAGACGCAGCACCAACTGGTTGACGGACGCTCCGCTCGAGCAGTGGTACGGTGTCGAGGTCGACTCGGGGCGCGTTGTCGGCCTGAATCTGAGGAACAACCGGCTCAGGAACCGGGTCCCGCCGGAACTCGTGCTCCTTGAAGGACTGCGTGAACTGCGGTTGGACTGGAACAGCCTGTCGGGGCCCGTTCCAGCCGAACTCGGCCGCCTCCCGCTCCTCCGGCATCTGGAACTCGGCAACAATGACCTGACGGGGCCCGTCCCGCCGGAAATTGGCCGGCTTGCCAGCCTGGAACATCTGAACCTCGGGGACAATCAGTTGACCGGTTCGGTAACGCGTGCAATCGCGAAACTGTCCAACCTTCAGAGCCTGAGCCTACACCGCAACAGACTCACGGGGCCGATCCCGGGGTTCCTGGCGGAACTCGGGAGCCTGAACCGTCTCGAACTCTATTTCAATCGGCTGACGGGACCCATCCCGCCCACAATCGCCGAACTCAAGGGGTTGGAGACGCTCGATCTGGGTGGCAACCGCCTGACCGGAGCCATTCCCCCGGAAATGGGGCAACTGGCCAACCTGAAGGCCCTCATGCTGCACAGCAACGACCTGACCGGCCCCATCCCTCCGGGACTCGGCAAACTCTTGAACCTGCGCAGGCTGGATCTTCAAACCAACAATCTCACGGGCCCGATCCCCCCCGAGCTGGGTGACCTCGCAAGCCTGCAGCGTCTGAATCTGGCTGCCAACGAGCTGGAAGGACCCGTCCCCCGCGAACTTGGCCGAATGGCAAGCCTGCAGTACGTGTGGCTGAACAACAATCGGCTCACCGGTCCCCTTCCGCGAAGCCTTCTGGAACTCGAACAACTCGATATATTCACCGCGGAGGCCAACAGCGGGCTGTGCGTTCCCGGCACCCAGGCGTTCGTTGTGCTGCTGGAGAGTACGCGGGTAGACGGAGCGCCGTACTGCAATCAGGCCGATCTGGTTGCTCTGGCCCAGTTGTACGATGCCACCGGAGGCGTGGACTGGAGCCGATCGGGAGGATGGCTGGACGGTGCCGCGCTCGACCGGTGGCTCGGCGTGACGACCGATTCCCTCGGCCATGTCGAGGAACTCGACCTCCACGGCAACGGCCTGTCGGGAAGACTGCCAGCCACGCTCGGCCAGGCGCTGCACCGAATGGTCCGTCTTCGAATCGGCGACAACAGCCTCACCGGTCCACTGCCGATGTCTCTTGCCGGCGTCCCTCTCGAGGAACTTCGCTATGGGAGCACGGACCTCTGCTTTCCGGCGGACGAGTCGTTCCAGGACTGGCTGAACGCCATTGCCGATCATCAGGGTACCGGCGTGGAATGTCCGCCGCTGTCGGACTACGAGATCCTGATGACCTTCTACCGGGCAACCGATGGACCGGAGTGGAGGCGCAATCACAATTGGGGCACGGGCCATCCGTTTCACCTGTGGCAGGGTGTATCGATGGTGGGGGACGGCATCTGGTTGAACCTCCGCAACAACGGCCTGACGGGGCGCATTCCACCGGAACTCGGTCTTCTGGAGACGCTGGAAGGGCTCGACCTCTCTTTCAACTCCCTGACGGGATCCATTCCATCGGAACTCGGCCAACTGGCCCGCCTGAAGGAGCTGGACGTGAGCGGCAACGGGTTGACCGGCCCTGTACCTGCGCAACTCGGTGCCCTCTCCGAACTGGAAGAACTGGTCCTCCGCTCGAATCACCTGACGGACAGCGTTCCCGCAGCCCTGGGTGCGCTGACCGCGCTGAAGGAACTGGATCTGTCCGGGAACGGGCTGGGCGGCCGCATCCCCCCGGCACTCGGCGACCTGAGCGGCCTGGAGGTCTTGCGGCTCGACCATAACCAGCTGAATGGCCCCATCCCGCGCGAGCTTGGCAACCTTGCCCGATTGAAATCACTCGAACTCGAACGGAACGCCATCACCGGCCAAATCCCGCCGTCTCTTGGCGACCTTGCGGAGCTGGAGCAACTGTCGCTGGAGAAGAACCGGTTGACGGGCCCACTCCCGCTCGAACTCGGCAACCTGGCCAACCTGAGGGTGCTGAGCGCCTATGAGAACCGGTTGACGGGGTCGATTCCTCCGCACTATAGGCGTTCAGCAAGGTCCCGTAACGTCTCGTAATCCT
>JAPPLW010000053.1 GCA_028819345.1 bacterium | reverse complement strand
TCGTCACCATGCGCCGCCCGCCCCGGTTTTGCAAAGGTCTCTCCTGGGGGAGAGGGCGAGGGTGAGGGGTCTTCCGCGCACCCACCCTCGGGTTACGCAAAGGTCTCTCCTAGGGGAGAGGGCAGGGTGAGGGGTCTTCCGCGCACCCAACCCTCGGGTTACGCAACGGTCTCTCCTGGAGGACAGGGTAGGGTGAGAGGTCTTCCGATCAGGCCTGCCGCCCACACCAAGACCCTTGTCGCATCCCGATCCCCTCTACGAGGAAACGCCACCCCATCTCATCAAGCTGGCACGGAGCCTTCGCAAGCGACAGACCAAGGCCGAACTCGTGCTGTGGTGGCTCGTGCGCAGCCGCCAGATGGGCGTGAAATTTCGACGCCAGCACCCGATCGATCCCTATGTGCTCGATTTCTATTGCCATGAACTCCGCCTCGCCGTTGAGGTTGATGGCTACCGGCACGCCGCCACTGCTGGACGCGCGCGCGACGCCCGACGCACCGCGGCCCTTGCCGCTCGAGGAATTCAAGTGCTGCGGTTCTCAAATCTTGAAGTCCTCCAGGAAACAGGAGCCGTCGCCGAGGCGATCTGGCGCGCCTGTCAAAAGCGCCGCGCAGCCCTAAGTCAGCCACCACCCACCCCATAGCACCACAGCGAGTCCTCACCCCACGTGCGGAGCCCCCGCCTCAATCCCTCTCCCGGGGAGACCTCTGCAAAACGCCCCACGTCCTCAAACGTGCAGCCGCGTCTTAATCCCTCTCCTATGGGAGAGGGTTGGAGCCTGCCCCGGACGCGATCCGGGGGTGAGGGTCTTCCGGGCAACCACCCTCGGGTTATGCAAAGCTCCCCGATAGGTCAAACCGCTACGACGAGCTCCCCGGCTCCAGCGATAGCAGCGGGAAGCTCGTCACCGTGTTCTTCGCACGAGGCAATGAGGTCTGCGGCGACGCCCTCCAGGTTGAACACGGCCTCCTCGGCCGTCGTGCCCCAGGCCCGGCAACCCGGCAGGATAGGCACTTCGGCCAGGTACATGCCCTCCGTTTCTTCGGACGGCGCGCGCAGCACATACGGCAGCTTGTACTGCATCGGCATGCCTGACCCTCTGGCGACTCGGATCTCGAATACCAAGATACTGCGTGCGCGCTGCGAGGCTACGCAGGTTCGCCAGGACCTGCCGATCGTCCGCGACGCAAGATCAGCAAGCAAAGCGCATGGGATTCCCCTGTCACTCCGCGCGAGGTCTCAGTTCAAGGAGAGCTCACTCGTTTCCCGTAGGGGCGGCCCTTGTTGCCGCCTTCTTCCTCTTCATCCCCGTCTTCTCTCACTGCTCTGCCCTCTTCCCTCTTCCCTTCCTCATAGCGACGTCTCCGACCCGCCCGTCTTCCGCGCAACCCCCGTCCCCAGCACTTTCTGCCACCCCGTCAGACCCACCGTCCCAGGCGCATCGACCTCGCATATTCCTCCCGCTCCTCACTTTTCTCTTCGTTCTCTCCTTCCCCCACCCTTGTATGTTCCGGGCGTCTTGGATTGACCAGGGACACGATGACCGGCCCGGCCACTTCAATCGGTGTCGATGGCCTCCGCCGCTACAATCGAACCACCACAGGAGCTGTCTGGAGAGTTCGATGGATGTACGCGCGGCTGCACAAACAGCCAAGGCGTATATCGCCGAAGTCTTCGCTGACGAGGACATCGATGAAGTCGGACTTGAGGAAGTCGATTTCGACGACCAGTCCAATCTTTGGAAGATAACCGTCAGCTTCCTGCGGCCCAGGGGCGAAATGGACAGGTTCCAGGCCGCCGCATCCGGCTATCCGGCCGGTACCCCACCATGCGTCGTTCCTTCAAGGTTGTGAACATCAACGACAGCTCTGGCAGCGTCGTTTCCGTCAAGCACCGGGTGGTGGAAGGCGTCGACTGACTCGGCGCCTGCTGGATGCTATCTCGACGCCAATCTGCTCGTGCTGCTCGTCGTTGGCGCCACCGATCAGGAGCTGATTCAGAGGCATCGTCGCCTGCAGGCATTCGACGCGCTCGACTATGAACTCCTGGTCGGTCTGCTCGGCAACTACCAGCAAGTACTGGTAACGCCGAACACCCTCACCGAAACATCCAATCTGCACAGTCAACACGGCGAACCTCAGCGGTCCAGGTTCTTCGATACGCTCCGGTCCCTAATCGAAGTCAACAAAGAGATCGTCGTCACCAGCCGGCAAACGTCAGCAAACCCATCCTTCAATCGCCTGGGCCTAACCGACGCCGCCCTTATCGCCACCCCCCACACCCAAACCCTGCACCTCAGCTACGGTCCCCCATCCAACGACCGCTTCACCACCTACCGCCTGTAGACAGCTCTGTCATCCCGAGGTCCCCCGAGTGCCTGCCCTGAGCCTGTCGAAGTGCCTGCCCTGAGCCTGCCGAAGGGGGATCTCGCCTTGTCCTCAACCGGCCCCGGACGAACCCTCCGTTCGTGGTGAGCCGGTTCGGAGTCCATCGGAGGCCTGTCCTGAGCTTGTCGAAGGGACCGTGTCGAACCACATCCCGGCGTCTTCAGAGAGCCTGTCCTGAGCCTGTCGAAGGGACCTGCCCTGAGCCTGTCGAACCACACCCCCGCGCCACCCAACGCACCCAGGCAATCCCCCTCTTCTCCGGTCTCACTTCTCTCCCCTCTCCCCTCTGCCCTTCCTCAACTGACACCTGCCCCGCCAAAGTGGACACATCCGGACGGAAACTGGACACATTGCCCCCGAAACTGGACACATTCGGCCGAAAAGTTGACACATCGGGCCCAAAACTGGACACATTCCGCTCAAAAGTGGACACATTGGCCCGCCAGGGTGGACACATCCCCGTCATCCCCGGCCGTTTTCTCCACGTAGGGGCTCCCCTTGTGGGTGCCCTCTTGTCCTCCCCCACCCGTTCGTGGTGAGCCGGGCCGGAGTCTTTCGGAGAGCCTGCCCTGAGCCTGCCGAACGGGCCCGTGTCGAACCACACCCCTGCACCTCCCAAGCCACCCGGGCAGCTCCCCTCTTCTCCGGTCTCACTCGTCTCCCCTCTGCCCTCTTCCCTTCCTCACTGAACACCTGACCCTCAGAAGTGAACACATCGGGCCGGAAACTGAACACATTCGCCCAAAAACTGAACACATTCGCCCAAAAACTGAACACATTGCCCCCGAAACTGAACACATCGCCCCGATCGAGTGAACACATCCCAAACCGCGCC
>JAPPLW010000019.1:15854-34158 GCA_028819345.1 bacterium | reverse complement strand
GCACGATGGTGCTGCTCGTCACGTTTCTCCTCTGGTCCGGAAACCTTCTTTGGCCTGTTTCACCGATGTGTTTGGTGGGGCTTGCGGGGGTGTTGATGTGGCGAAGCGCCTTACTGACCTGGGAGAATAGCTGTTGTGAAGGCTTGCCTGTCACCAGGTTAGAGGCGGCCTCGTGAACAGGATACCAAGTGTTGGCGCCATCCGCACCGGCACAGCCAAGGGAGGGAGCCGAGGGCGGGGATAAAGTCAGGCAACACACTGTCCGGGTTGCTGTAGAAGCCACCGGGATGGCTGAAACAACGCCCGATACAGGTTCGTCCTGTCCAAGGGCTCATTTTGGGGTGGGTTGCGAGCGAACGACATCCCGGGGTTGGGAAGGGTCGGGGTGGGGGAATGGGCGGCCTCCGCGGGTGTCGGGGAAGTGATGAGCATTAAAATGGCCGAGAGTGGCATGGCTGATGCGCTGGTGGAGAAGGCGTCGCTCTTCCCTCCCCGAACAGAGAGTTGTCGCGGATCCGACCGTCTCCGCTCTGGCGAAGACCCGGCGCGCCCTGATGGCGGCTCTGAGATCAGCCGGGGGGGACGAACGGCTTCACGCCGCCTTCTGGTCCGGGTTGGAGGAGGCCCTGGTGGCGTCGGATCTGGGAGTGGAGATCTCGGCGGAACTGGTCTCTGCCGTCCGGATCCGACAGCCCTCCGACCGCGCAGGGGCCCGGGCGCTTCTTGCCGAGGAGATGATCAGATTGTTGGGAGACTCCGACCGGAGCCTGGCATGGTCCGGCAACGGGTCTCCTCGGGTGGTGATGGTGGTGGGGGTGAACGGAGCGGGCAAGACCACCACCTCGGCGAAGCTCGCCCACTGGCTGGCGTCGGAGGGCAGGGACTGCCTGCTGGGGGCAGCCGACACCCATCGCCCGGCCGCGCAGCGCCAGTTGGCGACCTGGGCGGAGCGGATGGGGGTGGACGTCGTGGCGGGCGACGATGGCGCCGATCCAGCCGCGGTGGCCCGGGATGCCTGGACCGCGGCCAAGAGCCGGGGTCATGAGGTGGTAGTCATCGACACCGCCGGTCGGCTGCACTCCAAGACGCACTTGATGAGCCAACTGGAGAAGATGAAACGGGTGCTCACCAAGGTTGCGGGAAAAGTGGATGAGGTGCTCCTGGTGCTTGACGCCTCCACCGGCCAGAACGCGGTGGTCCAGGCCCGGGAGTTCTGCGAGAGGGTGGGGGTGACCGGAGTGGTGCTCACCAAGTTGGACGGGACCGCCCGGGGCGGGGTGGCGGTGGCCGTGGAGCGGCGACTGGGGATGCCGGTCAAGCTGGTCGGGACCGGAGAGGGGTTGTCGGACCTGGCGGTGTTCGACGCTCAGGTATTCGTGCGGGCGCTGCTGGAGGATGAACCCCGATGACCGACCATGACTCCCTGGTGGGAAGGGCGCGCCAGGCGGCCCTTAACTCCTACTCGCCCTACTCGGGGTTCCGGGTGGGAGCGGCGCTTGTGACCGGCGACGGGTCGGTGTTCTGCGGCGCCAACGTGGAGAACGCCGCCTATCCCGTCTCCAACTGCGCGGAGGCGACCGCGGTCAACACTGCCGCCGCGGCTGGCGCCAGGCGGATACGCACCGTGGCCGTGGCCTGCGTCGACGCCGATTCCATTGCCAACGCCTATCCGTGCGGGCGGTGTCGACAGGTGATGAACGAGTTCGGAGTGGAGACGGTGCTGGTCGCAACCGGCGACGGCCCTTATCGGGTCCATGGTCTCTCGGAACTCCTGCCGTACGGGTTTTCCGGTGAATTTCTCCGGGGTGAGGGAGAGCCTCCGGCGGGAGTTGACAAGACGGCGGGGGAGTAGACTTTTCCCTGTGACCGCGCCCGAACAGGGTGGGCGCCCTCACCGCAAAGGACCCGACATGATTGATATGCGTCCCCTCTCCGAGGTGGATCCCGCCACCGCCGGTTTGATCCGCCGCGACGTGGAGAGACAGAACAGCCACATTCACCTGATCGCCTCGGAGAATTTCGCTTCGCCGGCGGTGATGGCCGCCTCGGGTTCCATCTTCACCAACAAGTACGCGGAGGGGTACCCGGGCCGCCGCTACTACGAAGGCTGTGCGGTGGTGGACGAGATCGAGACCCTGGCGATAGAGCGGGCCAAGTCGCTGTTCGGGGCGGCCAGCGCCAACGTTCAGCCCCATTCGGGGGCCCAGGCCAACATGAGCGTCTACTTCTCGCTGCTGAGTCCGGGTGACACGGTCCTGGGCATGCGGCTCGACCAGGGGGGTCATCTCACCCACGGGTCGCCGGTCAACTTCTCGGGCCTGTACTACGACTTCGCTGCGTACGGCGTCGATCCGGGCACCGAACTGGTCGACATGGACCAGGTGAGGGCGCTGGCCCTCGAGCACCGCCCCAAGATCCTGCTGGCCGGCTACTCGGCCTACTCCAGGCGTCTCGACTACCAGGGGTTCCGGGAGATCGCCGACGAAGTGGAGGCCGTGTTCATGGTGGACGCCGCCCACTTCATCGGACTGGTGGCCGGCCGGGCCTTCCCCAACCCGGTCCCCTTCGCCGACATCGTCACCGGGACAACCCACAAGGCCCTGCGAGGGCCCCGCGGCGGCCTGGCGCTGGCCAGGGAGGAGTACGCTCCCGCCATCAACAAGGCGGTGTTCCCCAACGCCCAGGGAGGACCGCTCATCAACCAGGTGGCGGCCAAGGCGGTGTGCTTCCTGGAGGCGTCGACGGCCAAGTTCCGCGCCTACGCGGCCCAGGTGGTGGCCAACGCCTCCGCGATGGCCGCTGCCGTACAGGAGGCCGGGGCCCGGGTGGTCTCGGGCGGCACCGACAACCACCTGTTCCTGATCGACCTGCGCTCGGTCTCCGAAGACCTGACCGGACGGACCGCCGCCCGACTGCTGGACGAGCTGGGAATCACCCTCAATTTCAACACCATCCCCTTCGATCCCCGCCCTCCCTGGCGGGCGTCAGGACTCCGGATCGGGACCCCCGCCATGACATCGCAGGGCATGACCGAGCCGGAGGCCAGGCAGGTGGGATCCCTGATCGTGGAGGCGTTGCGGGGACGCGGCGACGAGTCCGTCCGGGACGATGTCGCCGGCAGGGTGGCGGAGTTGGCTGCCTCTTTCACCCCCTACCCGGCCGATTTTCGAGGATACGGCGGGACGGGATAACCTTTGGGTAGTTCATCAATGCTGGAGGAGCGGGTTTGGACATAGAAGCCTTGATAGGCCGCCGCTTGGCGCGGCGGGCTGTTTGGTTGGCTCCCCTGACCGGAGTGGTCTCGTGGGCGCTGTGGACTCCCGCGGCCGGCTTCTGGGCCGCGATGGGGTCCCTGGCCGCCGCCGGCTCCTTTGCGGTCACCGGCTGGGCCCTTTCGCGGGCGGCCCGGCGTTCGTATGTCACCCTCGGGGCGGTTGCCTTCGGGGGATTCGTGGTGCGTCTGGCGATCATCACCCTCCTGGTCTGGGCGGCGGTGAGCATCTGGGACGCCCACCTTTACGGGATCTTCCTGGGAGTGGGCGCCGCATGGCTGGTCGCTCTGACTTCCGAAGCGCGCAGACAGGTGGCCACCGGATGACCGTTCCCATCCTGGCCCAGATAGTGGAGGTTCCGAGCAACGTCAACCACCTCTTCGACTGGCCGGCGGTACTGCCCTTCGGGATCAATCGGGTGGTGCTGCTGATGTTCCTGGCCACCCTGGCCACCTTTCTCTTTCTCTACATTCCGGTCAGGACACCCCGTGTGGTCCCCTCCAAGATGGGCGTGGTGGTGGAGACCCTGGTCAACTTCGTCCGGAACGGCATCGCCCGCGACATCATCGGGCCCGAGTCGGCCAAATACGAGTGGCTGCTGATCCCCATGTTCTTCTGGCTGCTGTTTCTCAATCTCTTCGAGATAACCCCCCTGATCCACTTCCCGGTGACCTCCCGAATGGCGATTCCCGCCTTCCTGGCCGGACTGGTGTGGGTCACCTTTGTGTTCGTGGGACTGAAGAAGCACGGACTGAGCTACATAAAGAACTCGGTGATCCCCCCGGGAGTGCCCAAGCCGCTCCTGGTGCTGGTGATTCCCATCGACTTCCTCTCCACCTTCGTGATCCGTCCCATCAGCCTGGCCGTGCGGCTCTTCGCCAACATGATCGCCGGGCACATCATGCTCGCCGTGTTCTTCCTGACCACCGCCTCCTACTTCGTGTTTGAGCCCAAGATTGTGGCATTCGCCATACCCCTGGCGTTCGCGATCGTGATCACCGCCTTCGAGATATTCGTGGCGGTGCTGCAGGCCTACATTTTTACTTTGTTGACTGCTGTCTACATAGAAAGCTCCATCAATGTGGAGCATTGACCCGAGCTCCGAGAAAAGGAGAGGAAACTTTGCAAGCTGATGCTGCTGCACTGATAGGTGCGGGACTTGCCTACGGCCTGGCCGCCATCGGGCCGGGTGTGGGAATTGGAATAGTGGTGGGCAATGCCGTCCAGGCAATGGTCCGTCAGCCGGAGATGGCCGGGCAGGTGAGAACCACCATGTTCCTGGGGATCGCGTTCACCGAGGCGCTGGCCCTCTTCGGGCTGTTGCTCTTCTTCATCCTGTTCGGCGCCGCTTGAGAATGTCGCCGGACGTCCTGATTCTGGCTGCCGAGGAGGAGAAGTCAGGCCTGTTCCTGATTCTCCCCGACGTATCCGAATTGATATGGGGTGCGGTGAGCTTTGTCGTCATCGTCTTCCTGGTGTGGAAACTCGCCATGCCGGCGCTGGACCGCGCCCTGGGGGACCGCCAGAAGGCGGTGGTCTCCCAACTGGAGGAGGCCGAGGATGCCAAGGGAGCGGCGGAGCGCCTGCGCGATGACTACCAGCGCCGCCTGGACGAGGGAGTCGAGAGGGCGGACCAGATGATGGAAGCCGCCCGGTCGGACGCCGAGAGCCTGCGCCAGGAGATCATCGACCGCGCCGAGGCCGAGGCTGCCCAGATAACCGAACGGGCCCGGGCCGAGGCGGAGTCGGAACGCACCCGGGTGCTGGAAGAGGCGCGCCAGGAGATCACCTCCCTCTCCCTGGATATCGCCGAGAAGGTGGTGGGAACCCAGATCGACGCCTCCGGGCACCAGGATCTGGTGGAACGCTACATCCGAGAACTGGAGAGAGAAACGGCCGAATGAGCGAAGTCACGGAGGGCTACGCGGACGCCCTGTTCGGGTTGGCTGTCGCCGAGCGACAGCTTGAGCGGGTGGAGGGCGATCTCTACGCCCTGGCCAGGGCGGTGGAAGGCTCCCCGGAGTTGACCGACGCCCTCTCCGATCCCAGGGTTCCCCCGGACCGCCTCGATACGCTGGTCTCCGAACTCCTTTCGGACCGGGCTTCGCCGGTGACCCGGGAAGCGGTGGCCCTTCTGATCCGCATGGGGAGGCTGGCCGACCTGGTAGAGATCGCCGACCGACTGGCGGAGAAGGCCGCCCTGTCCCGGGGCCGGCAGATCGCCAGGGTGCGCTCGGCGGTTCCCCTGGGCCCCGAGACCGTGGGGCGCCTGGAGGGAGTGCTCTCCGGCGTGGTGGGGCATCCGGTCGAAGTGCGGGTTGTGATCGACCCCGAGGTGCTGGGAGGACTGGTGGCACGGGTGGGAGACCTGGTGGTGGACGGGACGGTCCGGTCGCGGATGAACCAGGTACGCGCATTGCTGGCTGAAGTTTGAAGACCTAAGGAGTAGTCAATGGCAGAGATGACCATCACCGCCCACGACATAACCGAGGCGCTCAGAAAGAGCCTGGACGACTGGAGCCCCTCCATCTCACGGGAGACGGTGGGTTATGTCTCCTCCATAGCCGACGGAGTGGCCAAGGTGAAGGGCCTTCCCCTGGCCATGTCCTCGGAACTGTTGGAATTCGAGGGAGGTTTGCTGGGAGTGGCGCTGGACCTGGAAGAGGACTCGATCGGCGTGGTGATGATGGGAGATTCGAACCACGTGGAGGAGGGGGATCCGGTGCGCCAGACCAGCCGCGTCCTGGAGATCGGGGTGGGAGACGACCTGCTGGGGCGGGTGATCGACCCGCTGGGCAATCCGATCGACGGCAAGGGGCCGATCAACACCACCGCCCGCCGGCGCATGGAGGTGCAAGCGCCCACGGTGGTGCAGCGTCGGCCCGTTCACGAGCCGCTCCAGACCGGGATCAAGGCGATCGACGCCATGACCCCGGTGGGACGCGGGCAGCGGGAACTGATCATCGGCGACCGCCAGACCGGAAAGACGGCCCTGGTGGTGGACACCATCATCAACCAGAAGGCCGAAGGGGTCAAGTGCGTCTACGTGGCGATAGGGCAGAAGGCCTCCACGGTGGCCGAGGTGGTGGCCTCCCTCACCGAGCACGGCGCCATGGACTACACGGTGGTGGTGAACGCCTCTGCCGCCGCGCCGCCGGCTCTTCAGATGTACGCGCCCTACGCCGGGTCGGCCATCGGCCAGTTCTGGATGTACAACGGCGGGCATTCCCTGGTGATCTTCGACGACCTCTCCAAGCAGGCGGTGGCATACCGGGAGATCGCCCTCCTGCTGCGCCGTCCTCCCGGCCGGGAAGCCTATCCCGGCGACGTGTTCTACCTGCACAGCCGGCTACTGGAGCGCTGCGCCAAGCTGTCCGACGAGTTGGGCGGGGGATCGATGACCGGGCTCCCCATCGTGGAGACCAAGGCGGGGGACGTCTCGGCCTTCATTCCCACCAACGTGATCTCCATCACCGACGGCCAGATTTATTTGGAGACCGACCTCTTCTATTCGGGGGTCCGTCCGGCTATCAACGCCGGCATCTCGGTCTCCCGGGTGGGGGGCGCCGCCCAGTTGAACGCCATGAAGAAGGTGGCGGGTCCCATCCGGATCAACCTGGCCCAGTACCGGGAGTTGGAGGCCTTCGCCCAGTTCGGGTCGGAACTCGACTCCGCTTCGCAGGCCCAGTTGGAGCGAGGCGCCCGGGTGGTGGAGGTCCTGAAGCAGCCCCAGTTCCGCCCCTTCGCGGTGGAGGAACAGGTGCTCTCCCTGTACGCGGTGACCAACGGGTTCATGGATGAGACACCGGTTTCGGAGATCTCCCGGTTCGAGGAAGAACTGACCGAGCACATGCGGCGGCGGCACGGACACCTCCTGCGTTCGATTGCCGAGACCGGTTCGCTTCCCGACATCGAGACTCTCAACTCTGCCCTGAAGGAATTCGCGGAGAGATTCCGCTCCGGAGACTGAGAGACCGGCTGTGGCTTCTGCGGAACTGCGCATCATCCGGCGGCGGATCTCCAGTGTGTCCGCCACCCGGAAGATCACCCGGGCGATGGAGTTGATCGCGGCTTCCCGGATAGTCAAGGCCCGCCAGAGGGTGCTGCAGTCCCGGCCCTATGTGTCCAGCCTGATCGAGGTCATCAGCAACGTGGGACGGGACGCCGGGGGGTCGGGCCATCTCCTCTCGGAGGTCCGCGACGTCTCGACGGTGGGGATGGTGGTCATCAGCTCCGACCGGGGCCTGGCCGGCGCCTACAACTCCAACCTGATCCGCATGGCCGAGAGAGCGATCGGCCATCACACCCTCGAAGGTCGGGACACCCGCCTGTTCGTGATCGGCAAGAAGGCCCAGAGTTATCTCCGGTTCCGCGGGTACCGGATCGACCAGGCCTTCCTGGGGCTGACCGACAGGCCCAACTACGGGCACGCCCGGGCGGTGGCCAATCTCGTGATCGAGTCCTATGTCTCCGGAGAGGTGGATGCGGTGGAGGTGTTCTACACCGATTACCGGTCGGTGCTCTACCAGATTCCCACCCGCGTGGAGTTGCTGCCCGTCCAGCCTCCCACCGACGCGGACACCCCGGAGGGGCGCTCGGTGTCCTACAGCTACGAGCCCTCCGCCGAGGAGATCCTCAGCAGGATTCTTCCCCGCTACGTCGAGGCGGCCATCTTCGGTTTCCTGCTGGAGAGCTCGGCCTCGGAGCACGCCTCGCGGCAGCGGGCGATGAAGGCGGCCACCGACAACGCCGCCGAACTCACCAAAGTGTTGACCAGGGTGGCCAATCAGGCCCGACAGGCCGAGATCACCACCGAGATATCGGAGATCGTGGGCGGCGCCGAGGCGCTCATGGCCTCCGAACGCTGAAAGGAGCCGACAACGTGGCAGATGCAATAAGCGCGGGAAGGGTTGTGCGAGTTACCGGCCCGGTGGTGGACGCGGAGTTTCCCGCCGGGGAGTTGCCCGAGATCCTGCACGCTTTGGAGATCGATTTCGAGGTCGACGGGGACCGCCAGACGTTGGTGTGCGAGACCGCCCAGCACCTGGGCGACTCCAAGGTGCGGGCAATCGCCATGCGGTCCACGGACGGCCTGGTGAGGGGGACCGAGGTCCGCAACACCGGCGAGCCGATCACCGTTCCGGTGGGACCGAAGACGCTGGGACACATCTTCAATGTCTGGGGGGACCCGCTGGACGTGCCCGCCGACTCCCTGGAGCTGGACGAGTACTGGCCGATTCACCGTCCCCCGCCCCCGTTCGATGAGGTCGAGCCGCAGAACACCATCTTCGAGACCGGTATCAAGGTCATCGACCTCCTGGAGCCCTACATCCAGGGCGGGAAGGTCGGGATGTTCGGCGGTGCGGGGACCGGTAAGACGGTGATCATCCAGGAGATGATCAACCGGGTGGCCACCCAGCACGGCGGCGTTTCGGTGTTCGCGGGCGTGGGGGAGCGGACCCGCGAGGGGAACGACCTGTTTCAGGAGATGACCGAGTCGGGAGTGATCAACAACGCCACCCTGGTGTTCGGGCAGATGGACGAGCCTCCTGGAGTGCGCCTGCGGGTGGCGCTTGCCGCGCTGTCGATCGCCGAGTACTTCCGCGACGAGATGCGCCAGGACGTGCTGCTGTTCATCGACAATATCTTCCGCTTCTCCCAGGCGGGGTCGGAGGTCTCCACCCTGCTGGGCCGGATGCCCTCGGCGGTGGGATACCAGCCGACCCTTTCCGACGAGATGGGCCTCCTGCAGGAGAGGATCACCTCGCTGCAGGGCAAGTCGATCACCTCGCTGCAGGCCATCTACGTGCCGGCCGACGACCTGACCGACCCGGCGCCGCACACCGCCTTCGCCCACCTGGACGCCACCACCGTGCTCTCCCGGAAGCTGGTCGAGCTGGGGATCTACCCGGCAATCGACCCGCTCGACTCCACCAGCCGGGTGCTCGACGCCCAGTACGTGGGGGAGGAGCACTACCGGGTGGCCACCCAGACACAGCAGATCCTGCAGCGCTACAAGGACCTCCAGGACATCATCGCCATCCTCGGGATCGACGAGTTGGCCGAGGAGGACAAGCTGGTGGTCTCCCGGGCGCGGCGCATCGAGCGTTTCCTCTCCCAGCCCTTCTTCGTGGCCGAGCAGTTCACCGGGATTCCCGGCAAGTGGGTCGATCTGACCGAGACGGTCTCGGACTTCGACCGGATCATCGAAGGCGAGGTGGACCACCTTCCCGAGCAGGCTTTCTACATGGTCGGCAACCTCGAGGAGGCGGAGGCCAAGGCCAGGGAGCTTTCCGTCTAGCCGTGGCCCGTCCCTTCAATGTCGATGTGGTCTCGCCGGAAGGGACCCTCTGGTCGGGCGACGCCGAGTTCGTGGTGGCCCGCACCACCGAGGGCGAGATCGGGATCCTGGCCGGGCACGAGCCGCTGATGGCCGCCCTGTCGGCCGGGCCGGTGCTCATCGACCACGACGGCGATCAACGCACCACCATCGCCGTCCACGGGGGGTTCATGCAGGTCGTGGAGAACCGCGTGACCCTCCTCACCGACCGGGCCCGGATCACCGCCGGCGACCGAGCCGAGGCCGCAGCGGAGGCGCTGAGGCTCAGCGAGGGCGACCCCCTCGACTTCGAGGGCTAGGAGTCAGGGAACCAGGCAGACCCTTCCCATCACCTGGCGCTCGGCCAGGTAGGCCATGGCGGCGGGGGTCTGGTCGAAGGAGAAGACCCGGTCCACATGGGGGTGGATCAAGCCCTGCTCGCACCATTCCTTGAGTTTGACGAGATTGGCGCGGTTTTCCTCGGGATAGCGCACCACGAAGTCTCCCCAGAACACGCCCACCGCCGAGGCCGACTTCAGAAGGGCCAGGTTGAGCGGCAGGCGGGGGATCTTCCCGGCCGCGAAGCCCACCACCAGCAGGCGCCCGTTCCAACGCAGGGAGCGGAAGCAGGTTTCGGTGGCCGAACCGCCGACCGGATCGTAGACCACGTCGGCGCCCTTGCCATCGGTGAAGTCGCGGATGGCCGTCCGGAGGTCTTCACGGTCGTAGCGGATGGCGACGTCCGCTCCGCGCTCGAGGACGAACTCCGCCTTCCTCGCAGAGGAAACCGCCGCCGCCACCCGGCATCCCAGGAGCTTTGCGATCTCGACCGCCGCGACACCCACTCCTCCTGCTGCGCCCAGCACCACCACCGTCTCCCCTTCCGACACGGCGGCGCGGTCCACCAGAGCGTGGTAGGAGGTGCCGTAGGCGGTCATGAAGACCGATGCCTCGATGTCGGTCAAATTGTCGGGCGCCGGCGCGGTGACTGTGGCGTCGGCAACCACTTTCTCGGCAAAGCACCCTATCCCGGCGAACAGCACCACGCGGTCTCCCACGCTCACCGAGTCGACACCGGGGCCGACCTCGGTCACAGTTCCCGCTCCCTCGAATCCGGGAATGAAGGGAAGGTCGGGCTTGATCTGATAGAGCCCGGACACCACCAAGATGTCGGCGAAATTCAGCCCTGATCCACCGAGGGTGATCTGTACCTGCCCGGGGCCGGGCGTCGGATCGGGGACATCGCGGGCTGTCAGGCCGGCCGGCCCGTCCCAGGCGGTGCAAACTACGGCTTTCACGGGTTTTAGATTAGTTGGGGAGAGAACCGGTTACGAGCGGCGTGTGGTAACGCACGGGGGCGCCCTGCGTCTTGCAACATAGAGCGGGTTGGAAGGAACATGGACAGACCGGACTTTTCCGGAGTAGTTCTCAGAGCTATAGCCAAATCATATCGGGACGAGATGGGTCCCGCCCGCGCCGAGCAACTGGCTTCACGGGCGATAGCCCGGGCGGGGGAACGCTCCCGAAGGCATCAGCGGATAGGAGTGCTGGCGTCCAGCGTGGCCTTGGCCGTGTCCCTGGTTGTAGCGGGTGTGGCGGTGCTGACCGGCGGTTCGGACTCGCTGTCTCCGCTGGATTCCGAGTCCGCCACAGTGGCGTCCGGTACGGCAGTCGGCGATGGGGTGAACGTTCCGACCCTCACCAGGGAAGGGCTGATGGAGGCCCTCGACCTGATCGACCAGCAGCAGGAACTGGAAGCCGCCGAGATGGTGGTCACGGCCCTCTCCTACATAGCGGACTCGATTGCGAGCGCCGATGTGGATCCGTCGGAAGACATAATTAAGGCCTTGGCCCCGCCCGCGCCACCTCCTGAAGGAGCGCAGACCCCCAACACCTCCGCCTCGGTCTCGGGGACTCCCTCACCTGAGGAGGACATGCACGCTGCCGGTCCCCAGCCATCGGGGCAGGAGGAGTCTTCGGGCGGTCCGGTGTACGAGACGTCCGAGCTCCACCCCGGGGAACCGGTGGCCGAGGTCGGTTCTCCCGTGAATGTGACCGCGGATCCGGCAGTCATTGAAGAGTTGGGCCAGATGCTGAAGATCGAGGTGGAGGAGTTGCTGGGTGTGCTGGACATCCCGGAGTCGGATCCGGATGCGATCAACGAAGCGGTTGAGGAAGTGGAGAAGGCCGTGGCGCCGATCCTCGAATATCATTCTCAGGACGAACCGACGATTCTTGTCCCCAACAGCGGTGATGAAGAGGAAGAATGACACGGATCCCGGCTGACAGGCGGGAACGGCATCGGTACCTGAACAAACGTCCCCCCTTCCAAATTACCCGATCCTGAAGACTCAAAGCTATACCGTGGGCTGAAATGGCGTCCGCGGACTCCTCCCAATGGCCCCCCTCGCTGTCCGAGGCTACTGCTGCGCGCGACGGTGACCAGGCGGCTCTTGCCTCCATCCTGACCAAGGGCCTGCCCCGGCTGGTCTCCTTCTTCCGGGGCCAGGGTCTGGCGTTGGCCGATGCCGAGGATGTGGCGAGCGACGTCTGCGAGTCCCTGGTCAGGTCCATAGGCCGCCTGCGATCTCCCCAAGCCTTCGAGGCTTGGTTCTGGAGAATCGCCCGCTCCAAGTTCCACGACCACCTGCGACGGCGCCACCGGCCCCTCCCTGCTCCCGATCTGGAGACCAGCCGGGTGCTGCCCGAGGAGCACGCCCTGGATCAGGAGGACTTCCGACGGGTGCGGCTCGCATTCGCACGTCTCGGTCCACGGGACCGCGAGCTACTGTGGTTGCGCGAGGTGGAAGGTCTCTCCCATGCGGAGATCGGAGGCAGGATACTCAAGCGGGAGGGGTCGGTGAGGGTGGCGATGCTACGGGCTCGCCGCCGGTTCGAACAGTTCTTGAAAGAAGAGCAGGAGAGGTCCCACGCCGCGGAGTCCTATCAGACTCCGGTCGTGCTGTTCATGGCCTCCGACGACTCCGACTGCTCCCAGATGGCCGCCGCCCTGCTGCGGGCGATGGCGGCCGGCCCGGTGAGAGTCTTCAATGGAGGGTCGTCTCCGGCTCCGCAGGTGGACCCGAGGACGGTGGCGGTCCTGGCCGAACGGGGAATAGACATAGCGGAGGCCCATCCGGTCCGGTTGAGCGCCGCCATGATCGAGGCGGCGGAGGTGGTGGTGGACCTTGGCGAGGAGAACCCGCCGGTCATCGCCGGTAAGCGTCTCGTGCGGTGGCGGGTGGGGTCGCCGGAGGGGAAGGGCCTCGAGGAAATGAGAAGAGCGCGGGATGAAATCGAGCGGCAGGTGTGGGAATTGATGATCACCTTGAACATCGAGCCGCGAAAATTATGAAATAGGGGGTTACCGATTTATCGTTTTGGTGGCATAGTTAAAGAAGGAAGCCTGTTTCTTCTATGAGACACGAACTGGATAAGGGATAGAGACTCGGCCGTGGTATCACGATCAACCCTGAAAAAGACCGGCGCGGACGGTAGAGCGGAACGGAGGGTGCGCATCACCGACCAGATAACGGACGAGCGCGGTCGGCTCACCTCCGATCTGGTTGCCCAGTACCTGTCGGCTATCAGTGAGACCGACCTGTTGGACGCCCAGCAGGAGGTGGAGTTGGCTCAGCTGATGGAGGCAGGTCGTCAGGCAGAGAGCAAGCTGGAGATGGGCGAGTACGAGACCTCTGCCGGCAAGAGGAGCCTGGAGAGGCAGAAGCGGCGGGGGGCGGCGGCAAAGAACCAGTTCGTCCAGGCCAACCTGCGGCTGGTGGTGCACAACGCCCGTCGCTACCAGGGCGTGAGGGGCATTGACTTCCTGGATCTGGTTCAGGAGGGAAACCTGGGTCTTATCCGGGCGGTGGAGAAGTTCGACTGGCGCAAGGGTTTCAAGTTTTCCACCTACGCCACCTGGTGGATAAAGCAGGCCATTACCCGCGCCATCGCCGACAAGTCCCGCACCGTCAGGATCCCCGCCCATCTGCACGACACCTTGGCCAAGGTGCGGCTGGCACAGGGAATCCTGAAAGGAAAGCTCGGGCGCCTGCCCAATCCCGATGAGATATCCCGGGAGACGGGCATACGCATAGACCACGTGGAACAGGCCCTGGTGCTGTCCGATACCGTTTCCCTCGAGGAGCCGGTGGGAGAAGACGGAGCGCAGCGGGGCGATTTCATCGAGGACGGCGACGCCGATGATCCCGAGGCGATCGCCGAGGCCACCAGCGTGGCGATCGCCATGCGCAACTCCATCAAGAAGCTTCCCGAGCGGGAGCGAAAGATCATGGAACTGCGGTACGGCTTGGAGGACGGGATTCCCAAGGGACTGGATGAGATCGGCAGCCACTTCCAACTGACCCGGGAGCGGATCCGCCAGTTGGAGAAGTTGGCGCTCTGCAGGTTGCGGCATCCTTCCTACGGGATTCGCCAGCAGGATCTGATCTAGGTATTCCCGACTGGACGTGAGTCCGTCCTCTAAGGTAGGTGAGGGGCTATGTGATGCAGGCCCTGAAGCTAACCTGTGACAAGCCGACGAGGATGTGATGCAGCTTTGTTAGGACAAGGTTCCCGACTCCGGTTCGCAACTGGGATTCTCCTTATAGCGGGGGTCATGCTACTGATGGCCGCTCCGGCGATCGGCCAGTCCTCGGAGACAGTCGGCACCAGGTTGCGCTACCAGAACGAGGAGGGAGACCGGGTTCCCGTGGAGGGAGCGATGCTGACGGTGGCGACTGTCGATGGGACTGAGATCGGGTCCGGGGCCACCGATACGGAGGGAGTCTTCTCGATACCCGTGCCCGGCCCGGCCGTATATCTGGTGACGATTGATGTCAACACTCTCCCAGGGGGAATCCAGCTGCGGGAGCCGGAACGGACAACGGTAGAAGTGGAGGTGCTCGAATCCCGGGACGGGAGAGCGATCTTCTCGCTGATAAGCGGAGACGCGGGCCCCATGGAGGAAACCGGCGGGGTTTCCCTGCGGCGGGTGGCGCAACTCACGACGGAAGGGATCAAGCTGGGCTTGTTCCTGGGCATGGCGGCTATCGGGCTCTCACTCGTGTTCGGCACCACAGGGCTGGTCAACTTTGCCCACGGGGAGATGGTCACCTGGGGGATGCTGTCCGCATATTTCTTCAACTACTACGGATTGGCAGGCGCCATCGGTTTCATGGCCGGGTGGTGGCCGCCCCTAGGCCAGGGGATGAACCTGATCCTGGCAGCCGTCATGGCGGTGATAATCGGAGGCGCCACCGGCTATCTGATGGACCGGTGGGTTTTCCGGCCTCTGCGGACCCGGGGGGTCAGCCTCATCGCGCAAATGGTCGTGACTATCGGACTCTCCATCCTGGCCCGCTACGTGTTCCTGTTCGTCTTCGCCGGGAACCTGCGATTCTTCCGCGACTACTCCGCTCAGAGCGCCCTTCAGATCTGGATCATCGAGATCACCCCCAAGGACCTGATCACCGTGGTCCTTTCGGTGATAATCCTCATCGGAGTCGGACTGTTCCTCCAACGCACCCAGACCGGCAAGGCCATGCGAGCCGTGGCGGACAACCGTGATCTGGCAGAGTCCTCAGGGATCAACGTGCAACGGGTCATCAGAATCGTGTGGATAGGAGCGGGAGCGCTGGCCGGGCTGGGCGGGGTGTTCATCGGTCTGGCCGAGCAGTTGAGTTGGCTGATCGGATTCCGGATGCTGCTCCTGATCTTCGCCGGCGTGGTGCTGGGCGGCCTGGGCACCGCATACGGGGCTCTGCTCGGGTGCCTCCTGGTAGGTATCGGCATCCAACTCTCCACTCTGTTCATCCCGGTTGAGTTGAAAAACATCGGCGCACTGGTGGTACTGGCCTTGGTGCTGGTCGTCCGTCCACAGGGCATTCTGGGCAGGCGGGAGAGGTTCGGATAGCCATGACTCTGGCGGCGATCGACTGGGGGTTCATCCTGATCCAGACGGTGGAAACGTCCCTGGGTCTGGAGGCGGCGGTGTACGCGCTGGCGGCGGTGGGACTCAACATTCACTTCGGTTACGCCGGGCTGCTCAACTTCGGACAGGTGGGCTTCGTGGCTATGGGTGCTTACGGGATGGGACTGTCGGTAACACTCTGGAACCTGAATCCCTTCCTGGCCGTGCTCGTGGGGATGGGTTTCGCGACCGTCTTCGCTCTCATCCTGGGCGTCCCCACCCTTCGCCTCAGGGGGGACTACCTGGCAATTGTCACCATTGCCGCGGCGGAGATCATCCGGATTCTCGCCCGCTCGACCACCTTGGGCGACATCACGCGTGGCGCAGAAGGTCTCCACGGCTTCATCGGACCCTTCCGGGAGCTGAATCCATTCGATCCCAGTACCGAATACGGGATCGGGCCCTTCCAGGTGGGCGGCAACCAGTTCTTCGCAATCGTTCTGGGATGGGGTGTGACCGCTATATGCCTGGTCCTCATCTGGCAGTTGATGCGCAGTCCCTGGGGAAGGGTGGTCAAGGCGATCCGCGAAGACGAGGACGCGGCCCGGGCGCTCGGCAAGAACGCCTACTGGTACAAGTTGCAGGCCCTCATCCTCGGCGGGGTGATCGGCGGGTTGGCCGGCATGGTGCAAGCCATCGGAAAGGCCACTATCCAGCCCGATTCTTTCGTGCCCGCCTACACCTTCTTCTTCTGGACGGTTTTGATCCTGGGCGGGGTGGGCCGGATATGGTCGCCGGTCGTGGGCGCCATGATCTTCTGGGCGATGCTCACCTTCTTCCAGGGGACCCTGATTGCCCTGGTGAACGACGGTCTGATACCCACGGCCTTCATGGACCCCACCCAGGTGAACCAGATCCGCTTTATGCTGGTGGGAGTGGGGCTGGCCCTGCTGATGGTGTTCCGACCTCAGGGGATTTTCGGGTCGAGAGAGGAGATGATGCTGGATGTCCGGTAGAAAGGCCCCCTCGCTCTGGGGAAGGTTCCGGCGTCGTGAAGAGTTCGAACCCGATTTGGGATGGGTTCTCGACGAGTCTCGCAGCAAGTGGATGGCGGAACACACCTCCGGGATGACCAAGCCCGATCCCGCCCTCGTGATCAAGAATCTGCGCCGGTCATTCGGCGGCCTTACGGCGGTGGACGTGGATCATCTGGAAATCCAGCGGGGGGTTATTACGGCGCTGATAGGTCCCAACGGAGCGGGCAAGACGACTTTCTTCAACCTGCTCACCGGCTTTGACCGCCCTGATTCGGGTTCCGTGCTTTTTGACGGACACGACATTGAGCGGATGCGCTCACATGTACGAGCCCGGAAGGGACTGGTCCGGACGTTTCAACTTACCAAGGCGCTCACCAAGCTCTCCGTGTTGGAGAACATGAAGTTGGGCGCCAAGGGCCAGGTCGGGGAGGGATTCGTCCGTTCGCTGCTTCCGCCCCTCTGGCGGGCCCAGGAGAAGGCCATCGAAAAGCGCGCCATGGAACTCCTGGAGAGATTCTCCCTGGCCCATATGGCCTCGGAATATGCGGGCACCCTCTCAGGCGGCCAGCGCAAACTCCTGGAGATGGCCCGGGCTCTGATGTCCAGGCCGGCGGTGGTGATGCTCGACGAGCCGGTTGCGGGAGTCAATCCGGCTCTCACGCAGTCTCTGCTGGAGCACGTCAAGGAGTTGCCCATCGAGGGCATGACCGTGATCTTTGTGGAGCATGACATGGATGTGGTTTGGGATATCTCCGACTGGGTCGTGGTAATGGCGGAGGGTAAGGTGATTGCCGAGGGCTTGGCGGAGGACATTGGAAAGAACCAGGCTGTGATCGATGCCTATCTCGGTTCCGGGCATGGGATCGAGAACTCCGAAGAGGAAGCCGTATGAGCGCGCCAGGGGGGTCCGACCGGCCGCTCGTGGAGTTGCGCCAACTCGTTGCCGGTTATCTACCCGGGGTGGACATCCTCAGAGAGGTCGATCTTGCGCTCTATCCGGGAGAGATGATCGGGATTATCGGTCCGAACGGAGCTGGCAAGTCCACGTTGCTAAAGTCGCTGTTCGGCCTCCTGGACGTGCGTTCGGGTGATGTGGTCTTCAAGGGGGAATCCATCACCGGCCTAAGGGCCCATGAATTGGTGGCGAGGGGGATGGGCTATGTGCCTCAGCTCAACAACGTGTTCTCTGCGCTGACGGTGATGGAGAACCTGGAGATGGGGGTTTACCTGGAGCCGGACAAAACTGCCGAGCGTCTGGAAAGGGTGGTGGACTTCTTCCCCAGGCTGGGGGAGCGTTTCGGCCAGCGAGCCGGGCTGTTGTCGGGCGGTGAGAGGCAGATGCTGGCCATGGGACGGGCCCTGATGATGAATCCCGAGGTGTTGCTGCTGGACGAGCCCTCGGCGGGACTCTCTCCGGTTTTGCAGGACCAAGTCTTCGCGCGGACCAGGGACATAAACCGCTCCGGGGTGGCGGTGATCATGGTCGAGCAGAACGCGCGTCGATGCCTCCAGATCTGTCACCGCGGGTACGTCCTGGATCACGGGCGCAACGCCTACACCGGAACCGGGAGGAGCCTGCTCAACGATCCGAAGGTGATCGAGCTTTATCTGGGCACTTTGGCCCGGGGAGACTGAAATAGAGAGTGGGGGGGGGGGGGGGGGGGGCCCCCCCCCCGGAGGGGGGGTGGGGGGGTAGGTTTTTTAGGCGGGGGAGAATTTTTTTTGGTGGGGTTTTTGGGGGTTTTTGGGGGGGGGGGGGGTGGGG
>JAPPLW010000019.1:0-15844 GCA_028819345.1 bacterium | reverse complement strand
TTTTTTATCGTTCGGTCTGCTTATTGGGGGGTCTCTAATTTGGGTTTATTCTATGGTGTTGTGGGGGTTTTGGGTTTTTTTTTTTTTTTTTTGTCTTTTTTTTTTTTTTTTGTTTTTTTTTTTTTTTTTGTGGGGGGGGGGGCGCCCCCCCCCCCCCCACTCGGTAGGTCGGTTACTAACTTCTCTTTATCCGCCTGCGAAGATGTATTCGTCGAGTGTTTTGTCGGGTTTGTCGCCTCCGCTGTAGGTGGCGATGCGGAAACTGGCCGCGGCGGGTTCGCCTGCTTCGACGAACTCGTAGGGTCCACCGACGCCGTCGTAGTCGGGATCACCACCGCTCTCGATGATGTCCTTGCACTCGGCGAAGCTGGTGCACTTGGTGCCCCCGCGGGTCACGTCGTTGATCTCCGCTCCGATGTCCACCGGGTTGTCGGAGTTGGCTGCCAGGGCGGCTAACGCCACGATCACTATCGCGTCATAGGTCTCCGCGCCGTAGGCGTACACCTCTTGTAAGCCGCCTTCGTAGGCGCCGTCCAAGCGAGCGGTGAAATCCGCGATGGAATCGAGGTCCACCGAAGGCTCGGTACCGCGCATGCCGCTGATGATCGACGGATCGGAAAGCTCTGCGCCGATACCGCCGATGTTCCCGTCAACACCGTACACATTGGTGGCAGACGTGGGACCGATGCCCCGCTCGTGCATGGTCACCAAAATGGTTGCCGACTCCTGGAAACCGATCACCACGATCCCGTCGGGGCTGACTCCGGCCAACTGATCGACCTCGGCGTCGAAGTTGTCGGTGCCGGGAGCGTAGGCGATGAACGGATCGACCGTTCCGCCCAGGCTCTCGAAGTTGTCCTTGAACGAGTCGGCCAGACCCTGTCCGTAGGACTCCTGACGGTAGATCACACCGGCGATCTCGTTGCCTTCCGAAGCCACCAGGTCTGCCAGGACCTTGCCCTGCAGCAGGTCTGATGGAGCGGTACGGAAGTACAGACCGTTGTCGTCATAGGTCGTGAAGTCCGGGGACGTGTTGGCCGGGGAGAAATGGATCACGTTGTTGCCGGTGATCTTGTCGATAACCAGCTTGGAAACAGCCGAACTGGCCGCTCCGATGATCGCATCCACATCCAGGGCCAGCAGCCGGTCAACCTCGGGATTGGCGATGTCCTGGTTGGTGTCGCCCGAGTCACCCTCGTGCAGCACCACATCGTTACCGAACACACCACCAGCCGCGTTGATATCAGCCACAGCCAACCGGGCGCCGGCCACCTCAGGCGGACCCAAGAAAGCCAAATCACCAGTAACCGGCAACAAAGTACCAATCACCAACTGACCTTCGTCCATCGTGTCATCCGGGGTGGGAGCCGCAGTGGTGGTGGGCGCCTGCGTGGTGGTTACGTCAGCCTCGTCGTCGCCACAAGCAGTCGCTACCAGGGCCAGCACCGAGAACAGCGCGATCAGCTTCAGATACCGTTTGGTCCTGTGCATGCTGTGTCTCCTTTCTTTTCTCGGGCATCTTCATGTTAGTTGGGGGAAGACCTGAGACGACACCTTAAGAACTGAGTAGGAGTCGTCCAGGCAGCGCCAATCCTAGATGGATCAGTGGGCATGTTGCTGCGGGTTGGTGACGAAATTGCGATCTTGTTGAAAAACCCTGTCAACTGGAAGGGACAGAGGCCTCTCCCGTTTCGCCCTTACCTAGCGGATGACCGCCACCACAGCTCCGGTGGCCACCGAGTCTCCGGGTTCGATCCGGAGTTCCACCACGTTGCC
Organism: bacterium; assembly: GCA_028819345.1. Lineage (GTDB taxonomy): Bacteria > Actinomycetota > Acidimicrobiia > Spongiisociales > ZC4RG35 > Bin76. The sequence goes on along the minus strand of JAPPLW010000019.1, from coordinate 14,068 downwards.
CTCCCGGCCGGCCGCCACCGCGTTCTCCATCTTCATGGCCTCCAAAACGCAGATGGTGTCCTCGGCCTCCACCTGGTCTCCGACTTTGACGTTCACCTTCACGATCGTGCCCTGCATGGGAGCGGTGACCGCCCCGTCGGAGGCGGCGGCCGGTCCTTTGGCGGGTTTGGGGGGACGGCGCCGCACCTTGGCCGCCCGGTCCTCCTGTCCGACGTCCGGCTCCCAGTAGGAGACCACGAACCGGCGCCCGCTGATCTCCACCGTCATGTCCTGGCGGACCACGCCTTCCTCCTCGGGAAGGGACTCGGCAACCTCCGGCTCGACGCGAGAGAGATCGATCTTGCTCTCCAGCCAGGCGGTGTGATGGCGGGCGGAGATGAAGTCGGGGTGGTCGAGCACCGCTTTGTGTACCGGAATGGTGGTGGGCACGCCGGTAATCTCGAACTCCTCCAGGGCCCGCTTTGCCCGGCTGATGGCCTGGGTGCGGGTGGGCGCCCACACCACCAGCTTGGCCAGGAGGTTGTCGTAGAAGCGCGGGATGGTGACGCCGGCCCTCACCCAACCGTCTACCCGCACCCCCGGTCCGGCGGGCTCCCGGTAGCTGACGATCCTGCCCGGGGTGGGCACGTAATTGCGATAGGGGTCCTCGGCGTTGATCCGCATCTCGATGGCATGGCCGTCCGCCCGCAGGCCTATGGCCGAAGTCGGGCTTCCGGCTGCGATTCGCAGTTGTTCCCGCACCAGGTCCACGCCGGTGACCATCTCGGTGACGGTGTGCTCCACCTGCAGCCGGGTGTTCATCTCCAGGAAGTAGAAGGAACCCTCCGAGTCGACCAGGAACTCCACGGTTCCGGCGCTGCGATACTCACACGCCCGGGCAATCCTCAGGGCCGCCTCGCCCAGTTCCTGGCTCTGAGAGAGATTCAAGATCGCCGACGGCGCCTCCTCCACCAGTTTCTGGTGCCTCCGCTGAACCGAGCAGTCCCGCTCGCCCAGATACACATAGTTGTGATGGTTGTCCACCAGGATCTGAGCCTCGATGTGGTGGACGTCGTTCAGCTTCTTCTCGACGTACACCTCGGGACTGCCGAAGAAGGCGTCGGCCTCTCGCTGGGCGGACGCCAGCGCCTCCTCTATCTCGGAGGGACGGTCCACCGTACGCATGCCGCGTCCCCCGCCGGCCCGGGAGGCCTTGATCAACACCGGGTAACCCAGACGGTCGGCGACCGCCTTGATCTCGCTGGGATCTTCAAGGGGAGACTCGGTTCCCGGCACCACCGGCACTCCCGCCTCGGTGGCAATCCGGCGGGACGCCACCTTGTCGCCCATCGCGGCGATAGCCCCGGCAGGGGGACCGACCCAGATCAGGCCCGCGTCTGTTACCGCCTGGGCGAAGGCGGCGTTCTCGGAGAGGAACCCGTAGCCGGGATGGACCGCTTCGGTTCCCGTCTCGTCGGCCACCCCCAGGATCCTTTCCATGTTCAGGTATGACTCTCCGGCGGGGGCGGGCCCGATGTTCCAGGACTGGTCGGCCAACTGGGCGTGATAGGCGTCCCGGTCGGGCTCGGAGTAGACGGCGACGGTGCGCAACCCCGCTTCGCGGGCCGTGCGAATGATCCTGACCGCAATCTCGCCGCGGTTGGCGATCAGAACCGACTTCACAGGGGTATGTTCCCGTGCTTCTTGCTGGGCAGGCTCTCCCGCTTGGTGCGGAGCATCTCCAGGGCGGAAATGAGATGGGCGCGGGTCTCGCGCGGCTCGATCACCGCGTCCACCAGGCCGAGTTCGGCCGCCTTGTAGGGGTTGTTGAACTCTTCCTCGTACTCCAGAACCAACTCATCCCGGCGCTGCTCGGGGTCCTCGGCGGCGGCGATCTCCCGCCGGAAGATCACGTTCACGGCTCCCGAGGCGCCCATCACCGCGATCTCGGCGGAAGGCCAGGCGAAGACTGTGTCGGCCCGGATGCCACGGGCGTTCATCACCAGGTAGGCGCCGCCGTAGGCCTTGCGGGTGATCACCGACACCCGGGGAACGGTGGCCTCGCAGTAGGCGTAGAGCAGCTTGGCGCCATGGCGGATGATCCCGCCGTGCTCCTGGTCCACCCCCGGGAGAAAGCCGGGAACGTCCACGAAAGTGACCAGGGGGATGTTGAAAGCGTCGCAGAAGCGCACGAACCTCGCACCCTTCTCGGCGGCGTCGATGTCGAGGGTGCCGGCCAGCACCGAGGGCTGGTTGGCGACAACGCCCACGGTGTGACCGTCCAAACGGCCCAGCCCCACAAGTATGTTGCGCGCCCAGTGCTCATGCACCTGGAAGTAATCGCCGTCGTCGAGGACCGTCTCGATCAGGGCGGTCATGTCGTATGGCTGGTTGGAGGAGTCGGGAATGATCTGGTCCAGCAGATCGTCGGTGCGGGTGGGCGAGTCGGTGGGAGTGAAGTAGGTGGGGAGCTCCAGGTTGTTCTGGGGCAGGAACGAGAGCAGGTACCGGACGCCGTCGAGGGCCGCCACGTCCTCGGAGAAGACGAAGTGCACCACGCCCGAGGTGGAGGCATGCACCATCGCTCCTCCCAGTTCCTCGAAGGTGACCTCTTCGCCGGTGACCGCCTTGATCACGTCGGGGCCGGTGATGAAGAGGTGGCTGGTCTCGGTCACCTGTATCACGAAGTCGGTCAGGGCGGGGGAGTAGACGGCGCCGCCCGCGCACGGCCCCATGATCACCGAGATCTGGGGGATCACGCCGGAGGCGCGGACGTTGCGCTCGAAGATCCTCCCGTAGCCGTCCAGGGACCCCACCCCCTCCTGGATGCGGGCGCCTCCCGAGTCCTTCAGCCCGATCAGGGGCGCTCCGGCTCGCATCGCCATGTCCATTATCTTGCAGATCTTGTCGGCCACTGCCCGGCCCAGGCTTCCCCCGAAGGTGGTGAAGTCCTCGGCGAACACGAACACGGTTCTCCCGTCGATCTTCCCCCAGCCGGTCACCACCGCGTCGCCGAGCGGACGGCGGTCCTCCACCCCGAAGCCGCGCGCCGAGTGCCGGACGAAGGAGTCGACCTCGCAGAATGTGTCCTGGTCCAGTAAGTGGGCGATCCGCTCGCGAGCGGTGAGCTTGCCGCGCTCGTGCTGGCGGTCGACGGCTCTCCGGTCGAGCGCTCTCGCCTGACTTCGCATCTTGCGCAAATGTTCGATTCGTTGTTCGGTTCCCACCCTGGCTACACCTCTTCGATAGGCTCTGTGATACTTGGACTTGGGGAATAGCTCTTTGGCTACACCGTATTCTTTGATCCGACTGTCTGTTACGGGCTCCACACAGGACGACGCCCGCCGAGCTTATCGGGGAAGACCCGTGGTCGTGGTATCGGACCGTCAGGAATATGGTAGGGGAAGGAGGGATCGGACCTGGATCAGCGCTCCCGGGGCAGTGGCGGTCTCGGTTGCCTGCGAACCCCGGTGGCCTCTGAGTCGCTGGGGACTGCTGTCCCTGCTGGCGGGTTTGCGGGCGGCGGAAGCCCTGGGTGGGAAGGTCTCCCTGAAGTGGCCCAATGACCTGCTGGTGGGGGACGAGAAAGTGGGTGGCGTGCTGGTGGAAGGAAGCGGTGGGGTGGCGGTGGCGGGATGCGGGATCAACCTGTGGTGGCCCGAGTCTCCCCGGGGGATGACCGGCCTGGATGAGCAGCCCCCGTCCTCTTCCCGTCGGGAGGAGTTTGCCCACGCCTGGGCGGGAGGATTTCTGGAAGCCGCCCTCGACCCGGGGGGCGGACCCTTTTCACTCGACGACTACCGCCGCCGATGTGTGACTGTCGGCCAATGGGTCACCTGGGGCCCGGAGGGCGTGGGACGGGCGGTCGGCATCAACTCCGAGGGGGAATTGGTGGTCGAGAACGCCGGTGGACGGAGAAGCCTGCGCTCGGAGGAGGTGTCCCACATCCGAGGCGCTCTCGGGGAGGTCTAGCCCAGGTCCAGGGTCTGGGGCGCGGGAAGGTGGAAGGCGAAGAACCCGGCGAGGCGCTCCAGGGCGTCCATGGCCGCACTCTCGTCGTAGTTGGGATGGTTCTCGTCGACGAACCCGTGCCCGACTCCCTCGTAGAGCAGCCAGGCGCCGGCGGGGTTCCGGTCCTGGGCGTTGTCCACCGTACCGGGATCGATCAGTTCATCGTCGGCGGCGTAGATGCCCAGCACCGCTCCCCCCAGCCGCTCCAGTTGCCCGGCGGTCGGGTAGCGCCTTTGCTGGTCGCCGGTCAACGGCCCGTACAGCACCGCCACCGGGCCGACCCAGCTTCGCAGGGCGGCGGCCAGGATGGCCACCCTTCCTCCCGACTCGATTCCGAGCACTCCCAGCGGTTCGTTGAGGGCCCAGTTGAGGTCATCATCGCTGAGAAAGCGGCGGGTCTCGTCGAGTTGGGCCAGCAGGTCGGTGTCACCCAACCTGTGGTGCGCGCCGTTGGATGAGGCGGGCTCGAGATTCAGGGCGAGGGCCACCATTCCCCGTCGGGCCAGGAACCGGCACACGCTCTTGACGTGTGAGGAGATCTCGCCGGGGCCGCTGGTGATCAGCACCACGGGAAACCGGCCCACCGCGTCGGGTCGGGCCATGTAGTCCGACCGGTAGGAACTCCCGGCTGGGGTGGAGTAGGTACCGTACATCACCGAGTAGGTTCCCTCGTGGGGGAGTACCGCCAAAGCTGACCCTCCTGGGTTGGTGTTACTCTCGCAAGAGGGTAGCGGTCCCCGGGTCGGCTAATTTCACAAATCATCGAGTGTCTGAGAAGTTCGGAATGGAGCTGGCCGTGACCCGGCGGGCGGTTGTCACCGGTGGGGCGGGTTTCATCGGCTCCCACCTCTGCGAGATCCTGGTGCGCGCCGGCTGGAGCGTGGTGTCGATCGACGACTGCTCCACCGGTTCCCCGGCGAATCTGGAGCGAGCGCGCTCGCTCGGGGTCGAGACGCTGGATGTGGACATAACCGCCCCGGAACTGGCTGCTGCCATGGCCGAAGCTCTCCCGCAGGTGGTGTTCCATCTGGCGGCGATGTCGTCGGTGACTCTCTGCGGACTTGATCCCGAGCGATGCCTGGCGGTGAACGTGGAGGGGACCGCCCGGGTGTGGGAGGCCGCGGCTCGGTGTGGGGCGGAAAAGATGGTGAACGTCTCATCCCTGGCTGTCCACGGGGCATCGGACGACGCCTATGGGAGGAGCAAGCGGTCCGCCGAGACGTCCCTGGCCCGGCAGGCGACTTCGGCGGAGATGCGCCTCACCACCCTGCGTCCCGCCAACGTCTACGGACCTCGCCAGCACGGGGACGGGGAGTCAGCGGTGGTGGCCACCTGGCTGGGGGCGATGGCGCGGGGAGAGCCGTTGTTCCTGGACGGCGACGGCCACCAGACCAGGGACTTCCTCTACGTGGGCGACGCCGTGGCGGCGATGGCGCTGGCCGCCGACCGGGGCGACGGGCACACGCTTGAGTTGGGCATGGGAGTGGAGACCTCCCTGGTTTCGCTTCTGGGGACGATGACCGGGACGACGGGATGGCGGGGCCGTCCCTCTCGGCGCCCGGCGCGGCCGGGAGATCTCAGGCGGTCGGTGGTCGATGCCCGTCCCGCGAGGGATCGGCTCGGCTGGCAGGCTCGGACCGGGTTGGAGGAAGGTATTCGCCTTACCTGGGAGTGGGTGACCGGCGGCTAGATCCGGGGATTCTTCCTACCGGAACAGGTCCTCGGGGGCGGGCCTTATCAGTTCGATGGCCGAGCCGTCCTCGGCCGGGAGTGAAAGCCCCCGCACGATCGCCACCGGGATGCCGCCGACCTTGCCCTTGGCCAGATCGGCCGCGGCGGCGATCTCGTCGGCCACCGCCACCTCGGTCACCTCGAGCACCCGGTCATGATCATCCGGGGTGCCTCTCAGGTCCCGGATGGGTTTGAATCCCGCCACCCCGATCGCCACATCGGTCAAACCGCGTCGAAAGGGGCGGCCGAAGGTGTCGGTGATCACCACCGCCACCTCGACACCGAACCGCTGGATCAGTCGGGAGCGGATCCTCCGAGCGGAACGGTCCGGGTCCACGGGGAGCAGGACGGCTCGACCGGGGCCCACGTTCGAGCGGTCCACCCCGGCGTTTGCGCAGATGAAGCCATGCCGGGTCTCGGTTATGACCAGGTCTCCCCGGCGGCGGAGGACGGCTGCCGACTCCGACTCCACCAGGTGGCGATGGCTGTGGGGACCGTCGTCCTCCAACTCCACCATTCTGCCCTCGGCCTTGGAGACCACCTTGTGGGTCACCACCACGACGTCCCCCGGTTGCAGACCGAGGCCGGATTCGGCCAGGAGGTCGCCGATCAGGAGAGCGAGGTCGTCTCCCTCGGATATCTCGGGAAGCCCCTTTACCGGGTGGATGCTGATCGTCACAGCGCAGCCATGATTTCGGCGGCCAGCCGGGCGGAGGCGGCCGGATCGGCTATCCGAGTGTCGGTCGCCCAGGCCCCGAGGCCCATGTCGGAAAGGAATCCCACGTCCTCTGCGTCCCCGGTGTCCACCACCAGGTCCGAAAGCAGGTCCCCATAGGCCTCGGCCACGCCCCGGTTTCCGGGCGGCAGGCCCAGGCTGTCCATCACATCGGCGGCGGGACCCTTCAGGGCTTTTCCTCCGAACAACGGACTGACCGCGATCACCGTGTCGGCGGACTCCAGGGCGGAGCGGATGCCGGGCACGGCCAGGATCGGCCAGATCGATAGGGGAGGGTTGGAGGGGGCGATTACCACCGCCTGGGCTGCGCCGATCGCCTCGATCACTCCCGGAGCGGGGCGGGCGGCCTCCGCCCCGTCGAAGCGGATCCGGGCTATCCGGTCCCGGTGTTGTCTGCGGACGAAGTAGTCCTGGAAGTCCAGCCACTCTCCCCCGATGGTCCGCAGCTTGGTGCGTAGGGGATGATCGGTGGCGGGGAGCAGCCTTATCCCGAGCCCGAAGGCGGCGGCGATCTCCTCGGTGATGAGGCTCAACGGCTTTCCCTCCCCGATTCGCATGGTCCGGAAGAGGTTGGTCGCCAGATCTCGGTCGCCCAATCGGAATGTGGTGTCGATCGGGAACCCGGAGAGAGACTCCATCACCTGCCAGGTCTCGTCGACCAGCCCCCAGCCCTGGGGCCCTTCCGCCTCGGCGAGGGTGTAGACCACCGTGTCCAGGTCGGGGGCGACGTACACCCCGTACACCCAGTCGTCGTCCCCGGTGTTCACCACCACCGTCGTCTCCCATTCCTCCAGCCGGGAAAACCCCCGCGCCAGTCGCGCTCCTCCCACCCCTCCGGAAAGGAGCAGCACTCCGGGCTTTTCGTCAAGCGTTCTCATAGGCGGTCTGCATTCCTAGGATTGCGTTTGTTGATGACGGGCACAGCCTCCTCTTCGGATTCCATCGTACGCCCAACCCGGACTCCCAGCATTGCGGTTGTGCTCATGGCCGAGGGCGACCCCCTCGAGCCACCGGTTGACCGGGGGGCTGAAAAGGACTGGATCACCCGGCTAATAGTGGTGGGCAAAGACCCCGCGGCCAAACGGGAGGCGGAACGACTGGGGGCCCTCCACCGTGAGACCTTGGATGCGGTGGCGAAGGCGCTGCCCGCCGACATCGAATTCATCTGGATCCTGGCGGACCGGGCGAAGCCGGAGCCGGGGGCTCTGACCGCCCTGGTGCAGGTGGCGGTGAACCATCAGGTGGCGTTGGTGGGGTCGAAGATTCTCTCCTCCGAGGACTCAGAGCAACTCCTGTCCGTGGGAAGCGCCACCGACCTGTTCGGAGTGACTTTCACGGGCCTGGATGACTCCGAACTCGACTTCGCCCAATACGACGTGGTTCGGGAGGTGTCCAACCTGTCTCCGGTCTCCCTCCTGATGCGTCGCCGGTTGCTGGCCGTGCTGGGCGGGTTCGACGAATCTTTGCCTCCCGTCTCCGCAGGGCTGGACCTCTGCCAGCGCGTGCGGCTCGCCGGAGGACGAGTGGTGGTGGCCCCCTCTTCACGGGTCCGGTATCCCTCCGGGCTGTTTCCCCGTTTCGCGGGCTGGAGGGAGCGAGCGGGACGGATGCGGGCCATGTTCAAGGCGTACCGGCTGATGACCCTGGCGTGGGCAATTCCGCTGGATGTGCTGCTGAATCTCGGTGAGGGGTTGTTCAGCCTGGTCTTGGGAAGACCGGGGCGCCTGGCCGGCTTCCTGACCGCCGTGGGTTGGAACATCTGGAGGTTCCCGTCAGCGGTCTCGGGCCGGATCAAGGCGCAGAAGTTCCGAGCGGTCGGGGATGAGGACATTTTCCGGTATCAGATGTCAGGCTCGGTGACTCTTCGGGAGGTGGGATCGGAGATCGGGCGGAGAATCGGGGACTTCGGCCCCGAGGAGAAGTCGTGGGCGGTGGTCCTGACGTCGCGTCTCCGAAGGGGGGCGCCCTTGGCGGCCCTGCTCTCGTTTCTCTATGTGGCGGCGGCCTCCCGGAATCTGTGGCTGGTCGGGTTACCCTCGGTCGGGTTCAGCTTTCCTCCCGGCGACGACTCGGCCGCGGTGCTTGCCGCCTACGCGGGGGGATGGAGCGACGCCGGATTGGGAACCTCCCTTCCTCCCCATCCAGCGGCCGCTTTGACGGCGTTCGCCGACTGGCTGACCCTGGGCTGGTCGGGCTCCCAGATCCTGGTGACCGGCATGGCCCTCCTGGCCGGCCTGCTGGGATCGGCCCGGCTGTTTCGCAGCATGGGAGTGGCATCCGCAGGTTCTCATGCGGGGGCGGCCGTTTACCTGCTGGGGTCCGCCACCGCCTCGGTGCTTGCATATGGCTATTGGCCGTTGGTGGTCGCCCTGGGCGCCCTCCCGTGGTCGGTATCGGCTGCGGCGCGGCCCTGGCCCGACGGGTGGCGGGCGCGGATCGGGGATCTGGCCGCTGTCTCCCTCGCCTGCGCGCTGCTGGCGGCCTCCACGCCGTTGGCGGTGGCGGCGCCGTTGGCGATTGTACTCCTGGGCTGCGCGGCGGGTGTCGGCTGGTCATGGTGGTCGGTCCCCCGGGCGCTGTTGGGGGCGGCGGCGGGCGTGTCGGCGGTGGGGGCCTATCTGTGGGCCTATGACCTGGACGTCTGGTCTCATGGTCCCTCGCTGGATTGGGAGGCGGATTGGGTTTACTGGGGAGGGGTGGCCGCTGCCGGCCTGCTGGCCGTGTTGTTCGGCGGAGCCCGCCTGCGGGGGGCGACCGGGGTGGGCCTGGCATTGAGCGGGGCGGGTCTTTGGGTGGGGCACCTCCCGGAATGGGAACTGGCTCTGGCCGGAGCGGTCCTCGCCGCAGTGGGAGCCGGGACGATCGTGGCGGCCTCGGTTGCGGCGGGGGTGAGAGAGGGGAAGGATCGGCTTCGCGTGGGAGGCTTGCTGGCTCTCCTGGCGGGGATGGTGGTGCTGGGTTCTTCCCTCCCCTCCCTGGAAGGCGGACGGGCGGGATTGGCGGAAGACCGGTGGAGCGACCGTCTCGAGTTCGCCTCCAGCCTGGCTGAACCGGGAGACGGGAGTCGCCTTCTCCTGATCGGAGAGGAAGGATCTCTGCCGGGGATGGAGAGAGAGGGAGAGGGTTTTTCCTATCGACTGATGAAGGCCGGACCTCCCACCCTGGAACAAGCTTGGCTCGCCCCTCCGGGTGTGGGCGACCAGGCCTTGGAGGAGGTGGTCAGGACTCTGTCGGAGGCGCGTCCACTGCGGCCTGGGGAACTCCTGGCTCCCTTCGGAGTGAGGTGGGTGGTGGTCTCCCAGGAAACCGGCTTCTCCCGGTACCTCTCGGGTCAGGTCGACGTGCGCATCCTCTCCGAGTCGGCGGAGGCGGTCGTGTATGAGAACCTGGTGGCTCTCCCCCGTTCCGACGGGCCGTATGTGGGCGCCTGGGACTCCGTGGCTCCGGACCGCGTGGAGGGCCTCGAGTTTCAGGGGAGGATCCGCATCGGGGACAACGCCCATCCCGGCTGGGGTCCCGATTGGGTGCAGCACTCGTGGTGGAACACCATCTCCGGCTCCGATGGAGCGGGGACCTTCACTCCGGATCCGGTGGAGCGGAGGTTGGGCTGGTGGGGTGGGGGCCTGTTGATCGGGTTGGCGGGGCTGGTCTGGTGGGGGAGGGGGGCGTCCCGATGAGAGGAGTGGCGGTTGGGATGCTCGGTCTGGTGTTGGGAGTGCTGACCTGGGCGATTTCAGCGGCGTCTTCGCCTGCCGCCGTCCAGGCCCCGGGCGAAGAGACCCTGTCGGGATCCGACCATCTGGTCTGCCCGCTGGCTGACTTTGTCCGCTCGGAAACAGAGGTCTCCGTGAAGGCCACCAGGCCGGGACCCATCCCTCTTTGGGACGTTGCGGAGGCCGAATGGTCGCTCCTCGGCGGGGCGGAGCTGGATGAACGGGGGATGTGGACGGGCGCGGCGCCGGCCGGAAGCAGCGTCTTCCTGGCTGAAACCGGCGCCGGACCGTCCGGAGCCGGGATCACCAACGCCGCACCGCAGGCCTTCTCCGCCTGGACGTGCGGGGAGTCCTCCGGCCGGTTGGCGGCGCTGGGCGGCGCCACCCTCGCCGACGATCGTCTGGACCTGATCCTCTACAACCCCTACGTGTTGGATTCGGTTGTGCAGGTCGTCGTCACCAGCGAACTGGGAGAAGACACCCCTGCCGCCCTCAGGGAGATCTATGTGCCGGCGGGCAAGACGGTGGAGATGACCCTGGATGAGCCGTTGCGACTTCGCCGGTCGCTCGCGGTGTTGGCGGAGTCCTCTCCCGGACGTGTCGCTCTTTTGCTGCGGCAGACCGGGAAGGGTGACACCGCCATGACCGAAGGGGTGACTCCCCACACCGACTGGTGGCTGCCGGTTCCCGATCTGGGGCAGGCGGAAACCCACCTGATCATCGCTTCGCCCTCCGGGTCGCCTTTCACCTACCGGGTGGACCTGATGACCGAATCCGGCCCGCTGCCCGCGTTCCTGGAGGAGGATTTCCTGCCCGGCCAACTGGTCTCCATACCGTTGTCAGCCCTCCCCGGAGGGGTGACGGGAATCGGGGTGGTGGGCACGGTCCCGCTGGCCGCCGGGTTGCGCATCGAGGGCGAGGGTCTTCTGGCCATCGGTCCGGGAGTCCGGGAGACTGCCAGGAGTTGGTTCCTACCCGCCGCCGGAGATGGCCCTGGGAGAGACGCCAGGGCCTGGGTTCTGAATCCGTCGGGACTGGAGGCGAGTGTGTCGGTCTCGGCGGGGAACTTCTCCTTTACGATCACGGTTCCGCCCGAATCGGTGCGCTCTTTCGACCTGGGCAAGTTGAGAGCATCGGCGGAGGGCATTGCAGGCTATCTGGTCGAAGCCCAGGAGGAGATCGCGGTGGTGATGACCACCCAGATTCAGGGGGGAGCCGCTTCGGTCGCGGCCGGCGCCCCGGTGGGCTGATGACCGTGAGACTCCCCCTTTACACTGACGATCTCTCCGGGCTGGATGGCTGGGATCGGGCCGTCCGGCGCTGGGAGGAGCGAGGCCTGGTGGACAGGCTGTGGGCCTCGGACCCGTCCGTTTGGGGAACGGCGGCTCCCACCGCCGGAGACTGGCTCGGATGGCTGGATCTTCCCTACGCCACGGGTGATCGGTTGGAACCTATGGTCCGTCTGGCCGAGGAGGCGGCCGGAGCGGGTGTGGAGGACGTTGTTTTGCTGGGCATGGGAGGTTCCAGCCTGGCTCCCGAGGTGTTCGGTGCGGTGTTCGGCTCCGGGCCGGGTCGTCCCCGTCTCACCGTGCTCGATTCCACCCATCCCGAGGCGGTGACGTCACTTCGCTCCCGGATCGATCCGTCCCGCACCCTGTTCCTGGTCTCCTCGAAGTCGGGCACCACGGTGGAGACCCTGTCGTTCTACAGGTTTTTTTGGGAACAGTGCTCCGGGGAGGGATCCCGGTTCGTGGCGATCACCGACCGGGGCACTCCGCTCGACCGTCTGGCGAGAGAGCGCGGGTTCCGGGCGGTGTTCAACGCCCCTGCTGATGTGGGCGGACGGTTCTCGGCGCTCAGCGCCTTCGGACTGGTTCCCGCCGCGCTCATAGGGGTGGATACCCCCTCCCTGCTGGAGAGGGCCCGCGAAGCGGCCGACCGGGGAAGACTGGGCGCTGCTGAGAACCCGGCGGTGGGCCTGGGGTTGGCCATGGGTACGGCCGCGGCGGCCGGGCGGGACAAGCTGACCCTGCACACCACCGACAGCCTGGCGGCGTTTCCCGCCTGGATGGAGCAACTGGTGGCCGAGAGCCTTGGCAAGAACGGGATGGGGATAGTCCCGGTGGCGGGAGAGTCGATCCTGCACGCCGGTCTCTACGGCTCGGACCGCGTCTTCCTGGTGTGGGAGTCCGTCGGCGGGCCTCCGGTCGGTCTGCCCGCCGGCGTGAGCGGAGCTCGGATCGAGGTCGGGGACCGCCTGGACCTGGGCGCCGAGATCATCCGGGCGGAGTTGGCGGTGGCCGCCGCAGGTGAGGTGCTGGGAGTGAATCCATTCGATCAACCCGACGTTGAAGAGGCCAAGCGGCTGGCGTCGGAGGCGATGGGCCGGGACGGGTCCACGGCCGGGACCGACCTGGCGCCGGCGCAGGCAACCGGGACGAGGGCATCGATCCGCAGGATGGTGGATGAGTTGGAGCCGGGTGACTACCTGGGTATCCACGCCTATCTTCCCCCGGGAACCGAGATCGAGGAGAGGATCGCCGGGTTTCGTCGGCGGATCAGCGAGATCAGCGGTGTGGCGACAACCTTCGGTTACGGTCCACGGTTTCTTCATTCCACCGGACAGGTCCACAAGGGAGGCCCCCCGGGCGGGGTCTTTCTGCAGGTAGTGGATGATCCCGGGCCGGAGGTGCAGGTACCCGAAACCGGGTTCGGCTTCTCCAGGTTGATCGCGGCGCAGGCAGAGGGGGATTACCTGGCGCTGCGGGGAGCGGGTCGCAGAGTGTTGCGGGTTACCTTGGGATCGGACCGGTCCGGTGGCCTGGAGGCGATCGTCGAAAGCCTGAGCTGACGCTTGGAAAAATCCAGGAAGAAAACACGAAACGAAATTGTTTTAATAGTGTCTTATAATTACGGACAGGCCGAGGATGAGAAACCGAGGCCGGAAGACAAGGAGCTGATTTGAGGCATTACACAGCAAAGGGGATGGGTCCCGCATCTGTGGATGCTTGGTCTATCCCAGAATGCCGCTACGTAGCGCCTGCGAAGGCGAAGCGTGGTGCGACACATCACCCAAGAAAAGGTGCGGACCGTTAGGCGATGAATTGACCGACCAAAACCCCCATTGTCAGCGGAGCCGCCAGAAAGGCGGCTCTTTTGTTTGGAGACCAAAATGGAACTGAACACACGAATAGATGTCTTGAGGGAGATCCTGGAGCGCAGCGGCGTCTGCTACGGCAGCGGCGACACTTCCAGTTTCTTCACCAACGAAAGTGAAGCTGTGCGGGTTGCCCAGTTGATCTGTGGAACCTGTCCGGTGGAAGCTCGGGCTGCCTGCCTCGAGTACGCCCTGTCCACCAACATGGAGTACGGCGTGTGGGGAGGCATCCTCTTCTGGGACGGCCAGGCCTTCTACCGCAAGAGGCCCCCGGGGCGTCCCCGGGCCGACGAGGCCTCCCTGCCCGTGGAAGCCTCGAAGGAGGACCTGTGGGCGCTGGTGGAGGAACTGTCCCCGATGAGGAAGACCGCCTAAGCCTCAGGTCGTAATATGGAGTAGGCGGCCGGGCGTTTAGCTCAGATGGGAGAGCGCTTCCCTTACAAGGAAGAGGTCGGCGGTTCGATTCCGTCAACGCCCACCACCCTGTTTCCCCAGTTCACAGGCCTGCCGTCAAAATCGATGTCACTTATAGTGTCACCGACAGCTTTTTTGCATGTCACCCATGATGTTCCTTCTGGTGTCACCAACAGCATCAGCCTAGGTTACACCAAACCTCTCCTTGCAGAGGAGTTATATGACCGGCAGGCCTCCTCCCGACGGAAACCAACACCCCCCCCCCCCTTATTCTGAGGCGAAACCAACCCCACCAACCGAAGCTTACCTTCCAACCGTCACAGGACG
>JAPPLW010000029.1 GCA_028819345.1 bacterium | reverse complement strand
CGGGCACCTACCAGGCGCTCTCCCTCGTCCAGAGTCATTGTTCTCGGCCCCTTCGTCAATCCCGGTGTCCTCCGGTCCGATCATAACCACGGCGGTCACGGCGCAACGGCCCCCAACCACTTTGGGCATGGGGCAGAAGGGGTTGTTGTGACACCCCCCTTCAGCAATCACTCTTCACCGATTCTCTCTCGTCAGGTGAAACTTGGATCGGTGAACAGAGAGGGGCTGATGCTGGCGCTTGAAGACCCGAGTTTCGCTTCGGTAGCCACCGGGGTCTCTCCGTCTTTAGCGGTAGCTCTCAATCAACATGGTGGACGTGACCAGCACTCCAAAAAAAGTCCGGGCGGTTCATGCTGTTGCGCCGGCCGTAGCTTTGTTTCCTTTGATCGCGACGGTGCGCCCAACCCGCGCCATGTTTCTCGCTCAACCACCACTAGGGCGGGTGCTGTGTTCGGTGTCAGTTGGAGTCCGGCGGGTGTGATGCCGGTTGTTCGGACAGTATGTCCAGAAGGCGGTACCCGAACTTCGAAGTCTCGGGTGGCGGAGTGGAAACACCGGGCATGAGGTCGTACCTCTCGACCCGCAATCTATATTCGTAGCCGTGTCTCCGGGCGAAGTCTTCGATGTTGCCGTAATAGGGTTGGTCGTCTACGACAATGCATGCTGCGGTGATGGGGGCGTTCTCGCGGCATTGGACCCTCCAAGGACCGACGGTTATATCGACCACGGAACCTCGGGCAGGGGTTTGAGACAGGACTTCGAGTAAGCGTCGGGAACCGTCCCCGTATTGTTCGTAGCGGATCCGGTAGTCGAAACCCCCTCGGAACTCGAACCCGGAAATGGCGCCCCGCTGAGGATCCCCGTTGACCAGCAGGCAAAGTTCGTCTGTTCCGGGACAAGTGATTCGGGCAGGAGCCACCGTCGCTTCGATTGCTTCCCCAGCCGACCGGGCTTTGGAGATTACCTCTATTAGCCGGTAACCGTAACGACCAGCATCTTGAGGGGGTTCCGCCTGTCCCGGGAAAGCGTCGTAACGTTCGATCCGAAGCCGGTATTCATGGCCGGGTTCATGGGTGAACCCGTCGATCTCGCTGTAGAACAACCCGCCGTCCACCACTAGACACATGCGTTGGAACGGCCCATAACACTCCTGGCGTGCTGGGCCGACGGATACCTCCAGCGTCTCGCCGGCAAGGACCGGAGGGAGGGTCGTATCGGCGGGTTCGTCCCCGCCGCAGGCCGCGGTTAGCAGAGCCACGGCCACCGCTAGGACCCGAATAGTGGCGCGCTTCGACATGTACATGAACATCTGGCTGTTTCGCTTCTTCAATCTATACCGTTCCAACCGGGTTGTTGCCCGAAAACAGCAAGGCGTGTTCCCTCCGGCGGGCACACCTCCGCATAGACACCGGTCTGTGACAGGGGCCGGTAACTGTCCGGTCTGAGGGTTGTCTCACAATCCCACCCCCGACCTCCCACAGGTTGCCACCAACGGGCAGGTATCTGATCCACACCAATCACTTTCCCAAGCCGGAGCCGGCTCACCATCCAATTTGCAATACGAACAATGCGGGCATGGGCTCATCCGCGGGGAGCCTCTCCCCATGTCCACTTCACCTGCCCCGACCTTTATGAGAACAAGTTACAATCGTCCTCGTTTGGTTTAAGTTCTTTTCGGTGGTGGGGCACCCATCGGTAGAGTCAACGCTGCCCACAGAACGGTGATCCCTTCCTTTAGGACAGCCGAAAAGTGCAAAGGGCCATTCATGACAGCAAGATCAACCGGCAAATTGTTCGAGGTCGTTGTCGGTGAAGAAGCACAGCATCCGTTGTTTCGGGAGATAGCAACCCATCCTGGATGTTCTGGGACTCGAATGTTGATGCAGCAGACCTTTGAGCAGTGGAACAGTGCAGATCCCCAATTCGTTAGGGACTTCCAAACGGCGGGATTTGATGCACGGGTATTTGAGCTCTACCTCGCGGCCACGCTAAGGAGCCTCGGCTGGAGTATCGGAGGCGAAGGCGGACGCCCGGACTATCGCTGCCGGGACCCTGGTCTCGAGTTCTACGTGGAAGCCGCTACGGCCAACTCTCCCGGTAATCCACGGCCGCCAGCCTCTAAAGAGGAGTACTATGCTCTGTTCGCTCAATCAACCGCCAATCGGGATGAGGTAGCGGTCAGGTTCGGTTCTGTGCTCCGGAGCAAGGCCCAGAAGCGATACCACGAACTACCTCATGTCGTTGGCAAGCCAATCGTGATAGCGCTCCAGGCGTTCTTCGGACCCGGAGCGCTACTTCACAATGTACACCCGCTTGTCCGCTACCTCTACGACAAGGCCCTGACCGAGGTTGACAGTACGGGTACCGTTTCGATCACGGACGCGGATGTCGGTTATCACGTTGGGGATACCAAAACCATCGAATCTGGCTGGTTCGGAAATGAAGACGCCGCGTTCATCTCAGCGGTCATGTGGTCGAACACCGGAACGGTCGCCAAGTTCAGTCGCATGGCCGCTGGTCTGGGTCTTGGTCCACCGGGATGGGAGATCCATCGATTCGGGACCGAGCTTGATCCTCATCCCGGAGCTACGGAGCCAGCACGATTCTTCGAGAGAGTCCAAGCCGGTGGAGAACCTTGGGAGGAGGGCATGGTCATTATGCACAATCCCAACGCCAAAAATCCGCTGCCGGGGTCCGCATTCACAGGAGTTACTCAGATAAACCAAGTCAACGACCAACTGTCAATCGACCCCGTCGGCCGGCAAATCTTCCAGCAGCGCTCTATCCTCACCAGGTGTCCGACAGGACAAAGCCTTGAGGAAAATCCATAAATGGCTAGGTCTTGATCACGGACCCGACTGATCCCGAGCCCGGTAATGTGGGTTTGATGATGACTTAGCCCTCACCACCACGTACCGAGCCTCTGGATTAGCCCACAGGTTCGAAATGCGGAGTCCTTCCCAAGCTGCCACCGCGGGACCGTCGATCAGAAGGAGTAGTGGCCCGACAGGCCATTAGGGATTATCGGTGATGCCGACGGTGCCCGAGGCAGTCACTGCTCCACGACATGCTGTCAGCTATGGTGGCTGGGCAGGTTAGAGGGGGCCAGAACACAAGGAACCCGTCTTGGGTAACCCCCTCACTTGGCAGACACTACTAGGTTGCCTTCTTGTGCCTCTTGTGCCACTTCTCTTTGCGAGCAGGGCTCCTGCGGTCATCACTTGGAGCGAATTGGCCGTTTTTTCTTCGACGGACGATCCGGACTTCCTTTTCCTTGCCCAAACCTTCTTCACCTCCTTCCAATGTGGTGGGGTGGTGCTATCCCAGAAAAACATGGGGCCACCCCGTTAAGCGTACGGTCTGTTAAGGAGCAGCGCTGGGCTGGTTAGAGAGTCCAGCTCGGGTAACCCACCCGCTCACTTGACCAACACCACTAGGCGAAGGGCGTGAACCTTTTCTGTTCGGACCGCCCCCAAGGTGTCCCCGCAGGAGGCGTCGGGTTATGTAATCGGGGGTAGGGAGCGGTTTTGGCTTGTGTTGCGGGTTTTGGCGTTGGTGGTGACCCTTCCGGCGCACTGGGAGCAGCCGTACTGTCCGGCTCCGTTGGCGAGTCTGCGGTTGCGGGGTCCCGTCGATTCGGTGTCTTCGGGGATGACTTCGGAGTGCTCGGGTGCGTTGCTTGCCGGTTTTGCGTTCCTCGGTGGTGCTGTTGTGTCTGATTCGGGTAGTGGCCCCGGCCACAACCCGTTTCAAATGAACCGGGAAAACCTTCATCAACGCGCGGCAATTGAGCAGGGTTCGCCGTGATCGGTTCAGAGGACACCCTTGCGAACCGTCGCGTTCCCATAAGGACGCGACTCACCTGTTTGCACGATAACAACGGCGGAACTGGCGTAATCGTAGAAGTCGTGCCGCTTGAGTCTCGCAACATGTTCATCGGCTACCCCGGCTCGCCTGAGAACGGCTCTGCACTCAGTATGAACTTCGACCTCGCCGCGTGGTTCGACCATCAACATGGCGCTGGGCAAATCGTCGGTATCCACCGGAATTGCCGAGACTACGGCCTCAAGCGCTTCCGGCGTAGAACATCCCACAAGCCGGACCACCGGCGGACCCAAGGAGCCCGCGGGGAAGTTGCGATCCACAATGGCTGCCACGTCCCCGTGCCCCATCCCGGCCAAGGCCATGAGCAATTCCGGGGACAGCCGAGGGTCAACACCGAAGATCATGTGTCTCCTTAGTAAACGATTACTCGTACTATAGAACATGTCGCACAGGAGCCGCAAACCACTCGGTGTCGCTCACTGGCGCGGCCTTCGCGGTGAAGAACACCCCGACGCGGTGAGGGTGTTCGCCTGCATCGAGACGGAGAAGGCCAACTTCTAGATCAAGTTCGTGTGCGAGCGGTGTTTTTGACCCGCCAGGGCTTCTACGGGCAGCGGGGACAGCCGTCGTCTCGGCGTCCCATCACCGCCGCTGCCATTCTCAGAACCTCGGACGGTGTCCCCGTCGCGCTGCCAGGTGATGTGGGTAGCGGGCCGATGCGCTAGTGATGCCAAGGGCGGCGGTCCGGGTCACCATTTCCCTCGGCTGGCTCGTTGAGGATGCCTTGTCCAGCTCCGTTGCCGCCAATAGCTTCTTCGATCCGGTGTTCTACGACTTCACCTCCCTGAGCGGCTTCGCGGTCGGACGCGCTCAAACCCGATAGGCCCGGCGCCTAGAGCCCTTTTTGAGATCACTGCCCGAACCCAGCGTCCAATAACCTCACGGATTTTGCGGACCGCCTGCCCGGAGCGTGACGTGTCCTCTTGGTTGTGGTGATCGTCCCATCGTTGGGGGTCTCCGACTCACAACCCGCGGAATTCAAGTCAGGGGCCACCTCGGGAACTGCTGGCTCGCACGATTAGTTCGGGTTCCAAGATGTGGCGTACGACCTCGCCCGCTTTTGGGTCCTCAGCGGCTTCTTTACGCAGCAGAATATGGGCTGCAGCCTCGCCGAGTTGGTAGGCAGGTTGCCGCACAACGGTAATAGATGGATCGACCAGCTTCATCCACAGATCGTCATCGAATGTGGCGAACCCCAACTGATCTGGGATGGAAAGGCCGAGGTCGCGTACCGCAGCGTAAGCTCCCACGGCCATCTGTCCGTTTGCAACGAACAACGCGTCCGCAGGTTGATCCGCCGTGACAAGTGCCGTTGCTGCTGCGTAGCCGCTGGGGGCGAAGAAATCGCCGGTCGCGATGAGGTCATCAGCCACGCCGATCCCATAGTCGCCGAGTGCTGAGCAGTAGCCCGCACGACGTTGATGAGCTGTGCTGATGTAAGAAGGACCGGCTATGAGTCCGATACGCCGGTAGTCATTTTCCAACAGGTGCGTCACCGCCGCGTGGGCCCCGAGGTGGTTGTTGACCAGCACTGCATCGATGTCGGGATAGCTAGCCGAGACGCGGTCAACCAGCACGACTGGCATCTCGTCTTTGAGCACGTCTAACTCGGTCGCGGTCATCGACGCCGCCGCGATGACAATGCCACCGAACTGGTAATCGAGCGCTGTCTGGATATATTGACGCTCTCGTTCGAGATCCTCGCCTGTGTTGCATAGCATGAGCAGCTTGCCGTTTGTCAGTGCTTGTCCTTCAAGCCCGTGCAGGATCGACGCGAAAAAGGGAGCCTCGATGTCAGATGCCAGGAAGCCCCAGATAGGCGTCCTTTGGCGTCGCAGCGCGCGGCCGAGCGGGTTCGCCCGATAGCCGAGCCGGCTAACGGCCTCGTTCACGCGAGCTACCAATGCCCCATTCACGCGGCCGTTGTTGTTCAGCACTCGGGACACGGTGGCCGTCGATAATCCAGCCTCAGTCGCCACGTCACGGATCGTCGCCATGGTCCTGAACAATAGCCGATGGTCAATCGGCAATTGAGGGGAATCCGTTAGTGAGTCCCGGTGCTCATCGTTGGGAGCCTGAGCGCGCAGCCGTGCGGCGGGCTCTCTGACAGGCGGCGGCTGGGGTTGCTCCGACTAGGCCGATGATGGCGTTCGTCGCGCCAGATGCGGAGTAATCGTTTGGGGTCAAGTACCCACGTCATAACCGCTACTTGACACATCGCCTAGCTGGGTTGTAGGATTGAAGTAATCGTTTACTCAAGGAGGATTCTTGATGTCTAGGTCCAATACCATCTTGCGACTCTTTAGTGTGTTTCTTGTGTTGGTCTTGATCGCCGGGGCGTGTGGCGACGAGGCTGCTGAACCGGCCGCTGACGAGGCTACTGAATCCGCGGCCGCTGACGACGCTCCTGAACCGGCCGCTGACGAGGCTGCTGAACCGGCCGCTGACGAGGCCTGCTGAACCGGCCGCTGACGAGGCTGCTGAACCGGCCGCTGACGAGGCTCCTGAACCGGCCGCTGACGAGGCTCCTGAACCGGCCGCCGATGAGGGGGCCGAACCTGTGGAAGAGTTCGATCTGGAGGTGCTTGTCTTTGAGACGCCGGCGCTTACTCCCGAGTTCTGGGACGCCACATTGGCCGCTGCTGCAGCACCTATTGACGGGGTGAACGTCGTTAAGCTCGTGACCCCGGATCTCGACAGGACAGCCTACGCAAAGCAACTCCAAGCCGCGGGCCAACTCCCTGATATTTTGGCCGCACTGAATGTCAATGACTTCGTGGAAGCCGACCTGCTGGTCCCGTACCGGGACGACTACCTCAACGAGCACTACCTGTTCCCCGATGCCACGAAGATCGACGGCAATGCCTGGCAAACGCCGACGGGTGGCCAGATCATCACTATGGTCTTCTACAACGAGACCGTCTTCGCTGATCTTAGTTTAGACGTCCCGACCACCTACGCCGAGTTCGTCGGGGTTGCGCAGGCAGTCAGGGATGCAGGGTTCGTGCCTATCTCCTACGCCGGAGCCGAGCCTTGGTCTGCTTCGCTGACGCTCTCCACGCTCATGGCAGTCGACGTGCTGGGCCAGGACCCCGATTGGGTCATCAGGCGCACTGCGGGTGAGGTGTCGTTCTCCGATGACAATGTTGTGGCCGCGGCCAACAAGTGGAAGCATTTCGTCGACGAGGGTCTAGTTGATGCCGGAGCGCTCGGCGTCAACTACGACGGCGCCACCAACGCCTTCCTCGACGGGGAGGCAGCCATGTACATGATGGGTTCATGGTGGCTGGGCGCGGCCGGACAAGCCGACTTCCCGGTCGGTGTGTTCCCGTTCCCCACCGACAGCGGGGATGTGGTTATCCCGCTCCATGTCGGCGGCAACTTGTCGGTCTCTGCCCTGGCCGAAGATATCGAAAGAGCGATGCAATTCGCGGAGAACTGGCACACCGACCCTGAGGTGTCGCGTTTCTTGATCGAGTCCGACGGCTTGTTCGTTTACGTGAAAGGCCAGGGAGCGCCGGATCTCGGTGCTGAAGTGCTGCCTATCTACAACGAAGCATTCGCCTGGACCACGGACCCGAGCAACACCGTCGTGCCCCCGTTCGCCTGGACCGTCAATGACCGGATGCTCATGCCCCCGGGCTTCAACGATGAGTTCTACGCGGCGGCGCAGAACATCTTCCTCGGCGACGACGTCGTCGACGAGATGGCCCGACTCGACGAGGCCTTCGACATCGCAAACTAGAGCAGGCTTCGCCTAAATTGAATAATCTTCGGCCTGCGGCATCTCGCACCGCAGGCCGAAGAGTTTCTCTTAAGGGAGGTCGTCCTTGCAACGATTGAGCCCTCGTCGGGGCGGAGGTCGCCGAATCACGATGCTGGACGTGGCGGCCTCTGGCGGGTTGCTGCTGTTCACGACGTTCGTTCTCATTCCTTTGGCAATGAGCTTCTATGTCGGGTTCACCGACCAGAATCCGCTGCTGAAAGACGCCAACTTCGTCGGACTCGACAACTATCGCGAACTGATCGGCGACGAGTCGTTGCACCGGGCTCTCAAGAACACGGCGAAGCTGACAATCGCCGCAACAATCGGCGCAAATCTGGGTGGATTGGTCCTGGCTGTCGTGTTGGATGGGACATCGCGCTATTACCGTGTTCTTCGTACGATGGTGTTTGTGCCTCAGGTATTGAGTGCCGTCGTGGTGAGCTTCATCTTCGTCACGATCCTGTCCAACCGTGGGATCCTGAACTCCGTGCTTGGGTCCATTGGATTGGAGAGCCTGGCCGAGCCATGGTTGGGCAAACCGGATTTGGCGCTCTGGTCGATTGCAACGGTGGTCACGTGGCAGATGATCGGCTTCACTACCGTGGTCTACCTAGCTGCTTTGCAGTCGGTACCGGATGATCTTTTGGAGGCGGCTCGGATCGACGGCGCAGGAGCCTGGAAGCGCTTCTCCAAGATCTCGTTTCCGCTCATGGGGCAAGGCCTCACCATCGCAGTGACAATCGTACTGATTACCACACTCCGGCTCTATGACCATGTAGCCGTGTTGACCAGTGGGGGTCCAGGTTTCCGAACGGAAACCGCAGTGTTCTACCTCCTGCGCATGGGGTTCACGAACAACCGGATCGGCTACGCGTCATCTATCGCGTTTGTGCTCTTGTTGATCATCGGTTCTGTATCAGCAATCCTGGTCAGTCTGATGCGGCGTCGTGAGGTCCAGCTGTGAGCAGGACCCGCGAGACAACGCTGTCGCGTCGGACGCGGTTGCTGCTCGCTGCCATCTCAGTAGCAGCGTTCTCGCTTCCGCTCTACATCGCCGCGGTGAATGTCTTCAAGTTCAACACGCAGATCACGCGCCAACCCTTGGCGTTGCCGAGTCCCGTCACCACGCAGAACTTGGTCGATGGCCTGACTCGCTCTGACAATCTGTTGTGGATCGGGTTGCGGAACAGCACGATCATTTCGATAGCCACCGTTGTGCTGATCGTCCCGGTCGCGGCCACGGTCGCCTACTGGGTAGTGCGGCGCCGGAACAGAATCACAAAGATCGCTCTCATGGTGCTGATGTCAGGCATGATGATCCCTCCCCACGTTGTTTTCATACCCGCAGTCGAGGTGCTGGAATTTCTTGGTATCGCTCGGACATTTCCCGGCCTGGTGCTCTTCAACGTCGGTGGAGGCTTCCTGTCATTCGCCGTGTTCGTCTACGTCGGCTTTATGTTGACACTCCCCAAGAATCTCGATGAGGCCGCTCTAGTTGACGGCGCTACTCGGATGCAGATGCTAATGTACGTCGTCTTTCCGTTGCTGCGCCCGGCCACTGCGACAGTCGCGATCTTTATCGGTTTGTGGACCTGGAACGATCTAGTAACACCGCTGTTCATCCTGGGACCCAGCCAGGGCATAACAATAACCTCAGGGATCTTTGTGGCTCTCGGCCAGTACAACAACGACTACGGGCAGATGTTCGGGATCATGTTCTTGGCCTCTATACCGATTCTCATCTACTACCTGTTGTTGCAAAAACAGTTCACAAGCGGCCTGCTATCCGGCAGTTCGAAGGGATGACCAATAGCATGACAATGGGCCCTGAACCATGGCCGCAGCCACCCGGTCGACCGTGCTGCTGGTTGTGCCTGTTTGGCGCTGGTGCAGTAGCACCTCATCGGCGGCATCGCTCTTACGAGAATGAAGGGATGCGCCCATGAGTACCACCGGGCGCCGCGGCCCGAGGCTGGCTGTGATCGGGGCTGGCACCAGGGGCTATGCCTACGCCCGTCTGGCCGCCGAGCGCGGAGCGGAGGTTGTGGCCGTCGCCGAGCCCGACGACCGCAAACGGCGGCGTCTCCTCAGTTCGTTCGGGTCGACCGGAGCCCGGCAAGCGACAAGCTGGAACACCCTCAAGCTGGACACCGGCGAGGTCGACGGCGTGATCGTCGCGACGATGGACGACATGCACGTCGACCCGACCCTGCGATTCGCCCGACTCGGCGTGCCGATGCTGCTCGAGAAACCGATCGCCCGGTCATGGCAGGGCTGCTGCCGGCTCCGGGCCGGACTCGGCGACTCCGCGCCGCCCATCCTGGTGGCCCACGTGCTGCGGTATGCGCCCTACACAGCGCTGTTGCGATCGCTGATCGCCGATGACGCCATCGGAGACATAGTGAACGTCTTGCATCTAGAACCGGTCGGGTTCTGGCACTTCGCCCACTCTTTCGTTCGGGGGAACTGGCACACCACCGCCACGGCCGCTGATTTCATGGTGGCCAAGGCGTGCCATGATGTGGACTGGATCATGCACCTGATCGACTCCGAGTGCGTGGCGGTATCGTCGTTCGCCAGCCTCACCCACTTCCGGACCGAATCGCGACCAACCGGAGCCGCCGACCGCTGCGTCGACTGCACGGTGGACTGTGTTTACGACGCTCGGAGGATCTACCTGGACGCGGCCCTCGCCGGCGACTTCTCCTGGCCCGTCGAGGCGGTCGTGGCCGAACCGACCGTGGCATCTGTCAAGGACGCATTGGACAACACCCGCTACGGGCGGTGCGTCTACCTCGGCGACAATGACGTGCCCGATGCCCAGGTGGCGTCAATGCTGTTCGCAGGCGGCCAGACCGCCACTATCACCCTCAGCGCGTTCACCGAACTGCGCAGCAGGCAAACGATCATCTCCGGCACCCGAGCGGAGGCCACCGTGACCGCCGCGGGAGTAGAGCTCTATTCGTTCGCCGATCAGCGCCGCCGGTTCTGGGCAGCCGATGGGTCCAAGAGTTCAGGCCTGAACGCCAGCCACGGCGGCGGCGACCGCGCTCTTATCCGTCGATACCTGGACGAGATCGATGAGCCCACCTCGGAAGGACGGCAAGCATTCGGTGAGGCGCTGCGCACCCACCGTGTGGCCTTCGCCATCGAGGAGGCCCGTCGCCACAGCACAGTGATCAATCCCCGGGACATGCCGGACGACCCGGCCGAAGTCTCGTCCCCACGTGGTTCTTCAGGCTCGGAACGTACGGGAGGCCTCAAGTGAACGGCGCCCGTCAAGGAGCGATTCAGGATCTGCTGCGAAAGGACGGCTCGATGGCGGGACAGCCCATCGCCCTGGACCCGGCGACCGCGGCCGGCCTGCTAATCACCGACACCGACCCCAGCTCGGAGGACATGGCACGATCCGCGGCCGCCAGCGTAGCGGTCGCGCACCCGACCACACCATCGGGCGCGGCGTGACAGAGCCGCAGACCCACGCCGGGAGCCACGGCCCCGGGTCCTCCACCTCCGCGGAGATCGCCTCCCAGCCGAGCCTTTGGCCTCAAGCCGTCGAGGCCGGGATGTCGGCAACTGCCTTGCAACACGAGCTGACTCGTGGGCCGACCCTGTACATCGGGTGCGGATCGTCGGCCCACCTCGCCCGGACACTGGCCTACGCCCACCGCCAGAGGTTGCCCACGTTCGCATGGGCCGAGGCGGCCTCAGAAGTCTGGCTCGCACCGGACCCGCAATCACCCCGCGCCCATACGGTGGTCGCTATCTCAAGGTCGGGCGAGACCACCGAGACGATCGAAGCGGCCCGGCGGGCCCGCGGGTTGGGCTCGACGCTGATAGAGGTGACAGCGAGCCCCAACAGTCCCCTTAGCGAGGTGTGCACCGAATCCGTTGTTGTCGACTTCGCAGCGGAGGAGTCGGTCGTGCAGACAAGGTCGTTCACCAGCATGCTGTTGGCCGCTTTGGCCGGGCAGCTCACCGCGGCCGACATGGACGCTGCGGCCGTCTTCGCGGGGATCGGCGAGACGGGTGCGGAAGTCATTAACGCGGCGCCGCCCGTAACCGAGCAACTTGCGGACTTGTCGCTTGAGTCGGTGTTCGTGCTCGGCAGCGGCCTCAGCGCGCAACTGGCTCCCGAAGCCGCGCTCAAGATCAAGGAGATGTCGGCAACGTTCGCCGAAGGGTTCCCGGTCCTGGACTTCCGCCACGGACCGATCTCGCTCGCGTACCAGCGCACCGCCGCTCTCCTTCTGTGCGGCTCCAGCCTTGCCCATGAACTCGCCGTCGCGGCGGACATCGAGGCCTGCGGAGCCCATGTGTTCACGGTGGGACCGGACCCCCGCTGCACCATAGAAACCCTTCACGGCGCCTCGGAAGCCTCGACCGCGGTGGCCTGCTTGGTCGTGGCCCAACTCGCCGGTCTGCGCCGCGGCCTGGCCAAGGGACTGAACCCGGACGCTCCACTCGGGGTGCAAGCCCATGTGGAACTGAACCCCGGGACAGGACACACCGCCCATCGTCGATAACATGCGCCGGGATCCGAATATCGTGCAGACAGATGCGTGCAGAGATGATCAGAGTCGTCCACCAATCCGTCGGATGTACATGGCACCGTTAGACCATCGCCGCAGCCTCCGGCGTACTCCGAACGCGATCGGAGCCGATCTCGGGCCAGCACACATCAGTGAGCTGAACCTGATCGTGTGGCAGGCCCTGAAGACGGCGCGGCCACACATTACCGAGGACGCCGATGTTGGCGCACTCATCAACCGCGACAACGAGCGAATCGGGCAGGAAGTCGACTGGGTCGCCCTCGCTAGATGAGTCGGGACGTGAGACGCTTCACCTCTACGCGGCAGCCGCCGTCCTACTTCGGGAGCAGCGCACGCTCCGAAGGGGGTGCGGGAAGGTGGTGATGCGATGGCATCCCGACGATCCCGACACCAGGAAACGACGGCAACTGGTTGCCCTGCGCCAGATAAAGGACATCATCTCGCACTCCGGCACAGAACTCCTGGTAGGGCTTCACCCCAGGCCGCACAACTGGCCACGCCGAGTTGGACCACGAACCGAGCATCGAGCCACATGCGCCTAGCCGCCATGTTGCCGAACGGACAGGGTGGGCTCTACTGTGGCAGAATCACGGTCGCCTCCGGCCGCATCGTCGACGTGGGCCCACTGGCCGACAACAGTCCGGATCGCGACACGGATCTGGACTTCAGACCGCACGTGGCCCTGCCCGGATTCATCGATTTGCAACTCAACGGCGCCTACGGCCACGACATCACCACCGACCCTTCGAAGATGTGGTCGATCGGCCAGCGGCTCCTGAGCCACGGCGTGACCGCATTTCTGCCCACGGTCATTAGTTCGCCCCCCCAGCAGCGGCAA
This sequence comes from bacterium, assembly GCA_028819345.1. Lineage (GTDB taxonomy): Bacteria > Actinomycetota > Acidimicrobiia > Spongiisociales > ZC4RG35 > Bin76. Next base: position 21,572 of record JAPPLW010000029.1, on the reverse strand, counting down.
GCCGCCTATGACGCGATCAGATCCGAGCCGGACGGGTATCAGGGCGCAATGCCCCTCGGCCTGCACATCGAGGGACCCGAACTGGCACCCGACTACGCGGGGGTCCATCCGCGCACCGAACTGGTAAACGGCCCTGAAGGACTCTCAGTCGAGTTCCTCCGCGAGGCGGAAGTAGTTGCTCTTGTGACCATCGCCCCCGAGGTGGAAAGCGCATCAAACTCGATTGAGCATCTGGTTCAAGCGGGGATTGCAGTCTCCCTCGGACACACCGCCGCAACTGCGGCACAGGCGTCCGCCGCTTTTGACGCAGGCGCGTCGGCATTAACCCATATCTTCAACGGTATGGCGCCGCTCCATCATCGTGAGGTCGGCGCGGCTGGTGCCGGGCTCCTGCACCCCAACGCCTATGTCTCGTTCATTGCCGATGACCATCACCTCAGCAAAGAGGCTATCCGGATCGCTTGGGGCCTGGCCGGTCCCGGCCGCCTCTGTCTGGTGACCGACGCGATGGCCGGCATGGGCGCACCGGCCGGCACCTACCGCCTCGGAAGCGAGATCGTCGAGTGCGGTGAAGCGGCCCGCACCGGCGATGGAAGCCTCGCCGGCTCGTTGCTTACAATGCCAGAGGCGGTCCGGCAGGTGCAGAGAGTCACCGGCGCAACATGGGACGAACTGGTCGCGATCTCTTCGACAAACCCGGCCGCTCTACTCGGTGACACCGACCGGGGACGGCTAGCACCCGGCCGACGGGCTGACATCATCATCGTGGACGCGCATCTGCGGCCGGTAGCCACCATGCTGCAAGGAACGATCGCATACCGCCGGACCGAGCGCATCAGCGTTCCCCGATCCCCACCGCCGAACAGGAAGCCGGAATCCGAGACGCTCTCATAGGCCGCCATTGCCGTCGACAGGCGGTACCGCCTTCAAAGCGGCCGGGTTCGACAGCACGAAGTTGGGCAGAGTACTGAGAGGCAGGACAGGACTGGACCAGCCCCCGCCGCTGGCCCTGCCGCCGTCCGTGAAGCGAAAGTCGAACTCTTGGACCCCTAATCTGTCGTGTTGACCCACCTAGAGAATCGCTGCATTGTTGTTGCCACAGGATCCGCCAGGTGGGTCCCAACCAGAAGTCGGTTCGTTCGATTTAGATCAGGCTGTACCACCCGCGGGCGGTGCCGGCGAACACCTGGCTTCGCTCGGTGGAGCTGAGTCCGTTCGTGATCGTGGCCGCGGCGTCTGCAACCTCTCGATAGGTGGCTGCGAGCAGGCAGACGGGCCAGTCTGATCCGAACATGGTCCTATTGGGGCCGAAGCACTCCAGTATTACATCGGCGATGGGCATGAGATCCGCTGAGGTCCAAGTCGTCCAGTTGGCTTCTGTCACCAGGCCGGAGAGTTTGCAGGCGACGTTGTCGAAGCTGGCGAGCGCTCGGATGGATCGGGCCCAGCCGGTGAGGTCTGAACCGATGAGTGGCTTGGCGCAATGGTTCAGCACGAGGCGGGTGGTGTCCTGTGTGGCCTCTGCCAAGTCAATGGCGGAAGGGAGCTGGTGGGGTTTGACCAGCAGGTCATAGGCGAGACCCCGGCGGCCGAGTGATCGCACGGACTGAACCACGGCATCGGCGCTTAGCCATCGTGGATCTGGCTCGGCCTCGGCTTGGTGGCGGACTCCGACAAGGAGTTCGTCGCCGTGGGAGGTTGCAAGGTCGTCGAGTTGATGGTTTATGTCGTCGTGGAGGTCGATCCAGCCCACCACGCCGTTGATCACCGGGTCGGCGGCAGCTACTTCCAGCATCTCGGCGGTCTCGTAGAGGCTGGGCTCGGTCTGAACCACAATGGTGGCTTGCACCGGAGTGCCTTCGATGGCGGCGCGCAAGTCTGCGGTGTCAAAGGGGCGGTTGATGGGCCATGTCGAGTCCATCCAGGTCTGGGCCCGCACCGAAGGATCCCACAGATGGTGGTGGGCGTCAATCCACATCGTCTGCATCGTTGATGATCTCGTCGAGGTCTGCCCACAGCTCTTCCGGCAGACTGGTGTGGGCGTGGGCCCAGTTCTCGGCAGCCTCAACTCCGTTCCGAGCCCCTAGCAGCACAGTGCCCACGGCTCGGTGGCGGACGACGAACTGGACAGCGGCCGCAGGAAGCGGCAGGCCGAAGCCGTTGCACACCGCTTGGAGCCGCTGGACCCGAGCCACGACCTCCGCTGGGGCGGCTTCGTAGTTGAAGTGGGGGTTGGTCTCGACGGCGGCGAGAATCCCGGAGTTGTACGCGCCTGCGGCGATCACATGGACCCCCCGGGCCATGGCGGCGCTGAAGAGCGCCTGTTCAGCAGATCTATCCAGCAGCGTGTAGCGGCCCGCGATCAGCACCGCATCGATGTCGGTGTCGGTCACGAACCGGGTTGGAAGACCCGGCTCGTTCATGCCCACGCCGATTGCGCCGATCACACCCTCATCGCGCAGGCGTTCCAAGGCTGGGTATGCCTCGTCTAAGGCCTGACGGGCGTGGTTGTCGGGATCGTGGATGAAAGCGATGTCGACGTAGGAGCGGCCCAGCCGCTGGAGGCTCGCGTCGAGGGATCGGTGCACTCCGTCGGCGGAGAAGTCCCATGTCGCCGCGCCGCTGTCACCGGCAAACATGTCGCCTGGAGGTCTCGGTGCTCCTTCATCAACGAGGCGGCCAACCTTGGTGGACACCGCAACGGCGGCGTCACAACCCTCCAATCCGCGGCCGAGTGCCCGCTCGGCCGCGCCGTACCCATATAGCGGAGCCGTGTCGAAGTACCGGTAGCCGATCCCCACCGCCTCCGCAACGGCGGCTGCGGCATCAATGGGGGACACGTTTTTGTAAAGCCCACCCAACGGTGCAGTACCGAGACCGACAGCAGGCAGCAGCGGGATTCCGACCATAGGGACACTATGCTATAGCCCCGTCCCTGCCCTTAGGTTCAAGCGATGGTGTCAATCACAGCCGCTTCGGTGACCGACCTTAGGTTCCCAACCAACCGGACCCTGGCTGGCTCTGATGCCATGAACCCCGATCCGGACTACTCCGCCGCGTACTTGGAGTTGTCGACATCGGATCCCGATTTGACCGGTTGCGGGTTCGTGTTCACGATCGGGCGCGGCAACGACATCCAGGCCGCCGCGGTGACCGCCGTGGCTGACCGCTTGGTGGGCAGAAATCTGGACGGGCTGCTGGAGGATCCCAGTGCCCTCAATCGGGAACTCACCTGGGACAGCCAACTGCGGTGGCTCGGTCCCGACAAGGGCGTGATGCATATGGCAGTGGGCGCGGTCATGAACGCCGTGTGGGACCTGCGCTCCAGGCGGGAGGGACGTCCGCTGTGGTCGACTCTGGTCCATCTGGAGCCGGCCGAGGTGGTTGCTTTAGTTGATTGGACCTACCTGGCGGACTTCCTGGACCCAGCACGGGCCCGGGAGCTGCTTGAGGAGCGCCGCAGCGAGCGCGACAGCCGCGTCGCTCTGCTGCGCCGTGACGGGCTGGCCGCGTACACCACCTCGCCAGGCTGGCTGGGATACGACGACAACAAGCTCGACCGGCTGTGCCGCAGAGCCCTCGACGACGGATTCAGCACCATCAAGCTCAAGGTCGGTGCCGACCTCGCCGATGACCGGAGGAGGCTCGGCATCGCCCGCAGGGCCATCGGACCTGACACCGCTCTCGCCATAGACGCCAACCAGCGCTGGGGCGTCCCCCAAGCTATCAACGCGATCGAACAGCTCGCCCGTTTCGATCTGCGCTGGGTCGAGGAGCCCACCCATCCCGACGATATCGTCGGGCACGCCACCATCGCCAAGGCCGTGCACCCGGTACCGATCGCCACCGGCGAGCACCTCGCCAACCCCACGATGGCCAAACAGCTACTGCAACTTCGGGGCGCCCAGATCCTGCAGATCGACGCCACCAGAGTCGCCGGCGTTCACGACCTGGTCGCCATGATCCTGCTGGCCGCCCACGCAGGAGCCGACGTGATTCCCCACGCCGGTGGTGTCGGCCTGTGCGAAGCCGTCCAGCACTTCGCTTTCTTCAACGCCGCCAGCGTCGCCGCCGACCCTTCACGACTGAGCCTTGAATACGTAGAGCACCTGCATGAGCACATGGCCCAGCCGGTGAAGGTCACCGCCGGCCGCTACCGGATTCCCACCCAGCCCGGCGCCGGCACCGCCTTCCATCCCACTACCGCAGACTCCTTCGCGTACCCGGCTGGCGCACATTGGCAACAGTGACCCACACCACATCCAGCTGGCGATCCTGCTCGACATCTGCACCTAGAGTTTCAACATGGCAGTCACAAACTCAAGCTATGCCGCCTTCCGCCAGGCTACTCCGGGTTCGCGATATCTCATCGGGGGTTCAGGCCCCCACTTAAGCAAGGACAGGCAAGGCGCAGTGTGGGTGGAAGTCAACAGGAAGAAACACTGGCTCAATGGCCCTGCAAATGCCTCCTGAAAGGCGCTGGCGCGAAACTGAAAACGCCCAGGTCACAGCCCCGCGCGGACAGGCCGGTGAAACCACTTTCGACGAATTCCGAAACCGCATTTGCTCAATTGTGAAACCGCTAATGGCATGGGGGAATGTTGACCACCGCACCTGACGTGGGGCTTAGTGGACACGAACACTGCTAGTGGTGTGTCTGCTAGATGGTCGGGCGGTGGCGCACTTTGAGGGGTAGAGCTGCGGGCCAGAGAGTCAAACTGAGCCAATACCTCCCTTTCGGCGGGGGGTGGTCACCGGTCAGCCCCCGAGCGCTAGAACAACGTCTTCGGCCACCCGGGCTTCCCGGTCCGCTTCGTCAGCGTCTCGACGAAGCGTCTCGGTGTCCTCCGCGAGTTGTTCTATGAACGCCCCGTGGTCCTCCTGGTAGATAGCGACAGCGCATTGGATGAGCATCATCACCAGTTCCGCTGATTCCGAGTCGGCCACTATCGCTGACGAACGCACCCGGTTGGACACGGGCAGAACTATCAGGCGGTAGCCCCGCCAGTCGGCCGTCTGTGTGGCTACGAGCTTCGACCAGTAGAACTCCCTGGTGTGATTCTCGCCGGCATAAACGAGGCGCCGGTCGGTGATCACCGCGTCGCCGCCGGAGTCAAGGGGATGCCACTCCTCTACGGTTTCCTGAATGGCTCCTTGGTGGACGGACGGACGATAGTAGACACCCTTCATCACTTTGATACTCAGCCCGTGCGACGATCCTTTGTAGGTTCGTTTCCGAGAGCGCATCTCCACCAGTTCGGTTCCGCTGATCACGGAGATAACCTCTTCGCCTCGTTTGGGGACTATGGGGAGGTTCCCGCTGCGCTCATCATGAATGCTCTTGTAGTCGGCCAACTGATCAAGGATGTCCCTGGTGGATTCGTACCGCTCTCTTGCGGCGTCCCTTGCTCGGAGTTTCGCCTGATGGGCTTCTTTGCGGGCTTTCTGGGCTTTTCTCTTAGCGAACATCGTTCTCCTCTTTCCGACGCGGGGTCTGTGGATGGCACGCCGGGCCTACAAGAATTACAGCTACTAATTCAACTATCTTCTTCTCGTAATCGTTTTTCGAATTCACAATCCGCGGCATGTCGACGTAGTGGTATTGACGGCACCACTGTCGTAGTTAGTTGGCGTGCGCCGGTCGCCCCCCTAAAGCTGAATAACGCCAGCCAGGTCCCTGCGGGAGCAGCGGAGAAGAACACAACTGCACGGGAAGCAAAACGCGTTGTGAACAGCACGCAATCGCTGCAAACTGTCGCTGGTTGCTCGGACACTCCAGTGCCATTGTGAGGATCATGGCCGAGCAAACCATGATCGATCCTCACGCTTCGCCTCCGCCGGTGATTCTGACGATGGAAGGGGCGCAGGCCCGGGGGCGGGAAAACCACAAGCGTCTCGTGGCCGCCGGTGGGTCACCGGTCCGCAACGTCGAAAAGCGGTTGGCGTGGAAACGCTCCCGGGGGATAGACACCACCGCTGAGGAACAAGCCTGCGGTCTCCGACCCAAAGAAACCCATCTAACCCGGCCCAGCAGAGGGGACGTTCCGGTGGGCTCCGACCACCAGGACAGCCGAACCAGCGATTCCGCTCGGTCTTGTTTGTTCGAGGCTCTCCGGCGTAACTGTTCTGCCCATGATCCGCAAGGCCTCCTATGTTCCGGGTCATGTCCGAACCAACCGTCATCGATCCTTATTCTTCGCCACCTCCGACGATCCTGACCATGGAAGAGGCGCTGGAACGAGGACGGGAGAACTATGAGCGTTTGCTTGCTCGTGGTGGGTCGCCGACTCGTAACATCGAACGGCGGCTGGCGTGGAAACGCTCCCGGGGGATAGACACCACCGCTGAGGAACAGGCCTGCGGTCTCCGACCCAAAGAAACCCATCTAACCCGGTCCAGCGGAGGGGACGTTCCGGTGGACTCCGATTTCACCAGTTTCTTCCAGAGGGAAGTGCTACGGTCAGAACTCGGCACTCCCCAGTGGATACTGTACGCGGCGGCGGCTTTCGACAGCGTCGTTGAGCATCCCAGACCCTGATCGGCGGCGGCGCGCAGGTGCATTACACACAGCAGTCCCGACCCACCGACCTTGACATGGTAGGTCGGATCGCGTCCTGGGACATGGAAGCCCTGGCAGCCGCAGTGTTCCAGAAAAAAGGCCGCCACTGGTACTACGGGTGGGAGCATAAAGGCGGGGTGCTGGTGGAAATACCTTCCGAAACGTCGTACGGCATCGACCCCCCGAATATCGTGGTGGTAAGCGGATACCCTCTGCGGGTCATATCTCCGAACGACCTGATGGTGGACCGCCTTGTCCAGGCGACCGACGGCACCGACCCCACCTAGGACGGGTAGTAGTTTGGTTTGACTCCCTGACCTGCGGCACAACCCCTCAAAGTGAACCACTACCGATTTGAGCACGTTCGCCCCCAAGGTGCACCAAGGTGCAGATTCCCTCCTGCACCTTGCACCTTGGGGGGGATATCCGACCATCAAGAGAATCTCCGACTTTGCCGCCCGGATCCGCCCATTCTGGGGGTCCGAAGCCGTTTTGTGTAAAAACTGGCTGTCTCGAGCGCGGAATGGCCCGCCTCGGCGTCGTTATTTGGGGTTCCCGACGCGCTTGGGGGAGTGTTTCGGCGCCCAAAACTGGCGTTCCCGAGCGCGATCCGGCCCATTTCAGCGCGCGATCCGGCCCTTCCGCCGCCCAGCAGGAGTTGCTACACGCGTGTAGTAACCCTTCGGCGGTCCCCAATCTCTATGGACCAGTTGGCATCGGCAGGAGTGTGGACTTGTAGTGATCGGCGGATCCCCGCGTGAGTGCTCGGGTTGGGATGCCTCTGGCCGGGCGGCCGGTGTGCTCAGGACACTCCACGTATTTGGCATGGCCGCTGTTCTGTGCCGCCTTGATGTGGCACCGAAACCACCGCCTGAACAACGGCGGGGGCGAGATTCGAATAGCTCTCGGCCATCAGACGGGCGCGGTGTTACAATGGTGCGGCATGGAGAGAGGACGCCCAGCGCTCTCGGGAAGCGAGCGGGTTGCCCACACTGATGATGGGGTGCTGGTTAGGCATGCCAATGGAGGAGTCACCCTTTTCCCCGAAGGGGTCGAACTGACCGAGGACGAACTCCAAGAACTTGACACCCACGCGGAGCATGTTGATGCTCTTCTTTGGAAGCACTATGGAAACAGGGATCCCGTTTCTTAGCCCAATAGAGACATCGGGTGTCAGTTCTGATCCCAAGCCCTCTTTCGACGCGCCAGTTCGGTCCGATGTAGGCGCATGGCATGAAAGACGAGACATTCGTGGAGCAGGGACCGCCGCCGCCAACACTCTTGCCTCCGCTCTTCGCTGAGGTTCTGCCTCAAAACTATCTCGATTCCGTACTCTCGGTTGACGCTCGGGTCCAAGATCGATGCGTAAGTGGCCAGGGTGTTGCCGAAGTCGCTGTCTGCGTCTCGGTCTTCTCTGTTCAATCTCAAGGCAAATAGTTCGTCCGGGTCGCGGCCCATTACCCACCATATGTCGGCCAGGGTCACATCTCCACGCCGAAGCACCCATTTAGGGACATAGATGGAGATGCCCTCAGTGCCCGGCCAGAATAGTTGGACTATGTGGGGAATGCCTCGACTGTCCACATGAGGCACCTCCACGTGAGTTGTGGGGGTCGCATCAACGTAGCAGGGCACGGCCCCGAAGGGTACTTGTTTGCGGCATTTTGCCACTACTAGAAGGCGCGAGGCGGCGGCCCTGTCGCAGATCAACAGCGGTGGTTGAATGCTGCCCTTGCCGGTGCTTTATGCGTTCACATGTGCGATCGTTCTATAGCAACCCGTCGACGCCGCGTTTACTTACAGCTAACCCTGGCAAGAGACCTCGATGGGCTAGACCGGGTATGTTCATCGGCCGGTTCGTGATGATGTTCGGACCCGGGCGGGTTGTCCATCCGATGGTTACCAAGACGTTGGCAGTGTTCGACTATGTGCTCCACCAGATCGGTGCACTCCTGGCGGAGGCCCGTGTCGCGGCTTTCGCCACCACCGACAGGCACCAGGCCCAGGTGGGGTGTTGGGTAGCGAGGGAGCGCTGATCTCCATGTGTCAGGCGCAGTCTCGCACCAGGTGTGGTTCTCGGAGTGGTGGTCGGCGTAGCTGCGGGCAGTCGTGATTCCATTCCCATGCCATACGGGCCTGGGAATATGGCCTGACCCGCTGGGTTTTGGGGAGCTTTGCTGTCCCGGCCGTTGGGACGGGTCGTGCGGGGGGGTGTTCGTTCCAAACGGAACGAACCCGAAGATTCTCCGCTTTCTGCCCGGATTCTCCCATTTCGGGGCGTGAGAGGGGTTTTGTGTACAAAAACGGCCTCCCCGGGCACGAAAACGGCCTCCCCGGGCACAGAACAGGGGTGTGTCGGAGCGGCCCCGGGCCCGTTTCGGGTACAAAACGCCCCGGTTTCGGGACCATCCGGGCCCGTTTCGGCGCACGGTTAGGCCGAGTCGGTCCTCAAGCCGAGTTGCTACGCGCGTGTAGCAACTCCTGGGAGAGGATCGGCGATCTCTCACGGCACGAGGCGGATCGAGGGCCTACTAAGGCCCTGAAGGCGTTTACCCCGACTGCCCCGTCATGCCGAAGGCCTTCGGCAACCAAAACCCTGAAACCGTTCGGTGTCTTCTGGTCAGCGTCTACAGGCTACGCCGCCTTCTCTGTAACCGTTTGCCAGGTGCGGCAGGAATGTTCACCAGGTACCTTGGGGCCTGGCTATCGTCCCGGGCCGTGCCGGTAGGACAGGCGCGATCAGTCAGCCGCCCCGGCACACGGTGGACATTGGGGGGAAGTTCTTCTCGTAGCTGTTTTTGACTTCCCCTCCCACCACACTGGCCTCGAAGAATTCGCGATTGCAGACAGACTCTCGCGGCTTGTCATTTGCGCACTGCCCGCGGCTCAGCGGGCTGTGCAGGAGCAGCCACTAATCGGCAAGCCGAGAGCTCGGTCGTCACCTATCGGTAGTGGGTGAGTTTGGGTTGGAATGGGCCGGGGGGCTGCCACCAACTTGGTGGTTCATGGAGGGTGCCAACCACCGTGCTGTGGAGGGTAGGGGGGAAGGGTCGGGTTCTACGATCTGAGAACCTCCTGACACTGCTCATAGGTGAGAGTCCTGTCGTAACAGGGGAATCTCACATGAGTCTCGTAGATCCACAGAACTATGGCCAGCAAAAGCACAACCCATGCAATCTTGGTTCCTAGTTTCACTTAGCAGCAGCGACCTTTCCTAAAGGGAGAGAAACCTTTCCGCGGTGACCGCAGCCCCGTGGGCTTTCGGAGTTGCCACATTTACTCCCGGGAAAATGCCGGAGGGGTGGGGTTGTGGAGGTCAGTCAACACCCGTGTTTAATGTAACGGGACCCTGTGACAACCCACTGGTGCATTCGGCCCCCAAGAGGCGCGGAGCCGGTTTCATTGTTCCTAGACCCGACAGAGGTCTAGTCCGCTTCCGCGCATCGGATGCCTCTGAAACTGGGTGGCTGCCAGAGGGGCGGCCTTTTTAGTCTGACGGAGGCTATGGGAACCAAGTTCGCGTTGGTGGGTGACATCCACGGCAATTTCGAGGTGCTGGCAGAGGCCCTCGATGCGGCTCGTGGTCGGTGGGGCGCGTTCGAATTCGTACTGGCCGCGGGAGATGTGGAACCCAACCGGGGCCATGACGATCACCTTGGGGTGGTAGGCCCGTCCCGCTACCGCAAAGTGGGCGACTTCCCCCGCGTAGCCGCCGGTGAAATCGTGTTGGGTGCGCCCCTGTACTTCATCGCGGGAAACCACGACCCCTATCCGGCGTTGGACCGGGCCGGAGCAGGAGAGTGGGCGCCGGGAGTGTGGTGGCTCGGTCGGTGGGGCATCACCACAATCCACAAAGTGAATGTCGGGTTCCTGTCGGGTATCTACTCACCCAAGTACAGCGACACCCCCGAGCCGGAACGCAACAACGCCAAACAACGCACCTACTGGCACCGGTCCGAGTTGGAACAGCTCACCCGCACGGCCCGCCGCTACCACGGAGGCGTCGATGTGTTGGTGACCCACGACTGGCCGTCGGATGTGGGAACCAACAAGGCAGGCATACCGGTCGGGGATCCGTACCTTCGGCAACTCGCCCTGAACCTGCGGCCCAAGGTTCACGCCTGTGGCCACATGCACTACGACCAACAGGTCAGGATCGGCCCCACCCAGGTTGTTTGCCTCGCCAAACCGCGCAACACCCCCGACCGTCTGCATGGGGTGGTCGTGGCCGAACGCGACCGCCGGGGCAACCTGCGCATCCTCGCCTGACTTGCCGACAATGCTGCCGGCTTTGGTTGGGCTGGTCCCGCCGGTAATTCAGTTGCCTGCTTCGCTTTGGGGCCGTGAAATGTCACAGCCTGCCTTTACCCTTTCTGGGGCCATGAGCAGAACTGTGTGGTCTGATTGGATATTCGACCTCGTAAGAGACCGAAGGGACAGGGTTCATCAGGGCCCTCGGACCTTGGTCGTCCTGCAGGGTTCGTCTGCTGTTGGGAAGACCACGGTGGCGAGATGCCTTGCCCGCCGGTACGGGTTAGCCAGCATCGACACCAACGCTATCAAGCGGGGAATGGGCATCACCCACGACCAGTTGTTTGAACACACGGAAATGGAACCCGACAAACAGTGGCTGGTTGAAATCGACAGCTACTTCAAGTACGGGTGGAGAGGCGCGGCTGCTTCGGCGTCTCTGTCCGCTGTGCTGTTGGCTGCCGAAGCCATGGACCAAGGGTGTGACGCGGTGATAGCCGGGTTGCAGAATGCGTGGCTTCGGTCCTTTCACGATTGGGAAGAGGTCGTGGCTCGCTTGGTGGCACCGCACAGGATGTTCGGTGTGCGGCTTGTGACCGACCCTACCGCGCGTATGGATCGGCTACGGGAACGTAGTCCCGGCCAGTGGTCGTGGTCTCCCGAAGACATCCCTAATGACGAGGATCTGTTGACTGTGGACACCACCAATGTCCTTCCTGCCGATGTCGCCGATTCGATCATCAAACACAGCCGAATACCAGTTACGATCCTCGCTTCATAGGACTATCGACCGGAGGGTTCGTTGGACGGTTAACCCGGCCAGCGGAGGGGCCGGTTCGCTAGGCGACGGGCGGGGGATGAGTAGTGCTCGGAGGGTGATTCCTGTGTGGTGTCGGATCAGATAGGGTGCCCATCGCCTGGACAGATGAGATGATTCCGGCACTGCCGGGTCCGCTTGAGTCGGTGCCGTGTTGCTGTGGATGAGTTTCGGGGCGCGGGGGAGCGTCTGTGTCAGGGTGTGGGTGTGGAGGGTTTCGCTGCTTGCTGGCGTTGCACCGCTTTCGCACGAGCGTACTCGCTGGCCAGTTTTCTGGCCTTCTCAGGGTCGGTTCCCCGGAGCATTTTGTGGATCTCTCTGGCAGATGGAATTCTGAAACCCGGTGGCGTGCAAAAATTGCCATCGGTCCAGTTCGGTGTTTTGCGGTGTTCGCTTCCCCATAGCGAGCGACCTCCGAGGGTTTTTTCGAGCCGGGCGATGGTGAGGATGTCCGGCCAGGCTTTGCCGTTGAGGATGTTGATGAGCGTTTGGGGGCTGAGTTCTGCTTTGCTGGCCCAATATCGAACTGAGTCGCCCTTCATTCTCTGTCTCAGCCGACGGGCGAGACCGGCGGCCAGGTAGACCTCCGACGGTGTGGTTTTCTTGTATGGGCCTTGCGGAAACGCGCCTCCTGGCACGACATAGGTGACCGGGTGTTCTCTGGCGATCGCCATCGGACTAAGCGTAGCCGAGTGCCTTAAAAGGCGTCACGTCCCCCAGGTAGCGTCGGGCGCAGTGGACATTTTGACGACGCTATCCAGGGCCTACGGCAAAAATTTCCAAAAAACAGGTTTAGGCAATCTGGAAGTGTCATGTTGAGCTTCTCGGGTATGCGTACCTGCGCCGTTGTACGACCCGACCACAGAAGGTCGCCCGAGACAGCAGAACGGGCCTCGTCGTTGCCCGAATCCCAACGCGCCGAGAACCGCCTGTCCCGGCGTCAAACCAGTCGGGCGTGCCACGAGGAAGGGGGAGTCTCGTGAGCCGACAGCGAACCCTGGCGCCTGAAGTGGAGAGGGTCCTGGAGACATGGCAACCTCACGGGTGGGCCGAAACCGACCGGCGCCTGTTGGAGCCGCTGATGGACACCGTGCGCGGTTGGGTCTCGGCCGCCGGTCCCGAAAACGCGGAACGGGCACGGTGGCAGCTTCGCTGCACGGCGAGTCTGGTGGTCTGGGTCTATCGCCATTTGGGCACCTGTGATGTCCGCACCGTTTTGCATCCCGCCAATGTGGAGCACTGGACGATGGAGGTGAACTCCCATCGGAGCGGGACATGGCGCGACAACGCCCGATCAGCCCTAAGGGCCGTGGGACGAGCCGCCAACCCCAAGGAGTGGCCATCGCCGTCGCGGCAGGTCGGCAGGACCGGCATCGCGACGCCCTACACCGCCAAAGAAGAACTGGCCTTCCGGCGAGCAGCCAAGCTACCCGGCCGCCAAAACCGCCCAGAGCGCCTGTGGATACTCGCCGCCGCTCTCGGAGGGGGACTGAACGGCAAAGAGATCACCATAGCACACATCGACGACCTGTTCGAAGTGGACACCGGCCGACTGGCGGTGCGGGTGAGAGGAAAGAACCCCCGCTTGACGCCGATCCGCCACCAATACACAGACATCGCACATCAGGCTTTGCAACGCACCGGAGAGGGCCGGTTCATCCCAGCCGGTGGACGCAACCTGGTGTACAACATTTGCGCCAGGCTCGACCCGGGCGGAGGCGAGGGGTTGGTTCTCCGCCGCGCGCGGTCCACATGGATCGTCGCGCACCTCCAGGCCGGCACACCGTTGCCCGTCCTGAAACAGGTAGCGGGTCGGCTGTCGATGAACACCCTGGACGGGCTGCTCGGCCACATCGAGAACACCCTCGACGACACCGAAACGGCCAGAGAGGCGCTGCGCGCATGACCCGGGGACTGCGCCGTCGCCGCGAACGAGCAGCCAGCAAGGATCGTCTCTGCACAGAAGACGCCCAGACCCTCGACAAGATGCGGCGCCTGCCGAACTTCCCGGTGACTTTCGACGACACCGAGTTTCCTATCTGGACCGAACCGGAACAAGTCGAGCCAATCCTCGCGCTGATCAGAAGAAACCAAGACGTCCAGTCGTTGGAACAGCGCCTCCGCAACCACCCGGGGAAAGAATCTCGGATCAGCGTGGAAGCCCTATTCCTAGCCGCGGTCCTCGCTGCGAAAATCCTGGGGTCTTATCGCCGCACCGACCTGTGCGCCGTGTTGAACGGTTTCCCTTCCCAGGTTGCATACCAACTGGGACTCTGGGACATGGACAACCCCCCTCCGGTTAGTTACCACTCCGTATGTGACCAGATCCAACGCCTCGAAGCGGTTCTCGGAGCCAAATGGACCGAAAAGTTAGAAGCCATCTTCGATCTGGACTGGATCTGCCACACCTTCGTGAACGTGGCCGTTCCCAGGAGAGTACGGAAAATGATCAGCGCCGTTTCCATAGATTCCAAAGTCATCGAATCCTGGGCAGTGTCCAAGAACTTCAAAAAGGAAGAAGACGCTCTGGCCGAGCACGAACTTGCAGCACGCGAAGAGGCCGACCTCGCCGAGCCCACACTCCCGGAAGTGACCGGTCCATTCACCTACGAAATAGACACTCCCGGTCCCGACGGGCGGGTGATCCGTGGCCACGATCGTGATGCTCGTCTCACATACAAGAGCGCCACAACCAGAGAAAAAGCCAAGATTGTGCTCGGCTACGACCTGCATTTCGTCACAGCCGTTCCCGGTGCGAACTGGAGAGGCGACCCCCGCGACCTCGGTCTCAACAAGGCCCCGCCCAAGTTCATCCTCGCCATGGCCGTGGTCCCAGGGGCCACGAACCCCGGACTTGTCGCACTGGATCTCGTGGCCAGAGCAATGGAAATCGCTCCCCGGATCAAAGAAGTAATCGCCGACCGGGCCTACACCAACAAACGCAAGACCTTCTGCCGAAAACTCCACGAGCAAGGCATCGAGGTGGTTATGGAATACAACTCCGGCGAAATCGACAGGCCTGTCCCCGTAACAGTCGGAAGGAACAACAAACAGCAGCTCATGCGCCACCTGGGGTCGTTCTTCTCGGCATGGCTACCCGAAGAACTCCTAGTGCCACCCGCGGAACTGACCGGCAAGGAACTCGAAGAGTGGTACGCCAACCGGGCCCGCTGGCGGTGGACCGTACACAGATATCTCGAAGGCGGCGCCGTGCAACTCATCTGCCCCCAATGCGCCGGAAGAGTCAAAACCTCCGCCAAGACCCGCAACCCCAAAAAAGCCCCCGCCAAGGGACCAGTTCTTGCCATCGACGACGAATACTGCTGCGAAGGACTGGTAACCGTCCCGGTCGACAAACTCGACAGCTACCAACGAATCCCCCCAAACACGCGTGCGTGGAGAAAGAGTTACAAGGACCGGCGCAACAACAGCGAAACCAAAAACTCGACGGTCGGCGACAAAGGCAACTTCGCGATCGGGTGGTGCCGCGTCTTCAACAAAGTAGCTATCACCCTCGGCGCCCTCGCCAAAGTCATAGCACACAACCTCTCAATAGCCGCCCGCTACCGCAGAGACCGAACACAACATGAAGAACCCATCACCGATACCGAACCATCGGACACTCCCCCCAGCGAAGCGCCCTCCACACCGGCCGAGACACCCCGAGGGCCACCCTAACCCCAACCACGCCGTTCCCTCGCGCCGACAGTAAACCCCCCACTGTCGGCTTCGCCGCGCCCGAACAACCAAACCCTGACACCCGGCCGCTGGAAACACCCCGCTGGCCAGCCGAAACCACCCCCTCAAACGGGGCCAAACCCCTCGAAACCACCGAAAACCGGCAAAACCGACGCGTTTGCCGCTAAATCACTAACGCGTATGGCGATAAGTCACTAACTGACCTTGGTGGGCGAGGGGGGACTTGAACCCCCACGGGTTTTAAAGCCCACAGGATCCTGAATCCTGCGCGTCTGCCAATTTCGCCACTCGCCCTCCGCCGAGGTGTGTATTCTACCCCGCCCTGAAAAGAGTAAGAAAGGGGTTCGATTTCTTGTCGGTGCGCAGCGTCGGGTTACATACACTTAGCCGCATGTTTGAACACCCCACGGTAAGGGACGTTCGGTGACCGACTTCGTGTTCACTGCCCTCCGGTTGATCTTCCTCGCCCTGATCTACCTGTTCGTGTGGTATGTAGCCAAGGGGATCGCCAACTATCTGGGCCTGGGGACCTCTCTCCGCACCACCCGGCTCGGGTCCCGGCTGGTGTTCATCCGTTCCGAGTCCCAGTCAGGCATGCACTTCACCGTGGCTGATTCCGTGGTGTTGGGGAAGAGTCCCGACGCCGATGTCCCCATAGACGACCCGTATGCGTCGGAGTTTCACCTTCGCATCAGCCGTCGCCAGGGAAAGCTGTCGGCCAGCGATCTGGGCAGCGACAACGGCACCTATCTCAACGGCCGCAGGCTGCGAACTCCGGTTGACCTGGCTCGGGGCGACGCCCTGCAGGTGGGTCGGACGGTCCTGGAGGTTCGATGATCTGCACGTGGGGGGCCGCCACCCACCTGGGTTACGGCCCCGAAATCAACCAGGATCGCATGTATCCGGAGGGGTCGGGCAGATCTCCGGAACCGGTGGTGATGATGGTGGCCGACGGGTTGGGGGGAGAGAAGTTCGGGCACGTCTCCGCGGAGTTGGCCGTCACCACGGCTCAGGCCGCGGCCGGCTCTCCAGCTGACCGGGTGAGGGTAGCCAATCAGGCCATTCTGGATTTGGTGCGGCGGGAACCCCGATGGAAAGGGACCTACACCACCCTTACGCTGGTGGAGTTCTCCGAAGGGATGGCCCGAGTCGCACATGTGGGGGATACCAGGGCCTACTTGTACCGCCAAGGCAGGATCATGGAGTTGACCAACGACCATACCGTGGCGTGGCAGTGGGTACAGCGGGGGATGGACCCGGTTGCGGCGCAGAGTCTGCCCAACTCGGGAAGCCTGGTCAGGGTGCTCGGTTACGGGGAAGAACTGGAGGTGGAGGAGACGAAGATGTCGCTCAAGGACGGCGACCGGTGGCTGATTTGTTCCGACGGGTTATACAGGATGCTCTCGGACCGAGACATGAGGGGAGTGCTGGAAAGCGGAGACGCCGAGGAATGCGTCTGGGGTTTGCTGGAGAAGGCACTGAGCAGGGGCGCCTCGGACAACGTCACGGTAGTGCTGGCTGACATCTCGTCATGAGACTGTTGACCGAAGCGGCCTGGGTGGCCGGTTCGGCGGTGGTTGCCGGCCTGGGCGTGGCCCTGGTCGACGTGGGGAAGACCGGGCAGGTCACATGGGCGGTTGCGGTGGTCTTCCTGGCCTTCGGGTGCTGTCTGGCGGGCCTTGTGGCGGCGGTGCGGCGCTGGGCGCCCGGCGCCAGTTCCTTCCTGTTGTGGCCCACTGCTCTGCTGGTTGCACTCGGGTTGGTGTTGATCTATCGGATCAATCCCATGGAGGCTCCCATCCAGGTGTGGTGGATTGTGGCGGGAGTCGTGGCCGCCATCGGGATTCTCCTGACGCTCCGCTGGGGAGTGGAGAGACTCATGCCGGTCGGTTATTGGCTTGCCGCCGGTGGCCTGGGCCTGATCGTCCTGCCCTTTGTTCCCCGCCTGCTGGGGGGTGAGTCGGAGAGCCCCCATGGGTTGTGGTTGACCGTCGGGTGGGGCAACGTCAACTTCATGGTGCAGCCATTCGGCCTGGGAGCGGTCCTGTTGGCGGTTGGTCTGGCCGGCATCCATTCCCGATGGGCTCTTGAGTCGGTGTCCAACAGGGGCGCCGGCCGGCTGGTCGCGAACAGGGATCTCCTGGTGGTTGGGGCGGTCTGGGTGACAACGCTGCCGCTCCTCTGGGCCACTGGCGATCTCACTGCCTGGGCGGTGCTGGTGGTCCTCTCAGCCACCATCGCCTACGCCGCTACCGGCGACAGCCGAGCGGTCTGGACAGGGCTGTCCCTTCTGGGGATCGGCTTTGTCATCGGGCTGACATCCTCCCGGATGAGGGAGACCCTGCAGGTCTGGTTGGATCCCTTTTCGGCCGGTGACGCCGGCGCCGGGTTGAAGGAGAGCCTGCTGGCATTGGGCAGCGGCCACCTCTCGGGTTCGGGATTGGGGATGGGCGAACCGGAGTTGGTGCCCCGGGCCACCAGCGATTGGATACTGGCCGCTCTGGGGGAGGAACTCGGCTTGGCGGGAACGGTAGCGGTGATAGTGCTGTACGGGCTGGTGACTGCGGCAGGGGTGGGAGTCTCGATCGGTTCCCGTGACCTATTCAGCAAGGTGGCCGCCGCCGCGCTTTCCTTCCTGTTGTGTCTGATGTTCCTGTCGGCCGCCGGGGGCCTCCAGCGTCTGCTGCCTCCAACCGATCTGGGCCTGCCGTTCCTGGCTTACGGGGGCATCCCCCTACTGGCGGGATGGCTGGCTATGGCGCTGCTGGTGAGGATCAGCCATGAGGAGCAGGGGCCACTGTGAATCGGCCTATCCGGCGGATTGCCCTGTTCCTGATGGTTGGGATGGTTGTCTTGGTTGCGGGGGCCACGTGGCATCAGTTGCTGGCCGCCGATCGCTACCGGGACCATCCCGACAACCGCCGGACGGCTCTCCTTCAGGCTGGAAAGGAGCGGGGGATGATCAGCACCGTCGGGGGAAGGGTCCTGGCCTTCTCCGAGCAGGACCCCGAGAGCTTCCGGTCATACGACAGGAGATACCCCGCGGGGGACGCTTTCGCCTCGGTGGTGGGAACGGAGGCCTCGCAGGGTGGTTTGGAGGGGATTTACGCCGACGAGTTACGTTCCCGCCGCGACCTGAGCGTCTCCGACCTGATGGCAGCCATGTTCGGAGAGGATCTCCGTCCGCGGGGACTGCAGATAACCCTGGACGCCGACCTGCAGCAGAGAGCCCACGAGATCCTGACCCGCCGCAGAGGAGCGGTGGCTGCGATCCGTCCCGACACAGGGGAGGTACTGGCGCTGGTCTCCTCACCGGGTATTCCCGTGACAGAACGGGCCGCCAACGCCTTGTATCCCCTTGGATCGGCGTTCAAGATCGTCACCGCCGCCGCCGCCCTGGACACTGAGACTGCCGGCATCGATAGCTTGTTCGAGGACCGCGCGGTGTGGCAGGTCCCGGGGGCCTCTCTGGTCGTCGCCAATCCCGGGAACGTTCCATGCGGAGACTCCTCGCAGGTCAGCCTGCTCACCTCCTTCGTGCTCTCCTGCAACCTGGCCTTCGCCGAACTGGCCCTGGAAGTGGGCTCCGAGGTCATGGACGTCTACGCCGCCGCCTTCGGGTTCGGGACGGGGACGGGGTTGCCCCTGCAAACGCCGGCGCCGTCCTTCGGGGGGGAGCGATCGTCCGATCCCGGTCTGCTGGCTTCCGCGGGGACCGGCCGGCTGGCCCTCTCCTCGCCCCTCCACATGGCTACGGTTGCGGCTGTGGTGGCCAACGGAGGGATGATGGCGCCGCCCTACCTGGTTGCGAGTTGGACGGACGCGGACGGGGAAGTGATCGAGAGGCCCGGAACCCCCCAGGCGAGCCGGGTGATAACCCCGGAGACGGCGGCTTCGGTGGCCCGCATGATGGAGCGTGTGATCACGGAAGGCACCGGCCAGGAAGCCACGGTGGCGGGCCACCGGGTGGCCGGGAAGACCGGCACGGGACAGGACGCGGATGGGCGCAATCACGCGTGGTTTGTGGGATTCGCTCCGGTCGATTCGCCCACCATCGCCATAGCGGTAATGATCGAACCGGGAGGAGAATTCGGAGAGTCGGTGACCGGAGGGACGGCGGCGGCGCCTGTCGCCTCGGAGTTGCTCTCCTACTGGTTGCAGCGAAGCTAATCCCCCCTTTCGCCGGCAGGGACGGGGGAAACGACACCCGATGGGACAGGGCGGTTTCTATCATCGCCTAGGAGATGGAACTCCCCTACACCCTGGCTGATCGTTACCGCTTGGTGAGCCACCTGGCCAAGGGGGGCATGTCGGATGTGTATCTGGCGGTGGACGTTGCCCTCGGCAGGCGGGTGGCGGTCAAACTCCTTCCCAAGTCGCACTCAGAGGACGAGTCCTTCGTGCTGCGATTTCGCCGCGAAGCACAATCCGCGGCCAATTTGAACCATCCCAACATCGTGGGCATTTATGACTGGGGAGAAGCGGAAGGCTCGTATTTCATGGTGATGGAGTTGGTGGAAGGAGACTGTCTGCGGGACCTCATCACCGAGGGAAGGCCTCTCAGGCCCCGGAGGGCGGTGGAGGTGACGCGCCAGGTGGTCCTGGCTCTGGCCACAGCTCATCGCTTGGGTGTCATCCACCGGGATGTGAAGCCGGGCAACATCATGCTCACCAACGACGGGACGGTGAAGGTGGCCGACTTCGGAATCGCCCGGGCATGGAATCACTCAACGGACTTGACCCGAACCGGTTCCATAATCGGCACTGCCACCTACTTCAGTCCGGAGCAGGCTCAGGGCCGCTCTGCCGACCGACGATCCGACATCTATTCGCTGGGGGTGGTCCTGTACGAGATGCTGGTAGGTCGTCCTCCCTTTCAGGGAGAGACCCCCATGGCCGTGGCATATCAGCATGTTTCCACCGAGGTTCCTCCCCCCTCCTCCCACAATCCCGAGATCCCCCCGGAGTTGGACGCCATAGTGCTTCGCGCCCTTGCCAAGGACCCGGACAGCCGATACCAGGACACCGACCCGTTCCTTCACGATCTGGAGGCGTGGTTGAGAGGGGAGCGGATAGCCAGCGACGCACCGGTTCGACCCGCTCCGGTAATCGTTCCCGAACAGGTGGTGGTACGCCAGCCTGTCGCGGTGTCTAGAGGCTCGGGGGGATCGGGTCGGAGCGCGGGAAGAGTGCTTCCTCAGCCTTACTACCCCCCCATGGAGGAGCGACGACCCGTGCCTCTGCCGTTCGTCGTGGGAGTCTTCGTGTTGGTGGCGGCCCTGGCCGGCCTGAGCTGGGTGGTCTGGTCGCTGCTGCAGGCCCCGGAGCCGGAACCCGGTGTGGTAATGGTCGCAATCCCCGACGTGGTTGGCAGATGGGAGACGGATGCCTTCTCCTCCATCCAGGAGTCGGGGCTCCTGGTTCGGGTCGTGCGCCGGAACAGCCAGGAGATGCCGGAGGGAAGGGTGATCGCCACCGATCCGGCGGCGGGGGAGCGGGTCGAGTCTCGCACCGAGGTGGAGGTGGTGGTCTCCAGCGGTCTGGAGAGGTTCGCAATCCCCCTGGTCATCGGCCAGACCCAGGGCACGGCCGAGAGCCTCATCCTGGCGCAGGGATTCACCGTGGGTCAGATCGAATTCGTCGAGGACAGCGGTTGGCAGGTTGGGACGGTCTTCGATCAGGATCCCCTGCCCGGCCCCCTGCTGCCATCGGGAACCCCGATCGATCTGATGGTTGCGACCGGGCCCGGTTTGTTGGTGGTGCCCGATGTGGCGGGACTGCCCGGCAGCGAGGCGCTCTCGGTGTTGGCCCAGTCGGGTTTGAGGTGGGCGGAGACGAGCGAGATCTCCGATGACGTGCCTGCGGGTCAGGTGATCCGGACCGAGCCGGGAGCCGGTGGAGGGATTACCGCCACCGAGCAGGTGGTGGTGGTGATCTCCGAGGGCCCGGAGTTGTTGGTGGTGCCCGATGTGGCGGGGCTGGCCGGCAGTGAGGCGCTCTCGGTGTTGGCCCAGTCGGGTTTGAGGTGGGCGGAGACGAGCGAGATCTCCGATGACGTGCCTGCGGGTCAGGTGATCCGGACCGAGCCGGGAGCCGGTGGAGGGATTACCGCCACCGAGCAGGTGGTGGTGGTGATCTCCGAGGGCCCGGAGTTGTTGGTGGTGCCCGATGTGGCGGGGCTGGCCGGCAGTGAGGCGCTCTCGGTGTTGGCCCAGTCGGGTTTGAGGTGGGCGGAGACGAGCGAGA
>JAPPLW010000032.1 GCA_028819345.1 bacterium | reverse complement strand
CCAGACTGGGCACTTTCGGTGATCGACTCTGGGCACTTTCGATGATCGCCGTCAGCACAGGATGAAGAGTACCACCGGCATTGCACACACTAACCTTGGTTGTCGAGTTCTTTGGAGCCGACAATTCGATCTGGTACACAGCTAAGTCTTTGATCCGTCACCAGACCCAACCCAGCACCGGCTACGGGGATGCCGAGTTGCTCAGGATGCCATCGAACTAGCGGCCGACCCAATATGCCCGCGTGGGGACCCGCCGTCAAAGAGCACACCACCAACCTCATATAACCCTGCCGAGCTAACAGCATCCGTGCGTTCGCCGAGACTGGGGACGCCTACCTGGAGTCCCATAGCTCCCGTCACTTTCCCATGCCCTGCGATGATTTAGTGAACTTCTGCTTCGAGGCTGCTGTGTATCGTTGCGTGGGAGATTCGAGTACCTGTGGATAGGCATTTGCACCGTCGAGTCACTTTCAATGTTGCGGAGGTTGAGAGGGAACTTGCAGTTTTAGGTGTACCACGGTGCCTTGTGGATGCAGCTATGTGTATTGTTCCTGCGGGTGTGATTGGACTGTTGGTCTATGGGAGTCGGGCACGGGGCGATTCTGTACAGCAGTCGGACCTTGATCTGCTTGCTTTAGTTCCAGAGCCGTTGGGGTCGCGAACCTACAGGAACGTGAATCTTAGTTGTTACACCCGACCACAAATGATTAGCGCTTCTCGGACTCTTTTTGGAATGCACATCCGACGGGACGGGGTTATCATTTTGGATCCGACAGGGGAGTTACTGAACCTCATTCGTGACCTTGAGCGACCGGACGCGTCCCTGCTTCTTTCCCGGGTTCGGCATTTCTCAGCGATTCTGGATTGTGAGGAGACGGAGTTGGGTCTTCACTTGCCTGGCCTCTGTCGTCTCGGCCGATACTTGCTCCGTACTGCTATCTACTCGCTTGCGCTGGCCGAGGGGCGACCCTGCTTCTCAGTACGGGAATTGGCGGATCGGTTCAACGAACCGGGCCTCGTCACTCTCTTGTCATCGGATCCTCGCATTGTGTCTCAACCCTCCTTGGACGAGCTTGAAAAGCTACAGAGAAGGCTGGTAGAGGCGGTTGGCGAGCCGCCCCCAACCATCTATGAGTCCCTGGAGAGTCTTGCTGTGGCAGAGTGGGATGACGATCGTGAGAGGGCAACGCTTGCGATAATGGCGATGACCTCTGAAGATCAGAAGGTGGGTTACTCTGACTTGCCGAAGGTCCTGTTATGAATCACGAGATAGCCATTATTGGGGATATACACGGAAACCTAGCCGCCCTCAAGAAGATTGTCGACGATGCGGTGCGAAGAACAGAAGTATTTGTCTTCGTCGGTGACTACATCAATCGGGGACCCTGCAGCGCGGATGTCATCGAGTTTCTGATCCAGCTAAAGGCTAGCCCTATTCAAGCCACGTTCCTGCGCGGGCATCACGAGGCGGCGTTTTTGCGTTACCTCGGCGGTGGATTGTCCGCGGACTTCTTGCGAATCGGGGGCGCAGCAACTTTGAGGGCTTACGCTCTGAAACACAAATCACCCGGTTTTACTGAACCCCGCAGGACCGTTCCCCTTTCTCACATACAATTCCTAAGAGACCTGCGTGAAAACTATCGGGCTGGTGAACTGTTGGTGACCCACAGCCCGACGGACCCCTTGCCGCCCGACCTGACTGATTCGGCGAGCCGCGTCTTCAGAGTCTCCGGTCATCGACCTCAGCCTGGGTATAGGCCGCGCATCACGGACAATCTGGCTCTGATTGACACCGGATGTGGTACATGGTCCAAAGGTTTGCTTACCTGCTTCTTTTGGCCCACCGGAGACTGGATCCAAGCCCGGTAGCAGACATCGAATCCACAAGTTAACCGCCTCTAGCCGCAATGAAGCCTTCGTATCCTGGCCATGTCCTCGTCACTAAGCCGGTCCTCGGTGGCCAGCTCCTGAAGCGCCTCTGCCACGCAAGCGGCGTCACGGGTCTTGCCCTCGCCTGCAAGCGCCTCTGCCACACCGATCCTCGCCAGCAACGCGCCGGTTTGGTTCTGATGCTCTTGGAACATCCTAAAGGAGTCTTGGTAATAGGTCCTCGCGTCACCGAAGCACCCCCTGGCCATCTGCACATCTCCAAGCACCCGCAGCGCGATTGCCTCCCCTTCCTTGTTACCAGAGCGCAGGTTCTCCTCCAGGCTACGCTCCGCGTATGGCAAAGCTCCTGTAGCGTCGTTGTCGTCTAATAAGAGAGACGCCAACTGACAGGAGACCACAGCGACACCGTCTGTGTGGCCGATGGTCTCGTTCAGATCTAACGCCTTCTCGTAGTGTGCATACGCCTTTGGAAGATCTCCTTCCGCTCGGGTAATGTCACCTAATGTCGAATAGGCATTCGCCAGTGTGTGCTTCTCGTTGTCTGTGTCCATCAGCATCTCTAGAGCCTGCGAGGCGGAGATCCGTGCATCCTCGAGTTGATCTTGGTCCTTAAACAACCTGGCAATGTTGAGCAGAGTCTTCGCCTGCCCTGGTTCGTCCCCGGTCTGGTGGCGCAGGTTCAGAGCCTGCTTATGACTGCTCAAGGCAGTGGCGTGATTCCCAAGACGTCGCAGCGTCAGCCCCAAGTTGTCTAGGGCGTACGCTTTTGACTCGGCTGCTGATGAGTCCGGAAACATGTCAACTGTCCGTACTGCCTCATTGAGGAGATCCCTGGATGATGTCAAATCGCCTTGCTTGCGGCGGATTACACCCATGTTCGCCAATACATAGGAACGATCAGCCGCTGATGACGCCAACGGGACTTCGACCAGAGTCTCGCGGAGACCGAGAATCCTCTTGTTGATCGTGAACGCTCTTTCAAGCCGACCAGTTCGACGAAGAAACTTAGCGTAGGAGATCAGACTCTCGCGATCATCCGTGGACACCGCAGTCGCATAGGCTAC
Source organism: bacterium (assembly GCA_028819345.1). Lineage (GTDB taxonomy): Bacteria > Actinomycetota > Acidimicrobiia > Spongiisociales > ZC4RG35 > Bin76. Next base: position 31,804 of record JAPPLW010000032.1, on the reverse strand, counting down.
CTCAGCCTGAGTCACCAGCCCCCTACGGGCCAGTTCATCAGCCCTTCCCAACAAATCAGAACTCTCGGTGGACGCTGCCATTGAGGCCTGCACCTCCAACGAACCATCGCCCAACACCGGTAACGAAACCATCCTCGGGACCTTCTCACCGAAACCCCTGAGCCACCGCATGAACAAACGCAACAGATGGCGCCTCAACTCTTCTCTGGTGTCGAAGGTCCCGAAAAACAATTCCTTTCTCGATTCCAACGCGTTCTTGAACTGGAGTACCTGTGCGAGCTGCGGCCCGGCATCACTAAGTTGTCGATCACCGACACCCTTGAAAAACACCGCTAAATCTCGCATCTCCGCATCCGGATCACTTAGACATTCCAAAGCCACAGCCAGTTCTTCATAAGTGCCTGAGGAGTACCGCGATTCTGCCGACGTAGTCGTTCCCCACCGGTCCCAGAGCAACGCAACGAGATAATCGGCACCTCGGACGTGATCGTTTATTAGATCCTGGGGTCGGCCGGTGCCAGGTGAAACTACCTCCCAACCCACTGGACTCATTACAAAGCCCTCGGCATCGCCATAAACCTCGCTGAATTCGTCCATCGTATCGCGAAAGAGTTGCCGTTCTCCCTCCAGACCCCCGGGGGTGGCCAAGAAAATCCGAATCCGAGTCACCGGTGTCGCCATACAGCGATCCTACACAATCCTTCCCAAGCTCATATCCAGGCTCCAAACTCGGGAATGGACGTCCAGGGACCATGCACCATCTTTCCTAGCACACCCGACGCATCGACTTCTCCTTTGTCCCGACATCGGCGAAGCACACTTCTACCCAGGCCGGGCGGCATCACCTTCTCCCCTTAGACAGGCGGTGCAAGCCCCTTGAGAAACTGAAGTCAGGTGTGTGAATCTGAGGTTAGGGAGACGATCCACGAAGGAACAGGGGCCATTTTCGATCAAGGCAAGTACGGAATGCCCTCGAACCAAGCCACTAAAGGGCGCGGTGGCTTTGGGGTAGTGAATGCCTGAGGACGTTTGAGGTGGGCGATCTCGACCACACGTTTGCACTAAAGCACTGCCCACACCAGATTTAGCGTGGGCAACCACCAACAACCCGGGACGGCGCAGGCTGGTTTGAGGGTGGATTCGGGTGTTTTCTTCCGAAGCGTTCATCGCGCCTTCACGCCACCCATAACGAGAACCGCGCCCGGCGAACGGTTTGCGAACGGTTGACGATCTCAGTCGCTGTTTCCCCAGGTCAGACCCCAAACGAACGGTTTGCGAACGCTAGGAACACTGTAACGAACGGTTAGCGAACGCTGTAGCTGGAGGAGTATTCGAACATGTCGCTAGAAGGCGTGGACTACAGACGGCAGAACTTAGCCTGCTCGCTTCAGGTGTTTTCCCAATCTACTGGACTGTCTCCCTATGACTTCGAATCGTATCGCTCTTGGGCAAGGAGTTTCAGAAGCAGGATGTCCTGGTGGGTTAGGTTCACACCTTGATCCAGTTGAGATTGAATCGCTCCCTCTAGAACTCGCACGTAATCTGCGGTCGTCAATTCGCGTTCGGGCCATCGATACTCCTTCGGGGAAGTGTTCTTGTATTGACGAAGAAAACCTGAAATGTACGTCAGGGAGTGGTGGTGAGCGATCGCCAGTTCCTTTTGCATGAGATGAACAGTCTCCCGTAGCCGTTTCAGACTGTATTCGCCCTCCTCGTCGTCAAGGAACCTCTGCAACACCGCAGCCGTAAGCCTTTCGAGTTCGATAGGGTCCATGGTGGGTGCCTTTCTTCGGTCGGTTGATGAGCTGGTTGAGGTCTGTTGTGGTTCCAGACAATACAGCCCTGCGCCTATATGTGTCATCAAACACCCTCGAGGAGCTAATCGAAGAGGACCGGCTCCGCGCGCTTGATGAACTGCCCGAGGAGCCCGATACTAAGACCGGAACGAGGTCAAGGCGTATCTCTTTGCCACGCTCGGCAAGCGTATTGGTGTAGGTTCCGGTTTGATCGCACCCAGGTTGTGACGTCTAACCTGCGGCGAGCAGCTTCCTGCTGTCACGGCTCGAATGCTGGCCGCGGATCAACCGGTCCTTGTGCGCAGCGATCCTCGGAGCGTATATGGTGCCGACAGCATTTGGGCGTCAGATGGGCAGCGAACAGTCCGAGCTGGCGGAGTTCGTTGGGCGTGACGGATCCCGACGCGAAAATCCTACGCCGAGGGCGGCCTATTGTTGTAGCTTCGTGAAGCGTTCGAATGCCGCAAGTTTTGCATCGTCGATGGTGGCATACCCGGCGCGTCTCCAAGACTGCCCCGAATTGCGCCGTTCTATCCTGAATGCCCAATGTCTGCCGCTTGGATACAACACGATGTTGAAGCCGCTGCGGTTGAGGTAGGGATTGCCCTTGGCAGATTGTCTCCACTTAGTGTTCATCCACCTTGATCGCCGGGCAGCTAGCGAGATGGCTTGCTTCTCCCGCTGTTGCGGCGCGGCGTAATCACCTTCCATGTGTCCGGCGCACACGCTCCCCGCGCCAAGGACATCAGGGTAGTCGGGGTGCTCCATGTAGTGAACGTACCGAATGGATTGCGTTTCGCACATCTCGCAGATCCCGAAGAGTCCCTTGAGGTCTTTGAGCCCAATGCACCACCATCCTTTGTGCGGGACGCCTGGCATCGACCACTTCCCCCGATCTCTCTGTGCCCTAGACTTCGCTGCGCTCATCGCCCGCCTTCCCACTACCGCACCGTTGGCTGCACCCGGGCGCAGATGCACTGGTCAGGGTCGAGAACAAGTACGCTGCTCGGTCATAATTCGCACTTTACCCAACCCACACACCACAATACATCAAGCGTTCCGGACACCAGGAGAGAGTTCCAAGGTGCATGGCCTCGCACCGCGGTCCTTCCAAGAAAGTGGATCGGGTGGCCTGAAGGTAGTAGAGCAGAACTAAAAGCCCGTTGGACATTTCGTTCCTGTGGGAAGTGTCCCTCTCCAACGCATGTAGTCCCATTTGTAGAGCATGGTCGGGGTGAAGAATGCCGATCCTCGTCCATATCGAAGCGTTCGCAAACCGTTCGTGGAAGCGTTCGCAGTGTTCGCAAAACGTTCGTTTGGGGTGTGACCTGGGGAAACACCGACTCGCAACAGCAAGCGTTCGCAAAGCGTTCGCTGACTGTTCGCCGGGAACTTCCCCGCAAGGGGTCCGGGTGAGGCCTCGACGAAGGTTTCGGTTGATGATGCCCGAAGCCATTCCCGATCCCGGTCGGCGGCTTCGGGCGGTTGGTGGTTGCCCACGCGTTTTTGGGTGTGGGCAGGCTTTAGTGCAAACGTGTGGTTGAGTTCTACGGACATTTTTTCGATTTCGTCGTGGCTCTGTGATCGCGTCTTTTGGGCTTGCCGATCGCTCGTAGCTTCTGACTGCCTTCTTAGCTGGTGGGCCGGATTCTGTTTCCCGGGCCGTTTAGTCGATCCCTTTTCGTCCTGCCGGACCGGCTGGTATTCGAGCCGGGTCACCTCCGCCTGCGCATACCTGTTCCGCTGCTTGACGCGATTCGTTTCAGGGGTTCGTGGTTGCCTGGTTGACTGGGCCCGTTCCCGAAGCGGTGAACGTGTGCTGTGGTTTTGTCCGCCGCTGCCAGCAGTTCGGCAAGGGCGTGATCGTCCCGCATGGCGGCCATTCTCTGCTCCGCCGTGCCGGACCAGGCGTAAGCGCCGGCAGTCTTGGGTGCCTTGGAGGGTGCAGGGATTCTCGACCGGTTGGCTGATTCTCCACCGTTGACAGTCCGACGATAGGGCTTTGAGGGGTCCGCTGCCCCGGGGCGATCGTTCTCGGTGGTTCTGACGATGTGTCACTGGCTGCAAATAGACTTGCCAGGATGGAAAGAGACCCTTTGGTGGCACTTGCTTCAAGCATCCATGCTGGCCCTCGGACCTTTGCCCTTTTGCTGGGTTCGGGCATCAGCACCGGTGCTGGAGTCCCGAGCGGCTGGGATGTTGTCCTTGATCTCGTCAAGCGTTATGCCGTCCTGCAAGACGATGATGCTGGGGAGGATCCCGTTTCTTGGTATCGAAGCCATACCGCGGGTGACCCAAACTACTCTGAGTTGCTTGCTGAGTTAGCACCCTCCCAGGTTGACCGCCGGAACCTTCTGAAGCCGTACTTTGAGCCCACAGAAGAAGACCGAGCCAACGGATTGAAGGTTCCCACCCCGGCCCATCACGCCATCGCTCAACTCGTGTCCAAGGGTTATGTAAAGGTGATCGTGACCACGAATTTCGATCGGCTGCTCGAAACCGCGCTCGGGGAGGCCGGAGTTGAGCCGAACGTTGTATCCACCTCTGCTCACGCAGAGGGATCTTTACCCATCACCCATAGTGATTGCACGATCATCAAAGTTCACGGCGACTATATCTCGCCGGACCTCAAAAACACCATTGAGGAGTTATCCCAATACGACCCGGCGGTTGATCGCCTTCTTGACGAAGTGTTCGACCAGTACGGCCTCATTGTCTGCGGATGGTCCGGTGTTTGGGACAGCGCTCTCCGAAACGCCATCCTACGAGCACCGGGTCGACGGTTTACCACCTACTGGTTCCATCGTGGACCAATCAATGAAGCAGCCCGAGAGATCATCAGACATCGAGACGCTAAGGAAGTCTCAATCCAGGATGCCGACACTGTGTTCGAAGACCTGGCAGCCAAGGTAGAGGCGCTGGAAAGCCTTACGGACCAGAGACCGTTCGAGACGGAGCTAGCGGTCGCACAACTCAAGCTTTTTCTTCCCGATCCAATCCACCGCATCAAACTTCACGACCTCATCATCGGAGAAGCCGATCACGTGATCAACCGGGTTCAGGAATCAGCGGTGGACACATTGCAAGGTTTTGAGCACTATGCAGAGCAAATGGCCGCCTACGAGGAAGCAACGGCGCGGCTACTCAGACTCCTAGCAGTCGGGGCCTGCTTTTCGGACTGTCTAGAGCATGATGAACTTTGGCAGCGGTGTGTTGATCGGCTGGCGTCTCGCCACCTCAAACGAAACGGCAATGTGGCCCTTTTGAACCTTCAGCAATACCCAACACTCCTGGCAATCTACGCTACCGGCCTTGGATCTGTTGCAACCGGCCGCCTCGAATCCATTGCCCATGTCCTAGCAAAAGTCAAAGTTCGCGATGAAAGGCCCCCGCGGCCAGTGGCGGTCGCGGCTAGCTCCTGGGATGTGCTTGACCGCGACATCGTGAAACAAGCCATTCCAAAACTCAATAGACATCCAACTCCCATCTCTGAACACCTGTTCGAAGTGTTGCGCCCGATTGTCTCCGATCTTGTACCAAGCGAAGAGGTTTACGCTGACTGCTTCGATGAGGTGGAATATCTGCTGGGCATATCCTACGCTGTAGGCCTCGACACCGACTACGGGCCGATAGGAAGAGCAGTGTGGCGCAGCTTTCGGCGCCACAAACCCACAACTCCACCACCACTGTTCTCCTTATGGCCAGATAACTCCGATGATGACTTTCCAGGAATCACAGTCAGGGAACACCACTCCGCACTCACCGAGAGCGGACTCTTCACCAACATCAACCAGCTAGTAACCACAATCCCGCAATATGACAAATTCATACTCTCAAACCGCCATCACAGGGTGCAATAGTCCCCTCCCATTTCCCACTCAACTCGGTACCGGGTGGCGCTGCCTCATCCCTGGGTGAACAGGTCGCTCTCAGGGACAGCCTGCGGCAAGTCCACTCTTCGGAATGTAACACCGAGCAGCCGGTCATCCACTAGTTGAGGTGTGAGGTCGAAATACTGGGCAGAGAGAAGCTGCGAACGGACTTGGTGGACGTGTGATGCTCTCCGGCCCTGGCATCCCAGAGGCAGCCGCCTTGTCGTAGCGGCCTCCTAGATCTAAAAGGGCGTACGGCGAGAGAGAAAAAAGATCAACAAAGGAAGACCTCCCGTCCAGGTCTTCGCACACCATGCCAAGGCAATCATCGCACCTCACTACACTTCGGTCCATGAAAAGGCATTCTTGCTACGACAGTGCCGAGTCGAGACAACATTTACGTGACCTGAGGCTAGCTCACGCTTCCGCAGAGGAGACGCTGGACGGGATCCCGATTCCACGAGAGGAATTGGAGAGTATGCAGGCAAAAGTGGCTTCATGGTTCGCTCAGTGGCCCACTGCTAAGCAACTGAGGTTTTTAAGTGACTTACCCGCGGATGAAGCGGCGTCGATGCTTGAGCGGATGGATGCCCAGCTAAGGGTTCACTTAGCTTCGTTGCTTTCTTCAGAGGTGCGGGAAACTCTTGACACATACTGGGATGAAAGAAGCGGAGTCTCGGCATCGGGTTAGGGGCGCTCCCATCAGCCTTTGATCACGGCTACACAGAGGAAGACATCACAAGAGCACTTCTCCATCCTCTGGGAGGCCGGGATCACACCCCAAGAGACGGCGTTCGGACGCTGATTGGTTTCGACATGAATGACAACCCCATCGTCGTCTTACAAAGAATGGACGACGGGGTCGTGTTTCATGTCTACCGGATGGAACGCAAGTATGAGAGGATGCTTTGGCGCAACCCCTGGTGATGAAGACAAGAGACTGACCATCTGCACCGCAATGCTGAAGGTAACTATGACCTCAGTAGGCTGACCCCGCTAGAGTCGCTGGGCACCGCGAAACCGGCACATCGACGATCAAGCTTCCCGCCTGACTTCGGAAGGCGGGAAGCAGCCAGTAGTATTTTAAGTAGTAACTGGTAGGAGAGTAAGGGTTATGACCTGGGAGAATAGTGGTATCCCTAGTGTCGGAGGAGGGACTTGAACCCTCACCCTCCGTAGAGGACTAGGCCCTCAACCTAGCGCGTCTGCCATTTCCGCCACTCCGACTTGAGGTCTCGGAAGTATACCTGCGAGGCTTCCCTGCCACTCTGACCCTTGTTCATCCCGGCGACATCGATCCAGGCGAAGAAGGTCGGCTAACCCTGCAGACGTACGCCGCTTTCGCATCCTGTCCGACCTCCCCCCGGCCGGCATGGGGTTTACTCCCGGATCAGGGTGCGAGCCTGCTCCCGAACATACGATCGCATGTACCAGGGACCGCCGCTTCCCGCGCCTGAGGTGCCGGATCCCTTCCAACCGCCGAAGGGCTGGATGTCGGGCCAGGCGCCGGTGGTGGACCCGGCTCGGCGGTTTGCGTACACCACTCCGGCCTCGATCCTCTGGAAGAACCGGTCCACCTCCTTGTCGGTGCCGGCGAAGACCCCGGCGGTGAGCCCGAAGATCGTGTCGTTGGACTTGTCGATTCCCTCGTCCAGGGAGTCAACCGCGGTGACGGCCACGAACGGCACGAACAACTCCTTCTCCCATACCCAGGACTCCTGAGGAGCCGTCACCACGGTGGGCTGGAGGAAGTTCCCTCTGGCCAGATCGCCGTCTGTTACCACCTCGCCGCCGGCCAGAACCTCCCCTCCGGCCTCCTTCACCTCGGCCACGGCCGAGCGGAACCGCTCCACCGCCTCCTGATCGATGACCGGTCCCAGGAAGATGTCGCGCTGGCGAGGGTCGCCCACTTCGATCTCGGCGGTCTTCTGGGTTAAAAGGTCGACGAACTCCTCGAATGCCGGGCGCTCAACATACACCCTGGAGTTGGCGGAACACTTCTGTCCCGAGAGCCCGAAGGCCGCTCTCATCACTCCTTCGGCGGCCAGGTCGAGGTCGGCCGAGGCAGTCACCACCGCCGGGTTCTTCCCGCCCATCTCGCACACCACCGGCTTGGGGCGGCTGGCCGCCACGGTCCGGTACAGATACATTCCCACGTCATAGGAACCGGTAAAGGTGACGCCGTCCACATCGTCGCTGTGGGCAAGGCGGTCGCCCGCCTCATCGCCGCCGGTGATCACCTGCAGGGCGCCCGAGGGCAGCCCGGCGCGGAAGAAGATGTCGGCCAGGAGCATGGAGCCCAGGGCACCCGTGTTGGACGGCTTCAGCACCACGGTGTTCCCGGTCAGAAGGGCGGCTGACGTGGGGCTGGCCACGAGGGCCATGGGGAAGTTGAAGGGGGAGATGATCGCCCACACGCCCCAGGGCCGCAGTACGGAACGGTTGGTGTCCCCCACCCCGTACGCTCCCATCGCCCTCTCCAATCCTCCCGCTTCCTCCAGCCAGTCACAGTAATAATGGGCGAAGGCCGCTCCCTCGGAGACGTCCCCCAGGGCCTCGAGCCGGTTCTTGCCGATCTCCAGACTCAGGAACCCGGCCAAGAGCGGGGTCTCCTCCTCCATGATCTCCGCCGCCCGGCGGACGATCGCCACCCTCTCCTGCCAGGGAGTGGCCTCCCACTCTGCCTGGAAGGCGCGAGCGGTGGCTATGGCATCATCGACATCGTCGTCGGAAGCCTGCGAATATACACCGACCACAAGTTCGGAGTCGATGGGAGAACGTTCCACATAGGTCTCTTCGGTGAACCGTTTCTCACCGTCGATCAGAAGCGGGTGAGTCCGGCCGATCTGGGCGGTGGCCGCCGCCAGTCCCTCTTCATAGGCCTGGTGAAGGGCCGGATCGTCGGCCGACATGGTGGTATAAGTGATCTTTCCCATGGTTTGTTCCTTTACCCCGAAGCTTTGGTTGGAAGACGGGGTAAATTTTAGCATGCCTTCTAACCCCCTCGATCGGAGAACCCGCCCATGAGCTTCCGCCGGCGCCTGCACGTGATCGACTCCCACACGGCCGGGGAGCCGACCCGGGTGGTGACAGGGGGCTTTCCCGAACTGGAGGGCAACTCGCTCGAGGAGGTGGAGGCGGACCTCGTCTCCAACCATTGGGATGTGGCCCGGATGCTGGTCGGCGAACCGCGGGGACACGCACCCACACATGCCGTCCTGCCTCTGCCCCCCTATCGCTCCGACGCCGACCTCTCGATCCTGATTCTCTCGTCGCTCGGTTCCCTGACCATGTGCGGGCATGCCCTGATCGGCACGGTGACCACTCTGGTGGAAACCGGCAGGGTCCAGCCGACCGAGCCGGTCACCAAGGTGGCCGTGGAGACCTTGAGCGGCCTCGTGGTGGCCGATGCCCACGTGGAGGGCACCAAGGTCCGGGCGGTGACTTTCCGGGGAGTGCCCTCCTGGGTGGCGGTGTCCGGACTGGAGGTGAGAGTTGATGGTCAGACATTTGACGTGGACCTGGCCTTCGGAGGCATCTGGTATGCCTTGGTAGAAGTCGAGCAGGCAGGCATGGAGATTGCGGTGGATCGTATTCCCGGCCTGGTGGCGCTCAGCCATCGCATCCGCCTCGAGGTGAACAGGATGCTGTCGGCGAACGCCGGATGGCCCCCCGGGACGCCGGGCCAGGTGGACCAACTTCTCTTCTTCGGGCCTTCGGCCAGCCCCGGCGCAGACGGGCAGAACATGGCCACCTCCACCGGCCTGGGATTCGACCGCTCTCCCTGCGGGACCGGAAGCTGTGCTCGCATGGCGCGGGCGCACGCCCGGGGAGAACAGGGGGTGGGCGACACCTTCGTCCACGAAAGCGTGCTCAACACCATGTTCACCGGGACCATCGAGGCGGAGACGGAGGCGTTTGGGAAGAAGGCGATCCTCCCCACCATCACCGGCTCGGCCTATCTCACCGCCTTCAGCCAACTGGTCCTCGACCAGCACGACCCCCTGGGAGAAGGGATCTTCATCCCGGCGGCGGGAGGAACCTAGGGCTCGACCGGTTCGTACCAGCCGGAGCCGAAGATCAGTCCGTCATGGAGGACCACCCAGGCGTGCTTCCGCTGCTCCTCCCCGGTCTCGGGGTTCACGAAGACGTAGGACACCCAGTGGCCGTCCCCGGTGGCCGCCCGCAGGTCGTCGCCGTAGAAATAGCCGGTGGAGTCCACCCGAAGGGCCGGGTCGCGGTATCTGAAATCCGGATTGTGATGCCCGATGGTGTAGCCGTTCTCGTCAATGATGAACACGTACCACGGCCCGTCGACGTTCATGGGAGTGTTGTGGTAGGCAATGGTGAGTTCCCGGCCGTCCTCCTGGTAGCGTTCGATGGCTTCGGAGACCACATGCTGGGTGTATGCGGCCGGGTCGTCTTTGGTGGGAGCGTCGTTGCCGGTGAGCGCCCGGTACCCGATCAGGACCGCCAGCATCACCGCCACCAGGATCAGCATCTGCGAGGACGAACTGCTGTTCCTCCGTGTAGACATTGGACCTTCACCCCGTTCCGAAGACTTTCAATAAAACAGGTTAACCGCCGACGGGCTTTCAGCTCGGCTTGATCACCTCGCCACGGCGGGAAGACTCATACAGGGCCTCCATCACAGCCATGGTCCGGCGCCCCTCCCAACCGTCGACCAGGGGTGGGCGGCCCTCGGCAACCGCCGCAACGAAGTCCTCCATCTGATGGAAATGCAGGGTGGGGTCCGCATAGCCGCTGGAGGTGAGGGTGTCGCCCCGGTCGACTGATCCCGACTCCAGCAACCTCTGGATCTCGGGGGTGGGCCCGCCGGGGACGTCCCACCGAGCCAGGTCATCGTCCACCATGCCCACGGTCCCCTCCGTGCCGCGGATCAGGAGGCTCCGGGGCTCCGGATTGACAGTGGCCGTGGAACTTGCCACAGTGGCCAGGACGCCGTTGCCGAAGCGAACCACCCCGAGGGTGAGGTCCTCCACCTCTATGCGGTGAAGAGGAGTGGTGGTGTAGAACCCGGCCACCGACTCCACGTCACCCAGCATCCACACCATCAGGTCAAGGATGTGGCTGGTCTGGGTGACCAGCGACCCTCCGCCCTCCGAGGCCCACCCGCCCCTCCACTCAGCCGAGTCGTAGTAGGCCTGGGATCGAAAACACAGATCCCGACATTCGGCCATCAGCGGCCGACCGATCAGTCCCCCGGTCACGGCCTCTCTCATCCGGAGCGCTCCCTCCATGAAGCGGTACATGAAGATCACACCCAGGGTCACACCGGCCTCGTCGCAGGCCGCGATCATCCGGTCGGCGTCGGCCACGCTGGTGGCGATCGGTTTCTCGGTGAGAACATGAAGACCCCGGGCCGCGGCGACGACGGTCATCGGGGCGTGGTCCCCGGTGGGGGTGGCCAGGCACACTGCGTCGATGCCGGGAGCATCCAGCAATTCTCGCCAGTCAGTGAACACCTCCGAGACTCCGTACCCGCGGGCGAACTCGGTGGCCTTCTCGCGGTTGCGGGAACACACCGAGACTAGCCGGGCGCCGCCGGGCCGCATTGCCAGCGCGCCCGCAAAGAGGTGCCCCGCACCCCCGGTGCCCACCAGGCCGAACCGGAGGCTCATGGCAGGTAATGGAAAGTTGCCGAGCCCCGCAGCGGAACCATGTTCATCGCCCTTACCATAACGAAGCACCAAGCTGACAAAGGAGTCAACGTGCGTCGAGTTCCAAACACTTCCGCGGCCGGAGCGGAGTTGGTTCCCCTCTTCCGGGATCAACTGCTGCTCTGCGATGTGAAGCCGGGCGAGACGGTGCTGGGCTTCACCGACACCATGAGCAACGACGCCTACACCACCGCGCTCGGCGCGGCGGCCCGCGTACTGGGCGCCACGTTCTTCCAGATCGTGGTTTCCGGCGACGAGGAGTGGATGAAGTCCGAGGCGATCATCGACGCATGGAAGGGCTCCGACCTGGTGGTGGGGATGCTCACCACCGGTTGGATATACAGCGATGCTCACAACGCGGCGCTCGACGCCGGGGCGCGCACCCTGATGATCGAGGAGCCCGAGGACATACTGCTCCGCATGTTCCCCACCCCCGAGATCCGGCGCCGGGCGGAAATCAGCCAGAGGCTCATGGAGGCGGGGACCACCCTGCGGGTCCAATCGGAGGCCGGCACCGACCTCACCCTCAGCTACGAGGGCCGTCCGGTGGGGGTCCAGTATGGCTACTCCGACACGCCCGGGCGCTGGGACCACTGGCCCTCGGGACAGGTGGCGCTGGCGCCCCTCGAGCACTCGGCAGAGGGCACCCTGGTGCTCGACGAGGGCGACTGCATGATCAACCTGGGCAGGTACGTGATGTCACCCATCCGCCTGGAGCTTCGGGAAGGGAGCATCGTCTCGATCGACGGCGGAGCCGACGCCCGCCTGGCAAAGGACTACTTCGAGCTTCCCCGGGACTCACGGTCCTACGGCGTCTCCCACATCGGCTGGGGCTATGAGCACCGGGCCGACTGGAACGCCCTGGGACTGCGGTTCTGGGAAGGAGGAGGCGTGATGGACGTCGAGAGCTACTATGGCAACATGCTGATCGCCTTCGGCGCCAACTACATGCGGGGACTGGACGGGGAGAACCGGGTGCCGTTCCATTTCGACATCCCCACCCGCAACCACTCCATCTGGGTTGACGACACCCAGATCATCGACCGGGGGAACTTCGTCATACCCGAACTGCAACTCGACTACCAGGAAGGCAACCACTCGTGACGAATCTCGTAATCCGCAACGCCGAACTCCTGGACTGCACCGGCGCCGAACCGCGAGCCGGTGTGGACGTGGCGGTGTCGGGCTCTCTGATCAGCGACATCGGACCTGGGGCGGGAAGTTCGCCCGACCAGGTGATCGACGGCGCCGGACTGACCCTCATGCCCGGTTTGACCGACGCCCACGTCCACATGGGTCTGGTGGACCCGGCGGGCGGGATCGGAGACCTGCCTTGGATCGACTACGTGTTCACCGTCCGGGGCGTCATCGAGAACACCCTCCAGGAGGGCTTCACCACCGTCCGGGACGCAGGGGGACTAGACCCTCACTGGGCGCGGCTGTCGGAGCAGGGAGTGATCGACGGCCCCCGGATACTCCCCTCGGGATCGGTGCTGTCACAGACCGGCGGGCACGGGGACCTGCGTCCTGCCCACCACATCGCCCATCCCCGCGGGAGCATTCCCGGCCTCTCTGCCACCCCCGAGATCGTGGACGGGGTTGCCGAGGTGCGGCGGGCGGCAAGGGAGCAACTTAGAAAAGGCGCCACCCAGCTCAAGGTGTTCAGTTCGGGCGGGGTTCTCTCCCCCACCGATCCCTTCGACAGCCTCCAGTTCAGCTACGCCGAACTCCGGGCGGCGGTGGAGGCGGCGGCCGACTGGCACACCTACGTGCTCGCCCACTGCCACACCTCCGACGCCATCCGCCGGGCGCTCACCGCCGGTATTCGCTCGATCGAGCACGCCAGCATCCTCGATGAGGAGGCGGCTCAAAGAATCCTGGATGCCGACGCCTTCGCGGTTGTCACGCTTTCGGTGAAGTACGATCTCCTGGGCGATCCGGAAGGAGCGAGACTCACGCCCGCCCAGTTGACCAAACTCAAAGCGGTCGAGTCTGCCGTACACCGGAGCCTCGAAATCATGGGAGAGACCGGACTCAAGGTGGGCTCCGGTTCGGACATCGTCGGTCCGCTCCAGGACCGCCGCGGCCGGGAATTGCCTCACAAGGCCAATTTCATGAGCCCCGCCGAGGCGATCGCCACCGCCACCACCGGCAACGCCGAACTGTTCTACATGGAGGACCGGATCGGCACCGTCGAGGTTGGCAAGGAAGCCGACCTGATCCTGGTGGATGGCAACCCCCTGGATGAGATCGAAGCCTTGGCCGACCCCGACCGGATAGTGGCGGTCATCAAGGGCGGCCGGATCTACAAGGACACCCAGGGAAGATTGACCTGACGGCTGGATTCCCTCGCAAACCCCCTTTCGTAACAAAAGAGGTTTGTCGTGCCCACATGTTATACTGTGCACATCGCCTCGGCAGGAGCCGGGAGCGAGTAAGTGAAAACGGCTCGCGGTAGCGGGCACGACAAAAGGAGCATGCTGATGTTAAATCGCATCGTCAAGGTTCCCGTCAAGTGGTCACGGCGGATGCCAGACCCGAATTTCGACGGGGCCCACACTCATTTCATGCTGGTTCCAGCTAAGAGGCTTCCAATGGACATCCCATTGGATCCCAACCCTCGGGAGCAAAACATCAATCGTCCTATTTATCGGACGGTCGGTCGCTCTCTGTCCCAGGAAGGTGAGACCATCCCGGGCAGCTTTCACCTCAAGCACAGAGGACTTACGCTCATTGCTTCGAAAGTGACCAAGGCCCCTTCTACCCATCCGGGACTCGACGTTTTGGAGTTGCACTTTCCGGAGGGCAATTACGGGATCGTCGATGGGGGACACTCCTACGAGATTGTCCGGAAGGCCCAGGGCGAAAACTCCATCCCCGACAACGAATACATCAAACTTGAGGTAATAACGGGTCTTGCCCGAGAACAACTAGTAACAGACATAGCTGGAGGACGCAATACAAGCATCCAGGTTCATGCAAAGTCGTTACTTGACCTCAACAAACAATTCGAGTTTCTCAAGGTCGAACTCGCAATGGACGGATGGACAGACCGCATTTCATGGCACGAGAACGAAGACGGGATGATCGATGTGGTAGACGTCATCGCCATTCTTTCCTGTTTCGATATCGCGAGCTATCCGGATCGGCACAATCATCCGGTGGATGCCTACCGCCGTAAGAGGTCCATGCTGGACCGCTTCGAAAAGCACCCGGAGCGGTACCGACGCCTGATCCCCATTGTGCGAGATGTACTCCAACTGCACGATTGGATCCAATACGACTCGGAAAGGCGATGGCAGGAGGTAGGCGGTGCCTCCGGTGCAGGTGGCAGGTATGGTCGGTTGGAGATGGTCGAGACCAAGAGAAATGGCAGGCCGAATTTTGAGTTCCCATTCCTTCCAAATGGACTTGACTCAGAAAAGCGTCTTCGCCGCCCTGCAGTACTCCCAATCCTGGCGACATTCCGCCTCTTTGTTGTCGATGACAATTCGATAGCCACTAATGGCGACCTCCAACCGGTAAGGTGGCGCAACGGTTTTGATGAAGTGTTGGAGTTGTGGACAGAAGCCGGTGGGCCCTTGTTGCAGGCTTTCTACGAACACTTCAACACAACCGGCCGCGATCTACACGCTTCTGGTCGATCACCTGCCCTATGGGGTTCGCTTTACAAGGAGTTGGCTCTCATCGATGCGGAACGAAGGAGTGCCTTATAAGGGCAGCCCCTAGGCCCTTGTTGACCTGCTCTTGTGACAGACGGTCAAGTTGGGGGGCCAAGGGTAAGGCTTCTTCCAGGGTAGCTCCAGCGAACAGAGACTGGGTTGGGATGGGAGCGTCGGCACTGGCCGTTGGCTGGGCCTCCCATCACACCCTGTCTTGCTGGGTGGATGGAAGAGGAATGTACCTTCAGCTTGATCAGGCCAGGATCTGGGAGAGTTGTCGCCGCTCCTTCTTGAGCTCGGCCACCTCGTCGCGGAGCCGGGCGGCGTACTCGAAGCGGAGTTCGGCCGCGGCTTCCCGCATCTCCTCCTCCAGTGAAAGAATCACCCGGGAGAGATCGTCGCCGGTCAAGTCGATCACCTCCCGCTCGGCCCGGGATGAGCGGCGTCTCTCCACCGATGGCGCCTCGGAGGCAACCAACTCCAGGATGTCGGAGATGCGCTTGCGGATGGTCTGGGGGTCGATTCCGTGCCGGGCGTTGTACTCCAACTGGCGTCTCCGGCGCCGGTTGGTCTCCCCTATCGCCCTCTCCATAGACGAGGTGATCTCGTCGGCATACATCACCACCTGCCCGTCCACATTCCGCGCCGCTCGGCCGATGATCTGGATGAGGGACGTGTCGGAGCGCAGAAACCCCTCCTTGTCGGCGTCGAGGATGGCCACCAGCGACACCTCGGGCAGGTCGAGTCCCTCTCGCAGCAGATTGATTCCCACCAGGACGTCGAACTCGCCCATCCGGAGTTCCCGAAGTATCTGCACCCTCTCCAGGGTGTCTATCTCCGAGTGCAGGTACCTGGCTCGCACTCCCATCTCAAGCAGGTAGTCGGCTAGGTCTTCGGCCATCTTCTTGGTGATGGTGGTGACCAGAACCCGCTGGTCGGCGACCGCCCGCTGGCGGATCTCCGCCAGCAGATCGTCGATCTGGCCCCTGGTGGGCCGGACTATCACCTCGGGGTCCACCAGGCCGGTGGGACGGATGAGGAGTTCCACGGGCTCGGGACACCGCTGCCGTTCGAAAGGACCGGGGGTGGCGGACATGCAGATCACCTGCCCGGTGCGGTCCAGCCACTCATCGAATCGGAGCGGGCGGTTGTCCAGGGCGGACGGCAGACGGAACCCGTGCTCCACCAGCACCTCCTTTCGGCTCCGGTCGCCCTCGTACTGACCGCCGATCTGGGGAAGGGTGATGTGGGATTCGTCGATGATGGTTATGTAGTCGTCCGGGAAGTAGTCCAAAAGCGTGTATGGGGGTTCTCCCGGCTCCCGCCCGTCCAGGTAGCGGGAGTAGTTCTCTATGCCCGCGCAGTAGCCGATCTCCCGCATCATCTCGAGGTCGTAGTTGGTCCGCATCCTGAGCCGCTGCGCCTCCAGCAGTTTTCCCTCGCTCTCCAACTCCGCAAGCCTCCCGGCCAGTTCCTGCTGGATTCCCCGGATGGCCTCGGCCATCCGCTCCTCGGGAGTCACGTAGTGGGTGGCAGGGAACACATGAAGCTCTTTCATCTCCGAGATCACGTCTCCGGTGACCGGGTTCAGGGAGACGATCCGCTCCACCTCGTCGCCGAAGTACTCCACCCGCACCACGTGCTCCTGGTAAGCCGGGAAGATGTCCAGGGTGTCTCCCTTCACCCGGAATCGGCCCCGGGTGAGGCTGACCTCGTTGCGGTTGTACTGGAGCATCACCAGCCGGCGCAGCGCCTCGGACATCGGGAACTCCACTCCCCGGATCAGCCGCAGGAGTTGTCCCTCGTACTGCTCGGGGGAGCCCAGCCCGTAGATGCAGGAGACGGACGCCACGATGATCACGTCGTCTCGCACCATCAACCCCGATGTAGCGGAGTGGCGCAAACCGTCGATCTCGTCGTTGATGGAGGAGTCCTTCTCTATGTAAGTGTCGGTCTGGGGCATGTACGCCTCGGGCTGGTAGTAGTCGTAGTAGGAGACGAAATACTCCACTCGGTTGTCCGGGAAGAACTGGCGGAACTCGTTGGCCAACTGGGCGGCCAAGGCTTTGTTGGGAGCGATTACCAGCGCGGGGCGCTGGGCCTTCTCGATGGTCCACGCCACGGTGGCGGACTTGCCGGAGCCGGTGATTCCCAGGAGCGTCTGGAACCGGTCGCCCTCCTCCAGACCCCTGGCCAGGGAGGAGATCGCAGATGGTTGATCGCCCGAAGGGGCGAAGTCGGCTTTGACCTCAAAACGATTCATCGCTCTCCCGAATCGTATCGGACTACTGGGACAGAATGCCGAACTCCCGGGCAGCCCTTTTTACCTCTTCGGCCAGGGCATCCCGGTCCGACCGGTTGGAGATCACCATGTCGGCCATTTCCATCCACTCCCGGCGGGAGCGTTGGGAGCCCATGCGGCGCCGGATGTCCCCCTCGCTCATTCCCCGCTCCCTCAGACGGGTTCGGATGGTCCCAGGTTCGGCGTCCACCACCAGCACCGGCCAGTCGGGCATCACCAGGTCGGAGGGCGCTGATATCTCAACGGCCACCGGGCGGTCGGGATAGCGATCGACCTCCCGGAAGAGGCGGGCGCGGATGTGAGGATGAGTCATAGCCATCAGTTCGGTGAGTTGACCGGAGTCGGAGAACACGATCCTGCCCAGCGCCGCCCGGTCGATCCTCCCTCCGGAGACCGCCTGGGGCCAGCGGGCCGCCACCTGGGCGAAGCACTCGCCATCCGGCCGCAGGACTGCATGCCCCAGAGAGTCCGCGTCGATCACGGCTGTTCCCAGGGCGTGGAGAAGGGAACATACCAGGCTCTTGCCCGAACCGATCCCTCCGGTTACCACCACCCGGGGAGGAGTCCCGCTCATCTACCCGCGCAGGCCCCTCGGGGTTATCGACCCCCGATGCCCCGCTTCTTGAGTTCTTCCAGGATGGCTTCCAGGGAGGAGTCCACCCGGACCGACCGCCGCTCGGGCTCGGGCTTTTCTCTCTTGGGCCGGGGGTGTTCGGTCCTCCGGGGGCGAGGGCGCGTCTGGCTGCGGGTCTTCCACTCCGGAAGGGCCTGTTTCACCGACAGGCTGACGCGCCTGCGGTTGGTGTCGAGTTCGGTGATCTTCACTGTGATCTGCTGTCCGACGGAGAGTTCCATCTCGGGAGACTCCACCCGGTGCATGGCGATCTCCGAGACATGCACCAACCCCTCCACCCCTTCGGCGATGGAGACGAAGGCACCGAAGGGCACGGTCTTGGTCACCTTGCCCTCGATGATGTTCCCGACCTCGTGAGAGTCGGAGAACACCGTCCACGGATCTTCGAGCGTCTGGCGCATGGACAGGGATATCCGTTCCCTCTCACGATCCACTTCCAGCACCTTCACCATCACTTTCTCGCCTACCTCCACCACTTCGGAGGGATGGCTGATGTGCGTCCAGGCAAGTTCGGAGACGTGCACCAGTCCGTCCATCTTGCCCAGGTCCACGAAAGCTCCGAAAGGCACGACCGAGGAGACAGTGCCCTCGCGGGTCTCTCCCTCCACCAGGAGGTTCATGAAGGAGTCCCGCTCCTCTGCCTGCTCCTCCTCCAGGAAGGCGCGCCGGGAGAGCACCACGTTGTTCCGCTGGCGGTCCAACTCGATCACCTTGGCCTCGATCTCGGTGTCGACGAAGGGATGGAGGTTGCACACCCTGCGCAGGCCCACCAGCGAGGCCGGAAGGAAACCCCTGAGGCCGATGTCCACGATCAGGCCTCCCTTGACGACTTCGATGACGGTCCCCTTGACCGACTTGCTCTCCCTGTGGACTTCTTCCACCTTGCTCCAGGCCCGCTTGTACTGGGCCCGCTTCTTGGAGAGAATCGGGCGGCCGTTCTCATCCTCGCGGGTGAGCACCACCCCTTCCACCTGGTCTCCCACCGAAACGATCTCTCGGGGATCGACGTTCTTCTTGATGGACAACTCGTTGGCGGGAATCAGGGCTTCCGACTTGAAGCCGATGTCGACCAGCGCCCCCTCGATGTCCACGCTGACCACCGTGCCTTCCACCAGTTCGTTTTCCTTGAAAACCCTTATGTCCCGTCCCAGGGCCTGCTCGAAGATGGCCTCATCGTCCAATCGGCTGGCTTCGGCTTCATCGATCAGGGGCCCCTCGGATCCGGTTGCCTCGCCGCTTTCCTCCGAGGCCTCGGGAGTGTCCGCATCCTCCGCTTCTCCCGCGGCTTGGGGGGCTTCGGTCTCTTCCGGCTCCCCTGCGGCCTCCGCAGCGTCGGGAGCCTCGATCTCCCCTGTATCCCCTGCAGCTCCGTCGGCGGTCGCCTCGAGTTCCCCTGCGGCGCCGTCGCTCTGCTCCGGGGTCTGGACGGTGTCCGCACCGGTGTCTCCTGCCGGTGGCTCCTCCTGCAATGTCGCGGTCTTGGATGAAACCGGCGCCGACGTCTCGCCGGCGGGCAGGTTTATTTGTTCGTCGCTCATGTAGGAATAGGGATAGGGGAAGAGGTAGATGTTATTCCGTCCAAGCAAGCGCCAGTGGCAGTCGGACTCCGCCTAAGTTTGGCACACCCAAGCGCACTCCGCAAATTGCCTAGCTCTTGCATTCCGCAAGGTTGCGTCCGAAGGCTACATCCACCTTCAGGGGAACCGCCAGATCCGCCACGCCCTCCATCACCTCCACGGTGAGCGCCACCACATCCTCGAGGTCGTCCTCGGGTGTCTCAATGACCAGTTCGTCGTGGATCTGCAGGAGGAGACTGCACGAAGGACTCACCTGTCCGAGTCGGGAGGCAAGAACGATCATCGCCTTCTTGATGATGTCCGCGGCCGTCCCCTGCACGGGAGCGTTAAGCGCCATCCGCTCCCCCATCTGCCGGATCCGGAAATTGTCGCTCCGGAGTTCAGGCAGGTAGCGGCGACGCTTGAACAGCGTGGTGGTGTACCCGTTCCGCCTGGCCTCGAGCACCATGCCGTCCATGAAGGACTTCACGGCGGGGAACTGGGAGAAGTACGCGTCTATGTGCTCGGCCGCCTCCTCCCGGGAGATGTTCAGTCGCTGGGAGAGCCCGAATGCCTCCATCCCGTACAGCAGTCCGAAGTTGATGGTCTTGGCCCGTCGCCGCATGTCGGTGGTTACATCCGAAACGTCCACCTCGAAGACCCGGGCAGCGGTGGCGGTGTGAATGTCGACGTCGGACAGGAACGCCTCCAGGAGACCCGGATCGCGGCTGAAGTGGGATAGCACCCGCAATTCGATCTGGGAGTAGTCGGCCACCAGCAACACCTGCTCCGGGCCGGCCACGAAGGCTCTTCTCACCGTCCTCCCCACCTCGGTGCGGATCGGTATGGTCTGCAGGTTGGGGTTCTCCGATGAGACCCGACCGGTGGAGGTGCCCATCTGGTTGAACCGGGTGTGGATCCGCCCGTCGGCGCCTATGAGGGAGAGATACCCGTCCACATGGGCCGAGCGGATCTTCTCCAACTGCCGGAATTCCAAAAGCAAATCCACCAGGGGATGATCCAGCTTGCCCAGAACCGAGGCATCGGTGGAAGGCTTCCCGGTGGCGGTTTTCTTCAACACCGGAAGCCCCAGCTTTCCGAACAGGACTTCCCGCAACTGCAACGTGGAGTTCACGTTGAACGCTCCCCCGGCCATTCCGTAGATGCGCTGCTCCAGCCCTGCGATGTCCGCTCTCAGTTTCCCGCTCAGTTCCAGGAGGTACTCCCGGTCCACCCCGATCCCCGCATCCTCCATCTCGGCCAGAACCCCAACCAGGGGCAATTCCACATCCATGAAGAGCTCCATCTCCTCCCGCTCCTCCAGTTCGGAACGGAGCGGTCGGATCAGCCGGGAGATGGCCTCGGCCCTCAAACCGATCTGGTCGAACCGGGGGCGGGGGTCGAAGGCGAGGCTTCCTTGGGTGGGGATGTCTTCGTCCGCGAGGTCTTCGGTGAGTGGCATGCGGATCATCCGCTCGGCCAACTCGTCCAGTTGGTACCGGCCGGTGGCGGGATCGATCACGTAGGCTGCCAGGGCGGTGTCGAATTCCAGACCCCGCAACGTCACACCCCGAGTTCCGAGCCACCGGATGAGAGGCTTGGCGTCGTGGGTAACCTTGCGACGTTTGGGATCAGCCAGCACCTCCTCCAAGCCGGTCACGAGATCCTCGGGCACCAGCGCCACCCGGTTCTCCCCTTCCCTTACCGCCAACCCCTCGAAGTGCTCATCCCTGATCAATTCCACTACCACGGGGTCGAGGTTCGGAAGGCCCGCAACAGCTTGAGGTGTGGTCAGGACACGGGTCTCCACCTCCACCCGGCCGGTTTCCGGCTCGCCGCTTCCGCCCACCCGAACCGACTGGAGGTCCGCCCAGAGGCTGAAGAACTCCAGGGAAGTGACCAACTCCCGAACCCGCTCCGAATCCCAGGCCCGGCGCACCAGATCGGGGATCTCCACCTCCACCTCCAGATCCCGACGGAGCGTCATCAACTCCTTGTTCAACAGAACCTGGGAATGGTTGTCGGAAAGATTGGCGCGAAGCCGCGGGGTCAGTTCGTCGAGGTTTTCAAAGACCCTCTCCACCTCGCCGTACTGGCCGATCAGCCGGGCGGCGGTCTTCTCCCCCACCCCCGGGACTCCCGGAAGATTGTCGGAGTTGTCCCCCCTCAGAGCCGCGATTTCCACATACCGGGCAGGAGGGACCGAGTAGCGCTTCTCCACCCACCCGGGGGTCACCTTCACCGTGTCGCTCACGCCCCGGCGGGTGTAGAGAACCCTGAAGTTCTCGTCCACCAACTGAAAGACGTCCCGATCACCCGTTACCGCCAGCACCTCCCATCCCTCGGCGGCGGCTCGGCCCGCAATCGAAGCGATCACGTCATCGGCTTCAAAGCCTTCCTTGCGCAACTGCGGCACTTCCAGGGCCTCGAGGAAGTCCTGCAGGAGGGAGAACTGTGGAGCCAGCAGATCGGGAGTGCTGGACCGCTGCGCTTTGTACTCGGGATACAGTTCCGTCCGAAACGTCTGGCGGGACACGTCCCACACCACCGCCAGAGCCTCGGGATTCTCATCGGTCAAGAGCCGGATGAGCATGCGGGTGAATCCGAACACCGCATTGGTGACCTGGCCGGAGGAGGTAGCCAGATCTTTGGGAAGGGCGTAGAAAGCCCGGTAGGCGATCGAGTGGCCGTCGATCAACGCCAGGGTCGACATCAGAAGTGGTCCTCGAAGGGATCCATACGATCCAGAAGACGATCCCGCTTGTGCAGTAGCACCGCCCTGCGGTGATCGATCTCGTCCAGCGCCCTCTCGAACCTCTCGACGTCGGCCAGGGCCCGCTCCGCCTCGTCCTGATGCATCGAGGAACCGATCACCGCCGCGTCCCGAACCGCGTCATCAGCCAGGTGGCGGTGGTAATCCAATTCCGCCGAGACCCTAGCCTCTTCCTGCTCGAGGTGCTTCAACCGGTCGTTGACCGCGAAGACCTGCTTGGAGAGACGGCGCCTACCCATGGTGGTGGAGGATATCGGAAGACTTTGCCCCCGCTCCCCTCTACAATCGGGTTCGCCTGGCCGGGATGGCGAAATCTGGCAGACGCGGTGGACTCAAAATCCATTGGGGGCAACTCCGTGTGGGTTCGAATCCCACTCCCGGCACTGATGATTCGCTGGGTTGCATGCGGTTTCATTAAGTAGTGTAAGTCCAGGTCACAGGCCTGCTACACCACAACCACCTTACGGTCCAGCCTCGTCTTCACAGCAGGTTTGGGTCTTTCATTTGTTTCAGAGAGTCTGCTATAGTGCCAGGTAGTTTCACAGTAGCGTGGGACGAATTGTGGGACGATTAGGAGAGTCCATTTGACAAAACTGACAGCTGTAGGCGTTCGGTCCGCCAAAAAACCCGGAAAACACTACGACGGCGGCGGGTTATTCCTGCTGATCCGCTCGTCTGGATCCAAGAGTTGGGTACTGCGAACAACTATTAACGGCAAACGACGGGACCTCGGCTTGGGTGGCTATCCGATGTTCGCCCTCGCAGAAGCGAGGGCGAAAGCCGCTGAATACCGCAAGATCGCCCGTCAAGGCCGTGACCCGGTGGCGCTCTGCTCCACGGCCCTGCCAACAGTCCGGGAAGCAGCCGATGCGGTGATCGAGATTCACGCGGCAAAGTGGAAACCAGGAGGCCTTTCCGAGAAACACTGGAGATCTTCCCTTTCGAATTATGTCTTCCCGAAGATCGGGTCCAAACCGATCGACGAGGTCAATTCGGCTGATGTAATGGCATGCCTGGCGCCGATCTGGCATTCCCATTCCACTACAGCGAGAAGGGTCTTGCAGAGACTGTCTTCCATTATGAGGTGGAGCATCGCCCAGGGGTTCCGAGAAGACAATCCGGCCGACGACCGGATCACGGCGGCTCTAGGTAGTAACGCAAAGAGAGCGCAGCACCTCCAAGCTCTTCACCACACCCAGGTGGCCGCGGCTCTTGCCAAAGTCCGAGACTCTAGCGTCTATCCCACTGTTCGCCTCGCCTTCGAATTCGCTGTGCTCACTGCAACTAGGTCCGGCGAGGCCCGTGGCGCCCGTTGGAAAGAGATCAACCAACCCGAAGCGTTGTGGGAAATACCGGCGGTCAGGATGAAGGGAGGCCGTCCGCATCGAGCTCCACTGTCGGCACAGGCATTAGAGGTGCTAGCCACAGCACGGGAGTATGAAACCGAGTCTGGGTTGCTGTTCCCTCGGGAGGATGGGCGGGAGTGGCCAGCATGGAAGATGTCAAAACTGGCCGCTGACCTTGACCTCGGAGGGACTCTCCACGGGATGCGATCAGCGTTTCGGGATTGGTGCTCGGAATCTGGAGTGGTAAGGGAAGTTGCTGAAGCCTGCCTTGCTCATCAAGTCGCAAATGCAGCTGAAAGAGCCTACGCGAGAAGTGATCTAATCTCCGTAAGGCGGGAGGTGATGAACTCATGGGCGACCTACTTAACCGGGTCTTGACGCCAGACTCCCAGTCTCAACCCACCGTCACCATGCCTCCTCCGACAGATGGAGTCGAAACATCGCCCAGGTCAATGACCCGGATTCAACGGGTGGTCGCAACACTGCTTTGTTTGAGGGAGGTGTAGGTGTTCGTTGAAGGCCTCGGAGGGGGTTTGCTATGAGGTTCAGCCCATGTACCAGCAATGCGGTTGGCTTGGGACTATGGCGAATTGTTCGACCCAGCTGCATGATTCCGTCCGCCTCCGCTAGAAAACGGGATAATCGGTCGGTCTGTAGGTTGAAGCTCGAGGCTAGCCCGGTGCCCCACGGTGAGCCGGTCAGGAACGGGAGGCCGTTAGGTGTGCCACCTGGCCCCTCTCTCCAGTGGGATGGGCTGGTGTGGTGTTTTATGAGTTGGTGGAGGCTGAGATGTCTGATGCTGTGATGATCGCCGTCCAGCCTACGGAGGGTTTGAGGCACCAGCCACGGTTTTGCACAAAACAGGGCTTGAGTGCACCCCAGAGAGTGCCAGAGCAACTTTCCAGAGCCTCTATGGGCCTCTCAGGGGCCTCTATTTCAGCCTCTGGCGGGCCGTCCGACGGTAATGGGCGAATCGTTAACACCATCGCCGAAGGGCAGTCTGAGGAAGTCCCTGGGGAGGATAGGGCGGTGCAGTGTCTGTCACCCTTTTGCCTACCCCATTTTGGTCCCTCCGGGTCGAGTTCCTTTCCCACCGTGAACGGTGGGCTCGGCGCACCATTGCTGACGGAGGACAGCCAAAGGCTCCAAAACCTGTTTGGGCATTTCGAGTAGGTCAATCAACACTGCTTCATCCAGAGCAATCCGGCTGGGATCACGGTATGCCTCGTTCGCAGGTAGTAACGCTCGGTCAGCAAACTCGTCAAACATGGCTTGTGCGCGTTCGATCTGTCCCTCGGAGAGTTGCCGAGGATCCAGCACCGGAAGTTCGCCCAACCTTGTGATGGTTAGCACAGCCCGGCCTTGATGCTGACGCGTCCCTCGCCACCAGAAACCGATCAGCCCCAGCGTGGTGTTGGCCCACAACACCAGCACTTTCTCCCAAGAGTCGTCAAGCAAATGATAGTTGGGCCAGGCCCGTCCGCCAATCGTTACACGCGGAGTTAGACACGCCGCCAATGCTTGGGAGTTGATTTGGAAATCCAGATTGAAGTGGAGCCGAGTAGCTGTTTCCCAAACCCTGCGGGCGTGATCCTCACAGCCCGAGCGAACCCTGCCCTGGCTGTCCGGATCAACAATCAAGCGCCTTTCCCGCATATGTCTGTGCGCCCACAAACTTGGATAGGACGCTATCTGGCCGACGGATAGAGGTTCGATGTCGAAAGGGCCTCGCGATGTCCCATCAGAATTCATACCGTTGATGTCCCTGTGGACGAGTCCGGGCTGTCCGAGTTTGGCAAGCCGAGTCATCGACAACGCGAGGGGAGCGATCCGCGGCAAGACCAACTTGCTTGTACCCAAGCCCAATGCAGTTCTCACCACATCCAGTTCGGCTGTCTGGGCACATCCGCTTTCTTCAAGCGGTGCCCGTATGTAGCAGCCCATTCTGTCTTCGCCTACCTGCAGCCAGCCTGAATCGTCATGGGCCGTGTGGGCGATCGCGCGAGCTATTTCGACAGCTTCCGCAGTGCTTTTGGGTCGGCGGGTGAGATTGACCCACAAAGTGGTGAGATCGGATGGTGGATTCGGTGAGTGGCGAGTGGCTATTAGCAGGGCCTCGGCCATGCCGGTGTCGGCTGAGAAGGCCCGATCGGTTGACCCCACCGTAGCGATGGTGATCACTGTCACATTCTTGTACTCGGTGCACAGAAGTTGTCGGGTCTTCGCCCAGGAGGCACCTGTAATCACCACTACAGGCAGAACCAGCGCAATGGTACCCCCTGTCCTGGTCTTGACATGGGCCAGGTCCAGAAAGTTGGAAGCTAGCCCTGCGTTGCCGTGGCCAACTAGCCCCTTGATTGTTTTGTGAAGGTTTTTCAGGGCATTGGCCATCGCTTTTTGTTCGTCTTTTTCGGTGCTGAACCCAGCGAAGGAAGGAACGGGAACAGCCGCGGCCGTGGCCGTCGCGTGGTTGGTGGGGCGAGTGAAGGGAGGATTCATAATCACCAAATCAGCGGAACGGTGGTCCATCACGAACAGGTTCGTGCTCTCGTCCGCGTCCACTTCGCCGCTCCCAGTTGCTAGGCGTCTTCCCGTGCCGAAGAGAGTCATTGCGTTGACATCATCAATGAGATCCAAGGAGCCGATCGCTACCGCTCTTCCTTCGGGTTGCTCACCATATGGCATTGTGTATATGTTGGTGCGCCCGAACGTAACTGAAGGATGGGCTGAGGACAGTATGGCCGCGGTCAAGTGGGTTGCTGCTGGCATTATGTCAGCTCCTACCAGGACTTCTTCGATCATCCGGGGGTGCAAAACCTGGTCATCTATCCCGGATCGGCGGGTTCTTGCTGTGATCCTGTTGTAAGCGGCGGAGAGCAGAGCACCGGTTCCACAGGCTAGATCTGCGACCTTAAGGCCGGTCACCTGGTCAGCGTCACCGTAGTCAATACCCAGACGCTCCACCGCAAGTTCCGCAAGTAGCGCCGCGGAGGACGGCAGTGTATAGAACGTGGCCAGGAATTTCCGGTCGGTTATCAGCTGCCCGAACATCTGTCCAGCCAGGTCTCCCGTGGTCGTGACACCCAGACCGGCGAGCCTCCCAGCCACGGTGGACAGTCGTCTGAAAGTCTCGTTGGCTACACCATTCGGGATGGGAGCCATCACCCGCGTGGCTATGTCAAAGATTGGCCAGTAATTGATTTGGAGAATCTCCCGCCAGGCGTCGAGCACATCCGTTTTGGCTAAGTCCCCACTGGCTGACCGCATTTGATCAATGGTTCGGATGCCATGCGTTCCGGCGATGGCGGTGTGAAATATCAAGGCGTTGGCAACCACCGCCATAGCCATCCGGGTAGTTTGCCAGCCCTTCTCCTGATGCAGCACGTTGCCAATGGTGTCCAGCACCCCGGAATGCGTAGCACCCAGATCCTGATGCAACCGGCCCGCTGCGGCTTCAACGCCGACTTCCAGAATGTCAGCTCCTCTTATGATCCGGGACTCCGACAGCGCTGCCCTTTCTATGAATCCCGTCAGGTCGTCGATCCCTCCACTGATCCAGCCCTTTCTAGGAAACCGTCGGCATTGAGAAGAACCGTCCGATCCAAGCCAAGGCAACGCTGAGAACAAGCAATAGGAGAACTGACCCTTAGCGATCTCCTCTCCACCTGCCTGTTCACGCAGGCCTTCGGGGATTCGCACCGCCACGACCTGCTCAACGGTGTCACCCGTGGACTTGATCGTTACCCCCAGGCGACCCCGTGCATCCTCCTCCACTGTGCTAGCCGGCTCGAACTCCGTCTCCACGATCACCGACGACTCTCCCGGATACCCCACCACGATGTCAGGACTCTTCGCCGCGGCGTCCACCAGCACGTCAGTCGACTCCGCGGTGACCAGGCCCTTGTCCCACCGCGGGTGCCGAGCCATCAACTCCTCAGCCAACAACACATTGAAAGCAACCTCTTTGGTCCGAGCCATGATCCCCCTAGGTTAAAGCAAACATCACTCCTCTGGAACCGAGACCAGCGCCGGTTCCGAGACGAACAATAGGAACGGCGCGCCCACCCTGAGAGGCCTGGTTTGTCAATCGATCTGTAAGGGGTGGGTTCGAACTGCTATCTGGGCGGGCAATAAGAAATGAATCCCTTCGGGTTGGGTTGATAGCGGCGATGTGTATGGCCCGGTTCAGGCGACGGTTGGCGCCCCGGTGAGTCAGTGGCATTTTGTTCGCTGATGCTGGGGTCCATTGGTACTGTGCCATGGGCCACGGCAGTATTCGTCCTGGTGGGGTAGCGACTGGGATCCCCACCTCCCCGAGGATTTCGGCAGCGAGAAGGTCACCTACGCCGCAAATGTCGGTGAGGGTGGTGCCTGAAACTGGGATCAGGGTGGTGATCCGGGTGTGGTGACCTGGTGTTGGTAGCCACAGCGGAGCTGTCCCAGGGCGCGTGGAGCCGGTTGAAGCCATCCGTCATCAGCGTTTTGGTCGCGGGGCATCTCGACCACACGTTTGCACTAAAGCCTGCCCACACCCGAAAACGCGTGGGCAGCCCTCCGGCAACCCGAAGCGGCGTGGGCAGGTTTGAGGGTCTTCTAGCGAAATGTTCGTCGAGTACGTGATCCGGGTTCTTACGAGACAAACGGCTGGCGAACGGCTGCGAGCGCTTGACTGTTTCCGGTGGGTGTTGCCCCAGGTCAGACCGTAAACGAACGGTTTGCAAACGGTTTGCGAACGTCATAGAAGCTCGGTTAAACAAACGTCTTTTTCTGGGTGTTGTTGCGTGGCGGTGGGCAGGAAACATCGTTATATCTCCCTCTGACCGTCCCCTTCAAGGCTGGGCCGTCCCCTTTCTATCGTGACTCTGGCCCGTTCCTTGGTGGGTTGTCTCAGGTGACGGGCATGCCCGCGGTCGTTATTGTTTGGAGTCCATGGCCTGTTGGAGTCGGCTCAGCTGCTCAGAGACCGGACGAGGATTTGTGACCCATGCCTCCTAGCAGCCCATACTGTTGACGATCCGTAGGGCACCGTCTGAAGCGAAGAGACCGTCTGAGAGGAAAAGGGTGCGCTGGTTGGTGCGCATCATCTCCTGCCGGGACGCTTGCGTCCGTGCGGTGGCGAGGTTGCTGATGTGTTTTCCCTAGTTGTGTTTCGTCCTTCCGGGGAGAGGCGCTTTTTGGCTGCGTTGCGGGCGTGGTTTGTGATGGCTGGTTTGGTGATGGTTGTCCTGCCTGCTCCCGTAGGTGCTCAGTCATTGACTGATCGGGTGGTTTTGCAGTCGGCTGATCCCGATCCTTATGCGGCTGACCCGTTGGGGTTGGTGGCCCACTTTGGGCTTACGTCGTTTCGGGGGACCGCGCCTGACCGGTTCGAGGTGTGGGTGTGCGATGGGGTTCATGGTTCGTTGGATCTGACGCCTGAGAACGTATCGGGACTGCTGAATGCTGAGCTACCTCCGTTTTTTTCGTGGCTTTCGGAGGGGCGTTATGTTTTGTCGTTCGTTCCCGGTGGGTCGGTTCGGGCCAACAGCCAGCAAGGTTGTTTGGATTCGGTCGGTAATCGGTCGGCGGGTGGGAACCATGCAGCTATTGTCGTCTCGACTCTGCATGTTGCGGATGCTGCCGGTGTCTTGTCTCTGGGTGGGGCTGGTACTACTTGTTGGGATGATGTTGTTTCCTATTGGTTGTGGTGCGAGTTTTACCCTGAGAACGAGCGGTGGGTTTGGATGGGGTGGTTTACGAACGTAGGAGTTCGGTGGTCCCCGATCGCTCTGTCTTCTATCGAGGGCGGCATAGGTTCACTTGATGCCCTTGATGCTCTAGATGTGATTAGCACCGTGGCTCATGAGATCGGGCATACGCTCAGTTGGCCGCATTCCTTTACTGGCACGACGATACGTGACGATGGCACCATAGACGAATACGACAATCCCATGGATTTGATGAGCCGCCGGCCAACCGCAACGTATGAAGATAACCGAGTAACTGTCAGCGGAAGGGTACTGGCGGGGACTCACGCGTTGAATCGTTACGCGGCTGGGTGGATTCAATCCGATCAAGTCGAGTTTTATCCTTGGGATTACCTGTCGCTGCATGCAATCAGCCCGGTCGGTTTACCCGGTGCTCAGATGGTGATCATGGAATGGTCCACCGGCGTTTTTGCATCCATGGGGGTCCGCGTACAGGAAGAATATGATTCCCTTGTCCCGAAAGAAGGCGTCGAGATTTATCTAATTGATCAATCCACGTCTCAGTGCGACTACCCCTACATTGATGCTTGTTGGGGTTCTGAGAGACGCACGTCACCGGCCCTCTCGGGCGAAGATGACCCGGTGCTCCATGTTCAGGGTCTGGGCGAAGGTGTTTGGTGGGGAGACAGCGAAACGGATCCGGACAGATACGAACTCAATGTGATCGAACGGTACGGAGACACCTTCATAATCGAAATAGCCCCAGGCAATGACTACCCGACTTTCACCGACGTACCCACCGACAGTTTCTTTTATGTTCCGGTAAGGTGGGCCCAGTCCTGGGAGATAACCGCCGGCGTCGGCGAAGACCGGTTCGGGATTCGGTCAGGTTTGAAACGAGAAGAAATGATAACATTCCTGTGCCGAGCCTACGCACCCGATGAGTGCACAAGGACCCAGTACGACGGTAGCGCCTACTTCACCGACGTCCCAGGCGATCACTGGGCAAACACCACGATCGGCTGGGCTTTCGAGAACGGCATCACCAGCGGAGTCGGGAACGGCCTATTCGGGATGGGCCAGACTCTCACCAGAGAACAAACCATGGCATTCCTCCACCGGGCGGAAGGAGCACCAGACACCGGCACTCTGGGCACAGACCACTACGATGACGTTCCCCCCAACGCGGACGCCTGGTACCAGACACCCATAGGTTGGGCCTATGACCAAGGAATAACGGGCGGGACGGCAGACAGGACATTCGGTTTCCGATCAACGCCTTCCAGGGAAGAAACCATGCTATTCATGTGCCGCACCCTTGATCGGGCGATCTGCCCACCATCCAAAGAACCGGTGATGCCAACCGCAAGAAAGAGTTGAAGCACCCAGTGCGCCTGGAAACAGAGCCTCGACGGCCCGGCTCCCCGGATGATGGCGATCACGGACTCAAACCACCGATTGAGTCGCTCTTCCCAAGTTACAGTCGTGACAAAGGATCTGGATATGCTGACGTCATTCCCTGAAGCATCGCGAAGGGCCAGAACAACAGAAGGTCGCGAAGCCTCGATTAGTTCAGCCACCACTCCTGGGTTAATACGTGGATTAGATCTCACTGCCGGCGTTCTAGCAACCTCCGGCGTCAACCGGGTTCTCAACGGGGATGTGGCCCACACCCTACAAGGCATGGTAGAAGTGGAAATGCCTGCCCACGTCTACTTCAAAACGTTCGTAAACCGTTCGCTGTAGCGTTCGTAGCGTTCGCAAACCGTTCGTTTGGGGTCTGACCTGGGGGAACACCGGCTCGAAGCGGCAGGCGTTCGTAAACTGTTCGCCAGCCGTTTGTCTCGTGAGAAGCCGGACCAGGTACTCGACGAACGTTTCGCTAGGAGCCCCCCGAACCGGCCATCAAACCTGCCTGCGCCGCCCCGGGCGGCTGGTGGTTGCCCACGCGTTTTTGGTTGTGGGCAGGCTTTAGTGCAAACGTGTGGTCGAGTTCGCCCACCTGAAAAACGTTCGCGGCCGGCGTTCCGCCGATCCCCTTCGGTTCTGACACCGGCCGATTCAAGGTTCCCCTCTGCATCCATCTCGTTCGGGTTCTGGTCCCCATGACCCTGTCCCCTGGCTCCTCCTCATGTCCTCTCGATCAGCCTCGCGCTGTTTTCTGCTGTTGTGGAGGGTCTTGGGTGGTGAGGCCCGTGTTGGTTCGGTCCGGTCGTTCCGGTGGCCCTTTCGGTCGGGGAGTTGATGCCTGAGGGGTAGATTCAGCGACCTCGGGGGTGTTCAGGGGCATGGTTTGTTGGTGTCTGCGAGGTTGAAAAGGGGTTACTGGTTTGAGCGACATGGCGGTGCGAGAGACCAACAAACCCAGATCACCCTCTCCCACGCCGCCGAAGAACTCCAAACCCATGCCACCCTCCTCTCACGCCTCGGTACTGGTTCCCGCAGATCGCGAGTCCTGACGCCGGCGATCAAATCGTGGGGTAGCTCTGACCAGG
>JAPPLW010000020.1 GCA_028819345.1 bacterium | reverse complement strand
TACAATCAGTCTGTTATACGCACTGACACCCGTTGAAGTTGTACAAAGTCGAGCTGAGGTTCTGTGCCTGACCGCCACCGCCAAGCCCGCGGTCATCACGGAGATCGTCGAGCACTTCAAAGAACGACTCGGCATCCAACTGGATATCTTCAACGGCGGCGCGAAACGCGACAACCTGAGTTTCGAGGTGATTCCGACCTCGGGCGGCGAGAAGTTCGCCCTCGTCCATGACCTGCTATCGTCCTACCTGCCGGCCGACCAGCCTGGCGGTGCCATCGTCTACTGCGCCAGCCGCAGCCGTACCGAAGAGGTGGCCGAGTTCCTGGACGCCAAGGACATCAGCGCGGATCACTTCCACGCCGGTCTCACCCCGGACACCAAAAAAGACGTGCAGCAGCGCTTTATCGACGGCGACCTGAAAGTCATCGCCGCCACCAACGCCTTCGGCATGGGCATCGACAAGCCCGACGTGCGTCTCGTCATTCACGCCGACATCCCCTCATCCCTGGAGAGCTACCTGCAGGAAGCCGGGCGTGCCGGCCGGGACCGAGAAACAGCCCGCTGTTTGTTGCTCTATGACCGCAAGGACGTGGAATCGCAGTTTGGCCTGTCGGCCCGTTCCCGCCTCAGCCAACGCGAAATCCACGGTATTCTCCGGGCGCTCCGCAACCTCAACCGCAAAAAACAGATGCATGGCGAAGTCGTCGCCACTGTCGGCGAAATCCTGCGGGAAGACCAGGACAATGCCTTTGAGCGCGACTCCGTGACCGACGACACACGGGTCAAGACCGCGGTGGCTTGGCTGGAGGAGACCCATCTCCTTAACCGCGAGGAGAACCGCACGGAAATCTTCCCCTCCGCCCTGCGTATCCAGTCCATCGAAGAAGCGCAAAAGAAACTGGAGCGGGCCAAGCTGTACAAGGGGCGCAGCAAGGAACTCTTGGACGTCACCGGGGCCTTGTTGGATGCCCCGGCTGACGGCGGCATCACCACCGACGAGCTCATGAACAGCTCGGGCCTGAGCGCCGAAGGGGTCAGGGGTGCCTTGCACGACCTTGAATCCCTGGGCATCGCGCGCAACGACATGACCCTGACCGCCTTCGTCCACAAGGGCATCCAGAGGGACTCCCGGAAACGCTTCGATCAAGCTGCGGAACTGGAAGACGCGCTGATTACCCTCCTGCAGGAGGCCGCACCGGGCCAGGAGGAAGGCCAGAGCCTGCCGCTGCATCTGCGCCAAACTTCGCAGAGACTCAGGGATGCCGGTGTGCCTGAACCCCTGCCCGAGCGCCTCTCTCGGGTGCTCAGGGGCATCGCCCAGGACGGTCGTGGCGAAGGGGGCGGCAAAGGCAGCCTTCGGCTGCGCACCCAGGACGCCGAAACCGTCTGGGTCACCCTGCAAAGGCGCTGGCGCGCCCTGCAAGAAACAGCTGAGTTACGTCGCAATGCCGCCCGGCTCCTTCTCGACCACCTCGTCGGCCAGTTGCCGGCTCAGATCCGCGGTGCTGACTTGCTGGCCGAGACCACCATGGGTGGACTCTTCGAAGCGCTGAAGAGCGACATGCTCCTTTACAGCCAGGTGCGGAACCCTTCGAAACTCCTGGACCACGCCCTGCTGTGGCTGCACGACCTGGAGATCATCCGCCTGCACCGCGGCCTAGCAGTCTTCCGACCGGCCATGACCATCCGTCTGGCAAAGGAGCGGCGCGGCTTCAGCAACGCAGACTTCGAGCCCCTGGCGCTGCACTACCGGGGACAGGTGCTGCAGATCCACATCATGGTGGAGTTTGCCGAGCGCGGCTTGCAGGCGGTCGGCGAAGCCCTGCAACTTTCCATGGACTACTTCACATTGGAAGAGGAGGAATTTCTTGAGCGCTGGCTGCCCGGCCGCAAGCGGGAGATCCAGCGCGAGACGACTCCGGAATCCTACGATGCCATCGTTACCCGCCTGAACAATCCCGTGCAACAGCGCATCGTGGCGGACAACCGCCAGCAGACCAACGTACTCGTCCTGGCCGGCCCGGGCTCCGGCAAGACCAGAGTACTGGTGCACCGCATCGCCTATCTCCTCCGGGTGCGGCGGCAACCGGCCAGCGGCATTCTGGCCTTGGCATACAACCGCCACGCCGCGGTGGAGATCCGCCGGCGCCTGCAGGGCCTTGTGGGGCGCGACGCCTACGGTGTCACCGTCCTCACCTGCCATGCGCTTGCCATGCGCCTTGTCGGCGCCAGTTTCACGGGTATGGCAAACCAGCCGGACGATCACGCATTCAGTGACCTCATGAGACAGGCCACCGCTCTGGTTCGCGGCGAAGGCCTACTGCCCGAAGAGGCCGACGTCCAGCGCGACCGCTTGCTGCGTGGCTTCCGCTGGATACTGGTCGACGAGTACCAGGACATCGGGCCCGAACAATACGCCCTCATCTCCGCCCTGGCCGGCCGTACCCTTGAAGACGAGGGCGCGAAACTCAATCTGTTTGCGGTCGGCGACGACGACCAGAACATTTACGCTTTCGCCGGCGCTTCGGTGGCGTTCATCCGAAAGTTCGAAGACGACTACAGGGCGAGAACGGACTACCTGACCGACAATTACCGTTCCACCCATCACATCATCACCGCGGCCAACGCCCTGATCGAGCCGGCCCGCCAGCGCATGAAGACCCAGCATCCGATCCAGGTCGATCGTCGCAGGCGCAAGGACCCACCGGGCGGCGACTGGCAGGAACGAGACCCGGTGGGTCAGGGGCGGGTGCAGATTCTGGGCGCGGGCAGTAGCAAGGTATCGCAGGCCCGCCAGGCCGTGGCGGAGCTGCAGCGTCTGGCGGCCCTGGCCGCTGACTGGAACTGGGCAAGGTGCGCAGTCATTGCCCGTGAATGGAAGTATCTGGAGCCGGCAAGGGCCTGCTGTGACCTGGAAGGCATTGCGGCACAGACCGCCAGTGAAGAAATCCCCGGCTTCTGGCGGCTGCGGGAGACCCAGACGTTCGTCGCCTGGCTGCGGGAAAGACAAAGCCGCACCGTTGACGGCGCCGTCCTTCAGGCCTGGGCCCTGGACCAGAAACGGGGACCTTGGCAGGACCTGCTACGCCAGGCGATTGAGGAATACATTCACGAACACAGAGGCGCGGAGGCGCCGGTTGAACACCTTCTCGAATGGCTGGCCGAGTGGGGCCGCGACGTGCGTCGCCGCCAACAGGGTTTGCTGCTTCTCACCGCGCACCGCGCCAAGGGCCTGGAGTTCGACACGTGGTCGTGCTGGACGGCGGCTGGCAGAGCGACAGCGACGCAGAGCGGCGGCTTTAGAGTCTGTTCCTAAAGTAGTGAGTGGCCCCAACATGTGGTATTCCAAGTTGATT
>JAPPLW010000092.1 GCA_028819345.1 bacterium | reverse complement strand
AGCCGCCTCTCGGCGCTGTCCAGGGCGCATTACGCAAAGGTCTCCCAGGAGAGGGATTAAGAGGGGCCGCACCTTCGAGGACATAGAGGGATTTTGCAAAGGTCTCCTAGGAGAGGGATTAAGGCGGGCGGGTCGCTGATGGGTTGGGCGCGCAGGGCTGACTTGCTGGTGTTGAGAGGGCACGACCGGAAGACCCCTCACCCCAACCCTCTCCCCCAGGAGAGGGATTAAGACGGCGGCTCCGTAAACCAGGTGGCGACCCGGCGCGGTGCTGTGCCTGGGTGGGGTGCGCGGAAGGCGAGATTCCTCCTTCGGCAAGCTCAGGGCAGGCTCTCGGCTCCGCTGCGCTGCGCTCGGAATGACAGCGGCGGCGCGGGTGGGAGGGCTATCGCCCGGGGCCTGGGTGGTGGGGCCGGCAGCCACCCTCACCCTGCCCTCTCCCTCAAGGGAGACCTTTGCGTAACCCGAGGCTGGTTGCCCGGAAGACCCCTCACCCCAACCCTCTCCCCCAGGAAGAGAGACCCTTGCGTAACCCAGGGTTGGGTGCCCGGAAGACCCCTCACCGAATTCGGCCGAAGACGGCCGATTCTGCCTCTCCCCTCGGAGAGGGTGAAGAACGGCGTCCCCTGAATTGGATTGAGACCGATCACAGTTGCTATCCCCGGGGCGGGAGTAGGGGCGGTCGCGCCTTGGCGGACGCGGGGCGTTATGCAAAGGTCTCTCAAGGGAGAGGGTCAGAACGGCGCCCCTGTGAGAGAACGGAAGCGGAGTAGGCGGGGACTGCCTGGATCGCTGGGTGCTGGGGTGTGTGGTTCGACTCGGCCCTACGAAAGACTTCGGGCCGGCTCACCACGAACGGAGGGTTCGTCCGGAGCCGGTTGGGGAGAAGGCGAGATCCCCCTTCGGCAAGCTCAGGGCAGGCACTTCGACAAGCTCAGGGCAGGCCTCCGATTGACTCCGAACCGGCTCACCACGAACGGGGGATCTGTCCAGGGCGGATGGGAAAAAGGCGAGATCCCTCAGCGGACTTCGGGATGACAGGCGGTTGGGGAGAAGGCGAGATCCCTCGGGGGACCTCGGGATGACAAGGCGAGATCCCTCAGCGGACTTCGGGATGACAAGGGACCTCGGGATGACAGAGGGGGCTACAGGCGGTAGGTGGTGAAGTGGTTGTTGCTGGGTGGGCCGTGGCTGAGGTGGAGGGTTTGGGTGTGGGGAACGGCGATCAGGGCGGCGATGGTGGCGAAGGGGTCGCCGGAGCGGAAGGGGCGGCAGACGGGTTCGGGTCGGCCTGATTCGTCGCTGAGCAATTGGCGGCAGACATCGGTATCGATCGAGCCGGCGCGCTGCTCGAGGGCGGCCTGGAGCGAGACGCGGCGGCCTTCCGAATAGGGGAGGGGCCGGCGCTCGGCTTCGTGGGGCAGCAGGATCGAGGCGGTGCAGTTGTTGGCGTGGGCGTAGACGCCGTCGTCAACCTCGGTTACGTGGACGCCTTCGGCCAGGATTTCCAGGTTGCGGGCGCGGCGGGTGTCGGCGACCAGGAAGTTGCCGACGGCCGGGCCATGCATGGCACGGATTCGCTGGGTGGCGGCCTCGGCCGAGTCAGCTTCCAGGGCGGCGCGGCGGAGGATGGGCGGGGCCATCCAGGTGCGGCCGGACTTGCCCCAGAGGGAGTTGGCAAAGATGGCCACCCCCTCGCTGTTGAGGCCGACGCCGCCGATCTCGCCGGGCACGCAGTGCATCAGGATGTGAGGGCCGTGGCTGGGCCTGAACGCAGCGAGGAACATGCGGTGGAGGTACGGCTCGCCCAGGTCGCGGTTCTGGCCGCAGATGGTGTGGCCATCGGTGGTGGCGGATCCGACCGCGGCGAATGAGGTACAGCCTTCGGGGAGCCCGCCGGCGCCGGGGCGGAGCTGCAGGGCGAGGGCTTCCTCGAACCTGATACCTGCGCCCTGGGCCAGGCCCTGCAGCTCGTCGATCCAGTGAGGGGTTATGGCTTCCACGGCGGGCTGCTGCTGGCGGGTCCAGGCAAGGGCGGCCGCGGCGCTGAGGCCGCTGTCGGCGGCGCCCTGCATGGTCTCGGCGAGCTGCAGGCGCACCAGGTCGCGAAAACGCTGGCCGTGCTGAAGGCCAAGGTCGTACGGGGTCCCGGCGAATTCGGCGAAGGGGAAGTGGATGGGGATTGAGGGTGTGGGTGGTGTGGGGAGGATACGTCTCCGAGGTGACTCGGATCTGAGAACGCGGCGCCGGGACGCCCGGCCAGACTCTGTCCTGGATAGGTTTTGGCGTTGGCGAAGCTCTCCCCGGACATTGGCGCCGGTCCGTGCCAGCCACCCCGCCCACGACCAGGTTGGGACCAGGCTCAACCACCTCGAATTGCGCGCCCCTCTTAATCCCTCTCCTGGGGGAGAGGGCTAGGGTGAGGGATATTCCGCGCACCCAACGCACCAGGGACCGAGCCCCTCGGAGGCCGCGGTTCTTCACCCTCTCCAAGGGGAGAGGCAGGTTCGGCCGTCTTCGGACGAAACCGGTGAGGGGTCTTCCGCTCGTGCGTTCACCGGCCACCAACTCCCTAGGGCCAGCCCCACCCACTGG
Organism: bacterium; assembly: GCA_028819345.1. Lineage (GTDB taxonomy): Bacteria > Actinomycetota > Acidimicrobiia > Spongiisociales > ZC4RG35 > Bin76. Next base: position 787 of record JAPPLW010000092.1, on the reverse strand, counting down.
GCCGCCGCCCTCTTAATCCCTCTCCTGCGGGAGAGGGTTGGGGTGAGGGGTCTTCCGCGCACCCAAAGTCCCACACCACCAGCGCCCTTGCGCAGCCCATCCACAGGGGCGCCGTATCTTTCCCTCTCCCTTGAGAGTGGCTGCCAGCCCCGGCGCCCGGCCGCGGGCGATAGCCCTGCCAGCCCACGCCGCCCTCGTCCTTAAGGATGGGTCAGGCGTCGTCCGCGCGCCCGCTTCCAAAAACCGCCGCAGCCGCTCGCCGTTCCAATCCCTCCCGGGCAGCCGCCTCGCACGCCTCCCCTTCGAGTCAGGGCCCTTCCAGCCGCCGCCCCCCGCCGCCGCCGCCGCCCCTCGCTCCTCGCCCCTCGGCCCTCGCCCTTTCGTCTTCCTCCCGTAGGGAGGACGCCCCCCGCCCGCCGCTTGTTTCAGGGACTAAATATGACAAACCCCAGCCAATCTCGTATGGTGCCTGCGTTATGTGGCCGGAAGGCATGGTTACGCGATCCCCGGCGGCGAGATCTAGACACTTGTCTCGTATGCGGCCGGTTGCCATAATTCAGCCGTCCCAGGATCGTGCAGCAAGGACAGCGGAGGTGTGTATCGCCCATCACATGGAGTTGACGGGGCCTAGGCCCTGTAGGAGACTGGCGTTCGTTCCAACCCGTCTAGGTGACGGGTCACTCTGAAGAGAGGTATTCACCTTGCTTCGATCATCCTCCGTGCCCGTGCCAATGCGTGTGCTGGCACTCTTCATTGTCGTGAGCGCATTGGTCCTCACGACACTGGC
>JAPPLW010000090.1 GCA_028819345.1 bacterium | reverse complement strand
ACCAAACCTGGCTCACCACCCCCCCAAACCCGATTTGCAAAACATAGGAGCATCGGAACATGGTTCGACATGCCAGCGATGGGAGCGGTCCGCCGCCTCCGTAACTTGCATGCGCCAGACAGAGAGGTACGACTTTTCCTGACTTTCGTGTCCGCAGTGAACCGGATGCAGGATGCCTCCCGCCTATGGAACGCCGCTGCCGCTGTCTACGAATCGCGTCCTAATCTATTCGAACCTACGAGAGTCGCACGCGTGCCGGTGTCCACCCTTTCGGGAGTTGTTGTCCTCCACAGGGGTCAGCCGATATCACAACAGCGACAGTATGGCATGGAAGAGAATCGCAGTGTCCCTGGCAAACGAACAAGGTCCCACGCGTCAGGTGATCGAAGAAGGCAAAGGAGATGCCAGAGAGTTAAAGACAGACCTACGGAGCAAACGAGCCGGGAAGGCCCGCTTTCCCCAGCTCAGAGGACCGAAGATAGCCCCGATGTGGATAAGGCTTATGGCCGCCCCGGGTGGAGCGGTCATAAGCCACATGGAAACCATCCCGATGGCGGTTGATGTGCAGGTGCGCAGGGTTACCGAGAGCTTGGGAGTTACCGATACCCGGAGCCTACTGCCAACTATGTTCCCAGTTGGTGACGCCCGGTCTTCCGAAGAAGATGACGAATCGCTGCTCTGGTTGGCCACTGTCATGTGTCGTCGATGCTAGCCGATAGAGCCATCTGCAGTTGCTGAGGTACCCGCCTACCCGTGGCCGGTTCCTCCAGGTCGGAAGCGCTTCCGCCACCCAAGCATCGCAAGCGCCACAACCCCGAACGCCGCAGGGAAGCCGCACATTGTGGCAATCACTAATAGAAGACCCCAACGGTCAATCATCACCTCCAACCCGTACAGCGTGGCCAGAGCTAAAACAAGCCACACGGCCCATCGAGCAACGATCTCCTGTGTCTTGTGCACCGCTGACCGCAACGGCCGCGGACGGCCCTTTACAACGTAGTATAAATACAGCACCGGCACCAGCGACAATGTGGCAGTTAGAACAAATAGTGCCACCAGCGAGTTGATGCTCTCCATGGCCCCAAGGCTAAGGCAACCGCCGACAGCCCTGACCTCATCCGGGGTCAGAGGCAGGGTATGGAAGTGAACCCGGGCGGCCAGCAAACGTCGCCGGTGGGCGCGGGGAGTGGTCGGACGTATACTGACCTAACAAAGGCCGACGGACGGCCCGAGGGCCCATGTGACTTGAACGACAGGTCCAGAGTTGATCACCGCCATCATCACCCCAGAGTTGATCACCGATAGCGCCCGCTACTGCGGAGCGTCTTTCCTGCTCCCTCCGGTGGCCACTGCCAACACTCCAGATGGGTGCACAACCGTTGTAGACATGTCCGCTCCGGGTTTTCCGACTCTTTTGAAGTAGCCTGGCGACAACGGCTGGGAATGGCTGTCTACCATCTCTGAAAGTGACACAGTCCACCGAGCAGCAACCCCTCGACCCGGCTGGCCAAGTGAAGCCTCCCACGGTCGATGGGCTTCCAGTCGGGTACCTCTACGGGGTCACCCGCTACGCTGATGTCATTCTGGAACGGGCATTTGCGGATCGGTTCCGTGAACTCCGGTCAGCGCTCGAGAGTTTCGATCCAACCCTCGATGAACTCATTGCCGGAGGCGGGAACCAAACCCCTTTTGTGCAACGCTTCGATGAATCACTCAACACTTTGCACGACGGCAGAGCTTGGGGAAGCAGGATGATCACCGTCGACAAAAGGATTGGATTCCATGGGGACACCAGACAGGTCTCCAAAGGGCGAAGCCATTTGATAGACATGTTCGGCGTGGGTTCCCTTTCCGAACCGTTTCCAGGCATAGCCGTGGAGATGGAGTGGAACAACAAGGATCCTTTCTTCGACAGGGATCTGCTTCGCTTTCAAGCACTCCACAGCGAAGACGCGATAGCGGTGGGTGTTATCGTTACCCGAGGCCCTGACCTTCAAGCTCTTATCAAGGAAGTAATCCGCAACGACAGGGGCCTTGGCCCGTCCAAATACGGTGCATCGACCACCCATTGGGGGAAACTCATGCAGAGGATGGTCCTTGGCGGGGGCGGCGAGTGTCCGCTTCTCCTTGTGGGCATCCAGCCTGAACGAATCCACGGAATCGAACGCGCGTACCAATCGCGTGATGCCCGTGCCGAAGCGAAACGATCCAAAGGCCGCCAGCTAAGGGTTCTCCGAGTCGAAGCTTATAACCTGCTGTTTCAGCGCTTACGAAACTGATCTCCGAAAAGCTAGTCCATCTCAGCTGTATGCGGCGTACTGCTTCCCCCGGGGGACTACATCGTCGTCGGCCTCAAGACCCCAAGAGGTCCAGCCTTCCCGAGAGTAGCGGGCAAAGAGTTCCAAGTACGGATCCGGTGAGCAGGCCTCGATAACGTCGTACTGCTCATCCGGTTTACGAGAATGTTCACGCTTGCGAGTCTCGATCATATTCACCTGTCGGCGCCCGGGCGCTAAGGTCCTCATGCTTCCCTTAACCCCAAATAGGATCAACTCGGTTACGTTCCGGAAATAGAAGCCGACACCTCGCCCATCCGGACCACCATCCTTCCGGCGTTTCGCCCAGACGATATTCGATTTATATACGAAACCCCACGATTCCAAGACCCGAAGCCCGTCACCGATAAGAGCATTCGGTACCCACAGATACAGATGGGCGTTATCCGTAGTGACCTCACTCACCGGCATAGCACGGATCGCCGCCGTCGTCATAGTGTCATAACGCGAAAGCCGGCGATGCTCGGGCGCCACCTTCCCAGTGCGATTCATGAACCGCCAAGGCGGATCGGCAAGGACCGTAGAAAACGGACCACCCTCGATTTGGCGTAGGTCCTCGTTAACAGGCCGGGTTCCGTTAGCCTTCTCAATGGCCGCCGTATGCTCCCTCTGCGCCATCGGCACGATCCGAAGCTCATGACCAAGTACGTCAGCCAGAGAAGCGAGAGTCGCAACCTGTGGGTTGTGGCCGTTTCTACTGAACAGCCGCCGCACAGCGGCAGGTTGAGTATCAGCCAAGCGAGCCAGGTCCGTCTTCGAAAGACCGGCCTGACGCCGAGCGTCGTCTAGTTCTTTGATCAGTGCTCTCATCATGCAATATCGTAACACGAACGTTACGCCTTCTTCGGTAACCCGGCTCCCTCGGGAAAGAGTCCGGGGTATCGAACGGCCAAAGTGCCGGAAAGGCATCCACCCGCGTTAGCAGCCTAGGATGCAGGGCCCGAACCTCGCAACCTCCGCTCTCAGCCCCAACCACCAAGTTCCCATGTCAAGTTCCGCTTTCCATCGAGCTTGCGATGAGCTTAACTTCGTTTTAGGCGTGGTGACTCAAAACCTGGAACTGTCCCAGCAGGTCAGCGACGTGGCTGTCAGAATCCGACAGCGCTCTCTGCTTTCATAGGAGACCATGACTCCCCTACGGTTTCCGAGGGCTCCCATGCCCGCGCCGCCCCGCGATTGACAGT
>JAPPLW010000027.1 GCA_028819345.1 bacterium | reverse complement strand
TGTGGCCCAAACCAACAGGAACCGTCGCCCCCACCCCGCGATAGGACACCCTAAGCGGGGACCGCTTCGTTGTCGAACTCAAACGCGAGCAAGCCGACGCCTCGAAGGAATCGCTGAAGGACTACCTGAACCAGGTCGCTGCATATCAGGCCACGAGCATCTGTATCGGCATGCTGGTGGTGCTCGACCTCGCCACCCAAGGCCTTCCGGCGCACCTGCGAGACAACGTGTGGGTAGAGCAAGTCCCGCCCCCAATACCGGGGGGAACCAGCCGGTTCGTGCTCGTCGTGCGAATCCCGGGTAATCGAACCTCCCCATCGAGGCTCTAGCCGGGCACACACAAGTCCCGGCCGATGGGCGGACGCCCTCTCCCAACAGAAGGGCGCCATGCTCTCTCGGGGTTTCAGCTTTGAACCTCACCGGATTTCCTGCAGTGAACCGCCGACCTGGTTTGCCTGGAGGGTCCCTTGAGGGTCCGTTTGACCTGGGGACTGGCGCAGGGGGTTGAGCAGGTCTGCGCTGCGGTGCGCGAACCCGATGGCGGCCGCGGCCACGCGCAGTGTGGCGGGCTTGTGACCGTGCCGCTGGAGGCGCTCGGCCAGGTACGCGGCGACCTGCGCCGGGGCGGCGGGCAAAGCGACCACACCCCGTCGAGCCGCCCACACGCTGAACTTCTTCCCCTGGGTGCTGTAGTTCTTGACAGTGTTGTAGGCGACCTCGTGCCCGAGGACCGCCGTGAGGTGGTCGGTGTCGGACTCGATCAGGCCGCCGGCGCCGGCTCGCGCACCGGAGGCGACCTCATCCAGACAGCCGGAGTGCATTGCGCTGCCGAGCACGATCGCGGCCTGCTCGGGCTGCGCGAGCGCCCCGGGACCGGCCGAACGCGCCGCTGAACCCCCAGCGGTGCACTTCAGACGTACAAGTGCCTGTGTGGAGTCTGAAGTCCCATCTCTCTGTAGGTTTCCTTCTTTGCTATATGAGCACTCTTTGTATCACGGGGAGTATTTTTGTTTGGTGTTGGGCGTGGCGGTGGTAGAGGGTTGTTGCTTCGATAGGTTGTTCCTCGTGTTCTTTTTTCACCAATTGTGCCGACAGGGCTTCCGCGACGGCTTCGGCTAGTGCCGTGCGGAACTCGGGGGTGTGTTCTCCGGATCGGTCTTCCTTGATTAGGGGCAGCAGGGACGGGTGTTTTATTGCCACCCATAGGGTCTGGCCGTCGGGCCCGGGTTCTGGCGGTTCGAAGTATGAACGGAGGGATCCCACGTCGTTGGCCGTGAGTCTGATTCTGAGGTCGGGTATGCCGGTATCTCTGCTCACTACGTTCACGTGGCTCTGAGCGGTGTGCTGCTCGAGGTTGGCATAGAGGGTTGCTCGGGCCCCTAACTGTGATCCGGCTAAACACAGTGGATCAGGTTCGGTGAGACCAGCATAGTCCTGGCAACGACCTGTGTGCTGATCGAATCGCTCTGGTCCATCGCGGTGGCACGATGGGCACCCTCCAATGCCGAGAACACACCCCCGACCATTATCGACCCCAGCAAGCTCCTCGATGTCGACCTTGGGGCAAGCGAGAACGATTCACCTGCTCTTCACCTGACAATGCCCGCTTTTGCGGAGAGGAAGCCAAACTAACCAACAAAGACCGTCGCAGATTGGTCTAGGCAACCAGCAGAGGAACGAGGAGTTCTTGGGGGGTGATGCCGCCGTGGTGTCCTACCATGTGTGTTCCGAGGTAGTGGGGAAGTATCACGGTGTCCGGTGGGGCTAGGAGCGCGGCGGTTGGGAAGTCAACCAGTTGGGGATGGGGTTTCCCGCCGCCTAGCCATTCCCTCAGCTGTTGGGCGTCAACGTACCAGGCGCCGGTCTGATCGGCGAGTTGCCGTACTCGTGTTGTGGGTCCGGTGAACATGAGCACCCGGCCGTCTCCCCAGCATTTCATGTCCTCGGTGAGGTGCTTGTTGAGCCTCATTTCCCGTCGGGGGGGATGTCGCAGTGTCCGTGGTCGGCGGTTCCGACCATCACGGTGTCGGACGGCAACCTGGCGGCTAGGCGTTCCCATAACAGGCCGGTGTCTTCAAGGGCTTTGCTGTACCCCCACGACTGTTGTCCGGACATGTGAGCGTTGGTGTCCACCGAAGACACATACAGGACCATCAGAGTTGCCCCGCGGGTGTCGGAGTACGCTGAGGGTCTGATTTCGAAGGGGGAGGTGTATCCGTACAGTTCCGCCCCCCTGTACAGCATGTTGCTGAACGGTGATTTGTCGAAGATCCGAGGATGGAAGACGATCGCTCTCACCCGGGCGGCGTTGAGACGCTCCCACAGGTTGGGAGAGGGAAGAAACCCGGTGGGGTCTGTGTCGGTCCGGCCCCATCCGCTGGTGTGCGCCCATTGCATCATGTTCACCACCCTGCCCTCGGAGGGCATCCACTGGGTGTAGCCGATCACTCCATGCTGGAGGGGTGCCAGGGCGGTGGCTATCGAGGACATACCGACCGCGGTGGTGGTGGGAAACGGCGCCTTCAACACAGCCCGGTGGGACTGGCGGAGCCGGCGGGCGCTGAGAGGAGCAAGTTGATAGTCGCCAAGGCCGTCGATCACCACCAGCAGATAGTTGCGCCCGTGGGGGATCAGATCGGCCAGGTCGGGACGCAACCCGCGGGTGGGGGAACGGCCGGTGAGACGAATTTCCAACTCTGCGACCAGGTTGACCAGGTTGTCACCCTCATAGGAAGGCAACGGACTTTCATCAATCACTGCGACCTCTTTCACGGGCTTGCGGTTTCGACAACCGCGACGGAGAAGTCGTCGGTGTTTCCCGACTCGATGGCCACCTTAAACAGCCGGTCGGGGACTGCTTCGAGGGGCCCGTTCATAGCCTCCGAGAGTCTTGCCCGGTCGGTATTGCCGAACAGTCCGTCGGTTGCTGCCAGGATCCTTCCGTCCCTTGGGGGCATCGTGGTGGTGTGAACCTCGATGGGATGAAACCAGGAATAGCCTCCCAACGTTTGGGTGATGTGTCCGTCATCCCAGTCGTCCACCGTCACCTGCGTCAGATAACCCCCGGTGTGAAGGTACACCCGGGAATCGCCCACATGGAACACCACCACCTTGTCCGCGGTTACGACGGCACCGGCGATGGTGGTGCCCATGTCCCGCAGACCCTTGTGAACCAGCATCGCGTCATACAGCAATCGGTTGGCCTGCTCCACCAGTCCTATCACATCCTGTTCGGTTTCAACCCCGGGACCATCCGAAGCGACAACTTCGGCTGCCAGAGACGAAGCGATGTCACCGGCGGGGTGGCCACCCAATCCATCCAACACCGCAACCAGGGTCGGGAACTTAGCGGTGAACACGACTGCATTGGGTTGGTCACTGTCGACCACCGCGTCACCGACGACCACCCGGTCCTGGTTGACTTCCCTGCCCGATCCCCGACGGGTGAGAACAGCCACCTTCAACATTCAGCTAACCCTCCTACACCCCACGGCAGATAACTCTCGGGGAAGGACACTTGAAGTTTCCATCTTCCAGTCCGGCTTGATAGGTTCGATCAGGATTCTGTCACGATACATATGGCCCTGTGACATGCGTGTTTGAATGGGGGTGGAGCAGCCGGTGGGGGTGGCTCCCCT
>JAPPLW010000104.1 GCA_028819345.1 bacterium | reverse complement strand
CATGGTCCTCCCACCGCCCCTTGCGCTACTCCCCCCGGCGAGCCTCCGTCCGCGACCCAAACCACGGAATGCAGATCCCAATCACCGCCACCTCGCCAACCGACGTCTGCGTAACGCCCGATACAAACCGTCCCGGCGGCAGCGAGTCAATCCCCAAATCATCGACCTGATTCCACGCTTCCCTCGACCAGAGCAACACCTTACGACGGTTCTTCTGTACCCCGTACCCATAGTCCGCACCCGAGCAAATCGCGTATCCGCCCCGAGCAAGCAACTCATCATGCGTCTCCGTCAGACACACAATCTCCGGCTCATGTCGATCAATACGGCTCAATATTTCAGGCGTTCGCCACGACCTGGGCGTAGCAAACTGAACATTCCAGTTGACTATGCGCAGAGACATAGACCTAGGCTCTTCGCGTAATTGCCATGACGACTAGTCGTACTCATTGGCGCTCGTTAGTCGTAGATTAGCATGCTTGCTTCTGGGCGACCAATGTGCCACACTGAACGTCAGTGCAGTTCATTTTGGGATGTTGCGATGCAAGAGGGACCCGCTATGCCTGAGCGTGAAGACGAGAGCGAGCCGTTGGCCGTTCGCGACAAGTGGGAGCATGAGGCGCTCAACTTCACCCCTTGGCTGGCCGAGAATCTTCAGGTGCTGGGCGATTCGCTGGGGCTAAAGCTGGAATGGATCCAATCGGAAGTGCCGATAGGTCCGTATTTTCTCGACATTCTGGCGAGAGAGACCCGCGAGGATGTGAAGGTGGCCATTGAGAACCAGTTGGAAGAAACCAATCTCCACCATCTCGGCCAGCTACTTACCTATGCGACGGGATGCGGTGCGCATATTGCAATCTGGGTGGCCCCGGAATTCGGCTACGAGCACGCCCAGGCCCTGCATCTGCTCAACGAATGGACGAACGGGAGAATCCGGTTCTACGGCGTGAAAGTCGAGGTCATCAAGAAGGCTGGTGCTGTTTGCTCTGAGCCGAGGTTCCGAGAGGTGGTCTACCCCGGCGGCTGGAACAAGGCGGCTACTCGCCCGTCTGAAGAAATGTCCCTGACCAAACGGCGACACCACGAGTTCTTTCAACCCATCGTTAGCAAGCTGCTCGCAGACGACTTTGCCGATAGCGCGCGCCAGCTCTTTTGGTACGCTGATCGTATCTTTCCTTACCGCATACACAAGAGAACAGGGTACGCGGTGTCCTTTGACAAAGGCAGAGCTTGGGTAACATTCCATATCGCATTAGACGATAATTCGCGGACTAAGCAAGTGTTCGATAAGTTGAAGGACGACCGTGAGCAGATCCAGGAGAGTGTCGACGCCGGTCCCGACCCGGATTGGCGGTGGAACAGGCATGACCACTACTCGTTCTCCAGTATAAACATCGGACGCGAAGGGTCGATTGACGATCCTCCAGCGAAGCTGGATGAGACTAGAGCCTGGATGCTCGATCTCCTACCCAAGCTTAAGGAGGCCTTCGACCCGCGCCTCAAGAAGATATTGGAGTCCAAGTAACCATCAGCAGGTCGGACCGGCCGCTAACCATCCAGTGCTACGCAAGATGATCGACGAGGCCGGCAGGCTCAGAGCTTCCTATTGGGCGGCAAGTCACTACGACTTCTCTCTCACGTCAGAGAAATTAGTAATGGCGACGTCGCCTTCCGGAAACTCCGCCACGATCTTGAGTTTGCCGCCCACCGCCTCGATGTAGGACCGCAGGCTCGACACATACACGTCGGCCCGCTGCTCCAACTTCGACACCGCCGGCTGGTTCACCTTCAGCAGCTTCGCCATGTCCCGCTGGGTCAGCGCCCGCGCCCGGCGAAGCTCATGCAGCGGCATTTCGGCCAGCAGCTCCCGCTTCATGTCGTCCACGCGCCGGCGACGCTCCGGCGTAAAGTCCTTGGTCAGTTCACTAAACGGACGGCGTCCACTCATTCGATCAACCCTTCCAGTGACTTGGCTGAGCTGATCCCATGGCGGTTTGGAACCTGAACGAACCGCGGTCGCGCGCAGCGGTCCAACGTGTGCTGGAGCCGGAAAATAGCGACTCAGAAGGTGATCGACCTCCGAGGACAGCGGACCAGTGTGCGTCTCAAAAACCGCGAGCCCCGCAAGTACGAAGTAGGGGCTTGCGTGGAGGCCGGACTCGTCAAGGTAGAGCAGGTACACCGTCAGTTACCCGCCCAGAACAAAGAACGTGGCCAGGGGGACGAATCCCGCGGGTCTGCTAGCCGTGACCCTCCTGGCCCGCCACAAGCCTACGCAAGTCGCCTAACGCAGTCGAGACTCTCGCGTGGTCCCACCTACGCTCGGCCGGCAATCCTCCACCGAAGAGCCCGCCCCAAGCGTGCCGGCGAGCCCGTCCTGAGCCTGCCGAAGGAGTAGATCTCGACTTCCACCACATCCGTCTCACTGCTCTCCCCTCTGCCCTCTCCCCCTTCCTCAACTGGACACCTCCCCCGCCAGAGTGGACACATTCGGCCGAAAAGTTGACACATCGGGCCAGGAACTGGACACATCAGGCAAGAAACTGGACACATTGGGCTCACAGAGTGGACACATCCTCGTCATCCCGGCGTCCGCGGGGAGCCTGCCCTGAGCTTGTCGAAGCCTGTCCTGAGCTTTGTCGAAGGAGGGGACCCAGCACCCCGATCAGTCCCAGCGCACCAAAGCCACCCCGTCCACGAACGCCTCCCCAGCGCACTTCCCCCTCCGACTCTCACTCCTCTGCGCTCTCCCCTCTCCACTTCCTCACTGAACACATTCGCCCAAAAACTGAACACATCACCCCAACCGACTGAACACATCCCAAACCCCGCCCAACCCAGCCCCTCGCCCTCGGCGCCCCATCCCCTACCGTTCATGGTGAGCCGGTTCGGAGTCCCCGGAGAACCGAGTCGAACCACATCCCGGCGTCTTCAGGGAGCCTGCCCTGAGCTTGTCGAAGCCTGTCCTGAGCTTTGTCGAAGGAGGGGAACCAGCGCCATAATCAATCCCATCGCACCCACCACCCGGAGCGTCGACTAACTCCGGGACCACGGCTCTTCACCCTCTCCGAGGGGAGAGGCAGACTCCGGCGTCCGCGCCGGAATTCGGTGAGGGGTCCGCCGGGCAACCAACCCACACCAAATCCTCCCAACCTCCCCTCCGACTCTCACTTCTCTCCCCTCTGACCTCTCCCCTTCCTCCTCTTGCCCCCTGCTCCCAGCGAGTGTACACTAACTGAGTAATTCTCGCAGCCTGGTCCCCGGTCCCTATGCCCCTCGCCTGGTGCGCCCTCCACCTCTTCCCACTTCTGTTGCGCCGCCTGCGGCTCCTGCTCCCCTGGCGGCCGTTCGCGCCCGGCTCCAGGTCGCTCGTCCCTTTCCCGCCGTCCCCATCCGCTCGCACTCCCCTGCCCTCTCCCTTCTCCACTTCCGTCCCCACCCCCGCCGCTCTCCGGCCCTGGCCCAAACGCACCCCCAACCGGCTCAGGAGTTCCTTAGAAGAAACTCCTTTTCCCGCGCAGGCCCCCCAACCAGCCCCGCCACCTGCCCCCGGAACCTCCATGCTCACCCGCCTCCTCGCACTCCTCGCACTTCGCTCCTTCCCCATCCCCTTCCGGTCTCACTTCCCTGCTCTCACCCCTCTACCCTTCCCGCTCACACGCCCCCTCCGCCCCGGCTCTCAAGCCTCACCGGCCCCCCAAAAAATCCGCCTAAGCGGTCGCGCGGCAGCCCGAACCCCTACGGGTTCGGGC
>JAPPLW010000098.1 GCA_028819345.1 bacterium | reverse complement strand
CTGGGCGCCGATCCTGGTGGTTCCGGCTTGTTTGAATGTCACTAATCGCATGGCCTCTCACTTTACCCCAGAATCTTCCCCCTCCCGCCTGCCCGGATCCTCCCCGAAGGCGCCGAGCCATGGCCGGCGGAAGCCCGAAAGGATAAGATACACCGGATGACCGAGATGCGTTCGCTGCTGTTTCACGGCCCCGAACAGCCTCCGGAGCGGCGGTTCACCGTCGAACGGGTGCCGATACCCGAACCCGGGCCGGACGAGGTCCGCATCCGGGTGGCGAGGGTGGGCCTGTGCGGCAGCGACCTGCACGGCTACACCGGCGAGTCGGGCCGGAGGGTGGCCGGGATGGTGATGGGGCACGAGGCCAGCGGGTGGATCGACGCCCTGGGAAAGGGTGTGTCCGGCCCCGCCCCCGGCACGCACGTCACCTTCAACCCCGCCCTGCCCTGCGCCGGCGCCTGCGGCCACGCCGTCGAGAGCCGCTGCGAACTGCTGGAGGTGGTGGGGGTGACCCCCCACATCCCCGGCGCCTTCGCCGACTACCTGACCATCGGCGCCCGCCGGGTGGTGCCCATCCCCGACCTCACCCCCGAGCAGGGAGCGGTGATTGAGCCCATGGCGGTGGGGCTTCACGCCGCCAACCAACTCGGCGCTAAGGCCGAAGACCGGGTGCTGGTGGTGGGTGGGGGCATGATCGGACAGGTCACCGCCCATGCCATCCGCTCGCTCGGAGCGGGCGAGATAGTGATCTCCGAGCCCCACCCCCGGCGGCGGGAGATAGCCGAGGCGGCGGGTTTTGCCACCCTGCATCCCGACCAGGTCCAGGCCGAAGCGCCCTTCGACCGGGCGATGGACGCGGTGGCGATCTCAGCCACCGTCAGCGCGGCGCTCGACGCGGTCCCCAAGGGAGGAGTGGTGTGCATCGTGGGCCTGGGGATGCCCCAGGTGACCGTCCCACTCTTCTCGATCGTGGTGGGAGAGCGGATCGTGGTGGGCTCCTACTGCTACTCCGACGCCACTTTCACGGAGACCGCCCGCAGGCTCACCGACGGCAGTCTCGACCCGGCCGCCCTGATCGGGCCCACCGTGAGCATGGAGGACTTCCCCCAGGCCTTCGAGGACCTGGCCACAGGCGCCATCTCGGAGGTGAAGGTGCTGATGACCACCGACCGGGCCTCCACCTAGGCAACCAAGATGCCGGTCGTCTCCCTACCCACCGGGATCGAGATGTTCTATGAGGTGGAGGGAACCGGCGAGCCGCTGCTGCTGATCATGGGCACCGCCGCCGACCACACCCCCTGGGCCCGGCAGGTGGAGGACTACCGGGATCACTTCACGGTGATCACCTACGACCACCGGGGGACCGGCCGCTCCACCCACCCGCCCGATCCCCGCTCCTACTCCATGCGCGTCCTGGCCGACGACGCAGCCGCGCTCTTGGACCATCTCGACCTGGGGCCGGCCCACGTGTCTGGTCTGTCCCTGGGGAGCGCCACCGCCCAGGAACTGGCCATCAACCACCCAGACAGGGTGAAGTCGCTCCAACTGCATTGCACCTGGGGGTACTCCGACGAGTGGTTTTGCCGGATGATCGACTCGATGGAGTTCATGGTGGCCAACGACGACTTCGCGGCCTACATCCGCTGCGCCCTGATGTGGGTCGCCAGCCCCGACTTCATCAACAACCGGCCCGACGACGTGAAGGCCTTCGAGACCGGCTTCATCCTGGAAAACCCCCACCCGCCCTCCAAGGAGGGGATGATGGGGCACTTTCGGGCCGACAAGACCCACGACACCCTCGACCGCCTCGCTCAGATCACCGTCCCCACCCTGATCACCTCCGGCGAGATGGACCACCAGGTGCCCACCCGCTACGGCCAGCAGGTGCACCGCCGCATCCCGCACTCGGAGTTGCATGTCTTCGAGGGTCCCCGCTCAAGCCACATCGCCTTCCACGAGATGCCCGAGGAATGGAACGCCTTTACCCTGGAGTGGATGAGAGGTCACACCGGCAGTCGACAATAGGGTGACCCGATCGGGTCGGGGAAGACGGATCCTCCGAGTTGCACATACTGACGGACAAACGACTGAGGGTGAGACCCGCGAAACCGTACGGGTTGGTTCCGGTGTGACGATCAGGGTAATGGACCTGGGGGATCGGTGGGCAATAGCACTGGAGATCGGGGCCCTCTTGCGGTAGCGTCCGGGGTGAATTGCTGAGATCGATCAAGGCCCGGATAACCGACTCGGTGGCGGGACTGTTCGCCCACGGGACCCAGCCGCTTCAGGGCACCGCCCGGTTTCCCGGAGACCGGGGCCTCTGCGGTCCGGGTTCGGTGAGCTGGAAGGTGATCGGGGACGTCTCGGCCTTCCTGGGCGGGATCCGGGCGCTCTTGATCCAGTCGGCCCATCCCGAGGTGGTGGCCGGGGTGGAGGACCACAGCAGTTACCGGGAAGACCCCCTGGGGCGGCTGAACCGCACCTCGTACTTCGTCACCACGGCCACCTTCGGGGCGATGCCTGAAGTGGAGAGCGCGGTCGGCCGGGTCCGCGCCGCCCACCGGGGCGTCGCCGGGCTGTCATCCCGCAACCTCGCCTACAGCGCCTCCACCCCGGAACTGGCCGCCTGGGTGCACAACACCCTCACCGACTCCTTCCTGGTGGCCTACCGGGAATTCGGCTTGGGCCTCACCGCCGAGGAGGCGGACCGGTTCGTAGCCGAGCAGACCCGGATCGGGGAGATGCTGGACGCCGACCCTCTCCCCGCCACCGCCGCCGAACTGGGCGAGTGGGTGCGGTCCCACCCAGCGCTCGAACCCAGTCCCGGGATGCGCTCGGCGGTGGAGTTCCTGCGCCGGCCGCCCATCCCCACCCCCCAGCGCTGGGGATACCGGGTGCTGATGCAGGGTGCGGCCGTCACCATCCCTCCCGAGGTCCGCACGGTCCTGGAGGTGGAACCCGGCCCGGGCGCCCGACCGGCCGCGGCCGCTCTGGTGCGGGCTCTCCGGTGGGCGATGCGAAACAGCCCGGCATGGAAGGCGTCACTGGAGCGTTGCGGTGAGGAATACGATGCCAGGCAGTTCCGCCGGTTCACCGAGCCGCGCCGATGACCGGCTCGAGTCGGTCCCGGCCCCAGTGGTCAGCCCGGGAGTGAAGTTAGAATATGTCCACACTTACAGGCAACCTCCCGCTTCTTCTGACAGACTTCCCTTGACCAACAACCGCACACAGCATTGAAATACAGAGCGCCAACCTCTATTGACGAAGCGGTGGAGCTGCTGTCCGCCCATCCCGGCGCGGCGGTGTTCGCCGGCGCAACCGACCTGATCCCCCAGATCCAGGCAGGCAGGCCCGAACCATCCCTGGTCGTCGACCTCAAGAGAATCCCCGAGACCGTCCGCCTGGAGGCAAAGAACGGCTTCTGGCGGGTGGGGGCGGCGATCCCGGCTGCCGTGCTCACCGCCCACGCCGGTCTGTCGGCGGCATTCCCCGGCCTGGTGGAGGGAGCGGGCCTGATCGGGTCCGACCAGATACAGGGACGGGCGACCCTGGGCGGCAACCTGTGCAACGCCTCCCCGGCCGCAGACTCGGTCCCCCCTCTGGTGGCTCTCGGGGCCGAGGCGATCATCGTCGGGCCCGGCGGAGAGCGGTCGGCGCCGGTCTCGGAGGTGGTGATCGGGCCGGGCGCCACGTCCCTCGACCCCGCAGAATTCATCACCGAGTTCCGGATACCGTCTCCCTCCCGGGGATCGTCCGACGCCTACGAGCGGTTCATTCCCCGCACCGAGATGGACATCGCGGTGGTGGGCGCCGCCGCCCGGATCCGGGTCG
>JAPPLW010000052.1 GCA_028819345.1 bacterium | reverse complement strand
TAATCTAAGGCCCCGGGCGGTGCGCTCCCATTTCTGGCCGCAGGATCCGGGTTGACATGGGATTTCTCGCGCTTCGACGAGGAGTTTGTGTCCGAAGACGGGGAGCGGAAAGAGATATTTCTTGACGAAATCAGGGTCGATGTCAGGCGGTCGGCACCGGATCGATTAGCCGACATGGATCACGGCACCATCATCGAGATCCGCAATCTCAAAGGTGCTTGGGGCGTACCTGCTATAGGCGCCTTAGGCCGTGAGTTGTTTTCGCTCACGGATCCTATATCCAGGATCACGGGGCGTGCGGCTGTGCACCCCTTAGAAATCACCGTGTTCTGCAACGGCGAGCGGCAGCCAACCGTCGAAGAGCAGAGCGCGGAGCAGCTCCGGGCCTTGATAGAAGACAAGGCGGTCCTCAAGATTCATGGCCGATTTGATTCCTCGGAGAACACTTTTCTGATGGATGAAGGGAGTACCCTTATCGGCAGTGAAGTCCGCTTGACAGATCCGCAAATCACCGGTCTATGGGTGTGGCGACAAGATTGCCGCGAGACTGCGCAGACCTCACCAGATCAGTTGGTGTTTTCCGGATTGGACCTTCGACCCCGGAACTACGCGTGCGGTGATTTTGCGTTTCACTTTTTTATTTTCGAGTTCGCGCGCGGCATCAGTGGTCGACACGTACTTGGACCGAAGGATCGGAAGCTGCTGAAGGGCTATCGGATTTACCTTTACCGTGACGGCGTGCGTGTGCTGCCATATGGGGATTCGGATGACGACTGGCTTGAGATCGACAAAGCTCGCGCAACCGGTCGGGCGGGCAATTTCTTCAGCAACGATCAGACCGTCGGTTGGATCGACATCACCCACGGAGAGAACCCGCAACTCCGGGATAAGACCAGTCGTGAAGGATTGATCGACTCCGAAGGGGCTACCCGCGACTTGATCTTCCTGGTCAAACTCTTCTTGTCGTACGTCAAGCAGTATCCATTTGCTCGCTACCGGCACAAGCGTATTCAGCGTTCGGTACTACACCTTGTCCATGATCGTGGCGTCGGCAAGGACCTCGCGGCTCTCCGGACCGAGCTGGAGACAGCTGGACACGAGGCCCAGGCGAAGTCGCTGGAAAGGATCGAGACCGATTACAATCGGGAACGACAACACTTAGTCCAGCGCGCTGAGATCACGGAGGACCTTGCGGGAGTTGGGTTGTCCGTAGAGATGGCGGCCCACGATATCATGCTGCTGCTGGGGCGCGGCCACGATATTGCGCGGGGTCTTGCACGGGTGGCGCGTCGTGCTGGTGACGACGAGATTTCCGCATTTGCTGACCGACTCATCGGAGTATTGCAACAAGTCGTGGAGGGAATGAGCGACGTCCAAACCTTGTTTGGGGCATCCCGTCGTCGGCGGAAGCGTCTCAAGGTTGCACCGCTATTGGACAAGATATATCAGATATATAAGCCGCTACTTGACGAACGCAACATCCGCTACAGGCAGGAGATCAGGGGACGATCGCCTTTGGTAGCGAGCACGACCGACGGCGTAGTGATGCAGGTCCTCATTAACCTATTCGACAACGCTGCTTACTGGCTCGAGTCAGCCGAACGAGACGCTCGCGAGATCCTTGTTGCGGTGGACCGTGATCGTGGAGAGTTGGTGTTTTCTGACACTGGGCCAGGCATCGATCCAGAGGACTTGCCCTATATCTTCGATGCATTCTACTCGGGAAAGGGTCAAGACGGCCGAGGCCTCGGTCTCTACATCGCCCGGCAACTGCTTGCGCGGCACGGCTACCGTATCGATGTAGCTGACACTGAGAACAGGGCATTGCCTGGCGCCAATTTCCTCGTCTCCTTCCTGAAGGAGGATTCTTGATGGATGTGAAAGACGTATTGTCCGGTATTGGGGTAGTAATCGACGACGCGCTCGACCCAGACATGACCATCTCGAATGCTGATGACCCAGATCGGATCATCCGCATTCTGAGCCTCTTCGAACGTGACTGGGGGATACCATTCTATAAGACAGGCAAGATGCCGCCCGATCATGCTTGGGCTAACCTCCTGGACGCCGCGGGCTTTATTTTACTTGACTGGAGGTTGTGGCCGAACGATGCTCCGGACGAGCTGAGGCGGAGCGGCATCAGGAAGAACCGACGGTTCGTAGAGCGAGCCAAAGCGTATTCGGTGCCGGTGTTTATCTTCACCAACGACAGCCCCGACACCGTAAAGTACGAGCTACGGCACGTCTATGACGACGAGACTCTGGCCAATGACTTCATATTCATTCAACGGAAAAATGATTTGATATCAAATGGAGTGTTGGATTTAGGCCCCGTCCATAGCTGGGTCATGGGGAACGCATCGGTATACGCACTCACGAAGTGGGATCAGTTGTTCCGCGCGGCCAGACGGGATCTGTTTGGCGCCATGTATGCAGGCAGCCCTCACTGGCCTAGAGTATTTTGGCGCGGTTACGAGGAAGATGGCGTGGATCCCGGATTGGCTTTGACGGAGATGATCAACGATAGTCTACGGGGCCGCATGCAATTGAATGCATTCGATGGCGAGACGCCGATCTCTTCCGGCGCTGGGTCCGAGGAGGTTTCGAGCGACCAATTGCGTACGCTTATGACGGCAACCTATTTCCTAGAGACGGTGCCTGAGACGCATGCTCGGTGCGGAGACCTCTTCAAGGGGCGCAAGGGAAAGTATCTCCTCAATATTAGGCCGGACTGCGACTGCATTCCTAGGGGCGATCGTACACCGGGTGACGTTGAACTGTATTGCATCGAAGGCAGGAAGATCAACGAGAAGAGACTGCGTGATAAGTACTACAAGGGACAGTTTTCGGAACACATCGGCGAGGCGATCGCTTTTGCGGTCATCGAGGGCCAGAGCGTGTGGTTTTCCTTTCGGAAGTTGCGACTCGTAACCTTTGGCGATCTTGAGGACCGAAGGATTGGGCGCCTGTTGCACCCGTACCTAACCAGGATCCAGCAACGATACGCTCTGTTCCTGCAAAGGCAGGGGCTGCCGCGGATTCCATCAGAAGCTGTGCCCACGGATGCCGTTCAGAGTCAGTGATGTTGGATATTCGTGGGCGGATTCGTCCGGCATCGGGTCCGGGGTCGTGAGTCTGCCTATCGTCGTGATAATCTGACTCGGGACCCTGTCAACTTGCGTCCGATCCAGCGTCCGTCATCGGTTCGCCTCCTGAGAGGGGCATCGCACCGGCCCACCGGAGACACGTGAACCCGGTGAACGGGGGGTAAGCATTACATTACTGAGACGGAAGCTGCAAACGCTCTTGAAAGAGAAGAGGCCCACCGAGGGTCTACCGCTAGCGGGAAGGCCCTCCCGGGATCAGGAATGCTATGAAGATCACGAGTAGGCTCAGAGCAACGGCCCCGAATCGTCAGCTCATCCAAAGAGTCGTCAGTTCGGCGCGGCAACGGCCCGGTACTCCGTTGGATCGCCAAGCGCGTAGTCGTCGCCCGTGACCTTCAGCACACGGACCCGGTAGAGGGCGAGCCGGCCGCGGTCCGGCCCCCGGAACCGGAGGAGCGGACCGTTCTCGGGGAGCGGGCCCGCCACGATGACCTGGCGCCGCACCGAGGCAGCGGAATGGTAGAGTGCGAGACCGGCGGCAGCTTGGAGTACTTCGATGCCGGGACCCGCCAGTTCGAGCAGCACGCCGATGGCCCGGCTGGCCGCAGGCGCCGTCCACTCGACGGTCAAGAACCCCGGACCCGGCTCGGCGGTTGCCGGGGCGGGCGGCGCCACCAGGTCGCCGGTGCACTACTAGCAGGCCGTGGATAAAGTCCGTTCCGCGGAGCCTTTGTGAATGAGTTA
>JAPPLW010000077.1 GCA_028819345.1 bacterium | reverse complement strand
GCAACCTCCAGCGCCTGGACGGCCCGGTCCGGGGCAACGGCAAGATCATCCAGGAATTGGAGGCGATCTTCCGGGGAGCCGGCTGGAATGTGATCAAGGTGGTGTGGGGATCGGGGTGGGATCCGCTCCTGGCGCGGGACCACGACGGAGCCTTGGTGGACGTGATGCACCGAACCCTGGACGGCGAGTACCAGCGCTACAAGGCCGAGAGCGGGGCGTACGTGCGGGAACACTTCTTCGGAAAGGATCCCCGCACCCTCGAGATGGCCAAGGTCCTGAGTGACCGGGACATATGGGAACTGCGCCGCGGAGGCCACGATCCTCACAAGGTGTATGCCGCCTACGAGGCGGCCACCCGCGCCTCGGGTGCCCCGACGGTGATCTTGACCAAGACCATCAAGGGCTGGACCCTGGGACCGGACGTGGAGGGAAGGAACGCCACCCACCAGATAAAGCAACTCACCAACCAGCAGCTCATGCAACTGCGCGACAGGCTGGAGTTGCGCCAGGAAATCCCCGACGCGGCGTTCGAGGAAGACCTCGACCCTCCCTACTACCGCCCTCCCACCTCGTCGCCCGAGTACCAGTACCTGATGGAGAGCCGGAAGCGGCTGGGGGGCTGGCTTCCCAGCCGGGTGGTCACGGTCCGAAAGCCCCTCACCCTCCCCCCTCCGGAGACTTTCGACGTGCTCAACCAGGGGAGCGGAAAGGTGGAGGTATCCACAACCACCGCCTTCGTGAGGCTGCTCCGCAACCTCTGCCGGGTGCCCGAGTTCGGACCCCGGGTGGTGCCGATAGTCCCCGACGAAGCCCGCACCTTCGGCATGGATCCCCTCTTCCGCGAACTCGGCATCTACTCCTCGCGCGGTCAGCTCTACGAGCCGGTGGACGCCGCCATGATCCTGGCCTACCTTGAGAGAAAGGATGGGCAACTCCTCGAGGAGGGAATCACCGAGGCGGGCTCGCTCGCCTCCTGGACGGCCGCCGCCACCTGCTACGCCAACCGGGGAATCCCGATGATCCCCTTTTTCATCTTCTACTCCATGTTCGGCTTCCAGAGGGTGGGGGACATGATCTGGGCGGCCGCCGACGCCCGGGCGCGCGGGTTCCTGCTGGGCGCCACCGCCGGGCGCACCACCCTGATGGGCGAGGGTCTGCAGCACCAGGACGGCCATAGCCTGCTGCTCTCCACCACCGTCCCCTCCATGAGAAGTTACGACCCGGCCTTCGCCTACGAGTTGGGCGTGATCGTCGAGGACGGGATCCGGCGGATGTACCAGGAGAACGAGGACATCTCCTACTACCTGACCGTGTACAACGAGAACTACCACCATCCCACCAAACCCGCCGGCGTGGACGGGGGCATCCTGGCCGGGCTGTATCGGTGGGCCCCCTCCCCCGAGGGCGTGTCAAAGCAGGGCTCGATCCTCTTCTCGGGATCGACGGTGGGCGCCGCCCTGGAGGCCCAGCAGGAGTTGGCCGAACACTACGGGATCGGAGTCGAACTGTGGTCAGCCACCTCCTACCAGGCCCTGCGCACCGAGGCGATGGAGGTGGAACGCTGGAACCTGCTCCATCCCAACCAACGTTCCAGGCAACCGTACGTTTCCCGGAGACTGGCGGCGGCGGGGGAAGTGATCACCGCGGTCACAGACTTCATGAGGGCCGTGCCGGACCAGATCTCGAGATACGTGCCGGTCCCGTACGTGACCCTGGGCGCCGACGGCTTCGGACGCTCCGACACCCGCAAAAAGCTGCGGCGTTTCTTCGAGATTGACACCGGTTACCTGGTAGTGAGCGTGCTCTCCGCCCTCGCCACCAAAGAATTGCTGGCGCCGTCGGTGGTCACCGAAGCGATGAAGCGCTACTTGATCGACCCCGAACTGGAGCCTTCTTGGAAGCGCTGATCGAGGAGCCGGATGACCCCTCCCGGGTCTCTACCCGGAGCGGGAGAAGAGCCCTTTGATCCGGGAGCCGAGCGTCTGGAAGAACAAGGCGATCCCCCTCACCTCCCCTGCCTGGACCTGAGCGGCCTCCTCGACGGTCACCGCGCTCAGCTTTCCCTCCAGACACTCGGCGAACTCGCCGATCAGCCGATTGGAGATCTCCTTGATCAGCCCGCTCCGCCCGAACTGGGCAACCGCGCCGGCCAGGGACACGTTGGCCTCGATCCTCACCCCGGTGCCCCCCTCGGTCTCGCCGAGTTGGTATTCCACGGTCATCCGGCCCCGGCTTCCTCCCCGCCTGTCCACTCCCTTGCCGGTGATGGTGGCGGACCGGGCTTCCGGATCCGGGGCGATCGTGGCCTCGCCGTCGAAGTTGGCGCTGAGCGGCCCGAGCTTCACTGAGATCTTGCCGGCGTACACGCCGTCGCCCTTGTCCTCGGTCAGCTCCGCGCCGGGCATGCATTGAACCACCGACGGGATGTCCTGGAAGAAGTCCCAGACCATCGGGAGGGGCTTGGCTACTTCGATTTCGTGTTCGATCTTCATGTGGGGCTCCTCTGGTTCCTGAACCGGACTCGGTCGCTGGATTGAAAGAGTGTGGAGGCGGTCAGTTTCGCCGAGATGATACCGGACCCTTCCGATCCCGCAGGTAGCCGCCGGATTGACGACGCCGCACAGCCAGTATCTCCGCCATGATCGCCCATGCGATCTCCTTGGGCCCCTCGGCGCCGATGTCCAGACCGGCCGGTCCGTACATCTTGGCTAGGTCTTCGGTGGAGGGAGGTGATCCCGACTCCTTCAGATCGCCAATCAGACGCTCAAGTCGCGCTCCGGGCCCCAGCGCTCCTATGTAGGGCACGTCACTGCCCAGGACAGAACGCAGGTAATCGAGATCCCGCAGATAATTGTGGCTCATCACCACCACGTAAGTGCGCCGGTCAAGTGTGATGATCGACGCCAACCGGGAAGCAGGCGCCGGCACCAGGTGGGCGGAGGGGAAACGCTCGGTGGTGAGCAACCCATCCCGCTCGTCGCTGACCACCACCTCGAATCCCAGCTCGGCCGCGTAGTGGGCCACGGGATCGGCGTCATGGCCGGCCCCGCATATCAGCAGCCTGGAGGGAGCGCCCAACGCCTCTACCATCATCCGCCGACCCTGGGGAGCCGTGATGTGGGAATTGCCCTCGGAGATGGCTTCCCGAGCCATGGAGACAGCCTGCGGTTCCAGGGACGAATCCGACAGGGAACCGGCCTGCACACCTTCGGTCCCCACGTACAACTTGGCGAACCTGGGCCCGAACAGCTCATGCACCACTGCCAGGGGCCGCCTGTGGGTGCGGGAGGACGCCACCTGTTCGGCCCACTCTCGGGCATCGGCCGCCGGGACCACCAGCAACTCCGTGGCGCCGTTGCATCCGATCCCCCATCCCCATATCGCCTCATCGTCGGCGGTCAGGTCGAATTCCACCAGACGGGGGGCACCTGAGGCCAGAACCTCTTCCACCACCCGATGCAGGTCCTGGTCCAGGCAGCCGCCGGACACGGTCCCCACCGAGTAACCATCCTCGGCCACCAGTTGGCGGGCGCCAAGCTGCCGGTAGGTGGATCCCCTCACACCGACCACCGTGGCCAGTGCAAATCTCTTACCCATCTGCGCCCAATCCAGGGTGGTCTGAAGAACAGTGTCCATGTCCGACATCGCGCTTCTCAGGATACGCCATCTCGGGCGGCGAGCGGAAAGCGGCAGCCACTCTTTCGGAACCGTCTGGCAGGACCTGATCCACCTGTTGCGAGCCCGCCGACACAACCCCCCATTCAAACACCTACTGCGGGGGAGGGAGCCCCGACAGGGTCGGACCGGAGCCGCGAATTAAGATAATGGGCGTCGAACCGGGAAGCCGGCTCTGGCGGGCGGGCTAGGAGACTCGCAACAGGGGGGGTGACTCCCCTGGCAGGGCTTGGTCGGTGGGAACCATGCCCCGCTCGGTGCGGA
>JAPPLW010000026.1 GCA_028819345.1 bacterium | reverse complement strand
CCTCGCCTCCACCACCCCCTCTGCCATGCCCACCCAACGCCAACACATCCCCGCCCACCACGTCATCTACGCCTTCGACCCCACCACGCCCCCCATCGCCCACGTCACCCCGCCAGCCGACCTCACCGTCCAAGCCCGCGACGCCTACGACCGCGGCTGCAACGACCTCGACATCCACGCCTACCTCGCCCAGCGCCGCCCCGGCCGCATGAACCCCACCACCGGCCCCATCGCCATCCGCGGCGCCCAGCCCGGCGACACCCTCCACGTCCACATCCAGGCCGTGCGCCTGGGTCCCCGCGGCTACGTCGCCACCACCCCCGGCACCGGCCTTCTTGGCGACCACCCCGTACCCCCCGCCATCCAGCCCTTTGATGTGCAGGACCAGACCGTCACCGTCGCCGGCGTCCCCCTGCCTGTGCGCCCCATGGTCGGCACCCTCGGCGTCGCCCCCGCCACCGGCGCCATTGAGGCCCTCAGCCTCGGCATCCACGGCGGCAACCTCGACTTCAACGACATCACCGCCGGCACAACCGTTCATCTCCCCGTCTGGGCCCCCGACGCCCTCTTCGCCATCGGCGACGTCCACGCCACCATGGGCGACGGCGAAGCCCACTCCGGCGTCAACATCGACGCCGAAATCGACCTCCACCTCTCCCTCACCCCCGCCCAGCACCTCCAGTGGCCCTGGTTCGAAACCCCAACCCAGGTCATGACCGTCGGCGTCCACGACGACCTCACCCAGGCCTTGCGAATCGCCCAGCACGCCATGGAAACCCGCCTCATCGACCAGCTCGACGTCTCAGCCGAAACCGCCCGCGCCCTTTCAGGCGCCGCCATGGACCTCCGCCTCGGCCAGGCCGGCGGCTACGGCGTCCCCGTCAGCGCCTACGCCACCTTCCCCAAATCCGCCCTCCCCTAACCTCCCCGCCGTCATCCCGGCGTCCTCAGCCGGGACCCAGTTTTCCTTCCGCGCCCGCCCCCTCCGTCATCCCGGCGTCTTCAGCCGGGATCCAGTCTTCGCTCCTCACCATCCCCGCCCCCGTTCGTGGTGAGCCGGCCCGAAGTCTTTCGAAGGGCCGTGTCGAACCACACCCCCTGCCCCACCACCTCCGTCATCCCGGCGTCCGCGGCCGGGACCCAGCAGCAACCAACAAACTCGGCCTACAAGCGCCACCCCGTAAGACACACCATCCCTGGCCTAACGGAGTTCTTGTCCCCATCCCTCCTCTCTTTCTCACTCCTCTCCCCTCTCCCCTCTCCCCTCGCCCACTAGCCACCCCAACCGCCCCCCACTACCATCACCCTCGTAGCTCCTCACCGCCCCCAACTCAACCATGCACACCAACCAGGCCAAGGCCAAAATGGCCCGCGGCGAACCCGCCATCGGCATCAGCTGCGGC
The DNA here is from genome assembly GCA_028819345.1 of bacterium. Classification (GTDB taxonomy): domain Bacteria; phylum Actinomycetota; class Acidimicrobiia; order Spongiisociales; family ZC4RG35; genus Bin76. The sequence goes on along the minus strand of JAPPLW010000026.1, from coordinate 2,714 downwards.
CTTCAATCCCCCGTCTCCACCGAAATCTGCGCCCGTCTCGGCTACGACTGGGTCATGCTCGAACAGCAACACTGGGTCTGGGACTGGTCCCTGTTCCAGCACGGCCTCATATCCATCGTCGCCGGCGGCTCCGTGCCGTTCGCTCGCGTTTCGCGCAACAACGTCACCGAAATCGGCCAGGCCCTCGATGCCGGCATGCTCGGCATCGTCGTCCCCATGGTTCATACGGCTGAAGACGCCCGCCGCGCCGGCGAAGCCGTGCGTTATCCGCCCCGCGGCGTGCGGTCGTTAGGCGCCACCCACGCCCAGCGCTACGGGCCTGACTACATGGACTGGGCCGACGACCAGATCCTCATGATGGTCCAGATCGAATCCGCCCAGGCCGTCGCCAACTGCGAAGCCATCCTCGCCGAACCCACCGTCGATGGCTGCTGGATCGGCCCCGCCGACATGGGCCGCTCCATGCAATTGGAACCGGATGTTGCCGGCACCGACGCCGAAGCCGCCTACGCCAAAGTCGTCCAGGCGGCTGAGAACACCGGCGCCTTCTGCGGCATGTCCTGCGCCGACGGCGAAGAAGCCGCCCTGCGCATCAAGCAGGGCATGCTCTTCGTCAGCTGCGGCAACGACTCCAAATGGATCCGCCGCCTCGGCGCCCAGGACCTCGCCACCGCCCGCGCCGCCATCCCCTAACCCCTCTGTCATCCCGGCGTCCCCAGCCGGGATCCAGTCCCTCCGTCATCCCGGCGTCCCCAGCCGGGATCCAGTCCCTCCGTCATCCCGGCGTCCCCAGCCGGGATCCAGTCTTCATCCCTCCCCGCCCCCACCCGTTCGTGGAAATGTGGCCCAGGCTGCGACGTGTGGCCCAGGCTGCGCGCAGCCTGGGACCCGCCCACCATCGCCCGCCCAACGCCCATCCTCGTAGGGGCGGCGTCCCCGACCCGCCCGTCTTCCGCGCACCCCACCAGCCACTACCACCGCGCCGGGTTTCTCCGCCCAGCCCAGATCGCCCCTCGTCACCCTCTCCCAGGGGAGAGCCAAAAGCCGTCCACCGCATTCAGTGAGGCTCTGCCAGGCAATCAACCCACCGGCACGTCCCCGTCTACAATGCGGCAGGGCGGGTGTTCGCAGACGATTGACCTGATGTCACCTGTAGGCGGGGAGCAGGTATCCCCGTCACGGAGGAACCGCCCATGGACGCCACCCCCATTGTTGTGACGATTGTGAGCGTTGGGGCCGCCATGCTCATCGCGTTCGTCGGGGCGGCGTTCAGGCTGGGCGCGGTTCTGGGCAAGATTCAGGAGCAAGTCGAGGCTATCCCGCAACTTCGCCAGGACGTGCATGCGCTGTCCGGTCGCGTCGACGGATTGACGGAGCGGTTCTCCCGCATCGAAGGCGTCATCGATGGCGTCCTGTCCAGCCGCGTTCCTCCGTCCGACTGACACCTGGGCAACCCCGCCGCCGTTCTAACTTCGCAATCCCGGCGTCCCCTGCCGGGACCCAGCGCCTCGATCAGTCCAGGCACGCGGTGCCACCCCGTCAGACCCGCAATCCCAGGCGCCCCGCTCGCTCTTGCCTCTTCCCCATCTCACTCCTCTCCCCTCTAACCTCTCCCCTTCTTCATCCCCCTCCAGCCCGCTAGGATTGACTCCCCGTCACCCAGCAGCCGGCCGAACATGAACTGGCACGACCACATATCCGTTGATCCCAACGTCTGTCACGGTCAGGCCTGCATTGCCGGCACCCGCGTCATGGTCACCGTCATCCTGGACAACCTGGCCGCCGGCTTGACGGTGGACGAAATCGTCCAGAGCTATCCCTCCGTATCCGCCGAAGCGGTACAGGCCACCCTGCACTACGCGGCCGAGCTGGCCAGGGAACGGATGGCGCCCCTGGGCGCATAGCTATTCCCCGTGCGCTTCAAGCTGGACGAGAACCTGCCCCTTCAGCTCAAGCGCCGGCTCACTGACTTCGTCGCGGGGTCATTCCAATCTGGCGTAGGGGCGGGTCTCTGACCCGCCCGTCTTCCGCGCACCCCACCACCCGCGCCTACCCGTTCGTGGTGAGCCGGTTCGGAGTCCGTCGGAGAACCGTGTCGAACCACACCCCCCAGCACCTACCCCACGCCCAGCACTCCCCTCCGCCATCCCGGCGTCCCCGGCCGGGACCCAGCAGCACCCAACCATCCAAGCGCACCCAAGCCACCCCTGGCACCCAGCCAGACCAACTTCTCCGAACCTCCCCCACCCGCTCGTGGCCATGTGGCCCAGGCTGCGCGACTTGTGGCCCAGGCTGCGCGCAGCCTGGGATCCTCCCCGCAGCACCCAAGCCGGAGCCGCCCCTCTTCACCCTCTCCAAGGGGAGAGGCAGACGCCGTCCCCGGCATTCGGTGAGGCGTCCCCCGCCCACCCAACCCCCACCAACACCACCCCGTCCAACCTGCGAGAATGACCCTTCAGCACCCCAGCGGAGCAAGGAAAACAACGCATGGCTAACCAATTGACCATCGCCATCGTCCACTCCGGCTGCCGCAAATTACCTGCCACCCCCTGAGCGGAGGCACTGCATGGAAACCCCGATAAAAGTCGCCATCGTCGGCGCCGGCCGTGGCCGCTCCCAACTCCGCGCCATCCAGGCCCTCCCCCAGCTCTTCAACCTGGTCGCCTGGGTCGACCTCAACCTCCCCCTCCTCCACGAACGCATCCAGGAAGCCG
>JAPPLW010000103.1 GCA_028819345.1 bacterium | reverse complement strand
CCTCCGACTCTCTCTCGCTGGGCCGCCAGATCGACCTGATCCTCGGGAGCGGCCGACCGGAGTAGGGCTTGGCACCTCCTACGGGATGAGTTCGAACAGGACGCCGGCGGGCGGCGCCTCGGTCAACTCCCTGCCTCCGACACCAAGAAGGTGTCGATCGAAGAACTCCACCAGATAGTGGTCGACCACCGCAAACACCTGGGCGGCCGGCATGGTTCCTCTCAACCCCAGGCGGCTTCCCAGGGGAGAGAGCACCGGGGCGATGGTGAAGTCGCTGTGAACAGTGTTCTGGACCCCTATCCAGTAGGTCCGCCGGTTACTCCGCTCCACCAGTCCCCGCAACACTTGGTCGTTCTCCAACTCCCGCCATGGGTCGGAGCGGATGAACATCGACGGTACATCCAGCTCGCCGGACAGTTCCGAGGAGGTGATCGGCTCCACCCACCCGTCCAGGGCCGCCACCACCCGGCAGGCGGGCTCCAGGAGACAGGTCCTCACCGCCGCGCCTCCCCCCAGGGAGTGGCCGTAAATGCCCAGCCGGTCCAGGTCCGCCATCCCGGCCAACCAACCGAAGGGCCCGTTCACTCCCTGTTCCAATCCCCTGATGACCATGCGCACATCCTCCGAATAGGTCTCCAGCAGCCGGATGGCCGCCTCCTCGAAGGCCTCGTCTCCCACCTCTTCGGAATCGGGCAGCGCCTCGGGATCCAGAAGGGCGATCTCGCCGTCTCCGAAGACGGTGGCCACCGACCCGTAGGGGTGATCCACCGCGATCACCAGGTAGCCATGGCTGGCCAGGGACTCCATCTGGTGGACCGCCGCGTTACGGAACAACCGCCATCCGTGGGAGTAGATGATCACGGGGATCTCTCCCCGGTATGCAGCGGCCTCCCCGTAGCTGTGGGAGGGGGTGTACCGGGTGTGATCAAGGAAGAACCCGGGAAGCCCGAACGATTCGGCCATCGCCGGACCGACCACGTTCAGGTCGGCCACCCAGGGAGTGAGGGGTTCGGCATCATCGGGCACCCGGGCGGGATACCAGGCCTGGACCATCAGCCGCCGAAAGGTCCCGGGGTTGGGGCCGTACTCCTCGATGCGGTCCACACCCGAAAGCTCCAGGCTGGTGGTTGCCACCTGGTAAGGGCCGGTGGGAGGGGGTATCTCCACGATCGGCAGCGCCCACACCGGGGTCACCACCAACAGGACGCCCAGGAGACCCAGGGCTGCTCTCCGGATTCGCTGGTAGGAGACCAGTTGGCGTTCCCCGGTGAGTACATCGCCCAGCGCCATTCCCAGGGCGACCCCGTACAACCCCCAGAGTTGCCAGCGGAAACCCTCCGCCAGAAACTGCCAGGCCAGGACAGCCACCAGCACCGTGGCGGCGATGCCCCGGCGGGGACGGCGACCCTCCAGGGCCGGCCACAGCACCGCCAGCACGCATACGCCGGTGAGCAGCCATTCCCAGAGTCTCATCAGAACGCAATTATGTCTCGGTCAGCGCCGGATTGGCCCACCCAGCACCGCAGCGAAGCTAGCCGGAGATCGACAGCAACTCTTCGATCGCCGCCCGCAGGGTGGAGGAACCCTGTCCACCACGCAAAGTCTTGACAATGGTTTTATCGGCGCCGATCAGGATGGTCACCGGCTGGTAACCCACCCCGTAGGCCGAGAAGATCCGCTGGTTTGCGTCCAATCCCCACATCACCAGACCCGACCTGAGTAACTGGTTTGCCCTACTGGTGGTGGCGTTCAGCGGCGCCTTCCAGGCCGGCGCCACGAAAGCCACCCGATCCTGGTATTCGGCGGCCAGACCATCGATAACGGGTAACTCCCGTTGACACGACGGTCACCACTCCGCCCAGAACACCATGAACACGGGCCGGGGCTCGGCGGAGAGGGTGAACGTTCCCCCAGACCCCAACTCCAATGTGAAGTCGGGAGCGGACTCCCGGTTGTGAGGCTGGGTGGTGGTCGTGGTCGTCGTGGGGGCCGCGGTGGTGGTCGTGGTCGGAACTGTCGTGGTCGTGGTGGTAGTAGGCGCCACAGTGGTAGTGGTGGTCGGCGGCCTCCTGGCAGTGGCAGGAGCCTTGGTCGTGGTGGTAGTGGGCGCCACGCTCGTAGTGGTGGTCGGCGCCGCGGTGGTAGTGGTGGTCGGCGCCACGGTCGTACTGGTAGTGGGAGGCGCGGCGGTGGTAGGCGCCTCCGTAGTTGTGGTGGGGGCCTCTGTAGTGGTAGGGCTCTCCGTGACCGGAGGCTCCTCCACCACCTCCTGATCCGTCGTTTCGGCCTGCTCGGGCACCGTCGTGGTGGTCAGAGGTTCAGGAGCGACGGTGGTCGAGGAAACGTCCGCCCCTTCGTCCTCGGCGGGAGCCGAAGTCTCGACATCGGAAGAAGGAGGCTCCTCGGGTTGAGCGGTCGTCGCAGGAGCGGAGGTGGTCGGTGCGGGGGCGCTCTCGGCCTGGGGACCCGCATCCTCGGATCCGCAGGCGCCCAACAAGAGGCCGACCAACACCGAGAGGGTCAGTAGAAGCCGAGCCAAAACCGACCTCCAGGCCGGTGTTACGTCATTCACCCGGGACTCGAAAGGGTTGCCGAACCAGCCGAAGCCGAACCGATCGAGAAGGAGTTGCTCCCGCTAAGCAACGCATCCAGGTCCGCCCGTATGTCCCCGCCGTCCCTAACGCCCGGCCAGGTGACGAGCAGGGACCCGTCGGCGGCAACTATCGCACCGGCCGGCTGGCCGCCTATCCCGTAGGCGGCGAAGATCTCCTGTGTCTCGTCCAGCCCCCAGAGCACCTTACCCGAGGGAATCAATTGCGCCGCGGCGTCGGCGGTGTCCCCCAGGCTTGACTTCCAGGCCGGCGCCACCACGACTACCCGGCCCTCGTACTCTTCAGCCAACCGATCTACAGCGGGCAACTCCCGCTGGCACGCCGGTCACCATTCCGCCCAGAAGAAGATCAACACCGGGGTGGTCTGTTGCGAGAGCGCAAAGGTTCCTCCCGTACCCAACTCCAGGGTGAAGTCCGGCGCCGGCGGCCCGAGCGGCTCCGATGGCGGGACCGTGGTCGTCGTGGTGGTCTCGGGCTCTTCGGCCGGGGTCTCGGGTGCGGCTTCACTCTCGGTGGAAGCGGATTCGGGCGCCGCAGTGGTGGCCGGTGCCGAGGTGGTGGCCGTCTCTGCTTCGGTGGCAGCGGTGGACGCCGAGGCCGTGGTGGTCGGAGCGGCCGCGGTGGTTGTGGGAGCGGCCGTCGTATCCGGAACGGTGTCCGCGGTGGCGGTAACCTCCGCCGACTCACCTCCGGTATCCGACCCTCCGCCGCACGACGCGGCAACCAGCGACAGCAGGACCAGACCTACTATCCCCGACCAAGGTCCGCGACGCTTCATTTGGGAAAAGTATAGGTATTGGCAGGCACAATGCGCTTTAGATCCACAAGGCGCGCTCTCCCGGTTCGGGAGACCCGACATGAGCGCCTTCTTCCAGGTGCTAAGACGGAGAAACCATCCCCATTGCTTCCTCGGACCTCGACAGCAGATCGTCCAGTACGGCCTTGATCTCATCGATGTCCCTGGATCCCTGCCAGGTGTCCATCAGAGTGCCGTCGGGAGCCACGATGGCTCCGGCAGGCACGCCGCGGAACCCGTAGGCGGAGAAGACGTCCTGGTCCTCATCCAAACCCCAGGGCACCAGGCCCGAGGGCAGTAGCTGCTCAGCAACCCCGACGGCACGGTCCAGACCCGATTGAACTGCGGGAGCCAGGACCACCACCCGACCCTGATAATCGGCGCCCAAGGTTTCGATAGACGGCAACTGCCGTTTGCAAACCGGTCACCACTCCGCCCAGAAGAACAACAGCACCGGAGTGGTCTGCTCGGAGAGAACGAACGTGCCCCCGGTTTGCAAATTCAGGTTGAAGTCTTCAGCCGGTTCCCCGATTCCGGAACCACATGAAACCGTAAGGAACGCCAACAGGGTAATCCAGACCAGGACCAGACAGCTGCGTCGGCGTTCCATTGCGGAAACTATAAGCTCGACCGGACCCTACGCAACGTCGGAATCCCCGGTGTCCCCATGCAACCCTGGACTATCGGCTCAGGTCGATCACCCTGTCGAGCACGGCCCCGGCCGCTCCCGAGTCGATCGAACGGGCCGCCGAGAGGGCGCCTTCGGCCGGGGTCTGGGCCAGGCCGGCCACCATCAGGGTGGCCGCCGCGTTAGCCACCGCCGCGTCTCTCCGGGGGCCGGTCTCACCAGCCAGCACGGAACGCAGGATCGCGGCATTGGTCTCCGCGTCACCGCCGATCAACTCCGAGACGTCCGCCCGATCCACACCGAAGTCCTCGGGGGTGAGCACAACCGGCGTCACCTCACCGTCGGCCAGGTTGAACCCCCTGGTGGGGCCGGAGACCGAGACCTCGTCCAACCCGTCGTCGGCATGGACCACCAGCGCACGCTCGGTCCCCAGGCGCGACAGCACCCCGATCATGCGCTTGGCCATCTTGCTGTCGTAGACGCCGATCAACTGGCGGGTGGCGCCGGCAGGATTGGTGAGCGGTCCCAGGAAATTGAAGACGGTGGGTATGGCCAGTTGCTGGCGGATGGGCACGACATACTTCATGGCTGGGTGGTATCGCGGAGCGAAGAAGAACCCGAACCCTGCTTCCGTGACCATCTCGGCTGTCTGTTCGGGGTCAAGTTCGATTCCCACCCCCAAAGCCTCCAACACGTCCGCCGACCCGCACTTGGACGAGGCCGACCGGTTGCCGTGCTTCGCCACTTTGGCGCCCGCTCCGGCTGCGATCAGGGCGGCCGTGGTGGATATGTTGAAGGTGCCGGAACGATCTCCGCCGGTTCCGGCGGTGTCCACCACCGGTTCCCCGATGGAGACTCTCACCCCAACTGCGCGCATGGTCTCCACCAACCCGGCCATCTCTTCGGTGGTCTCGCCCTTGATACGGAGCGAGACCAGGAACGCCGAAGTCTGTGCCGGAGTCGCCTGCCCGCCCATGATGTCGTCCAGGGCCGCGCGAGCCTCCGACCGGCTCAGATTCTCCCCGGCAGTAAGTTTTCCCAGTACTTCTGACCAATTCATTTGGGGGTCTACCGCCTAGGCGTCCACTGGACCGGTGCGCGCCACCCGGGTGACCAGCCAGGCCACCACGGCTCCCACCAGCGGCGCCACTATATACAGCCAGATGCCGCTCAGGTCGCCGGCCACCACCGCCGGACCCAGCGAACGAGCGGGGTTGACGGAGGCGCCGGAGATCGGCACCCCGGCCAGGTGGATGGCAACCAGCGCCAGGGAGATCACGGTCCTTGCGTGACCGAGACCGTGGCTGGCAACCACCATGATCACCAGTACGAAAGCCCCGGTGAGAAGGATCTCGGCTCCGAATGCCGGGCCGGTGTCCTCATAGATGTTCATCGTGTCGACTACCGCATCGGATCCGGCCATGGCGAGCACTGCCACCGAGGCCAGTATCGCTCCCACCACCTGGGCCACCCAGTATCCGATCATGTCAGCAGTGGTAAGAGACCCTCCCAGCCGCATAGCCAGGCTCACTGCCGGGTTGAAGTGCCCTCCCGAGATGTGACCTACCGAGTAAAGGGCGATCATCAAGGCAAACCCGAACCCGAAGGCCACGATCAACAGGTTCCCGTCCGAGGAGAGAGCAGCCAGCGACCCTATCGACACCAGGATGAATGTGCCGACCATCTCGGCGACATACGACTGCTTCATGATGCTTCCTCCTGGCTATGCGATGACTACCCGAAACTCTACCCTTCTCGACTTACAGGCAGAGGGTCAACGATCAACCGAAAGGTCACAGGCTTGAGAATTCCAAGAGTCCGTTTGCGGGCGCTGGTAATGGGGACCGCGGTAGGCCTGCTGGCGGTGGCCCTCGTGACCCTGATCGAGTGGTGGCTGGGAGCGCTCGGTTGGGAGATCGTCCCCGGTTTCGGCAGCCCGGACAGTCGAGGAGGCGGGGCGGTGGCAGGCCTGGTGGTGGGAGTGATGGTGGGGGGATGGGTGGCGGGACGAACCGTCGCCATGGGCCAACGTTTCCACGGTTCCCTCACCGGCCTGGTGATAGTCGGAATCCTGGTGACACTGGCCTCCCGGGGAGGGGCCAACACCACGCCCCTCCAGGTCCTGTCGGCAGCAGCCCTGGGAGTGATCCTCGGCGGCCTAACCGGATGGTGGGCCGGCCGCCGCTGACGAACTCGGCGACCGGAGTCCGGCGATCTCATTTGGCAACTATCCAAACCGATGGCACCCGTGGCCGGTGAAGCCATAACATAAGAAGAAAGAACGAGTTCGCCGGGTGGCCGCGGGCGGAGGACATACCGACGCCTGAGGAAAGTCCGGACTCCACAGGGCAGGGTGCTGGGTAACGCCCAGGCGGGGCGACCCGACGGAAAGTGCCACAGAGAACAGACCGCCGATGGCCTCGGGAGAGGCACAGGCAAGGGTGAAACGGTGGTGTAAGAGACCACCAGCGCCCCGGGTGACCGGGGCGGCTGGCAAACCCTACCTGGAGCAAGGCTAAGCAGGGACGCAATGGCCCGTTGATCAGTCCCGGGTGAGCCGCAGGAGGTCACCGGCGACGGTGATCCCAGATGGATGGTCACCGGGGGCCGGAGACGGTCCCCACAGAATCCGGCTTACAGGCGGACTCGTTCTTTGCCCGCTATTCGAACCGGTGACCGGGATCAGCTACTCCCCCCCTCAGGTGACCACGATCTCAATTCGGCAATGGTCGCTGGGACCCCACTCTTCAACACCGTTCAGCGCTCGTACTTTTACGGAGTCCGCCATGCTCTTTGAAGCGAACACGTAGTCAAGCTGACCTGTCGCCATAGCCGGGGATCCGCCTATGTTGTAGTAGGTGGGAACGTTCAGGCTGTCCTCGGGCAACCAGGTCGGCCAAGGATCGGCCTGCCGTCCGTGAGGATACTGTGGCCCGACCAGAGGAAGCCCAATGGCTTCCATTCGATCAAACACGGTGTCATTACGCCCCTTCCAGTAGTCGTTGTTCCCGTAGCCATGCCAGACGGTGAGGTCGCCCGCAGCCACGATTCGGTGTCTCCTTATGTGCCCGATCAGCAGCGACAGGTCAGAGATGACCCGATGGACGGAAGCGTCGACAATGGACGACTTGCCCACGGATCGATGGACATTGTCATATGCCGCACAGATCGAAGCGGCGATGAACGGTGCCACTCCCGGTGCTGAAATGACGGCGGCCGCTATGGAGCCTGGTTGACTCTCAACAAAGTCACCCCTTCGGGCTACGGCAATCGGCACAGGCTCCAGCCATTCCACCTGAACCCGATCGGAGAGCTTCACGATGGCCGCCCGCGAGAGCCTATTCCCATCAGCATCATGAAACGGCGCCGGATCCACCTCGATCTGCTCAGATGCCTCGATCTGCTCAGCTACATCGTCAGGGGGCAGGCTCGTCTCCTGCAAGAGCGCAATGTCTGCCCCGCAACCTAGCAGGAACCGCCAAGCAGCTTTTCTCCAAGCAATGTTCCAGCAGACCATCGTTACCATGGTCTTCGTTAGGTTACCGTGGTCTTCGCCGGTTGGCCTTAATCGCTACTCAGCGAGGTACTTCAGCGCCGCGAGGGCGTAGATGCGGGAGGCCTCGTACACTCCCCCGGCGGCAAGGTGCTCGTTGGGTGAGTGGGCGCGGGGGAGGTAGCCGGGGCCGAACGCCGCCACTGAAGGTATCCCGGCCGTGGCCTGGAAGCTGTAGGCATCGGTGGCGCCGGGGAAGATGACCGGTTCCAGGCGCTTTCCCAGCACATGGGAGGAGGCGTGCTGGATCGCGCTCACCACCGGGTGGTCGAAGGGAATCTCGGTGGCCTCGATGCCGCCTATGATCTCCAACTCGGCCTCAAGCCTCGGGTTCGCCTCCATTGCGTCATCCAGGAAGCGCTGCAAGTCGGCCGTGACGCTTTCGGGGGTCATGCCGGGCACCAGACGGATGTCGCAGCCGAACCATGCGTTTCCCGGGTACACGCCGTAGTAAACCCCCGCCTCCGCCAGCACACCCACATTCACGGTGGGACCAAGGCCCCCCAGATGGTGCGGCTCGTAGGTGAGATAGCCCTTCATCTGGGCGTGCATTCGCTGGATGAGCCAAGCCATCTCAACCGTGGCATTGACCGGATCGAACCGGTCGGAGACGCTGGAGTGCATCTGGGTGCCCTTCACATGGATGTTGAAGAGCAGCCCGCCCCGGGAGACCACCCCGATGTGCTCCCACTCGGACAGCACCCCGCAGGGCTCGCCGATGATGGCCGCGTCCCCGTGGAGGTAGCCTTCCGCCGCCATCCACTTGGAACCCAGGGCCGAGCCTGCTTCCTCGTCGGCGGTGAACACCAGTTGGAGTTGGCCCGGCCATCCCTCGATGCGGGACAGCGCCGCCGCCGAGTACACCATGGCGGCCACCGCCACCTTCATGTCCCCCGAGCCCAGCCCGTAGAGGTCGCCGTCCCGTATCACCGGATCCCAGGGATCGGTCTCCCAGCGGGACATGTCGCCCGCCGGCTTGGTGTCGAGGTGGCCCGACAGGATGAGGTTCCGGCCCTCCCCGGCGCCGGGAACCCTCACCACCAGGTTGGGGCGTTCTGGCACGGCCGCCAACTCGGTTATGTCGCTCATGCCCAACCGCTCCAGACGCTCCCTCACCAGGAGGGCGACCGCCCGTTCGTCACCGGGCGGGGTGGGGCTGGGCGTGGCTATCAGTTCCCGGGCGAACGCCAACTGTTCATCGGCGGTGGCCTCCAAAAAGGTGAGAACGTCGAGTTCGGAAGGAGTTAGATCGGTCACGACCAAGACATTAGCCAGGACCGGCAAGCACTCAGATCAGGACTGGATCGATGGGGTAGATAGGTCGCGGGACGTGCTGGAAGCGAAGGCTCTCCAGCCGGGGGGTGCTGGCGCCGGGAAGATCGAGCGTGATGGCGTCGGGCGCGGAGTCAGCAAAGTTCGGCCGGTAGTCGCTGCACGATCGCACAACCAGCACGTCGGTGAGGTCGGGGTCCAGGCCGGCGTGCCGCCAAGTGGCCGGATCCCCCGTGACAGAGGGTTGGGAAGTTATCAGGAGATGGTGGGAGCCGGAGGTCACCACCGCCCACTCCCCCATCGAGACTTCCATTCCCGTGTGGGAATGACCTGTGAGCCGATATGTTCCCCCTCCCGCGTTGGCGACGGAGCCCTCGAGGTTGACCGGGCGGGCCGCGGAGTTGAAGGCTGCGCCCACCTCCAATCGAACCGGGTTTCCCACCTCACCTGCCAACCGGCGCGCCGCATCGGGATCCAGCAGCGAATGCATCACCGTAAGGTCTGCTCCGTATTGGGCAGCTTCCGTCACCATGATCGGATCGTCTCCGGAAGCCCCGGCCGTCGGGCAGTCCGCCGTGTGTGCCATCACAAAGGGCCTTGTCGAGGAGAGGCGCGCGGTGGCGAAGGCCGCCGACGGGGTCATGATTCGGGGCGTGGTCATGCGACCTCGTCTCCGCCAAACCTCGTATGCCAGTTCCTCGGCGATCAAAGAGGCGCTGTCGGGGTCGTCGTCGGTGACCACCAACACCCCGAGGCCCAGTTCCGGCACATCCAGCCAGGGCTGCACAGGGAAGAGAGATATGTCCAGTACCCGACCGACGGTCAGTTGGTCTGCCAGTTCCCGTACCTCCGACATCGGACCGAGATCGGTGCGCATACCCTCGGCGGGAATGAGAAGAGCCCGTTTGGCCAGCGCCATCGCCGGGGATATCTCATGCCGGACGACGGCGGTCAACAGCCGTGCGATCCGAGCGCCGGTCGATCCCATGTCGACGTGGGGCTCGGTGTGATATCCGACCACCACATCAGCAACATCCACCATCCGGGCGGTCATGTTGGCATGCAGGTCCAGGCACACCCCGACCGGCGCGGCGCCCATCCAACGGCGGGCGACCTCCACCAGCATGGAATCGGCATCGAACACCGACTCCGAGGTCATCGACCCGTGCAGCGCCAGCACAAGCCCGTCAAGCCGGCCGGCCTGCCCCAGGCCAGCGTCAAGAAGCCCTACAAGACGCCGGAACGTCCCCTCCGTGACGCGTCCCGACGGGAGGGCGTAGGCCGAGACCAGAGGAACCGCTTCGGCGCCCTGCCGGTCCAGTTCAGCCATCACCCCCGCAAACTCGGTGTTGGTCCCCGCCAGAGCCTCCACCGCCTCGTCTCCCACCAGGACCTTGAAGTCCTCCCAGACTGTTGGTTTCGGGCTGAAGGTGTTGGTCTCCTGAAAGACGGAGGCTACCCCGATTCTCGGGTTGGATCCGACCATCAGCCGATCACAATCACGATGCCTGCTGGACCTGGGGGGCGGTGCTCCCGGCGCCGCTTCCGTAAAAGACTGGATGCGCCGGGTTTGCAGGTTCGTTTCGGACCATTGCCCCTAAGTTAACCGATTGGTAGGTGGGATGTGATCGTTAGCAGCGGCGAAGCCCTTGTGGACCTGGTTCCGGATCCCGTGCCGGGCGGAGGGCCCATGAATGTTGCCGTCGCCTGCGCTCGTCTGGGTGTCCCATCCGCGTTCGTGGGCCGGATCTCCAAAGACGCCCACGGGGAAGCGATCTGGGCGTTCCTAAGGGACAACGGGGTGGATCTCCGGGCTTGTCAGCGAGGCCCCGAACCCACGGCCCGGGCCATCGTTGAACACACGCCTCGGCTGCGTTTCCAGTTCGAAGGGACGGGAACCGCAGATACGATGCTCACTTCGGTCGAGATGGAGCGTCTCGGGAGGGGTCCCCACATCCTCCACGGCGGAACCCTCGGGATGTTCCGCGGCCGCACCGCTGAAACCCTCGCCCGTGTGGCAGAACGGCACCCCGGCATTGTCTCCGTGGATCCCAACGTGCGCCCCCAGGTCATCCATGACCGAGCGCGCTGGCATCACTATCACCAGCGTTGGCTGGCCACAGCTGACATCTACCGGGCTTCCGACGAGGACCTGGCGTGGATATGGCCCGGAAGGAGTGGAGCGGAGTGCGCCGAAGAACTGCTGTCGGGCAGACCCTCGGTGGTCTTCGTCACCCATGGCAGGTCGGGCGCCACGGTGTACACCGAGGAGGGGGCAGTGTCGGCAGGCGCCGAGTCGGTGGAGGTGGCCGACGAAGTGGGGGCCGGGGATACATTCGTGGCGGCAATCCTGGCTTCGCTCTGGACTCTTGGCGTGGCGGAGGCCCCCGAGAGGACCGGCAGTTTGGAGTTGGCCGATTGGCGAAGGGTGCTGAAACTTGCCACTGTCGCCGCGGCGATTACCTGCTCCCGCCCGGGCGCCGATCCGCCGTGGCTGGCCGAGTTGCCTCAGGGCGTCGTTTTGGAGGCCTGACCGGGAGCGGATCGCGATGTCAGTCGGGAGGAGGCGTGAGTTCCACGGGAATGTTGCTGGCAGCCGACCGCTTGGCGGCGTCAACCATCGCCTGGGCGTGCCTGGCCTTTTCGAGAGTCAACTCGGGAGCCGCGCCAGCCCTCACCGAGCGTATGAAGTGGTCCAGGGATGCGGCCAGGTCTCCCCCCACCCGGTCCAGAATCACCGGCCAGTGGGTGAGATCGGGCTTTGTGTATGCGTCGGCGTCCATTATCGACAGACCATGATTCGAACTGTCTACGAAGACGGCTCCTCCGGTTCCTACCACCTCCAGGCAGGCGTCCAGGCCGGCCGGGAGACGATTGGGCATCACCCAACTGGTCTCCAGGACGCCGATGGCGCCATTCGCGAAGCGCACCATCACCATGGCCGCGTCGTCATGCCCGTAGTCTGCCAGGCGGCGGGAGATGGTCTCGGCGTACACACGCGTGACCGGCGAGTCCGCCATCCAGGCCATGGCGTCCAGATCGTGGATGCCGGTGGATATCAGCAGGTCGGTCCAGACCCCGTAGATGTCCGCGCCCAGGTACGATCCCCGCCGGCGGGTGAACATGGTGTGGATGTCCCCCAGCCTTCCACTGGCAGCCGCCGCCTTGGCCTCCGAATAACGAGGATCGAATCGGAGGATGAAGTTCACCATGGTGAAGACGCCCGTCTCTCGCAGGTCGGCTATCAGGCGATCCGCTTCCGCCAGGCTGGGCGCCAGCGGCTTCTCCAACAGCAGGTGCTTGCCGGCCTTCGCCAGGGGCATGGCGCTCTCATAGCGATAGTGCTCCGGCACTGATACTGATGCGGCGTCGAACTGGCAAGCCGACAGCAGGTCCGACACCTCGGTGAACCAGGGGACCCCCAATGGTTCGGCCACCGCTGCCGCCGTCTGGGGGTTGACGTCCACGATCCCCACCAACTCGGAGTAGGGATGCTCGGCATAGACGCGAGCGTGGAGCGATCCGATCGCTCCAGTGCCCACCACCGCGGTTCGCAGGGCGCCCACCTCAACTCCCCCGGGGAGCGAAGGCCCGGTCGTGGCCCGGCATCACCGTGTCCGGTTGGAGGGCCTGCAGCCGGTCAAGGCTGGAGTGCAGTTCCCGCAACTGACCGCTGGTGTACCAGTGGGAGAACGTCCGGTCCGTGTACTCCCCACGGGTCATCACCGTGTCCCCCGCCACTATCACCCTCTCCCCGTCTTCGTTCTCGGCCACAACGCTGATGTGACCCGGGGTGTGCCCGGGCGTCGAAATAGCCGCCACGCCGGGCATCAACTCCAACTCCTCTCCCCTTCCCACCTCGATCAGACGACCCATCACCGATAGGCGCGCCTCCGTGTCGGCGGTGCCGTACAACTCCTCGCAGAAGTCGGCTTCTCCCTCACCCAACACAATGTCGACGCCGGGGATGGACACGGCGCTGCCCATGTGATCGTGATGACAGTGCGTGCATACAACCAGGTCTATGTCTCCGGGCGTCACCCCGAATCTCTTCAGACCTATGCCAAGCTGTCCGTAGAAGCCGGTGTGGGTGTTGCCGGGATCGACCAGGATGTTCTTCTCCCCCCTGATCAGCACGGTGGTGGAGACCGGTAGGAACCCGAGGTTGGAGTCGAACAGCATGTCCTTTTCCGGGTTGATCCCCATCATCAACTCCATCTCATCCAGGACGGCCTCGGTATCGGCGGCGAAGAAATAAACCACCTCGTCATCCAGGAGGGTGAATCTCAACACCACCGGCTGGATGACTACATCAATCTGATTGCCCATAATTCACTCCTCTCATGCCCGGGTAGTGGAACTCCCGGACGGCTCTCTCGGAGACGGGATCCTGTCATCTCTCCACCCCGGCTGTCACCACCTCGGAGATGTTGCGCTGGAAGATAGCGGTGATGAGGATCACCGGCAGAGCGGTGATGACCGTGGCCGCCGCCAACTGCCCGATGGCGATGTCCATGGTCGAGCGGAACAAACCCAGGGTCACGGTGAGGATGGAAAGGTCGCTGGTGAAGAGCAAAGGGGTGAGGAACTCCACCCAGGCGAGAATGAAGCCCAACAGCAGTCCGGCGAAGATCCCGGGCCGGAGCAGCGGGATGATGATGCGAAACATCAACTGGCGAAGCCCGGCGCCGTCGATCCGGGCCATCTCCTCCACCTCCACCGGTATCGCCCGGACAAAAGATCCCATGATCCACACCATGAAGGGCAGTGTGAACGCGACGTAGGGAAGCACCAGCCCTATGTAGGTGTCGTAGAGGCCCAATTGCACCACCGCGATGAACAAGGGAAGGACGAACAGCAGAGTGGGGAGGATGTAGATGGCGGCGAAGCCGCCCAGAATGATCCGTCTCCCCGGGACCGACATCCGGTGCAGGGCGTAGGCCGCCGGCACTGCGATCGCCACGGTCAGGAAAGCGGTCGCCAGCGCCACCACCAGGCTGTTCACCATCGACTCCGCCACCGGGATGCCCGAAGCCTCATCAAAGATCCGCTGATAGTGCTCGGTCTCGATGTAGGTGGGGATGAACGCCACGTCAACGGAGCGAATGTCCGGTTCGGTCTGGATGCTGGTCAGGATGATCCCGTAGAGGGGGAAAGCCGTCACCACCAGGACCAGAACGGCGGCGCCGTAGGTCAGCACCCGTTTGAGACGGCGTCCCGCAGACGTACCCACCAGCGCCGCCACAGCTACATTCCCGCCAGTTTCCGGGATCGGGCGAGCATCCACCCCAGGCCGGCTATGACCACCACCGTCAGGGCAGACAGGAGGTATGCGGTCGCCGCCGCGTTCCCGAAGTCGAACTGTACGAATCCCTGGCGGTAGGTCAGGAAGTTGAGGGTGGTGGTACCCCGGGTGGGGCCGCCGCGGGTCAGGACGAAGATGGTGTCGAATACCTTCATCGCCCACACGAACAGGAAGATCACCACCGGCACCACCACCGGCAACATCAGCGGGAAGGTCACATGGCGGAAACCCCGCCAGGAACCGGCGCCGTCTATGGCGGCCGCCTCACGGACAGACTTGGGCACGATCTGCAGGCCCGCCAGGATGAACAGGGTGGCGAACGGAATCCATCTCCACACCTCGGTGATCAGCACCGAGTGCAGTGCGATGGTCGACCCGCCCAACCAGATTATCCCCCCCTCTCCACCGAATGCCCTGATCAGTCCGTTGAGGAATCCGAACTCGGCATGGAACATCTGCACCCACAGCACCCCGGAGGCGACGGGCGGCACCGCCCATGGGAGAAGAACCGTCACCCTGAGCAGACCCCGACCGAAGAACGTCTTGTTCAGGAGGAGGGCTATCAGAAAAGACAGCACCACCGTCAACAGACAGAGCATCACCCCGAAGTAGATGGTTATCCAGGTCGCCTGCCAGAAGTGAGGATCGGTCAACTGGTTGATGAAGTTCCTCAACCAGACGAAGCCCTCGATCCGGAAGCGGGGGGACAGGTCTATCTTGGAAACGCTGTAGGCCAGGGTCGAGAGGGCCGGGTAGGCGTACACCCCGCACACCACCAGCACAGCAGGGGCCACCATCGCCGCCGCGACCAAGCGACCGCGGCGGCGAGTCCAGCCAGCCCGAACCTCGACCACCTCCGCCTGAGGGGTCATGGAGTCGGGCGCGGTTTTACGCTTCGTCCTGCCTTCGGGCTTCCAACGTGGCCGCCGCGGCGTCATCCAGTGCCTGCTTCGGCGACTTGCGCTGCGCCAGCACCTCGTGGATCTCGTCGGAGAGGAACTGCGTCCAGCGGGGTCGGTCCTCGGACCATCCGCCTTCCACGGGATACTCGTAGGCCTTGGCCAGAGCCGGGTAGAACGGGAAGGCTTCCACGATGTCGGGCTCGTTCAGAACCCCGCTGTAGATGGAACCCCATCCGCCCAGCGCCACCACTCTCTGGCCCTCGCGGGAAGAGATCAGGTCCAGCAGGCGCCAGGCCTCGTCCTTGTTCTCGGCATAGACCGGGACTCCGAAGAACTCCGATCCGTCCACCGAACCGCTGGTGACCACCGCCGGGTTGGGAGCGAATGCGCTGTGGCCGGCGATCCCGGGCGCGGCGTCGGGAATGGCCGCCACTCCCGCCACGAACGGCCAGGAGATGAACATGCCCCGCGTGCCGTCGAAAAAACCGGGCGTGGCGTCGAACACCCAGGTATAGGTGCCGACGGCGGGATCGATGCATTTGTGAACATGAAGCAGGTCATGCAGCTTCTGGAGGGCTTCCACCCCCGCTTCGCTGTTGAAGGCCGGCTGCTGTTCCTCGTCGAGGAAAGTCCCGCCATGCATGTGAAGCATGCCGCCCCAGGTGAACAGAACGTGCTGGTCGGCCCAGGCGTCGGTGAGTCCGTAGTACTGGACACCGTCCCGCTCCCCGGTCATCGCTATGGCGTACTCGACGAACGTGTCGTAGGAGTTGGGAGTGGAATGCCAGTCGAGCGGAGCGTCGGGATCGAGCCCTGCATCCGTCATGAGCTTCTTGTTCCAGTGCAACAACTGGCTCCCCATGGTCCACGGCACCGCCCAGGTCTCCCCGCCGAACTCCACGGCGCCCATGCCGCGGGTCAACAGGTCCGGTTCGCTCCTCACCCGCTCGTCCATGAAGGGACCGGCGTTGGTGAGCCACTCCCCTTGCTGAAGTTCGGCCCCCAGCGTGGCGGTGACGAACACCGCGTCCCAAGGCGAACTCTGAGCCAGGAAGGAAGTGGTCAGCTTGGTGCGCAGATCGGGGCTGGTGACCTCTTCGACATTGGGAGCGAATCCCACGTTGGCCTGATGCTGCTCCAGCAGTTGCTTGATGGGGTCCATGTGGGTCCCGATCAACACCCCCAACTCGCCGGTAAAGTCATCACCCGGCTCCGCCCCCTCATCGGTGGGATCCCCTCCGCCGCAGGCCGCCAGGAGGCTGGATAGTCCACCCATCGCCGCAAAGGCCATGAGCGCTGAGGTTCCTCCCAGGAACTGGCGACGGGTGACTCCGTAATCAGATCGTTTGGGTGTCAAGGTTTCCTCCTTGCTGAGACAAGTCTGTTTGCCTATACCCTAGCCAATCCGATCCGGCCGGGCAGCGCGGAGTAGAGGTTTTCCCGGAACCAATCAGGTTGCGGCTCTTGGACTCACCCCTCCCAGGGGCTCAGCCGTCTGAAGGTTGTTCGCAAGCCTCTCGGAACAACTCTTCGATCTGTTCGAAGAAGTCCTCCATGCTTTCGTTGTCCTCGAGACCGTCCTCCTCGTCGGGCAGGTCCTCAAAGATGCCGGGAAGCTCCAGAGAGTCCAGTTCGCAGTCTTCCAGGAACGCGAACCCGGGAAGGAACTCGCCGAATGGGAACCCGAAGTCCCCGAACGGCCCCTCCCCTTCATCCCAAGGGGCCTGGTCTTCTTCCCAGGAGCCTTCGGGATCGCTCTTGGACTCCTTATCGCCCCTCCGGTACTCATCGCCGAACAGCCTCCCCTCGAAACCCTTCCAGAAGCCGTCTTCGAAGAACCAGGCAGGCCCGAACTGCCGGTTCCCGGGAGGATCGAAGCCACCTCTGTCGAGATAGTCGCCCACCTCATCCACCACCTCCTCGATCACGTCGATGAACCGCTCCAACAACGCCAGTTCCTCATCGGAGAGATAGGAACCTCCCTCACGCGGGCCGTCCTTCCATGGGAAGCCGTCCCTTTCGAATTCCTTGTTCCCACCCGGCTTCTTGCCCTCCCAGCCTTCCATCCAATCCCCCTGCTTCCCGGCGGGAAAGCGGAACCAGAACCGGTTTCCCCCAGGCCACTGCCGACCCTCCTTGTCCCACTCGCCGGAGGGGTCCATGCGGAAGGAGTGGACCGCGAATTCCCCACGCTCAACAGAGTCGCGCCCTCGGTCATCGTCCATCCAGCGGTCCACCCCCAGTCCGATCGCCACTCCTACGCCAAGCGCCACCAATCCAACCACCAGCCCTCCCCAGAAGGACGGAACGCGCAGGAAGCTGAATGCCCCGCGGACTCGCTTCTTCGCCAAGGGTGTATCGACGTCCGGGCTCTCATCTGCGGACGGCGTTTCCTCCATACCCTGATCGGATGGCTCTTTCATGACTCTCCTTTGGCTTGCCTCGCTTACCCCTTGTACCGCATGCCTGATAAAGAGGGCGTAAAACAATCTAATGCTCTGAGGATGGAGCAAATCCCCGGCACCCCGATCAGCCGCCCCGTCTGTTGGACCGGCGATACGAGGGGTTTGTACAATCCAGGTTGGATATGAAGAATTCCGACCGGGATCAGGGCAAGGACGGGCATTCCAATCCGGAGACTCCGCCATCGGGGTCGGGTCTGGATAAGTCGTCCTTCCCCTGGAAGGTGGCAGGAGGGGGAGCGCTGGCTCTCCTTCTGATCTGGTTCGTCCTGCAGAACTCCCACTCCGTGAAGGTCAACTTCCTCTGGTGGAGCGGCGCCTACCCGATGATTCTATTGATGGCCGCAGTGGCGGTCGCCGCCATCCTGGTCTGGGAGACCCTCGCGCTCCTCCGCCGCCGGAGGAGACGACCGGCAAAGGACCGATGACCGGACCTTTGCCGGTGATCGGCGGACGCCGCCGGCATGCCGGCCGACAGTCACCTTCGAGGGGTGGAGACTTGATTCATGTCGCCGCCCGGCGCGCGACCTATTAACCTCTGCACCTATGAATCGCATCTCAAACCGGATCGGAAGCATCGCCCCTTCGGCAACCATGGCGGTCTCCGCCAAGGCCCAACAGATGAGAGAGGCGGGGCACGACGTCATCAGCTTCGGGCCGGGGGAGCCCGACTTCCCCACCCCCGACCACATCGTGGCCGCCGCCGCCAAGGCCTGCGGCGACGTCGGGAACCATCGCTACACCGCCACCCCCGGTCTGGCGGACCTGCGAGAAGCGGTGGCGGACGCCACCAACGCCAATTCGGGAGTGGATATCTCCCCGTCGCAGGTCCTGGTGACCAACGGAGGAAAGCATGCCGTGTTCGCCGCCTGCGCCACCCTGCTGGACCCCGGAGACGAGGTGATCGTCCCCGCCCCCTACTGGGTCTCCTATCCCTGGACCATCGAGTTGGCAGGCGGAGTCGGCGTACCAGTTCTCGCCGACCAGACCACCGGTTTTCAGGTCACCATAGACCAGTTGGACAGGGTGGTCACCGAGCGCACCAAGGCGCTCATTTTCGTCTCACCCTCCAACCCGACCGGCGCCGTTTACAGCCCCGAGATGGTGAGGGAATTGGCTGACTGGGCGTCGGAGCGGGGAATCTGGGTGATAGCCGATGAGATCTATGAGCACTTCGTCTACGACGGGGCGGAGTTCTCCTCCATCGCGGCCTCGATGGAGGACCGGTGGGTGATCGTGAACGGCGTCGCCAAAGCCTATGCCATGCCCGGCTGGCGGGTGGGGTGGATGGTCGGACCACCGGACGTGATCAAGGCCGCCAGCGGCTTCCAGTCCCACTCCACCTCCAATGTGTGCAACATTGCCCAGCATGCCGCGTTGGCCGCTCTCACCGGGCCGCAGCAGTCGGTGACTCAATTCAGAGAGGCCTTCGACCGGCGGCGGCGCACCCTTTACAAGGCCCTGTCGAGCATCGCAGGAATGGACTGCATCATTCCTCAAGGCGCCTTCTACGCCTTTCCCAACTGCTCGGGGCTCTTGGGCCGGAGCCTCGGTGGCCGCACGGTGAGCAACACCATTGAGTTGGCCACAGCCATTCTGGAAGAGATCAAGGTGGCGATAGTGCCTGGAGAGGCGTTCGGGGCCCCCGGATTCGTTCGGTTTTCCTATGCTCTCTCCGACCACGACCTGGCCCGGGGAGCCCGGCGCCTAGCCGACTTCCTCGGGTAGTCCGCCGGCGCAGGACGACCTACCGGAGAACAGAGACACAACCAGGGAGACCACGGTCGGCGATTCGGCCTGCTGCGGCGACTACGCCGTTCTTTCCTCCAAGGCCATCCGGTTGGGCGCTCTCCTCGCCACCTCCGGCGCCGGAGGAACCTCTCCCCATCCGCCTTCCGCGGGGGATTTCGGCGGACCCCGCTCGGATATGTACGCTCTGACGGATAGCAGAGAGGCGGCGATGAGCGGAATCAGCGTCAAGGCGCAGATACTGGTTGAGCCCCACACCCTGCGCGCCACCACCCTCAACCGGCGCCCCGTCCGGGAGGGCGGATGGCTGGCGGTGGAAGCCACCACCCTCTCGGGAATCGACGCCCAGGCCTGGGCGGGAGAGATCTCGAGACTGACCTACCCCCTCATCCTGGGGAGACAGGTCGTCGGGAGGATTGCCGACAGCATCAACGGGGACCTGCCCTATCCGATCGGCTCCCGGGTGCTGGTGGAGCCGGTCATGCGATGCCGGAGTTGCTCATCCTGCCTGGCCGGCCTGTCCTTCTGCTCCCGCCGCTATCCGGTCAACACCTACGGGTTGCTCCCCTCCACCGAACACCCGGGACTGTGGGGAGGGATGGCCGAGACTCTCTATCTCGATCCCAATGCCCGGCTCCACCACATCAGCGATGACATCCCGGCAGTGACAGCCACCATCGCCCATTCCCTGGCTGACGGCTGGACCTGGGCGGTTGAAATACCCCGTCTCAGGCCGGGAGAGAACGTGCTCATCCTGGGACCGGGGCCCCGTGGGCTTGCCTGTCTGCTTGCCGCCAAGAGCGCCGGCGCCGGATGGGTGGGGATCAGCGGACTGGACGTGGACTCCGACCGACTGGAGATGGCGCGCATTCTGGGTGCGGACCTGACCGTCAACGCAAGCGCCGAGGACCTGGCCATGGCGGTGGGAAACAGCCTCGGACAGCGCCCGGACCTGGTGGTGGACGTAACCTCCAACGATCCGGAGGCCATATACGTGGCTCTGGAGATAGTGCGTGCGGGAGGGCAGGTGATACTCGCCTCGACCAAGGGCGGGCGTCCCATCTCCTCGCTCTATTCCGACGTGATCGTCACCAAGCAGTTAAAGGTGGTCGGGGTGCTGGGGCCGTCCCGGAAGGGGTTCGAGTGGGGAGTCCAGCAATTGGAGACAGACCCCCGCCTCGACACCCTGGTCAGCCATCAGTTCCCGCTGGACGAGTCCCACGTGGCCCTGGCCGCCACCGCCGGCCGGTTGGGGCATGAAGAGTTGATCTCGGTGGCGATCAGCCTCTGACGCGCCGGTTGGCAACCGCGCGGTGAACCGGGACACGCCTTCATCCGGCTGGGTACCCGCCCGCTCGTCGGTCTGGGCGTGGGTCGGATACGACCTGGCCAACACCATCTTCGCCCTCGGGGTGATCGGGCTCTACCTTCCCCAATGGATCGTGGAGAATGACCTGCCGGACTCGGCGCTTTCGGTGGCGACCGGAGGCGCCGGATTGGTGGTTGCGTTCCTGGCGCCCTGGGTGGGGACGCGGACCGACTACCGCGGGAACAGGATCGGCGCATTGGCGATCACCACCGGGATGGCCGTCTGCGGAAGCGCCCTGCTGGCGGTGGGCCCGGTCTTGCTGACCATGTTGATCTTCGGGGTGTCGCTGATCGGATTCCATGTCGGCTCCGCTGTTTACGACTCCCTGCTGCTGGACGTCAGCACCCCCGAAACCCGCAGCCGCGTGTCCGGGATGGGCGTGGCGCTCGGGTATCTGGGGTCCTTCATCGGACTGGGCATCGGGACCCTGGTCCTGGGGGTGGGTGGAGGCTACCCGGCGGTGTTCCGCTCCCTGGCGGTTGGCTTCGCGGTGTTCTCCCTGCCCGCCTTCTTCCTAATCAGGCCCGCACCCCGACCTCCGGTACAGGGCGATCCCCCGCCTCTGCGGAGAATCTTCGGTGATCTGCTCAGATCATGGCAGGCTACCCGCCAGTATCCCAACCTCACCAGGTTCCTGGTGGGCAGGTTTTGCTATACCGACACCGTGAACACCCTCATCGGGGGCTTCCTGGCCATATATGCCACCGAGGAGGTGGGACTGACCACCTCCCAGGTGACGGCTCTTCTTGGCGCCGCCATCGCGGCCTCCATGGGCGGGGGGTTCCTGGGCGGCTGGCTGGCCGAGCGCTTGGGACCGGGGCGCGGTCTGCGATTGATCCTGGGACTCTGGGTGGTCACCATTGCCTTGGGCGTGACCGCGGCGCTGTCGGGCGCCGCCTGGTTGATCTGGGTGGCCGGGCTGTCGGGCGGCGTCTCGCTGGGGGGACTTTGGGCCACCGACCGGGTGGTGATGACCGGTCTCTCTCCACCCGAGCGGGTTGGCGAGTTCTACGGCCTGTACGCCACTGTGGGCCGTTTCGCCGCGGTCCTGGGCCCGCTGCTCTGGGGCTTCATCGTGGACGTCCTGGGCATGAGCCGCCATGCCGCGATGTTCTCCCTGATGCTCATCGGCCTGACGGCCCTCTGGGTGCTGAGGGGCATAAACCCCGGGGCTGCCTACGAGGCGGATTCCTCGGACGGGGACTCGGGGGGGAACACCATGGAGACCGACCCGCCCAGCGCGCCGTTGGGCACGTAGTAGATCACCCCTTCGTCGTCACGCAGGATTGTCACCCGGGGACGGATGTCGATCACCTCACCGGTAGCAGCCCCGCTCTTGATCCTGTCGCCGATGCGGTACTGGTCCTCGAGCAGGATGAAGAACCCCGAAATGACATTCTGCACCAGGCCCCGCGCTCCCAAGCCGATCGCCACGCCGGCGGCGGAGGCAACCCCCAGGAATGGCGCCAACGGCAAGCCCCACACCGAGATGATCATCAGTCCCGCGGTGATGACCAGGGCGATCATCACAATCCTCCGCACCAGCGACCATAGACTCGCAGCCCTGGCGCCGTGCTCCTCGCCGCGTTCGGCCATCTCCGCGACAACCCGTTCTCCGGCCCTTCTAATGGCTAGGTAACCGATCCACAGGCCCCCGGCAGTAACCAGCGTGCCGATCGTTTCTTCAATGAACACCCATTCGGTGATTGCTTCCATGATCCGGCAGTCCTGTTCTGGTCGGGGGCGGCTTTAGGAGGTCCAGATAGTCTCTCCTCCTTCTCTACACTTTACCGAGTCATCTTCTCCTCCTTCCCCTCGTCATGTCCCGCACATCCCGGCTGCTGCTGATCGCCCTGATCGGCACAACCGCCCTGATCATGGCCGGTTTGGGCAGCTATGCGGTGTGGAGCCGATCCCACCAGGGAGTGGTTCTCGGATCCGTGACAGTCTCGGGAGTGAGCCTCGCTGGCCTCGAGAGAAGCGAGGCCGAAGCCGTTCTGTCTGAGATGGAGTCACAGCAGGGGGAAGCGGTGATCGAGATCGTCGTCAACGGCGAACCGTCCGCCGTGACGGCCTCCGAATTCGGATATCGCCTGAACGTCGGGGAACTGGTGGACCGAGCGATGCGAAACGAAAGGGAGGGGAGCTTCGTCAACAGGTGGAGACGGTGGCTCAGGAGTCCCTGGGACGACCCCATCCCCCTTGTCCTGGTTCCCATGGCCACCATCAACCAGGCATTGGTGGAGGACTTCGTGAAGGGCCTGGACCAACAGCATGGCATACGCCCGGTAGAGGGAACCCTGGAGTTTGTGAACGGCCGACCCGTTCCCAGCTACCCGTCTCCGGGCTGGCTCCTGGACAGTTCGGAGGCCGATGTGGAGATCAAGGCAGCAGCCCTGAACGGGGGCGGGACCGTGCGTTTGCGCACCGTGCTGGTGGAGCCTGACACCGACATCGAACAGATCACCGCCGCCGTCGAGACAGTGGAGCAATGGATATCCGCCCCGGTGGTCTTCAATGATCCCGACACCGGCGCCGAGTTGGTGTTCACCGCCCAGGAGATAGCCGACGCCACAATCTTCAGTTTCGACCTCAACCGGTCCCCTTCCGTGCAACTGAACATCGACCGCAGGCTGGTAACCCGCAAGGTGTCGGCGATAAACGATCAGCTGGGGACCCCTCCCGTCAACGCCTACTACGAAATCGACGAGAACGACCGGGTGATCATCCACCCTTCCGAGACGGGTATCGGAGTTGACGTGGAGACAGTGGGCGACATGCTGGAGACTCTCGCCGCGGGCAGAGAACGCCAAGGGGTTCTGACCAAAGTCGCCGGCACCCAGCCCCACGTCACCACCCAGGACATCGAGAATCTGGGAATCCGCCACCTGGTGTCCCAGTACACGACATACCACGATTGCTGCGCACCCCGGGTCAACAACATCCAACTCTTCGCCGACCGGGTCAACGACGCCCTCGTGCCGCCCGGGGAGACATTCAGCCTCAACCGTCATGTGGGAGAGAGGACCGAGGAGGGCGGATTCGTGGAAGCGGGCACATTGGTGAGGGGAGAGTTGACCGACACCGTGGGCGGTGGGGTGAGCCAGTTCGCCACCACGTTCTACAACGCGGTTTTCTGGGGCGGGTATGAGGACATCACCCACAAGACCCACAGCTTTCATTTCACCCGCTATCCCGAGGGCATCGAGGCCACCATCAACTGGCCCGAGGTGGACCTGGTCTTCCGCAACGACTCTCCCTCACACGTGCTGATCAGGACCGAGTACACCGACACCTCCATAACGGTGAAGTTCTTCGGTGACAACGACGGACGCATGGTGATCGGACGTTGGAGGGACGGGGAAGGCCGTCTGCGAATCCTGTCGGAGGGGGGACCCCAGGCGCGGGTGGTTTCGGCCATGCTCTCAGAACGCACCGACGAACGGGAACCACCCGAGATTCTGTACCGCGCCAACCCGGAACTGGCCCCGGGCGAGGCCGAGGAAATCCAGACCGCCAAAGTGGGATGGACCGTGAAGGTGACCCGGACCATCAGGCAGGGGGAGGAGACCGACAACCGGATCTGGACGGTTCGCTACATACCTCGCCAGGAGATCGTGGAGATGCATCCCTGCTTGATGGCCTATCTCACCGATGCGGGAGTGCTGACGACGCCCGAGGAGGACGAGACGGGGTCAAGTGCGGGGGCCGGAGCGGTGGGCTCAACCGCTGAAGGAGCGGAACTGGTGTGTCCCGAACCCGAGGAGGAGGTCTCCCCGGAGTTGCCCGAGGAACTGACCGACCGCTTCCCCGAGTTGCTGCCCGAAGAGGAAGGGCAACTCCCTATCGACGACGAGGACGGTCAAGGCCCCATCGAAGAAGAGGAAGAGCAGGCGCCGTTGGACGACAGCGAACAGTAGGCCCAGGTCAACCGACGGGTAGAAAGTCGTTCTGTGGACTATTCCGAGTAGAAGAGAAAGAATTCCCCGATCGACTCTGACACCCTCTCCACCTGCCCCTCGGTCCATCCGCCCGAACGGCGCAAGGTGAGAGTGTTGGATAAGGTGAAGACCCGGTTGATGCTCGGGTCGAGGTCCATCAAGCGGACCGAAAGGCGAGCAGGGAAGGTCTTCTGGGACCGGGCGGCGTCGGAGTCGCCATAGCTCTCCCCGTCCTGGCCCCCCAGGGTACGGTTGGTGTCGATCACGAGGACGTCGCCGACCATCTCCGTGGAGAGGATCTCTATCTGCTGGCCCAAGGGTTCCCTTTCATCTTCGCTCGGGAGATTCTAGCCGGGGACCCTGCCGGCTACGGGACCCCTCGGATCGGCCCGGGGAATCCACCGACAGCAACATGCCCTCAGTTGCGACGACCGACCACCCCTCGTTGCGGGGCGAAGGTCCGGCGGTGCCTCTCTCCTATGGATTGGACCTTGAACAGGTTGGTGGAGGCCTCCTGGTTGGGAGGGGTTCCCGCCACCATCACCACCAAGTCGTCCCGCCGGCAAATCCCCTCCCTCTCCAGGATCTTCTCTGCCGCCGCGAACATCAGGTCGGTGTGGTCCCTCCGGGCGAACTCGAGGGGAGTGACTCCCCGGTAGAGCGCCGCCTGTCGCAGGGCGCGCACCACGGGGGTGAAAGAGATGATTCGAGCCCTGGGACGGTACTTGGAGAGGAGCAGGGCAGTCGACCCGGACTCGGTGAAGGCCACCAGGGTGTCCACGCCAAGGTTGTGAGCCGCGTCCACCGCCGAGCGGGCAACCGCCGAAGCGGTGCCGCCGCCCGCGGTGATATAGGGAACCGCCGGATCGCCCTGCGCCTTCAGGAGTTCCTTCTCCATCTCGACGCAGATCTCGGCCATCACCTCGGTCGCCCGGACGGGGTAGTCCCCCACCGCCGTCTCGGCCGACAACATCACCGCGTCGCTGCCGGCGGCCACCGCGGTGGCCACGTCGGTCACTTCCGCCCGGGTGGGTCGAGGCGATCGGGTCATGGACTCCAGCATCTCGGTGGCGGTGATGGAAATCAGCCCAGCGCGGTTGGTCCGGCGAAGGATGTCCGCCTGCACTATCGGAAGCCGGGCCAGGGGTAGTTGCACGCCAAGGTCGCCTCTGGCCACCATCACCCCGTCCGCCTCGGCCAGGATCTCATCCAGGTTCTGGTAGGCAGCCGCCAACTCCACCTTGGCGATGACAGGCGCCTCACCCGCCAACTGCTTGATGGCCCGGACGTCGTCCCCGGTCCGTACGAAGGAGGCTGCCACGTAGTCCACCTCGAGTTCGGCTCCCAACTCCAGGTCGGCCCGGTCCTTTTCGGTAACGGGAGGCAGTTGCAAGAGGGTTTCGGGGAATGCCACCCCCTTGCCGCTGGTCAGTTCGCCCCCCCACGTCACCTCGGCCACCAGTCGGTCCGGCAGTCTCTCCACCACCGTCATCCTGATCAGCCCGTCGGCAAGCACCACCCCGTCTCCCTCTCCCAGGTCTTCGAGCAGCCTCGGATAATTGATGGGAATGGTCCGGCCGTTCCCCGCAGAGGCGTGCCCGGGAACCAGGGAGACCCGTTCGCCGGCGCGCAGGGTGATCCTCCCGTCCACCACCCTCCCGACCCTCAGCTTGGGACCGGAGATGTCCTGGAGGACCGCCACCGTCTTCTTCTCCTTCTGTCCTGCCTCCCTTACCCACTCCACAAACCGGCGGTGAAGATCATGGTCGCCATGGGAAAAGTTGAGCCGGGCCACATCCATGCCGGCCGCCACCAACTCCCTGATCTTCTCGGGGGACGCCACCGCCGGCCCCAGGGTGGACACGATCTTCGTGAATCTCTCCATCGACAACCGCAACCCTACCGAATCGCTGACATGACTATGGCTCGAATATCTGGACGCCGTACAACTCCAAATTCGCCCTTCTCACAGCCTCCCTCCCCCTCTGAGACCCCAGCCACTCGACAAATGCCAGCGACTCATCCGTCACCGGAGAACCCTTCACCGCCATGGCCCGGTAGGAGTTGTCCAGCCCCACCGGATCCAGCGCCGCGTCCACCAGGCCCGTGGTCTCCTCCGCGGTCAGGAAGACGCTCAACTCCACCAGGACGAAGGCTTCCCTCTGGGACGCCACCTGCAGGGTCAAACCCATTCCCTGCCGTGTCTCCACATACCACTCCCTGCTGGTCGGATCCAGCCCCGCCCGATCCCAGATCTCCTTCTCCACCTGGTGGGTACCGGATCCGTCTGCCCGGCTGACGAACAGGTGACCCTGCTCGGCGATCCTTTTGAACGCTTCAACCGCCGACACTCCCCCCAACGACGCGGACCCCCGCCGGGGGCCGGCCAGGATGAATCGACTCGAGAACACCTCCACCGCCAACTCCGCCCTTCCTTCGGAGATGAAGCGCTCCTCCAGCGAAGGGTCATGGGTGACGGTCACATCCGCCGATCCCGCTTCCGCCAGAGCCAACGCCCGGGCCGTCGGGGCGCCCACCACACTCAAGCGCACGTCCGGACGCTGCGCTTCATAGTCGGCGGCCACCCTCTCCAGGAGTTTCCCGTCCACCAGGGTCGTGCCCGCCACCACCGTCACCCTGGTCTCGTCCGGCGAACATCCCCCCAATGCTCCCGCCGCCAGCCCGGCCGCCAGGACCGCTGTCAGCCACGACCGGCCTCCCATCTCAACCGCCGGGGAGCAACCGCACCGCGGATGCCTTCACCCCGGTCACCACCGTCGAACCGATCTCCAGGCCCATCTCGTCCATCGCCCCCGGAGTGATCACCGCGGTGACCTCCACGCCCCCCACATCCACCTCCAACTCCACCCAGCGACCGCCCTGACGGACCTCGGCCACCCGGCCGGCCCACCGGTTACGCACCGAACCGGACCCCTCGCCGGCGCCCAGCATGGCCACGGACTCTCCCCGGAAAAGCACCCGGCAGGGAGTCCCAACCTCGATGTTCCCAACACCCCACACCTGCACGGACCCCACCATGGCAGCCGCGAAGCTACCCATCCGGGCCACCCCTACGCCCTCCCAGAGATTGGAGACCCCCACCACCCCCGCCACCCGCGAATCGCTCGGATGAGACAACACCTCCCCGAGAGGTCCCTGCTGGCGCAGCCGACCCTCCACCAGCACGGCCATGTGGGTGCCCAGCGCGGCCGCTGTCTCCAGATCGTGCGTGACGATCACCGCCCCCCGGTCCCCCACCCCCTCGGCGATCAGCTTGGCCACCGCCGCACGGTCCTCGGCGTCTATCGGCGCCAGCGGCTCATCCAGCAGCACCCACGGTTCCTGTCGGGCAAGCACCCGGGCCACTGCAATCCTCTGCCTCTCCCCTCCACTCAGAAGGGCTGCGGGCTCCGACAGCCGGTCTCCCATTCCCAGTCGGGCGGCGAGTTCTGTGGCGCGGGCGGACTGGCGGGCATCCAGGCCCAACCCCAGGTTCCAACCGGTCCCTCCCCGGAAGAGATGGGGGGTCTGGGGCAGGTAGGCACACTCCCATTCCGGTCCTCCGGGGAGGGTCCCCGCCAGCAACCTCACGAGCGTCGTCTTGCCGGCTCCGTTGGGCCCGAAGACCACCGTCCGGCGACCCTCGATCAACTCCAGTCCCTCCACGTCCAGAACGGGATCACGGCTCGGGTAACGCAACGAGACTCTCATGGTCCGTCTCCTCCCAACCGGCCCACGGCCACGTTCACGACCAGGGCGATGACCAGCAAAACCGCGCCGGCCGCCACCGCCGCCCCGAACCGGGCCTGGCGCGACTCCTCAACTATCAGGGTGGTCAGCACCCGGGTCTCCCCCACGATGTTGCCTCCCACCACCAGCACCGCCCCAACCTCGGCCACCACCCTCCCGAAGGAAGCCGCCACGGCGGTGGCCACGCCGGCCCGCGCCTCCCGCACCGCAACCATCCCCCGCGCCACCCGCCCCAGCCGCAAAGCGGCCAGTTGCTCCATGGGGACCATGCCCAAACCTCTGATAGACCCGGAGACGACCCCGGCCGCAACCGGAGTTGCCAGGACTACTTGGGCGATCACCATTGCGGTCGGGGTGAAGATCAGACCGAGACCTCCCAGGGGACCCGACCGCCAGAACACCAGGAGGAGAAGGAGTCCTGCCAGAACCGGCGGGAACCCCATGCCAACGCTCACCGCCAATCGCAGGACTCCTCTTCCCCGAAACCGGCCGAGCGCAAGAGCCGCTCCCAGCGGGACCCCCAGCAGCACGCCGATCCCGGTGGAAGCTGCGGAGACGGCGAGGGTGAGGGCCACCACCATCCAGAGTTCGGGCCCGGCCCGGGACAGGACCTCCACCGCGTCCGCCAAGACTCCCCACAGGAACTCCATCCTGTCCCGCCTCAGCGCCGGCGCAGGGACCGGCCCGCCCGACTCCGCCGGGAGTAAGCCAGGTAGCAGAGAGTCCCGACGGTGGTCACCGGCACTCCCCAGACCAGAAACAGATATATCCCGGTGCGCATGGCGCTGATGCTACCTCTAGCAGTGCTGCCGGCTTCTCAGCCCGTTTGCCCCCAGCCCGGACCGCCAAAAAGGAGGGACCTGGCCGTCCGGGTTCCTTATTCTTGGGGTCGCGCCGACAACAGAGAGACATTGGCCCGCAAGACAGGCTCCAGAATCTTCCCCAAGCGAACGGTCGGGGTGGCTGTGTTCATCCTCATTCTGGTTGGCCTGACCGCCAGGGAGATGCTCTCGGGGCCGACTTCGGAGCCCGACGACGGCGGGGGCCTCGTGATAGGAACACTGTTCCCGATTACCGGAGACCTGGCCTCCTTCGGCCCGACCCTGACAGCCGCAGCCCGGCTGGCGGTGGAGGACCTCAATGCGGCCGGTGGGGTGCTGGGCACCGAGGTCACTCTCCACGAGGCCGACTCGGGAGACCTCAGCCAGGACGTGGCCAACCCCGAGGTGGACCGGCTTCTTGCCCTGGAGGTGGATGCGATCGTGGGCGCCGCCAGTTCGGCGGTCTCCAAGCTGGTTATCGACAAGATCACCGGAGCCGGGGTTATCCAGTTCGCCCCGTCGAACACCTCACCCGATTTCACCACCTACCCCGACAGCGGGCTGTACTTCCGCACCGCCCCTCCCGACCTGCTGCTCTCGGCGATGACCGCGCAGCTGATGGCGTCGGAGGGCATCGAGACGGTGGGGGTGATCTACCGGCAGGAATCCTACGGGACCGGGCTGGCGGTAGCCTTCCGCGACAGCTTCGAGGAACTGGGAGGCGTGATCGATCCCTTCATCGCCTACGCCCCCGGCACCGACAGCTTCGACGCCGAGGTGGACCTGCTGGTTGCCGCCGATCCCGACGCCGTCTTCGTCATCGGCTTCGAAGAGGCGGCTGCACTGGTGACAACCATGCACGAACGAGGAATCGGGCCCACCTCAGACACCATCGTTCACGGGACCGCCGGCCACATCGCCAGCATCGGGGGCTCGGTCTCCGACCCCTCCATCCTCACCGGGATGCGGGGCGCCGAGAACTCGGTGGACCTCAGGACCATCCGGCCCTTCACGGACCGGCTGGAGACCGCCTACGAAGGCGGTGTGCACGGCATCTACGGGTACGGCGCCGAGACCTACGACGCACTCATCATCATCGCGCTCGCCGCGGAGGTGGCCGGCTCCTCCGACCCGACCCTCATCGCCAGGGAGATCAACGACGTGACCCGAACAGGGACCAAGTGCCGCAGTTTCGCCGAGTGCCGGGACCTGATCGCGAGCGGAGGGGATCCCGACTACCTGGGAATCGGAGGAGACTACGAATTCGTGGACGTCGGAGAGCCGTCAATGGCCAACTACCGCATTCTCACCTACAGCGGGGGCTCCCGCCCGGACCAAAGCCTGGACGAATACATCACGTACGGGGGATAGCCCCTACCGAACCGGCGAGGACCCGTAGTTACAGGCGGGCGGTGAGTATTTCGTTGACCGCTCGAGGGTCGGCGCGGCCGGAGGTGGCCCTCATCACCTGACCCACCAGGAAGCCTCGCACCTTGCGTTCGCCCGATCGGTAGCGCTCCACCGCCTCGGGATTGGCGGCCATCACCTCCTGCACCAACTCTTCCAGAGCCGTGCGGTCCGAGAGTTGCAATAGATTTCGCCGGTCAGCCACCTCGGACGGACTCCCCTCACCGTTCATCACGCCCTCCAGGACCTCACGGGCGGCGCTGGCTGACACCCGGCCTTCGCTGACCATCCGGGTCAGCGCGGCGATCTGCTCTCCCCCGAGCGGAACATCCTCCAGTGAGACCTCCCTGCGCCGGAGAGAGGCCGTCACTTCACCCGTCACCCAGTTGCCGGCAGCCACCGCATCGGCGCCGGACGCCACGGCCTCCTCGAACAGGCTCCGGAGTTGTGGATCGGAAGAAGCAAGCACCCGGGCCGCGGCGGGCTTCACTCCCATCCCGCGGTAGCGATCCCGTCGGAGAGCTGGGAGCTCGGGCAGATGAGACCGGGCCTCCTCCACCCAGGAGCCGTCGAAGACCATGGGCGCCAGGTCCGGCTCGGTGAAATAGCGGTAGTCGGAGCTTCCCTCCTTGGTGCGCATCCCGTGAGTCACCTCCCCTTCCTCGTCCCAGTGCCGGGTCTCCATGACCACCCTCTCACCAGCGGTGATCAGCGCGGTCTGCCGCTCGATCTCGGAGCGAATGGCCCTCTCCAGCGATCGGAAGGAGTTCATGTTCTTTATCTCCACCTTCACGCCCAACTCCGGGCTCCCCTCCGGGCGGATGGACACATTGGCGTCGAACCGGATCGAGCCCCTCTCCATCCGGGCGTCGGAGACCCCGGTCTCCACCACGACGGCCCGCAACTCCTGGGCATAGGTTCGCGCATCGGCCGCGCTTCGCAGATCGGGGCGAGAGACTATCTCAACCAGGGGGGTGCCGGCCCGGTTGAAGTCCACCAGGGTCTCCGCCGCCGAGTGGATCCTTCCCCCCTCGCCGACATGCACCGACTTTCCGGTGTCCTCCTCCATGTGCACCCGCTCTATCCCCACCCGGAACCGGCTGTCATCCGACTCCACGTCCAACCAACCGTCCACGCACACCGGAACATCGAACTGGCTGATCTGGTAGTTCTTGGGCAGATCGGCGTAGTAGTAGTTCTTGCGATGAAAGACCGAGCCGGGGTTTATTCGACAGTTGAGGGCCAGTCCCAGCCGGATGATCCTCTCGATAGCCTTCCGGTTGGGCACGGGAAGAGAGCCGGGCAGGGCCAGGCACACGGGGCAGACATGGGTGTTGGGGGGATCGCCGAAGGACACCCGGCAACCGCAAAACATCTTGGAGTCGGTGTCCAACTCCACGTGGACCTCGATCCCGATCACCGGCTCCCACTTCACAGCGGCACCCCGGGCGGTGGGGCCAGCGCCGGCGGGGGCAGGGCGTCAAAGCCGGCCAGTCTCTCCACCTCCGCCGCCACGGCCATCATCACCTGCTCACCGAGAGCCGGCGCCATCACCTGGAAGCCGATGGGCAGGTGCTTGGAGTCGAGGCCGATCGGCACGGAGATGGCAGGATGTCCCGACAGGTTGGAGGGGATGGTGCAGATGTCGCTCATGTACATAGCCAGGGGATCCTGGGTCCGCTCGCCCAACCGGAAGGCGGTGGTGGGACTGGTCGGGGAGACGAGCACGTCCACCTTGCGGTAGGCCTCATCAAACTCCGCTTGCAGCAGGGAGCGAACTCTCTGAGCCTGCCCGTAGAAAGCATCGAAGTACCCGGCTGAAAGGGCATAGGTCCCCAGCAGGATGCGCCTGGTCACCTCCGGGCCGAAACCCTCGGCGCGGGTCCCGGCCATGGTGGCCGAGGCGGTGGAGCCCTTGATGGAGAGCCCGTAGCGCATCCCGTCGAACCGGGCGAGATTGGCCGAGCACTCGGCAGGCGCGATCAGGTAATAGGCGGAGAGCGCCACTTCGAATAACGGGAGGGAGACTTCCACCACCTCGGCGCCCTGGG
This sequence comes from bacterium, assembly GCA_028819345.1. Lineage (GTDB taxonomy): Bacteria > Actinomycetota > Acidimicrobiia > Spongiisociales > ZC4RG35 > Bin76. The sequence continues at coordinate 135,063 of JAPPLW010000103.1, read as the reverse complement.
CCGCCAGCTTGTCCAGCATCTCCCCGGTCGTCTCCGAGACCTCGGGTTGGTACCCATCACCTCCCAACTCCTTCACCACTCCCAGCCTCAGCCCGTCCACACCCCTGTCCAGGCTCCCCGCAAAGTCAGGAACCGGTCCGGCATAGGAAGTGGCGTCGGCGGGATCGTGGCCGGCCACGGCGGACAGCAGGAGCGCTGCGTCCCCCACGGTACGGGTGAGCGGCCCGATCTGGTCCAGTGACGAAGCAAACGCCACCAACCCGTACCGGCTGACCAAACCGTAAGTGGGCTTCAGCCCCACCACTCCGCACAGGGAGGCCGGCTGGCGAATTGAGCCGCCGGTGTCCGACCCCAGGGCGGCGATCGCCGAGCCGGCCGCAACCGCCGCCGCCGAACCCCCCGACGATCCTCCAGGGACCCGGCCGGTGTCCCAGGGATTGCGGGTGGGCCCGTAGGCCGAGTTCTCGGTTGAGCTGCCCATGGCGAATTCGTCCAGGTTGGTCTTCCCGATGATCACTGCTCCCGCCTCCCGCAGCCGCGCCACCGCCGTGGCGTCGTACGGGGGTCGGTACCCGGCCAGGATCTTCGAGGAGCAGGTGGTCTCCAACCCGCGGGTGCACATGTTGTCCTTCACAGCCACGGGGATACCGTGGAGAGGCCCCCGGTCCTCCCCCCTGTCCAACTCTCTGTCAGCCTGACGGGCGGCCGCCATGGCCCCCTCCCGGTCGAGGTTGAGGTAACAGTGCAACTCCGACTCGGTCATCTCCGCCCGGGACATCACCGCCGCCAGCAACTCGACGGCGGTGGCCTCCCCGGAACGCAGCGCCGCGCCGGCGGCGCCTATCGAGAGCGGTCCGGAGGGCATCCGTCGGGTCAGTCCAGGGCCGGGGAGGTCACGAAGAAGCCGTCCCGGGTTTCCGGCGCCATCTCCAACACCTCATCGCGGTCGAGGGAGGGGCGCACCTCGTCGGCCCGGAACACGTTGGTCTGCCCCAGCGGATGAGCAAGCGGGGCGGCGGCCGACGTGTCGACTTCCTGCACCCGGGAGGCATGGTCCAGGATGACCCCCAATTCCTTTCGGTACCGGTCCAGGAGGTCCGGAGTCAGAGCCAACCGCGCCAGGTTGGCGACGTGGGCGACATCAACATCTATCGGCATAGGAGAGGGAGTTTAGAAAATCGCGGCCGCATGACCGCTAGCTTGATGGAGATGAGCGAAGAACGCGCCGACTCCCCCGACTACCGCCGCCTGCTTCTGGGAGTGGCCGTTCTCTGCCTCACTGCGGCCTCGGCTCTGACGTGGTGGCAGGGATATCCGGAGACCGCCTCGGTGCTGCTCCGGGCCGACATCCTGCTGGCGGCCGTGTGGCTGGCCTACCCGGCTCTCAGTTCCATGAGGTGGGGGGTGGTTCTGGCGGTGGCGGGAGGCGGGTTGCTGCTCCTGACCAGGTGGCGCCTGATGGCAGGGTTGATTTTCGTCGTCCTGGCCGTGGCGCTTCTGTGGGGAAGGATCAGAGGAAGGGGGGCGCCCTAGTCCCCGCCGGGCGGACTTCCCGTCACCCCTCAACGTCCTCTCAAGGACCTGGAGAGCAGCCAGGTGTTCCGCAGGATCGCCGGGCAGACCTTCTAACCTAGCCCAACATGGCGAACACCAAAGCAGAGTCCACCGCATCCCCCTATCCGGTCTGGTTCGAGCGCGTCAACTGGCCGGGGATGGACGAGGTGCACAAGTCAGGAATAAAGGTCTTGGGCCCGGGCGATCCCGGGGACCCCTACCGCGGCATCGAAGAGGCCAAGGCCATATTGGCGGGACACAGCCGGTTCGACGGGGAGGTGATGGATCGGGTGCCGAACCTGGCGATCATCGCCCGCACCGGGATCGGCTACGACGCCATCGTGGTGGAGGACGCCACCGAGCGGGGAATATGTGTCTGCAACTTCCCCGAGGGACCCACCATCCCCACCGCCGAGCAGGCGATCGCACTGATGCTGGCGGTCGCCAAACGCCTTCCCATCCTCCAGCGCCAACTGCGACAAGGCGATCTGGCGAGCATCAAGAACCACAGGGCGGTGGAACTGAACCAAAAGGTCCTGGCACTGGTGGGGTTTGGCCGGATTCCTCGCCGGGTGGCCGCCATGGCCGCCGCCATCGGAATGGAGGTAACCGCATTCGACCCATATCTGACCGACGAGCAATTCGGGTCCGTAACCCGGGCGCCGGATCTGGCGGAGATGGTCGCCTCCGCCGATGTCGTCTCCATCCATGTTCCCCTCATTCCTGATACTCGGGACCTGTTCGACCTGAAGATGCTCGGTTTGATGAAACCGGACGCCATTTTGATCAACACCTCCCGCGGGCCGGTGGTCAACACCGACGCGCTGGTGGAGGCGGTCTCCTCGGGCCATCTGCGGGCGGTCGGCCTGGACGTCACCGATCCCGAGCCGCTCCCAGTCGGCCACCCGTTGCTCGGCTTCGAGAATGTGCTGGTCTCCCCTCACGTGGCGGCTTGGACCACGGAGGCCAAGGGGCGGATGCTGGCGGAGGCGATAAGCCAGGTCCTTTCGGTAATGGCGGGGCGCCGCCCCAGCTACCTGGTCAACCCCGAAGTGATGGAACGGGCGGGTCTCAGCCCCTAGGATTGAGCGTTGTCGCACAGATCGGCCGCGATGAGATGAGCAGGAAAGTCCCAGGGATCGGGCTGATCGGATTCGGATGGATGGGCCAGTCCCACACCCGCGCCTTCAGAAACATCGAGGTCTACTTTCCCGAGAGCGACATCCGCCCGAGACTGGTGGCGATGGCTGATCCGGTCTCGTCGCGGGTCGTCACTGCGGTCGAGGACTTCGGATATGAAAGAGGAGGCTCGGACTGGAGAGAGGTGGTCCACCACCCCGAAGTGGAGATCGTCGACATAACCGCTCCGAACGCCCTGCACCGGGTGATCGCCGAGGAAGCGGCAGCCGCCGGCAAGACCGTCTTCTGCGAGAAGCCGGTGGGAGGACATCCGGAAGACACCTTGGCCATCGCGAGCGCCATCCGAACAGCCGGGGTGCTGTCGGGATGCGGCTATAACTACCGGTGGGTGCCGCTGGTCCAGCATGTGCACGCCCTAATCCAGGAGGGCCGATTCGGCCACCTCACCCACTACAGGGGAAGGTTCTTCTCGATGTACGGGCGGGACCCGCTCTCCCTGCTCACCTGGCGATTCACCGAGAAGTCTCGATACGGGACGCTGACCGACATCATGTCCCACGCCATCGATATGGCCCTGTTCCTGTGCGGACCCATCCGACGGGTGGTGGCCACCAGGGAGACCTTCATCGCCCATCGTCCCATTCCCATCCCCGGAGAGGGAACCCACTATGACGTGGGCTCGGCCACCGATCCCACCGGGCCGGTGACCAATGAGGACTACGTCGGAGCCCTGGTGGAGTTCGAGAACGGCGCTCGGGGGACCCTGGAATCCGACCGGACCATCGTCGGTCCGCAGAGCGACATGGCCTTCGAACTGAACGGGACCAAGGGGGCTGCTTCCTGGTCGCACGAGAAGCTCAACGCACTGGAGTTGTACCTGCCCGAAGAGCAACCCGTCGACGGGTTCGTCCAGGTCCTGGCTGGAGACTGGCTCCCCCACCAGGGCAACATCGTCCCCGGCCACGGGAATTCGATCGGCTACGAGGCCTTGAAGCTCATCGAGTTGTACGAGTTCCTGCAGGCGGTCGGATCGGGGGCGAGATTCTCACCCGACTTCGAAGCGTCGGCGCGGGTGGCCGAGGTCCAGGAAGCCATGGCCCGTTCATGGGAATCGAGGGCGTGGGAGAGCGTGGGGACCCTCTGACCCTCAGAGGTCCGGCACCGAAAACAGGACGCCCCCGAATAGCAGCCAGGCCACCCCGAGCGTCCAGAGAATGTTGACCCCCTGGGCCACCAGGAACCCCGCGGCAGGCCGGCCGCCATCCATGGACACCAGGTCCCGGAAACGAGTCTCGAGTCCGATGCAGAGGAAAGCCAGAGAGAACCACCAGGTCCGTATGCCTTTCAGCAGGCCGCCGGTGGCGTCGACCACCTCGGGACTCAGCAGGAAGGAGAACAGGAGGGACACCACCATGAACCCGAGCACGAATTTGGGGAACCTATCCCAGATCATCCCGGCGGTGGGTCGCTCCTCCCGGTCACCCGCGCCGCGGAAGGCCCACCACAGTGATATGGCAAAGGCCGCCAGGCCCAACAGGGCGTTTTGCGAGAACTTCACGATCACCGCTGCATTCAAGGCTGATTCGCCAAGAATCTCCCCGGAGGCCACCACCGCGCCGGATGTGTCAATGGTCCCTCCCAGCCAGGCGCCCGCAACGACCGGCGCCAAACCCACGCTCTCGGCTATGGCGGGCATGAAGATCGCCATCGGAGCGGCCACGATCAGCACCAGGGAAGTGACATAGGAGAGTTTCTTCCGGTCACCCCCCACCGCACCGCAGGCCGCGATGGCCGCCGAAACGCCACAGATGGAGACGGCGGTGGCCAGGATCACCGAGAATTCCTTGTCCACCCGGATCCGGCGGCAAAACCAGTAGCAGAACCTCCACACCACCAGGATGACCAGCAGGGCTTGGCCCAGGCCGAACAGGCCGGCGCGGAGGATCTCCCCAAAGAGGATGGACGAGCCGAGAATCACCAGTCCGGTCTTGATGTAGTACTCGGTCCGGACCGCCTCTTTCATCCATGGCGGGACAGAGCCCAGGTTGGAGATGACCAGGCCCACTACCAGGGAGACGATTACGTAACTGATCCCCCACTCCTTCAGGGTGGGGATTCCCGCCACCATCTGGGATGCCCAGCCCAGGCCGAAGAGGACCGCAAACCCGACGACATAGGCCCTCACATCCCCTCCCATCAGACGGAGGCCCGCTGCAGAGAGCGCCATCAGCAGAAGTCCCAGCACCAGGGCTGCCAACACGTTGTCGGCCGAGAGCAACCCGCCTGGCGAACCAGCACTCCACGAGAAAGAAGGCAGGACGGGTCGCACCCCGACAATCGTCAGGAAGATCAAAGCGGCGCCCAGCCAGACCGACACCCAGTCCTCGGACCTGATCAGAGGGCTGTACCAGGAAGGCTTGCTCATCGGCCTACCTGCCGCTACCTGGCCCTAACCCTCATGAAGCCATGATATCGGCCACCCCGGAGCCGGCTCTGAACTCCCGGAACCACTCCCGGTAGGCCTCATCGAGGGAATCGACCCCTCATAGGAGGGCAAGGGTTATCAATGTTCAGATCCGATATCATCCCGCAGGATGGAACGTGGAGGGAAACGGAACACCCGCCAAAGTCATCCGGCGGGGTGGAACAAAACCGACCTTCCACCCACGAGATGATCTCTTTTTAGGAGGACGAGCGAAGTGAACAGAGTATTATCCCGCTTGACCCGATCGCTTGGATCGGGAGCCCTGGAAGCGATTGCCTGTTCCGATGTTGACCCGGAAGGCGCCCTCGGGGAGACGCCCAGGGAACACAACCAAGGAGACGACTGAGCATGGAGACGATCCGGCTTACGATGGCGCAAGCCGTGGTCAAATGGCTGATTGCCCAAAAGACCGTGATCGACGGCGAGACGGTACCGCTGTTCCCCGGCGTCTTCGCTATTTTCGGGCACGGCAACGTCAGTTGCTTGGGGGAAGCCCTCCAACCGGTCTCCGATCAACTCCCCACCTGGCGGGGACAGAACGAGCAGGGCATGGCCCTGGCGGCCATGGCCTTCGCCAAGGCCCGCCGCCGCCGACAGATCATGGTGGCGTCCGCTTCGATCGGCCCGGGATGCACCAACATGATCACCGCCGCGGCGGCGGCGCATGCCAACCGGCTCCCCATACTGCTGTTCGGCGGCGACACCTTCACTCACCGGATCGTCGATCCCGTGCTGCAGCAGGTGGAGAACTTCGATGACCCCACCACGACGGTGTGCGACACCTTCCGGCCGGTGTCTCGTTACTGGGACCGCATCACCCGGCCGGAGCAGATCGTCCAGTCCCTCCCCCAGGCCCTGGGAGTCATGCTGGATCCCGCCGATTGCGGACCGGCCTTCATCGCCCTTCCACAGGACGTCCAGTCGGAGGCCTACAGCTACCCGAGCGCCTTCTTCGCCGAGCGGGTCCACTACATCCGCCGGCCTGTCCCCGATTCCCGGGACACGGCGGCCGCCGCCGCCCTGATCAAACAGGCCCGACAGCCCCTGATCATCGCCGGCGGGGGCGTCCATTACTCCGACGCGGGCCGGGAATTGGCCGATTTCGCGGTACGGAGAGGCATACCGGTAGTGGAGACGGTGGCCGGCAAAGCCGTAATGGAGCACAGCCATCCCAACTACGCCGGGACCATCGGAGTGATCGGAGGAGCATCCGCCAACTATCTGGCTGCCCGAGCGGACCTGGTGTTGGCGGTCGGCACCCGGCTCCAGGACTTCACCACCGGATCGTGGACTGCCTTCCAGCGTCCGGACGTGCGGTTCGTCACCGTCAACGCTGCCCGATGGGACGCTCTCAAGCAGCACTCACAGGCGGTCATCGGCGATGCCCGGATGAGTCTGGAAGCGATCGACGGCCTCCTGGGGGACTACCGGGCGCCAACGGATTGGATGGAGACCAGCCGGACCCAGATGGACGGATGGAACACCTATCTGGACAGTTGGCTGGCTCGTTCCCACACTCCGCCCGCATACCAGTCGGTGATCCAGACCATTTGGCAGGTCAGCGATCCCGACGACTACTGCCTCTCCGCGGCAGGAGGGCTTCCCGGTGAACTCAACATGGGGTGGAGGTCGAAACGGGTGGGGACCTTCGATTGCGAGTTCGGCTACTCCACCATGGGATACGAGATCTCCGGCGCCTGGGGAGCCAAGATGGCTCTCGGTGATCGCGATGTGATGACGTGGGTGGGAGACGGTGGGTACCTGATGATGAACTCGGACATCTACTCCAGCGTGTTCAGCGGCCATAAGTTGATCGTCATCGTGTGCGACAACGGCGGCTTCGCCGTCATCAACCGGCTGCAGGTCAACGTGGGAGGAGAGGAGTTCAACAACCTGCTTGCTTCTTCCCGTCACCGGAGGATGACCCGGGTTGACTTCGTGGAACACGCACGCTCCATGGGCGCGCTGGCCGAACGGGTTGAACGACTCGATCAGTTGCCCGCCGCCTACCGGCGCGCCAAGGAAGCGGACCGGACCTATGTGATCGCAATCGAGACTCATCCCTACCAATGGGGCGAGGGAGGAGCCTGGTGGGAGGTGGGCATACCTGAGGTGAGCGAAAGGGAACAGGTGAGGATTGCCAGGGGACAGTCCGAAGCGGAACGGAAACATCAGCGAATCGGGCTGTAAACCTCGTCAGACCATGTTTTCATTCGCGGGCAAGACGGCAGTTATCACCGGTAGCACCTCCGGAATCGGAGAGGCCACGGCCCGGCTCATCGCCGATCGGGGCGCCGAAGGGGTGCTGCTCACGGGGCGAAGCCGTCCCCGAGGGGAGGAGGTCGCCCGTTCCATCCGCAGCCGTACCCCGACGGAAGTCGTGTTCGTCGCCGCCGACCTGGGGCTTCCCGACGCATACCAGCAGATCATCGAGACCGCTGACCGATCCTTCGGGCGGATAGACATCCTGGTCAACAGCGCAGGAACCACCGCCCGGGGATCGATCGAATCCACTACCGGGGATCAGTGGGACGAGATCATGGCCATCAACGTCCGATCCCCCTTCTTCCTCATAAAGGAGGCCGTCCGGATCATGAGGCGGGAGGAAAGGGGAGGAACCATAGTCAATGTGGGCTCCGTCGCAGCTCACGGCGGACCGCCCCACATCACACCTTATTCCGTTTCCAAGGCCGCCCTCGCTGCCTTGACCCGCAACGTGGCCTATGCGGTGATGCGGGACGGGATCAGGGTGAACTGCATCCAGCCTGGATGGTCCGACACCCCAGCCGAGCATGTGACCCAGGTGAGCGAAGGGGCCGGGGAGGACTGGCTTGCCGACGCCGAGTCCCGGTCTCCCTTCGGAAGGCTATTGAAACCCGGCGAAATAGCGGAAGCCATTGCCTTTCTTGCTTCCGACGCTTCCGGGTTGATGACCGGGACGGTTATGGACTACGACCAAAGCGTGCTCGGGGCCGGTCCTGCTTCTCAACCGCCGCCCAGCCAAGGAACACGCAAATGACCTCCCTCACCGATCGCATCGCCGGGGCCCCCATCAGTTGGGGTGTGGACGGGTCTCCCGGATGGGGATACCTCCTCAGTAGCGACCGGGTGCTGGGAGAGATGGCGTCCATCGGCCTCTCGGCCACCGAGTTGGGACCGGATTGCTTCCTGGGAGAAACTCCGGAGACCGTCCGCCGCAATACGGCGGCCGCCGGCCTCGCGGTGGTGGGGGGCTTCGTCCCCCTCCTCCTTCATCTCCCCTCCCGCAGCGGAGAGCAGGAGGGCTACGCCCGAAGGGCGATCAAGACCCTGGCTGCCTGCGGGTCGAAGGCCATGGTGCTGGGACCGGTCCTTCCCCAGAACGGCTATGACCTCTCCGGTGAACTGGACGCCACCCACTGGGATACCTTCGACCGCAACCTCAAACGACTCATAGCCCAGGCCGGCGAAGCAGGCCTGGAAGTGGCGCTTCATCAACACTGGGGCATGGCGGTGGAACAGCCCCGACACTTGGATCGAGTCCTCGCCAAGACAGACGTCTCCCTGTGCCTGGACACCGGCCACATGTTCCTGGCAGGGATCGACCCGCTGGAAGTGGCCCGCACCGTGCCCGACCGCATCGCCCACGTCCATCTCAAGGATGTGGACGAGACGGCCGCGGCCCGGGTCCGCGCCGGCGAGGTCACTTTCCGTCAAGCCGTGAGAGGCGGAATGTTCCGACCCCTCGGCTCAGGGGACGTGGACGTCGAGGGGGTGATTTCCGCTCTGGAAGCCGCCGGATACCAGGGGTGGTATGTCCTCGAGCAGGACAAGATTCTCGACGGGGCGCCACCACCTCGCCAAGGGCCGGTGGAGGACGCCGCCACCAGCGTCCGGTATCTCAGGGAACTGGCGGTGATGATCGAGCACCGGAGAGAGGAATGAGAGTACGGACCCGTTGGATTTCCGGAATGCTATATAATCACACAGGTTGTTTCCCCCCAGTAGGCAGGGTCCCTCTGCCGTCTGCGGATGGAGTGCAGAAACAACCCTTTACGAAAGGAGACGAATCCTTATGAGAAGCAAATACCTGCTGGCCGTGTTGGCCGCTATGGCCCTCATCATGGCTGCCTGCGGCGGAGACGACGCCGCGGAGACCACGGACACCACCGCGGCGGCAGAAGAGGCCGCCTCGGAGCCGACCACGGCCCCTGCGGATGCGGTTGCCCAACGCGACCTGAGCTTTATCGTGGTATCCCACGGTCAGTCCTCCGACCCCTTCTGGTCGGTGGCCGCCAATGGCGTTAAGGCCGCCGAGGAAGACATGGGAGTGTCGGTCGTTTACCAGGCCCCCGGTACATTCGACATGGCCGAGATGGCCCAGATCATCGACGCAGCGGTGGCCTCCCAGCCCGACGGTCTGGTTGTGACCATTCCTGACGCCGACGCCCTCGGGCCAAGCATTCGCGCCGCGGTGGAAGCCGGCATCCCGGTGATCTCCATGAACTCCGGGTCCGATGTCTTCGCCGACCTCGGCGTGCTGGTCCACGTTGGTCAGACCGAGTACGAGGCCGGCCTGATCGCAGGACAGGAGATGGGCGCCATGGGAGTCAGCAACGCGCTCTGCATCAACCAGGAGGTCGGTAACGCAGCGCTCGACTCACGGTGCCAGGGCTTCGAAGACGGGCTGGGCGGCAGCGTGGAAGTCATCCCCGTTGACCTCGCCGACCCGACGGGCGCTCAGGCCGCCATCGAGGGCGCCCTGTCCTCCCGCAACCCCGACGGCGTCCTGGCCCTTGGGCCGACCGGCGCCATCCCGGCGTTGAACGCCATGGAGAACCTGGGGATGCTGGGTCAGGTGGAGCTTGCCACCTTCGACCTCGGCCCCGAGGTGCTGGAGGCCATCGGCGCCGGCGACATGGCCTTCGCCATCGACCAGTACCAGTACGCGCAGGGCTACCTGCCCATCGTGCTCCTGACGATGTTCCACGAGACCGGCGGCCTCCCGCTCGGCTCCGTGGACAGGGTTGTCCTGACCGGCCCGCAGTTGGTAACCGCTGACAACGCAGCCGATGTGATCTCCTTCTCGGAGGAGGGACTGCGCTAGGCAGCCAATCCGAACCGTCTGAAAGGGAGGCCGGTTTACCGGCCTCCCTTTCCTTTTGCCTGCTAGGTTCTTACCCAAGGAGACCAAAGGAGACGAGACCAAAGGAGGTTGTCCTATGACGGACGAACGGGTAAGGCAAATGAGCCTCGCCAATCGGCTGCTGACCAGACCCGAGTTCGGGGCGTTTCTGGCCCTGGTGGTGGTTTGGGTTTTCTTTGCCATCGTGGCCTTCGACAACAACTTCGTGTCGTGGGTCACCACCGCCGCCATCCTCAACCGCGCCGCCCCGCTGGGAATCCTTGCAGTGGCGGTGGCGCTATTGATGATCGCCGGTGAGTTTGACCTCTCGATCGGGTCGATCGTGGGATTCGCCGGAATGGCGATCATGCTGCTGATCACCCCTGCCGAGGCCGGTGGATTCGGGCTTCCCGTCTGGATGGCGGTGCTGATCGCCTTGATCATCACCCTGCTCACCGGCTTCTTCAACGGAGTGCTGGTGATGGCCACCAGATTGCCGTCCTTCATCATCACCCTGGGGTCGTTGTTCATCTTCCGGGGCCTGGCCGTGGCCATTCCTCGACTGATGACCAACCGGACCCAGTTGGGTGGATTCGAGGACTATGACTCGGGCGGATGGGCCGCGGCCTTCGCCACCAAGATAGAGTTCGGCGGCGCCAGGTTCGACATCGCCATCATCTGGTGGATTGTCATTGCGGCCATCGCGACCATAGTCCTGTTGAAGACTCACATCGGTAACTGGATATTCGGAACGGGGGGCGACGCCAACGCCGCCCGCAACGTTGGTGTCCCTGTGGCAAAGCTGAAGATCGCGCTCTTCATGGTGACTGCGCTCGCTGCGTTCACGGTGGCCCTCATCCAGGCAACCCAACTCAACAGCGCCGACTCCCTGCGCGGCACTCTCAAGGAGTTCGAGGCCATCATCGCGGTGGTGGTGGGCGGAACTCTCCTGACCGGCGGCTACGGGTCGGTGCTCGGACCGGTGTTCGGCGCATTGATCTTCGCCATGGTGCAGCAGGGCATCATCATCACCGGCGTTGACGGGGACTGGTTCCGCGTGTTCGTGGGCGGCATCCTCGTACTGGCCGTGATCTTCAACAACTTCATACGACAGAGAGCGAGCAAACGATGAGCGACAAGATCCTGGAAATCCAAGGAGTATCCAAGTTTTTCGGCAGCGTCATCGCCCTCCAGAACGTGTCCATGTTCGTTCGCCCCGGAGAAGTCACCTGTCTCCTGGGCGACAACGGAGCGGGAAAGTCGACCCTGATCAAGACGCTCGCCGGTGTCCACAAGCCCAGTGAAGGCAAGTACTTCTTCGAAGGCAAGGAGACGCTCTTCGAGTCGCCCCGCGAGGCCTTGAACGCCGGCATCGCCACCGTCTACCAGGACTTGGCGATGATCCCCCTGATGTCCATCTGGAGGAACTTCTTCCTGGGGTCCGAGCCCCTCAAGGCGGGACCGATCTTCGACATCGAGAACGCCAAGCGAATCACCCGTGAGGAGATGGCGAAGATGGGGATCGACATCCGCGACCCCGACCAGCCGGTCGGGACCCTCTCAGGTGGAGAGCGGCAGTCGGTGGCCATCGCCCGGGCGGTCTACTTCGGCGCCAAGGTGCTGATCCTGGACGAGCCCACCGCCGCGCTGGGAGTCAAGCAGGCGGGTGTGGTGCTTCGGTATATCGTCGAAGCTCGGAACCGGGGAATCGGAGTGATCTTCATCACCCACAACCCCCACCACGCCTACCCGGTTGGGGACCACTTCGTGATCCTCAAGCGCGGTCAGATCCTCGGCGACTACGCCAAGGAAGAGGTGCCGATCGACCATCTGATCCAGATGATGGCCGGCGGCGCCGACCTCGAGCAACTCCAGCACGAGTTGGCGGAAGCGACCGGACGAGGGAGCTAATCCTTTGCCAGGGGTGGAGGTCGCGTCATGGGCCTCCACCCCAATCCCTCACCGTCTCCACGGCCTCGGAGGTCAGCGGAAGCCGGTAGTTCCAGACCGGTCTGTCGAGCACCAGCCTCACCGCCGTCTCGGCATACTGCTCGGACGGCGTCTCCTCCCAGGAGAGCCCCTCGAACCAGGGAGTGTCCCCCGCCAGGTTCTGGGCCGCCAGGAATGCGACCCGAAGCTCTGCATGGTCGGGGCAGGCATGCTCGAGGTGGTGCGCCAACTCATGGACCAGTGAGTGGCGCAGATGCCCGGCCGTGGCCGGGATCTTCAGCACCACCCTGGTTTGTTCCGGGAGGTAGAAGCCCCGCGATCCTTCCAGGTTCCAGTCTCCCTCCAGCGTCACCTCGCCCATGCAGTCCGACTGGTTGGGAAAGACCGCCAAGAACTCCTCCCAGACGTCCTGGCTCAGATTCTGCAGGTCGGAGGGGGTACCCTCGGGAAAGGCCAGCGAAGGTGATGGCTCCCCGCATGAGGGGATCAGGGCCAATGTCAGCCCCAGCGCCAGAAGACGGAAGAGACCCGACTTCCCCTGCGTTAATCTCCGGGAGGTTGACACGTTCAGCACCGACTCTATAGACGACGGACGCCAATGATTACCGCAGACCTGTACAAGCGACTGATCGACCTCCGCGCCCACGCGCCGCACAAGGCCTTGGAGCTTGCCCGGAGTCGTCGACGCCGACCCCTGCTCACTCCTCACGACCAGTTGAGCGGCGGGACCTCCACCGGCGCCCGGCTGTTCCTGGTGGCAGCCGACCACCCTGCCCGCGGGGCTATCGGCGTGGGCGGGGATCCGATGCGCATGGCCGACCGCCGGGATCTTCTCTCCCGGCTGAGCACTGCCCTATCCCATCCGGGAGTGGACGGACTGTTGGCCACACCCGACATAGTCGAGGACCTGCTGCTCCTGGGATCGTTGACCGGATCGTCGCTCTTGGACGATAAGGTGGTCTTCGGCTCAATGAACCGGGGCGGCCTGAGTGGGTCCGCGTGGGAGTTGGACGATCCCATCACCGCCTATCACACAGGCGGTCTTTTCAAGATGAATCTTGACGGGGGGAAACTCCTTCTACGGATCGATCGCGATGACCCCGACAGCCTGAAGACCATTTATCAATGCGCCCGGGCGATCCGGGTGATCACCAGCCAGAAGTCTCCCCTCGCGGTGATGGTTGAACCCCTACCCGCCTATCGAGGCGACGACGGAACGCTCAAGATCGACACCAGCCCTGAAGCACTGATCGGAGTGATCAACATAGCCTCCGGGCTGGGTCCCACCAGCGCCTATACCTGGCTGAAGCTCCCCCCTCCCAGTTCCGATCCCCACAGGGTCTTCGCTGCTTCCTCCCTACCGGTCCTGCTCCTGGGAGGGGACCCGGGGGATCGCGGCGACGAGCTTCTGGCCTCCTGGGCCGAAGCGATGGAGGCGCCCACCGTCAGGGGACTGGTGGCCGGGCGCAGTCTCATTTACCCTGCCGATGATGACGTCGAGGGCTGGGTCGACAGGGCAGCGCGGATAGTGCATCCCGACCTCTAGGCGCCCGGGGATGGCGGCGACATGACCTCCCTGCTCCGGCCCGCAGGGTCCCTGGTGGACGGGACCGATCCCATCCGGCTGACTCCCGAGGAGGCGGGCTGGGACTGGTGCGGCCTGACGGTGATCGAACTGGCGGCCGGACAGAGCCGTCGCATCGAGTTGGGGGAAGCCGAAGCCGCGGTTGTCCCTCTCGGGGGTTCCTGTCATGTGGAGACAACCGATGCCTCATACCAATTGGAGGGGCGCACCGACGTGTTTTCGGGCCTTACCGACCTGTGCTTCCTCCCCCAGGGATCGACGATGACGATTTACTCAACCGGCGGCGGCCGCTTCTGTGTCGCCACCTCTCGGGCCACCAGGGCCACCGAGCCCCGGTATTACCCGGCCTCAGGGGTGAGGGTGGACCTGCGGGGCGCCGGACAGGCCACCCGCCAGATCAATAACCTCCTGACCGCCGACGTTCCGGGTCCCGACAAGCTGCTGGTGGTGGAGGTGCTCACTCCGGCGGGGAACTGGTCGTCCTACCCACCTCACAAACACGACGAACTGGCCGAGGGCGAGACCCCGTTGGAGGAGATCTACTACTTCGAGATCGACGGGCCCGGGGGCTTCGGTATCCACCGCACTTACACCCTGGACTCAGAAATCGATGAGACCGTGACCGTCCGGAGCGGCGACCTATTCCTGGTGCCGAGGGGATACCACGGGCCATGCGTGGCCGCCCCCGGTCATCACATGTACTACCTGAACGTTATGGCCGGACCCCAGCCCGGACGGGAGTGGTTGATATGCACCGATCCGGCATACGAGTGGCTCTGGGAGGCATGGGAGACCGAACTCACCGACCCTCGCCTTCCTCTCTATTAGTCTGTCCTGCCGGGCTCAGATCCTCTTCTCAGGGCGATCCAGACCGGAATTCGTTCACTTCGTCCAGGGTGGGGAAAGCCGTGGAGCACCCCGGGCGGCTCACGGTTATGGCGCCGCAGGCGTTGCCGAAACTCACCGACTCCACCCAGTCCTGTCCGGTCATCCGGCTATAGATCACCCCGGACGCGAAGGAGTCCCCGGCGCCCACGGTGTTCACGATCTCCGCCGGGTAACCCGGGATTTCCTGGCGGGTCCCGTCGGAGTGAAACAGCCAGGTGGGGTCGGCCCCCCGCTTGAGAACGACGGTCGAGGGACCGCCTGCCCGCAGGGCCAGATCGGACACCATCTCCTCGGTTGCGGAGAGTTGCGAAGATGTCAGGGGGCCGTGGGTGAGGACCGGGCCCGGGTCGGGCGCCAGCGCCCCCCAAAGTTCCTCGTACGTGCCGATCACGACATCCACGCGAACCATGGCGAATCGCATGGCCCTTCCGTAGTCGCGCGGATCGGGCCACTCGGCGGGCCGCATGTCGAGATCCAGGAAGGAGGACAGATCCAGGCGCTGCCCCTCCTCCACCAGCCACCGGGCGGTCTCCGCGCAGTCCCCCCGGCTGAAGGCGTTCCCCGAATGCTGGATGGCCCGGATGTCTGTCAGCGGCAGGGAGGCCGCGTCCTCGATTGTGAGGTGGATGTCGGCCGGGTCGGAACGATAGAACATCAGGGGGAAGTGGTCGGGAGGCTCTACCCCCAAGAGGGCCAGGGAGGAGAGGTGACCGGGCTTGCGGAGCACGAACCTCGTATCCACCCCGTCGGCGGCCAGCCTGTGAAGCACCAGGTCCCCCACCTGGTCTTCCCCCACCGCGGTGAAGGCCGCTGACCGAAGACCCAGCCGGGCCGTCCCGATGGCGATGTTGGTGGGACTCCCGCCCACCATGGCCTCGAACCCGGTCACTTCCTCGAACGGGGCCCCGATCTGCTGGGAGTAAAGGTCGAGGTTGACCCTCCCCACCGTCAAGAGGTCCAGGATTGCGCGGTCCGGATCGCGGGAGGGAGAGACCCCGCTCATGACGATCCCGAAAGGACCCTCTTCAACCCGTCGTACACCAAGTCGAGGTGATCGAGCGGCATGCTCTCGTCGGCGGTATGGGCCTCCGAGGTGTCGCCCGGCCCGAAGTTGATCGCCGGAACGCCGCGGGCGGCTATCCGGGCGACATCGGTCCAGCCCTGCTTGGGACCGATCCCCACTGCCGCGGAGGAGACCAACTCGGCCACCAGGGGATGATCGGTGAAGACCTCGCCCGACGGAGCGGCGTCAACGATCTCCACGTGGTCGGCCGGTTCGCAGGCTCTCCGCACTTCCTCCTCCGCTTCGGCGATGCTGCGGTGCGGGCCGAACCGGTAGTTGAGGTTCACGGCGAACGTCGGGGGGATGATGTTGGCGGCGAGCCCACCCTCGGCAAGGGTCACCGACATCACTTCCTTGTATATCAGTCCGCCCAGGTCCACCGGCGCCGGCTGCCGGTCATGCATCTGCGAAAGCCACGCGCCTGCTTTGGAGATGGCGTTCTCTCCCCACCACGGCCGGGCGGAGTGAGATGACTTCCCTTTAAAGGTCACCTTGGCGTTCATCGTTCCGTTGCAACCAGCCTGGATCTCGCCGTCGGACGGCTCCAGCAGCACCCCGAAGGAAGCGGAGGTAAGCCACCCGCATTCGTTGAGCACCGGTTCCAACCCGTTTTCTGCGAACGGTCCCTCCTCGGCTTCGTAGAAGACTCCGGCCAACCGGTAGGGCCAAGACTGATCCGCATCCTCCAGCAGGTGGAGCATCACCGCCACGCCGCCTTTCATGTCGGAGGCTCCAAGCCCGTACATCCTCTCGCCCTGGATGTACGCAGGGGGCTGGCCCTGGGAGGGCACGGTGTCCAGGTGGCCCGCAAGCAACACCAGCGGCCCCTCCCCGGGGGTGACGGCTACCAGCGAGTTGCCGACCCGGTGCTGGGAGAGCCCGGGAGCGTTGGAAGACAGCCTCTCGGCGACATAATCACAAATCCGGGCCTCATCCCCGGTGACGGAAGGGATGTCGATCAACCGCGTCAGGGTGGTGACGAGGTCGTTCACACCTGCACACCGAAGGTTCGCAGCGCTTCGTTGAGTGAGGTCTTCCGGTCGGTGGAAGCCGTCCGCTCCCCGATGATCAGGGCGCAGGGAATCCCATATTCCCCGGCAGGAAAATCCCGGGGGCGCATCCCCGGAATCACCACCGAGTTGGCGGGCACCACCCCCCGGTACTCGGTTGGCGTCTCTCCCCGCACGTCGATGATTCGAGTGGAGGCGGTGATGGTGGTGTTGGCGCCCAACACCGCGCCCTCCTGGACGACCACCCCTTCCACCACGATGCACCTGCTCCCGATGAAAGCCCCGTCCTCGATGATCACCGGACGGGCGCCGGGCGGCTCCAGCACTCCCCCGATCCCCACCCCGCCCGAGAGGTGGACGCCTCTTCCGATCTGGGCGCACGACCCCACCGTGGCCCAGGTGTCCACCATCGTCCCGCTCCCCACATAGGCTCCGATGTTGACGTACCCTGGCATGACTATCACACCCGGCTCGCAGTAGGCGCCGTAGCGCACCACCCCGGGAGGCACCACTCGCACCTGCGCTTCGGCCAGGTTGCGCTTGGTGGGTATCTTGTCGTGCCAGACGACCGCTCCCCCATCCATCTCCTCCATGCCGGTGAGTTGGAAGTACACCAGGATGGCCTCCTTCACCCACTCGTTGACATGCCACTCCCCGGCGGCCTTCTCGGCCACGCGGACCTCTCCCCTGTCGAGTCTCCCGATGGTCTCCATAACGGCATCTCGTGCTTTGGCCAACTCCACCTCGCCGGCGAAGGCCGCTCTGATCAGGTCCTGGTCAGACATTCTTCCAATACCTCCACGGCTTGTTTGCACTCCTCGGGACTGGGTACCAGTGCCAACCTTATATAACCCTCTCCCCCGGCGCCGAACACCCGGCCGGGAGAGACCACCACCCCGCGTTCCAGCAGACGCACGGTCATCTCCACATCATCGCCCACTTCCACCCACAGGTACAACCCTGCTTCGGACGCCGCTACCCGGTATCCCATCCCTGCGAAGACCTCCCTGAGAATCGCCCGCTTCTCCGAGAAGATCCGTCGCCTCTCCCCCACGTGGGCGTCGTCCGCCCAGGCCGCCGCCGCGGCCATCTGGGTGAACTCGGGCGGAGCCGTGCCGGTGGAGGTTCGCAACGAGGTCAGCGCCTTGATCGCCCGGGCGTCTCCCACCATCGCCGCCGACCGGTAGCCGGTCATCCCGGAGCGCTTGGAGAGGCTCAGGTAGCTGATCACCCCGGTCAAGTCAGAGTCGGCCACCTCCAGCACCGAGGCCGGCGGTTGGTTCTCGTAGAGGTCCACGTAGCAGTCGTCAGCGCACAGGAGCACCTCGAACTCCCGGCACCGGTGGTAGAACTCTTCGATCTCCGAGCGGCTCATGACCGAGCCCGCCGGGTTGTGCGGCGAGTTGGTCCACAACAACCGGGCGCGAGGCCACAGGTCTTCAGGCACGTCCGAGACCCGGAAAACGAAGTCACCTCCCAGTGGGATGGGATGCCCGGTCCCTCCGGCCAGGAGGGCTCCCCGGCCGTAAATGGGATAACCGGGAGTGGGCCAGATCACCACATCCCCCCGGCCGGAATCCACAAAGGCAAAGGGCGTGGAGAAGATCGCCTCCTTCGATCCGGTGGCGGGAAGCACCTGGGTGTCGGGATCGACCTCCCGACCGAACCGGCGCTGCACATAGCCGGCGATCGCCTCTCTCAGTTCCCGAAGGCCGCGGGTGGTCGGATACTGCGATACCTCGGGGACGGCCCGGTGAAGGGCCTCCGGAATGAAGGACGGGGTGGGCTCCCGGGGATCGCCGATGGAGAAGTCGATGAGCCTCTCCCCTTTATCCCGCATCTCCCGGGCCCGGTTCTGGATAGCAGCGATGGGATAGGCGCCCATCTCCTGCAACACCGGGTTGATCCGCATCCCCATCACGGTAGCCTCCTAACGGCATAAAGAATGTCCCCATTGAGCATTCGCTACGGCGACGTGGGGGACAACATAGCACTACGCATGGCGGAGGTTATAGGTGGCAAAGCCTGCACTAGTCCTTAGTAGCCGGGAGTTCAACCGGAGGCCGGGCGCCGCCAAGAGAGCCGCCCACAGCGGCCCCGTTTACATCACCGAACATGGCCGACCCTCCCATGTGCTGTTGAGCTACGAGCATTATCGAGAACTCACCAAAGGACAGCCACGGCTCAATGACCTGCTGTGCAGAACTCCGGGCGCAGGCGATGTCGACTTGGAAATCTCCAGGCCGGACGATTTGCTTCGATTGGTCTCAACCGATTGATGTACCTCCTCGACACCAGGTTCGGCTTTTGCCTTCGTACCAGGTGCTCCAACTGAGGCTGCTACGGACCTAATGCCGTGATGGGCGTAACCTGGACGCCGTCCGGGCGGCGGTAGGCGGGGCCGGTGGAGGTCACCACCATCAGGGTGGCCAATTCGCCAGCCCGGCCTTTGGCCACCTTCTTGCGCAAACGCAGCAGGGACCGGGCCGCCCGGTCCACCACCTCCGGGGCAGGGCTGAGCTTGACCTCCACGGCAATCCAACCACCGTCTTCTCGCTCGATGATGGCATCGATCTCCAAGCCCGTTTCGTCTCGATAGTGAAACACCTCAGCCCTTTCAGGTTGGCTGTACACACGGAGATCGCGGACCACCAGAGACTCGAATAAGAACCCAAAAGTCCGGGGGTCGGCGAGCAACCGCTCCGGGGATGCCCGGAGCATGGAAGCCGCCAGCGACGGATCCACAAAGTGCCGCTTGGGAGCTTTGCGCAGAGTCGCCTGCGATCGCAGCCCTACCGACCAAGCGGGCTGGTCTTCCACAACGAATATTCGATCTAATGCGTCCAGGTAGGCTGTCACCGTGTGACGGCCGAGCGGGCGATCACCGCCCGCGTCCGAAGCCAACCTGGCCACCTTTGCCTCGGTGGCCACATGCCTTGCCAGGGATCGCAACAGGCGCCTGACCGTGGCCGGGTGGTGCTGGATTCCGCTCACCAAAGGTATGTCTAACCGAACGATCTCATTCAGATAGTCACCCACGGCCAGACGGGCCTGCTCTTCATCCAGGTAGAGACTTCCCGGCCACCCTCCCACACAGGTGAACGCTGCGATGTCCCGCAGCCCCACATCGGTACAGGGCAAGGCCGAGGCAGTACGGCCCTCGAAAAGAGAACTCAGCGAGACGGATCCGGAGGAGTACCCCATCTCGAAGAGCGACATGGGCCGCATCAACACCCGGCTGATTCGGCCCACTCCTGTGTGACGGGTGGTGTCATCTTGAGGAGACGCCGAACCGGTAAGGATGAACTGCCCGGGTCGGATCCGGTCATCACACTCCCGGCGCACCAGGTTCCAAAGTGAAGGCGCATTCTGCCATTCGTCAAGCAGCCGCGGAGTGACCCCCTTCAGAAGAGTATGCGGATCGGCATTGGCCAGTAGAAGCGTGGCCGGGTCATCCAGGCGAACTTCGCTTCGTGCAAAGCGGCGCGCCGCCCAAGTCTTCCCACACCCCCGCGAACCCTCGATAAGAACACCGCCCCGACGCTGCAGCGCACCCTCGATTGCTCGCTCGGCAACGCGGGAAAGATAGCCGGGCATCGTCAGGGTCATGGTTCCAAGATCCTCAGCCACCATGACCCTCCAGGGTCACGGGAATAGAAAAATGCGGGAGGCCAGTCAGGACGAAATCCATTCCGGAAACCAAATATAGGACACTTTAGGACCAAAACACAGTACATTCTAGGAATCCAACGCAATCCACTTTAGGAAGGGTGGCAGGTTGCCGTTGCTCAATCGAGCAAAGACAACGAGATCACGGAGGGGCCGTTCGACTGTAATACCGAAGAAAGTTGCATCAGCGCGGGTAAGGAGCCAAATCATCCCGTCTGTTAGCGGATCCCTTGGAGGCGTACAATGACTCCGCGTGCGCTACAGGCTGATTTATCTGGGGCTGGGACTCCTGGCCGTGGCAACCCTGTCCATCTGTTTCGTCTTCGGACGGGGCGGGGATCCGCTTACCCTGCCCGATCCGCTGGAGAGGGTTAGTCCCAACCCCTACGACGCTGTTCTGCCCCAGAGCGGCTTGGAAATCGACCTGCAAGTGGGCTACGAGGCACGCATCTATGTGGACGGGTACCCGATCCCCGAGTCGGAACTGTCCTTCCAGGAGGGTGTGGGGGTCTACCGGTGGAGGCCCGGCAGCCGGAGCCTCATCGCCGAGCGGTGGGCGGTGGGCGAGCACACCATCCGGGTGGAGTGGGAGAAGATCTACGGCCTGCCCGACGTCGGGCAGTTCACCTGGACTTTCAGGGTGCAGTAGGCGCTTTGAAGCGACGCAGCCTGAGGGAGTTGGTCACCACCGAAACGCTGGAAAATGCCATTGCTGCGGCGGCCACCATCGGATTGAGCACTCCGGCGACGGCCAGGGGAATGGCGGCTACGTTGTAACCGAACGCCCAGACCAGGTTGGCGACGATGACCCGATAGGTGCCCCGAGCAAGGGCCAGCGAAGTAGGAACACCCAAGGGGTCCCCGCTCATCAGCACTATGTCGCCCGCTTCAACCGCCACATCGGTCCCGGTGCCGATGGCGATCCCCAGGTCGGCCGCGGCCAACGCCACCGCGTCGTTTATCCCGTCGCCTACGAAGCCCACCACCGCTCCCTCTCGCTTGAACCGGGCGATCTCCTCGGCTTTTTCGGCGGGAAGTACGTCGGCTTTGACTTGATCGATCCCCAACCGGCGACCCATCACGGAGGCTGACCCCAGGTTGTCCCCCGTTAGGAGGGCCAACGTTATGCCCATCTTCCTCAGGCGGGAAAGAGCCGCAGCGGCAGTTGGGCGCGGAGAGTCAGACACAGCCAAGACGCCGCGAACTTCGCCTTCCCAGCCCGCCAGGAAAACGGTTTTGGCCTCGGCTTCCAGTTCTTTGATGGCCTCTCGCCACGCGGAATCCGACTTCAAACCCGCATCGGCCAGGAACCCGGGCTTGCCCACCCACACCTCCACACCGTCGACCCGTCCCCAGACTCCCCGGCCGGCCACCTCCTCCACCTGCTCGGGCATCGTGGGCCCGACTCCCCGATCCTGTGCTCCCGTAGCCACCGCTTGACCGATGGGATGGGAACTTCCTCCCTCCACGGAACCCACCAGGTGCAGGAAGACGTCCGGGTCATCTGCGCGTACATCGGTGAGGGTCATCCTCCCCTCGGTAAGGGTGCCGGTCTTATCAAAGACCATGGTGTCCACCTCACGGGTCCGCTCGAATACCTCCGAGTTCTTGAACAGGACACCCAACTCAGCGCCTCGGCCGCTCCCAGCCATAATGGCGGTGGGCGTGGCCAGACCCAGAGCGCACGGACAGGCGATTATCAACACCGCAACCCCGTTTTGGATGGCTTCCCACAACTCCGCCCCCCCTGCCAGCCAGCCCACAAAGGTGGCGATCGCCAAGAGGATCACCACGGGCACGAACACCGACGAGACCCGGTCGGCCAGCCTCTGGATGGGAGGTTTTGAAGATTGCACCTCCTCGACCATTTCGACGATCCGAGAGAGCGCCGTGTCGGCCCCAACCTGTTCCACTTCGAACACCAACCTCCCTGTCAGGTTCACAGTCCCGCAGTAAACCGCATCTCCCTCGAGTCGCTCCGCCGGCAGCGACTCCCCGGTCAGCATCGACTCGTCCACCGTGGAATACCCATGGGTGACAACACCGTCGGCCGGTATCTTCTCACCCGCCAACACCACTACCAGATCCCCAACCTCCAACTCCTCCTGGGCGATGTCTTCTTCCACGGAGTCTCGGATCACTCGCACCGAGTCGCTGAACCCGAGTTCCAGCAACTTTGCCACAGCCTGCGACGCTCGGCCCTTGGCCCTGGCTTCGAGATAGCGCCCCAAAAGGATCAAGGTGACGATCATCCCTGCTGTCTCGAAATACACGGCCTGGCTGTTGAAGGCGGCCCAAGTCGAGTAGATGAACGCGGTCAGAGACCCCAGGGAGATCAGTGTGTCCATGTTGGCTTGACCACCGCGCGCCCGTTGGAAGGCGATCTGGTGAAACTGCCGGCCCCAAACGAACACCACCATCCCCGCCAACACCCATTGGATCGCCAGCCACAAAGGTTCGTGGGGAGCCAGCATCGAAATGCCCATCAAAGGCGCTGCAAGAACCGCAGCAGCCACGAAGTTGCGCCACTGCCGCCGGGACTCCTGGGCAAAGGGACCGTCGCCGCCGGCCTCTGTGGCTTCGGGCGTGATAGGCCCCATGTCGTATCCGATGTTCCGTATCTCCTCGAACAGCGAGGCGACGTCGGTCTCGGAAGCGAAGGTAACCCTCACTTTGGCGGCCATCAGGTTTACCCGAGCCTCGGCGACGTCCTCCCTCCCGAGAAGAGCACGCTCCACCCGGCCCGCGCAGGACGCGCAGGTCATGCCATCAACAGCAAAATCGTCGGTCTGGAGAGTCGTCAAGGCGGATCCGGTGCTAGGTGACTTTGGGCGCCAGCGGCCCCATCTCGTATCCGATGTTCCGTATCTCGTCGTACAGGGAGGCGACGTCGGTCCCTCGGGCAAAAGTCACCTTGACGCTGGCCGCCTTCAAGTTGACCTTGGCCTTCTTGACCTCCTCCCTATCAAGAAGGGCCTTCTCCACATGCGCTACGCAGGCGCCGCAGGTCATGCCCTCAACCCGGAAGGTGTCTGTCTGGAAAGTTCTCACGACAACTCCGATTATAAAGAATCCCTGTATCACCCTTAACGAACCGCGAGGCGAGGTTTGTTCCACACGTCTCACCCGATCACTCGAGCAGGGCCTTGACCGGCAACTTTGCAAGCTTGGGTCGAAGGGGCCGGTAATTTGAGGTACACAGGTTTCAATGCTGTATCTCGACCACGCCGCCACCACCCCGATCCGTCCCCGGGTATGGGAGGAGATCTCTGCGTTGGCGGACCGCGGATGGGGTAATCCCACCGGGTTTCACGCCGCGGCCCGCGCCGCCAAGAACGCCTTGGAGGAGGCGCGGGAGAGGGTGGCGGCCGTGCTGGGATGCCGCCCCCTGGAGGTGGTGTTCACCGGCGGCGGCACCGAGTCCGACAACCTCGCCGTGAAGGGAGCGGCCCTGGCGGGGGGAGGGCTCGGAGGAGTGGTCACCTCCGCGGTCGAGCACGAGGCGGTGCTCGGTCCGGTCCGCTTCCTCGAGGACTGGGGTTGTCCGGTGACCGGGGTGGGGGTGGACCGAGACGGTCTGGTGGATCCCTCCGAGGTGGCCGCGGCCGTCACGCCCCAAACGGCAGTCGTCTCGGTGATGGCGGTCAACAACGAGACCGGCGCTCGCCAGCCGGTCCGAAAGATTACCGAGGCAGTGAGAGACCGCCCCAGGTGTAGGGCGCTGGTGCACACCGATGCGGTGCAGGCCTTCATCTCCGAGGAACTCAAAGTGGAAGACCTGGGAGTGGACTTGATGTCATTGGCTGCCCATAAGTTCGGCGGCCCGACCGGCGTGGGGGTGTTGTACGTCCGGGAAGGGGTTGCACTCGAGCCGGTGGTCCACGGCGGTGGACAGGAGCTGGGCCGCCGGTCGGGAACCCATCATGTGTTGGGAGCGGTGGGGATGGCTCGGGCAATGGAGTTGGCCGCTTCGGACCGGGAACGCTTTCGACGGGATGTGGGCGAGGCCCGGCGGAGGTTCGAAGGAGCGCTCTTGAAGCAGGTGCCCGGCCTGGCGATCACTTCCCGACACGCCCGGACCGTCCAGCACTCCCATCTCCGGTTTCGGGGAGTGGCCAACCAGACCCTGCTGGTCCGCCTCGACCGCCTGGGTCTGGCGGCCTCGGCAGGATCGTCCTGCCAATCCGGCGCGGCCCAGGTCTCCCACGTGCTGTCAGCCATGGGGATGTCCGATCCCGAGGCTCGCTCCAGCGTGCGGTTCTCCTTCGGATGGACCACCCAACCCTCCGATGGAGACCTCGCCGCCAAACTCACCCTCCGTGCCCTGGAGGGCCTGTTGTGAGGGTGCTGGCCGCTATGAGCGGAGGGGTGGACTCCTCGGTGGCCGCCGCCCTGATGCATGAGGAGGGCCACGAGGTAACCGGGGTGACCCTCAAGCTGTGGCAGGGTCCGGACGGCGAGGCGCCCACCCACGGGTGCTGTACAGTCTCGGACTCCGAGGACGCCCGCCGGGTCGCCGCCGGACTCGACATTCCCTATTACGTGTTCGACTACACGGACGACTTTGCCTCGGCGGTGGTCGATCCCTTCGTGGAGTCCTATCGCAACGGGCGCACGCCCAACCCCTGCGTTGAGTGCAATCGCTCCATCAAGTTCTCCATCCTCCTGGAAGAGGCCGCCCGACTGGACTGCGACCTGCTGGTCACCGGCCACTACGCCCGGGTCACCCGTGAGGAGGGCAGATGGCGCCTCCGACGGGGGGTTGACCAGTCGAAGGACCAGTCCTATGTGCTCCACATGCTGGGACAGGGAGAACTGGCCCGAACCCGGTTCCCGGTCGGAGGGATGACCAAGAGCGAGACCCGCCGGGTGGCTGCCGGCCTCGGGCTTCGTAACGCTCACAAGCGGGATAGCTATGAGATCTGCTTCATCGCCGACGACTATCGGCGGTTCATTGCCCAGCGGACGCCCGAGGCTGTCCGGCCGGGCCGGATCGTCGATGCCTCCGACAACCAGCTTGGGGACCACCGGGGGGTGGTCAACTTCACGGTGGGCCAGCGGCGAGGGCTGGGCATCGCTGTGGGGGAACCCCGCTACGTGGTGGAACTCGACCCTCACACCTCCACCGTGGTGATCGGATCGGCGCGGGACCTCCTGACTGAGGCCGTCGAAGTCGAGGGCGTGTCCTGGGTGGACGGCCCTCCCCCACCGGAGACCCGCCCCGAGTGCTTGGTGCAACTCAGGGTCCATGGGAAGCCCGTGAGGGCCCTGCTGGCTCCCTCGGATTCCGGTCCGGACCGCTGGCAGGCCTCTTTCATCGAACCCCAAAGCTCCGCGGCGCCCGGCCAGGCGGCGGTGTTCTACCGGGGCGATGAGGTACTGGGCGGGGGCACCATCGCCAGGCTGCTGAGATGAGCCGCACCTCCCACCGCGTAGAAGAACTTCGAGCGGAGATCCGCCTCTACGACCACCACTACTACATACTGGATGCTCCCCTGATAGACGACGCCGGCTATGACGAACTGTGGCATGAACTGGTACGGCTGGAGACGGAGCATCCCGAATTGGTCACCGTGGACTCCCCCACCCAGCGAGTCGGGGCTCCGGTTTCTGACCTCTTCTCGCCCGTGCAGCATCTTCGACCCCTGTTCTCTCTGGACAACGCCGTCTCCTCCGATGAACTCGGAGCATGGGAGCGACGGATGGAGCGGATGCTGGGCCGGCGGCCCGAGGGATACGTTTGCGAACCCAAAGTCGACGGGCTGGCGGTGGTGCTCACCTACCGGGAAGGCGTCCTGGAGGTGGCGGCGACCCGGGGGAGCGGAGAGGTGGGCGAGGACATCACCGCCAACCTGCGGACCCTCTCCTCGGTTCCCCTGCGCCTTCTGGGCGACGCTCCGTCGTTGCTTGAGGTGCGGGGCGAGGTGTACATGACCCTGGACGGATTCGACGCACTCAACCGGAGCCGGAGGGATGCGGAGCAGCCGACCTTCGCCAATGCCCGCAACGCGGCCGCCGGGTCGGTCCGTCAGAAGGATCCCAGGGTGACTGCGTCCAGGGACCTGGAGATCTGGGTCTACCAGGCGGGAGTGCTGGAGGGCGGCCCGTCCTTGCGGCGGCATTGGGAGGTGCTGGACTACCTGCAGTCCCTGGGGCTGCGAGTCAATCCCGGGTCCATCCCGGCCCCGGGTCTCGTAGAAGTGAAGGCCTATGTGGAGAAGATGTTGGGCGAGCACCACCGTCTTCCCTACCAGACCGACGGGGTGGTGGTCAAGGTGGACAGCCTGGCCGACCAGGACGAGTTGGGCGCCACCGCCCGGGCACCCCGCTGGGCGGTGGCGTACAAGTTCCCACCCGAGGAGCGGGTGACCACCCTCCGGGGGATCCAGATCAACATCGGGCGCACCGGGGCGGCCACCCCCTTTGCGGTGCTGGAACCGGTGTTCGTGGGAGGCGCCAACGTAAGCATGGCCACCCTCCATAACGAGGACCAAGTGCATCAAAAGGACGTGAGAGTGGGAGACCGGGTTGTCGTGCGACGGGCAGGAGACGTGATACCCGAGGTAGTGGGGCCGGTGCTCACACCGGGAAAGGACCGGGCGCCGCCGTGGGAGATGCCAAGGGACTGCCCGTTCTGTAACAGTCCGATCGAACGACCCGAGGGTGAGGCGGTAGCCCGGTGCACGAGGGGTCTGACCTGTCCCAGCCGGCTCCGGGAGTGGCTGTTCCACTTCTCCTCGCGGGGCGGGATGGACATCGAGGGACTGGGGTACAAGACCGTCGACATGCTGCTTCGGGACGGCACCATCAAGGGCCCGGCCGACGTCTTCTTCCTGGGCCCCGAGCACTTCGAGGATCGCCAGGGATGGAAGGACAAGTCGATCCGGAACCTCCTGGATGGGATCGATGCGGCCCGCCGCCGCCCCCTGTGGAGGCTGCTGGTGGCGCTGGGGATCCGCCACGTCGGCCCGGGGGGAGCGAGACTCATCACCGCCCGCTACCGGTCGATGGACCGGATCGCCGCCGCCACCGAAGAGGACCTGGCCGCCATCGACGGGATCGGGGAGACCATCGCCGGCTCGGTCAGCGAATGGATGGACGACCCCGACAACCGGGAACTCCTGTCCAGACTGGGCGAAGGCGGGGTGAGCCTGGCCGACCCCGAGCCGGAGACGGAGATCCCCCAGACCCTTTCGGGACTGACGCTGGTGGTCACCGGCGGGCTGGAGTCCATGAACCGCGAAGGGGTCCAGCGGGCCATCACGGACAGAGGGGGCCGGTCCACCTCGTCGGTCTCCTCCAAGACCTCGGCTCTGGTGGCGGGAGCCACCCCGGGCGCCTCCAAACTGGCCAAGGCCGAGCAAATGGGTACCCCGATCCTCACCGAAGAACAGTTCCTGTCACTGCTGGAGCATGGTCCTGGAGGAATCCTCCCCGATCGGGTATGAACGCTATCCGCCCGACAAACCAGGGTATCCCCGCTGCCTGTACATCAAACGCATGGCGTGAACACCATCCCCAGGTCAATGACAGCGGCCGTCGCGAACGACCTCTCGTGCGCGGCTTGCACTGGTGACAACCCCACCCACAGCTGCGGTTCCCACTCGTGGGAGACCGTAACTCTCATTTTCCCATCGGCGGTCACGCACACCCGGTCATCGGCGGTGCAATCGTTCCCAGCCACCACACAGTCCTCAGCCAGGTCGGCTGCGACTCGTTCCGCCCGCTCCCGCACGATGTCCGTGTACTGCACAAACCGGGCGTAGTCACCCAACATCGAGGCCAGCAACAACGCCGCCTGGGCTATCACCAACGCCAACAAGCCGGTCCCCATTGTCGCTTCTCACGGTCCAGGCGCATACAACGCCGTGGCCCGGCTGGCGGAGCATGTCACCGCCACGCCCACCTGCTCGGTGTTGTCCCAATGCCGCGGCAACCGAACCGTAGGACTGGAACAAACCCCAAACAGCACCTGGGCGACCGCCTTCTCCGCCGCAGCCTGCGCCTCCGGTCGCCCCGGATGGGCGGCGGCAGCTACAACCGCTTTCTCGGCCGCTGCCAACACTCTCCCGTCCACGATCGACTGTTCGCCAATCTGATGCAACATCGCCACGCACAGCGCCACCACCCCCACCACTTTCAATAGCCCCAGTGCCTCGCTCATCTCACTCAGACACGAAAGTGCCACAGGGGGGAGGTTCCCCGAAGGGATCAACCCCCACCGGCGCACAACTCGTCGCCCCGGCCGGCAACATTCCTCGCGCCCCCCGGGCCACAGTCCGCACCGTAACGCCCACCCAACATTCGGTCGGGTGGGCAATCACCTCCACCCCGGTGAGGTTCACCTGTCGCAAGGCGCCGGCCAAGCCCAGGGCGGTCAAAACGGCAGCTTCCTCAGCCGGGGCCCACAACGGATCCCCCTTGGTGCAGTCCCACGCCCGGTCGCTGTCACTCCGCAGCACCTTCACCGCCGCCGCGGCAGCACCGGACGCTGCGCCGGCAGACGCCGACCGGGCCAGTTCACGTAGGAACACCGAGAACAGCATCCCCAGCAGCAATAGCATCGCCGTTCCCGTCTTCAGGAACCCCAGCCACTCGCTCAAGGGCCTCTATCTCCCCGTGGGACTTCCGTACCAATCAGGCACAGGGCGGGGTGTTGGCCGAAGTCCAGGTGCCACCCGCCAGTTCGCAGGTGGTCTCGTTGGTGATAAGAGACAAGTCCACACCTTGGTCCACGTCCATGTCCTCACCCATCGCATTCGCAACGCCCCACACCACCGCGGTAACCATTGCGCCCAGCGCCAACACCAGCAACAATCGCGCCAGGGCGCCTAACCAACCGCTCATACCTTCTCCTTTCTGGTCGCCTTACTTCAGAACGCAAAGGTGGCGGACACCACCGCGAACATCAACACCGCAACGGCGATCACAACGGACGTGGCCGCCGCTGCCTCCACAGACCGTCCCAACCGTTCCACCTCCTCGCGCCTCGTGGCCGACAGTTCCCTCACCACATCGGCCAATACCTCGTCAATCTGCTCCATCACTCTCCCCCCAGACCTGTCAATTGTGGACAACATGGAGACCATCGCCTCCGCAGGGGAACCCCGCAGTACCTTCTCCACTGCATACAAGGGGTTCTTGCCGCTGCTCAACGCCCGGCTGATCGCCGACTTCACCGGCCCGAACGCGCGATCCTGGACTTTCTCCGCCGCCTCCACCACCGCCGACTGCAGCGGGTCGGCAGATCCAGAAGCCAACCGCACTCCCCGAAGCCACTTCAACAGTGCCCTGTCCCGCGCCGGTCCGAACCCGCCCAGCACACCGGCCCGCAACGCGGCCACCATCAGGCGCCCCAACCAATTCATGACCGCCGCCAACCACACCAGCGCCGGGCCAAACCCGACCACCGCCCACAACACTCCGCCCACGCCCACACCGATGGCCACCGTCAACGCCCACCCAACCGCGGTAACCCGCCCGGGCGGCCACCCCATGGCCGTCAACGCCTCAGCCTCCCGCACCGCCTGCGGAGGCGCCAGCACCACGGTCGCCACCCCAGCCACCATCAGTCCCGCAACAGCCCACGCCTCCCAAGCAATCATCGGGCGTTCACGTCCTCAGAAACGCGGTGGCAGCACCCGCCATCCTCTTGACGTTCAGGCTGGCTATCACCGAGGCCGCCAGCACAATCCTGTCTCCGGGGCCCGCAATCCAGACACCCACCTCCGGATACAACCACCCTGACACGCCGACCGTTGCGGCCCCCGCCGCCAGCATGAATATGGCCGTCGGCATCTTCGCCGCCACCTGCTTCCTCAACTCCCGCAGAATCTCTGCCTCCTGCACGGTCTCGGACCGCAGGACTCGCACCCCTTCCGACCACCTTCCTCCCCCTGTCGACGCCTTGACCAAGATCATCCCCAGCCACGCCCCCGCCGGCGCGTCGACCTCCCTCACGAACGTTCCCGCAGCAGCCACGATCCCCCGTCTGCCGACAGTCCTCCCCAACTCCGCGGCGGCCTCGGCCACCGGGCCGGACACCAACGTTCCCGCCTGGCCAACAGCCTCCTCCACGGTATGAGCAGTCCTCGCCTGGCTGGCCAGCACCGTGGTGAAAACCGCCATCGAAGCCGCCATGCTCACGCTCCGCCGGATCTCCCGGGCCGCCCGCCACATCGCTACACACCCCCACGCCACCATTCCCACCGCCAGGGCCAATTCCACCGACCGCAACCACCACAACGCCACAGCCACCGCGGCGGCGGGAACCCCGTACACCTCCACCAAGCGCCGCAAACGGCCCTGGGTCCGCACCCGCCCCACCTCAGCGGGCACCTGCACCGTCGGACCAGGCGGCCTCCACATCACCGCTCCCACCACCAGCGCCACCGCCGCCAAGACCACCCAGCCCCTTAGATTCACAGCGCCACCCCCACCGACTCGTAAAGATCCGCCATCCGCCCCTCCGGCCGGCCGGTCGGAACCGCCCACCGACCCCCCGGCTTCCATTTCCACAACCCCCGGGTGCGGATTAGCCCCGACCGCTCGTCGATACCCAACACCTGGGTCACATCCGCCACCACCCGCTTGTCCTGGTGGTTCCGGCCCATCCACACCAACAGGTCCACGCCGTTGGCGATCTGACGCCTCGCGTACCTCTCCGTCGCCCCCTCGCTCGTGGCATACTGCACCAGTTTCTGCAGCATCCCCGCCCCCGGTGGACTGTGAATGGTAGCCAAGCACCCCACCCATCCCGACGAGAACGTGTCCAACATGGCTTCGGTACCCGGCCCTCGAATCTCCCCCACAACCACCTTGCTGCTGTTGGCCCGCTTGGCGGCTCGAATGTGATCCGCCATCGAATACACCGCTACACCCTCCTGGTTCTCGTCCCTTGTGAACCGCGCAATCGTGTTCTCATGAATCCCGTACTCCGCCAGCATCAGTTCCTTGGTGTCCTCAATCGTGTCGATCCGTTCCGACTCCGGCACCTCCCCACAAATGCACTGCACAACGGTGGTTTTTCCCCCACTGGGAGGTGACGCCACCACCACATTCGCCCGAGCGTCGCCCGCCGCAGCTTCCACCAGCAGCGACAACAACACGTCATCGGCGATCCCCAGTTCCTGGAGAGTCCTCGTGCCGCCCATGTTGTGACGCAACACCGCATTCGGTGGGCTGCTCACGAACCCCTCTCCATGCAACCTCCAACGGGGAGCCAACTGCATGTCCAACATCGGACGCATCGGAGAGAACAGTTTCTTCGCGCCCCCATGCGACGCCACCGTTCTCAAAGTCTCCAACAAGTCCGCATCCGTCGGAAACGGCGACGACCGTTTCTCCCGCTCACCGTTCGCCCACAGCACATACATACTCTGCGAACCTCGGATTTGTATCTCTTCAACACCCTCCAAGGCGATCAACTCGTGGAACGGCTCGCTAGCCGCGGACACCGCCCCCCGCCGACGCTTCCGCCCGTCCGCCTCGTCCAACCGATGCGCCTCCGACGCCTTCCAAGCCAACCACTTCCGCACCCGCCGGATCTTCCGCAACTCGCTCTTGGTTCCCTCCGCCGACACAGACAACACCCAGGACGCCGCCACCTGAATCTTGATCTGCGCTTCGTCGACAGCCTCGTCAGTCACAATCACCACCCCCAACTCCACCCTCCCCCCTGCACCCTGCAATCCCAACAACTCCCGAATCCCAACCGGAGGCTGCGTCGTCACCGCCACGACCCCCATCGCCTCCGCAGCCGTCTGCCCCAACCGCTGATTCGGCGCATCCGAATACGCCGCCACAATCTCCGCCGACGCCAGGGGATCCGGACTGTCCCACCCCAGCCCCACGTCACCACCCAGCACCCGCGCAGCCGATCTCACCATTTCCGTGTGCACCCAAGTCGCCACCCCCTTTTCCTCCAACGCCCGATCAAACACTACGAACAGCACCGGCGACCACCCCTGACTCAGCAGCCCGGCCAGCCCACCGCCGGCGACTCCCAAATAGCCAACGTCTCCAAGCCCTCCCCCACCAGCCGCGCCACAGTATCCGGATCCACCTCCAACGTCACATCACCAGGATCCACTGCACGCAACTCCGCAATCAACACAGCACACCCGCCGGGCTTCCGCCCGAACACCGCCACGTCACCAGCCCGCGGGCCCGGCCCGGCCCACAACGACGCATCCACCGGGAACCGCATCAACGTCGCCGTCTCGTCCTCGGGCGCCAGATTCCCCTCCACCAACACCGCTGCAGGCACCACCACCCCATCCGGCAACGCTACCGACGACACCGCCCCACCCGATAGCATCTCC
This sequence comes from bacterium, assembly GCA_028819345.1. Taxonomy (GTDB): domain Bacteria; phylum Actinomycetota; class Acidimicrobiia; order Spongiisociales; family ZC4RG35; genus Bin76. Next base: position 102,292 of record JAPPLW010000103.1, on the reverse strand, counting down.
CTCGTAGCCAACAGCGACGCCAACGACTCGGGCGCCGGCACCATCACAAACTCGCCCACCTCCCCAGCACGCCACTCCCCGATCGTCACCGCCACACCCACCGTCGGTTCCTCATCTCCCCTCAAGAGCCAAATCGAACCCAGGCCAACCACCAACGTCGCCACGATCCACGCCCACTGGGCGGGCGCCAACCCCAACACCCGCGAATCCAACACCTATTCATCACCCCCAAAACCGGTCGTGGTCCTCTCCCAATCCGAATAATCCACCAACCTTCGCACCATCGACACCCCCGAATGCAACCTCACCACATCCGTTCTCACCTCGCCATCATCCGTTGTCTGCACCCGCGCGTCCAACGACCACTCCCACACTGCCGTGTAAGGCACAAAGAAAGCACACTCCCTCTCCGGGTCCGCCTCATCCACTTCACACCACTGCGAAGGATCGGGATGGTCCCGTTCCAACGCCTCCCAAAGGACCCGCATCTCTTCCTGCTCCTCAGACGACATCCGATTCCACCTATCCACCCAATCCTGGGCCACCGACCCGATCTTCAGCAGCTCCGTATACGACCACGGCTTCAACGAATCCCACCTCGACCACGTCTCCACCGGATGCCACCGGCACCCACCTTCATCCTCCACTGCCGCCGCGGAAGCGCCAACAGCCACCGGCCACACGGGCGGCTCGGCCGACGCAGGCGACGAAATCTTATCGGACGCAATAAACAAATACGACCCGCCGGCCTGGGGAGGCTCATCACCAGCCCATACAGCATCAACCGACCCATCATTGGCAAACGACGTCTTCCAACCCACCAAATCACCGATTGAATTCCGCAACTCCTGCGCCCGAACCGACGACAACCCACTCGAACACACCAGCGGCACCCCAGTAGTGGTAGTAGTAGTAGTCGTCTGAGTAGTGGTAGTAGTCGTTGTGGTCGTGGTCGTCGGACACGGCGGCACCGCCCCCGTCCGATGCCCCCGACTCGAGTGATAGGTGTACGTCTGCGACACCCCCCGCTTACAGGACGGCCGGGGAGGATGATTCGCATGGCATCTAGACCCATTCCGATGAGTCCCACTCGGACACGGTGTGTGATCGGGTGGCGACGGGCGCGTCGTGGACGTCGTCGTGGTGGTCGTGCTGGTGGTTGTCGAAGACGACGTGGTGGTAGTGGACGCACGGGTAGTAGTCGTCGTGGAGTTCGTTGTGCTCGTCGTGGTGGGAGCAGCATGGGTATGAGGCACGTACTCCCGACAGTTCGATCCCAGGCCCCCGGCCCAAAAGCCCGAACACTCCAGCCGCGTCTGGCTGCTGACATTTGAACAGGCGGGGTCCGAGCCCGGAGTGCATGGAACCATGACAGTCCTGACGTCCCACCGTGCGCATTGGTCGTACCAGTCCCACGAGAGGCACCTGCGGCGTTCCTGGGGTTTGGTCCCGACATATGTGGTGGTCTGGCTGACAGTTCCCGGCCGGGTTCTGGTATCCGCTTCGGACTGTTCAGGTGACGGGAGGAACACCAGTACCGCCGCGGCGGCCAGCACCAGACCCGCCGACCAAAGAATGGAGCGGTGGCGCTGGCGGACCTGCGCGGTAGTCATGAGGGAGGAACCCCCAAATACTCGCCCTCATGGCGGGGCAGGCCCCTGTCCAACCGGTACAGGGTGTTCGGATCATCATTTGCGCGGGGATCAACGTAATACAGGCGGGTGTTGGGCGGCGGGAGAGAATGGTCGAAGAACCGCGAGTCGGGAAAGTGAGGAGTGGGATCGTCAGGACACCGTAACTCCCCTTCCGGGACATAGTCAGGAAAGTTCAGGATGGTGCGGTCCATTTTGTCGCAGAACTCTCGGTAGGACTGCCGCCAGGTGCCGTCCGCGGTGCGAACCATCAACGTCTCGATCCAGTCCACGGGGCCTCCGATCTGGAAGTCTCCCCGGAGACGCTCCTCCGACACTTCCCGGCCCTGGGCCGCGCTCCATTCGTAATAGCGGATGGCCGCCTGCCGTTCCTCCTCGCTCAAAACCCGCACCGGCCAAACCGCCCGCCACTCGAGAAGGATCATCGATGCCTGCGCAAAGCCTCCCCGCCACTTGACACCCCTGATCTCAGTGGTCTTCGTCGCCCGACCGACAGGTCCCATCCCCGAAGCTATGAACGGGTCCTGTATATTGTCCACCGCCTCCAACAGGTCGGCAAGGACCTGGCCATCCCGCACGGCGGCCATCCGTTGCTCGACCGTGCCGGACCAGGCGTACTCGATAGCGGTCTGGACGGCTTGGAGAGTGCAAGCATCCTCGACCGGTTGGTTCTTGCTCCACACCTCCTCCACCGGTGGGCATTCCCGCCCCAGGGCCTGAGCGGTCCCGGGAAAGCGCGGCTCCGAAAAAGGAGTGGTGGGACGGATCGAAGGCCCAGGCGGAAACTCAACATCCCAATCCGCGGCCCACGATCCATCGACGCGGGTGACGGCCACCATCAGCGTCTCCCCAAGGGGAAAGGTGAGCCCGACCGCTATCTGGTTCGGGTGCTCAACCCAACCCACGTCGTAGCGGTGGGGGAAGTAGGTCCCCCCAATCTTCAGCAACTGGACATTGTGGACGAGTTGGATTGCCTGCCAGAACGTCGCCCGTTCCGCGGCGCCGTCCTCCCGGAGGCCGTGATAGAAGCGGTAAAAGCTATAGGTACCCCAGTCACGCTCGGACTCGTTCAGATGCCAATCATCCGCACCCACGGAGTGCGGATCAACCAGAGCCACCGCTTCATCGATCAAACCGGGCCGCCACCACTTGAGCGCCGCCTCGTCGTCACTCCCACTCCTGTCCGCCACCTCAACCTGCTCTTGCTCCTCCCCGGCTTCTTGTGGGTCTTGATCCTCCTCCGGTTCGGGATGGGGATCCTGCGCCGTAGCCAGGGGCCCGCACTCCTGGGTGTCTGTGTTCCACCTTCCCCCAGCAGCCTCACAGACATCGGCAGACAGCAGATCCTCGAGGATCACAATGGCGGCCTTGGCTACTTCCTCGGGGGTTGTTGGCGTGTCCTCAGACGTGAGCGGTGTGTCGTCCGGGTGGTCGGGATGGCACTCCCCGCGTTGGTGGGCGTGGGTTCCCTCCGGACACTCTCCTTCGACCGCCACCTGAGGGAGGTCGATCTCGACGTCCTGCGGTTCTGCGGCTCTTCGGGTGGTGGCGGGAAGTAACCGAGGTAAGGCTGTGCTGATGGTCGCGGCAGGCGCCGGTTCCGTGGTGGGCGGGTGGGCGTCATCCCCGCAGGACGCCAGTAGCAGGGCCATCAGCGTGACAGCGCGGATGGTTGTCATCAGGAGGGTTCTCCTTGTTGACTCTTCAACAGCGATACACCGTGTTGAACACGCCCCAGCCCCCTCCGCCTCACTAGCCGACGACCAGGGAGATCAGTTCCGTCACCGGATAAGCGTTGGTGGAATAGGTGTTAGGGACCCTCAGGGTCTTCATCCCACCGCCCACGGCGTACCAGCCCGACCAGACGAAGGAGGTTGCAATCTCATAGGCGCCGACCCCGGTCCGGCATCTGGGTCCGTCCTCCTCACAGCTCTTGGTCTGGTAGGTGTGGCTCGCCACTCCGTCCGGATAGCCCGTCAGTTGGGCGTGGAGAGCTTCCCCGAATACCTGGGCGGGACCGTCATCCCAGTCGATCCTCACCTGGCGCACCTTCACCTCTGCCCGCAATGACCGGCCGGTGTAGGGAGAAGTCGAGGTGTAATCCCAGGGAACAGGGGTGGTCAAGGCCGCAAAGGTCTCTATGCCGACCAGGCCGCGGGGAAACGGAGGGTCGAAGGAGACCCGCGGAGACTGATGGGCGTAGTCCCCCATCTCGCTCCACACATACCCCTCGATCTCTTCTCTCTCCACCGCCGGCCAGGAACACCGGTGGGCCGTTCCCACCACCCGGTGCCCACCCCGTCTCCCGTCGGGAGACCAGCCATAGGTCAGATCACCGTCCTCGTGGAGTTCCAGAAACACCCACTGCGTGGACTTGGTCCCCATATAGAAACAGCCGCTTGAGCTTATCTGCAGGTCAAGACTGCCGAAGGAGACACTGTAGTGGGAGCCTCGGCGGTCGGTGTGGATGCAGGAGGTCACGGGATAGACCTCGCCCGTACCCTCGTCGATCGCCGCGCCGACCGTGCATACTCCCTCCGAATGGGTGGCCGGCGCCGCCAAGACGGGAAGCGCCTGTGCCAGTCCCGCGGCCAGCAACGCCCCGCATCCCCAGGCCGTCAGTACCCTGGGGAAGCCCACTGCTCCTCTTCCCTTAATCAACCTCACCACGTGGGATCTCCAATCTTCGATCCCGTGGGGAAGAGGCAGGGGTGGCGAATGTCCACTCCGGACAAGGGACGAGGAGTCCGGATACCCGCATCCACCCGCCACCACGGCCGACGTTCCCCCGGTTTACCGTTGTAGCCGGCCAACTTGCCCCTGCCTTTTCACTTCCCCTCCTCTCGGTGGCGAGACCGAAAGTTACATACGTTGCGGCGCCCCGGAGGTAAGAACGGCGGGTGTTGTATCGCGACCTTCCAGAACTAATCGCGACGATAGAAACGGCGCCTACCCGGCGGGCCGGCTCGCCGTCCGCGGCATCGAGGCGGAGATCACGGTAACCGCCACGCCGATTGACTCCGAGGGGCTCGTCCTGGACGACACCTTAGCCACTACGCAGGTCATGGTTCAGGTGGAGGCGGACCGGAGGGGCGATGGCTCCCCGACCGGATTCGGCGACGCCCTCGATTCCAGCGTGGAAGCGCTGGTTGCCGTCCTGGGCGGGCTGGCGGTGGTGATCGGCGTCTTGATCCCGTTCCTGCCGTTCATTGCCATCGTCGTGGCAATTCTCTGGTGGAGGCGCCGCCGCAGGCGCCCTGCAATGACACCGGCGCCGGAGGCGGCCGAGGCGGGAGAGGCCGAGGACGGCGACTAACCGGTCTCTCAGGCCAACAAACCCTGCGACAGGAACTCGAGGTCTATGCGTTCCTAATCGTTATTTGCACTAACAGTGAGTGGAAGTATTATCGAACTATCTCGAAATCGATAATAAGGCGAGGGCCTAATGGTCGTTGACAGTTCAAAACGACAACAATGGACATCTGGAATTACCAGAAAGACCCTACAAGGGTATAGGGCATTTTTCCCCGCGGCGCTGCCTGTATCTCTCGACTATCCGCAGGAGACGGTAAAGAAACTGGTAAGGGCGACAGCCGCTCTACACCGTCTGGAGGGCGTGGTCCGGGGCCTCGGATCGATCGAGATGCTTACCTCCCCCTACATTCGCCTGGAAGCAGTTCTGAGTTCCAGGATTGAAGGAACTGTGACCACAGTAAACCAACTGCTCGAGTTCGAGGCGGCGAGTCAATCTAAGGCTTCCGACGACCTCCGGGAGGTCTACAACCATCTTCGCGCCCTCGACTACGCAGATGGTCGCTTGAATGATCTGCCGATCAGCATCAGATTGATCCGAGAGACCCACCGAGTCTTGATGGAGGACGTTCGAGGACACCATGCCGCCCCCGGCGACTTCAGAACGACCCAGAACTGGATAGGCTTCCCCGGCTCAACGCTAGAAACCGCGAGTTTCGTACCGCCACCGCCGACCGAGGCCAAGGCAGCAATGGGCGACCTCGAAACGTTCCTACATGACCGGCGGTTGCCCGACCTCATAGCAATAGGTCTCGCCCACTACCAATTTGAAGCGATCCACCCCTTCGCAGACGGCAACGGTCGGATTGGGAGACTCCTGATCATTCTCATGCTTATGGAGCGGGGAATCCTTGGCCGTCCAGTGCTTTACCCGTCAGTGTTCTTTGAGCAACATCGCGAGGATTACTATCGACTGCTCGGACACACCAGTCGAGCCTCAGACCCTTTTCCCTGGCTTGATTTCTTTCTCAATGGGCTCGCCGCGGTGGCAGCTGACGCAACAAGAAGGGCAGTAAGCCTCGTCGAACTCCAGCAACGCATCCGTGAACGACTTCTCGAGGCTCGCGCAACATCCACGGCGCTTCGGCTGGCCGAAAAGTTGTTTGGCCAGCCCCTTACACAGGTTGGCACAGCAGCCACAGCCCTGGGGGTCTCCTATGCCACGGCCCAGCGGGCCATAGACAGCCTCACCAACGCCGGGCTCTTGGAGGAGATCACGGGCAAGCGCCGCAACCGCTTCTATGCGGCCAGAGAAGTCCTTGACATTGCATACGGCTTCGGCGACCTTTCTATCGAAGACGATCCGTCATCCTGAAGTCAGCGGAGTTGACCTAAAACCAGAAGCAGCGCTGTCCTCGCACCACAGGGATCAGCTCACAATCAGGGGTGGCGGATTTCCACTCCGGACGAAGGGACGAGGAATCCGGTCACCCGCATCCACCCGCCACCAGGGCCGGCAATCCCCGTTTCGCCGTTGCTGCCGGCCAAACTTGCCCCTGCCTTTTCACTACCCCTGCCTTGGTGGCGAGAAGGAAAGTTACCTACCTCGCGGGGTCGGGCAGAAGAATTCGGCGAGGGTTGTGTGGCGACCTTCCAAGACTCATCGCGACGACGAAATGGCAGCGACCCGGGCGGTCAGGAGGGTCTAGCCGGCCGCCATCCGCGAGGCCAGTTCCACCAGGGTTCGCACCCCGAATCCGGTGGCGCCGGCAGCCAGGTAATGCTTGGCGTCCTTGGTCTTGGCCGGTCCCGGTATGTCTAGATGCGCCCAGGGTATGTCGGCGGTGAACTCCTTAAGCACCAGGGCGGCGGTGATCCCGCCGGCCCAACGGCCTCCGGTGTTCTTCATGTCGGCCACCGGCGAGTCGAGCAACTTGCGGTACTCGGGGGGCAGGGGAAGCGGCCAGACCCTCTCCCCTGCAGCCTCCGCCGCCTCGGCCACCATCCTTCTGGCGTCCTCGGTTCCGTACAGTCCCGCGTACCTGAGACCGACCGCCACCGCGGTGGCTCCGGTCAGGGTCGCCACGTCGACCATCAGGTCCGGCGATCCCTCCACTCCGAGACTCAGGGCGTCCGCCAGGACCAGCCGACCCTCGGCATCGGTGTTCACCACCTCCACCGTCTTCCCGTTGCGGGCAGTGAACACATCTCCCGGACGGGTTGCCCCGCCTCCCGGCATGTTCTCGGCCAAAGCGGCCAGCACCTCCACCCTCACCCCCAGACCGAGCCGGCTGATCGCCACCCCGGCAGCCGCCACCGCCGCAGCCCCGGACATGTCGAACTTCATCAGCTCCTGGTTCTTGGCAGGCTTCAGGGAGAGCCCTCCCGAGTCGAAGGTGATGCCCTTCCCGGCCAGCGTCAGCTTGGGACCATCTCCCGGCCCGAACATCCGCACCAGACGAGGAGGGCGATGCGATCCCCGACCCACCGACATGATCCCGCCCATCCCTTCCTCGGTGAGTTTCTTCTCGTCCCAGACCTCCACGGTCATCCCCGCCTGGGTCGCCAGGGCGGACATCGACGCGGCGAGATCGGCGGGACCCTGGTCCTGGGGAGGCTGGTTCACCCAGTCCCGGGCGGCGTTCACCGCTTCGGCCACCACCCGGCAACGCTCGACGGCATCCATCCAGTCGGAGGGCACCGGAGCGGCCAATCCCACGTCCGGCACCGGTCGGTCCGACGGCTTGCTCCGGTAGTCCTCGTATCGATACCCGGCCAGGAGCGACCCCTCCACCGTTGCAGCCAGCGCGCCGGGCACCGGCAACTGATGAAGAGTGGTGACCAGGCTTTCGGCCCGGGGAGCAGCCCTGAAACCGGCGCCCGCGGCTCTGCGCACGGTCTCGTGGTCGGGATCGTCACCCACCCCCACCAGCACAACCCAGTTGTAGCCGATCCCCCCTGCAGTGGGCACCACCGCCACCTCCCCCGGCTCGCCCGAGAAACCCACCCCCTCCAAGTGCTCGCCAAGCCATGATCCCAGCCGGTCCGACACGTACCCGGCTCCCGGCCCGGGCTCCCGGTCGGCGCCGATGGGGACCACCAACACCGGCGCCTCCCCGTCGGATACGGGCGCGACCGAACTCACATCAGGAAGTCTCGTCACGCCTCTAACCCTCGCTCGCCATCCGTGAGGCGAGTTCGACCAGGGTGCGAACTCCGAAACCGGTGCCGCCCTCTGAGATGTAGTGCTCCTTCTTGGCGGACCTGGCGGGCCCCGCCACGTCCAGGTGCGCCCACGGGACGTCGCCGGTGAACTCCTTCAACACCAGGGCGGCTGTGATCGCACTGCCCCATTGCCCCCCGGTGTTCTTCATGTCGGCCACCGGCGAGTCGAGCAACTTCCGGTATTCGGGAGGCAGGGGAAGTGGCCAGACCTTCTCCCCCGCCGCCTCGGCTGCCTCGGCCACCGCTGTCCTGGCGTCCTCGGTCCCGAACAGCCCGGCGATCTCGAGACCAAGGGCTATCTTGCACGCCCCGGTCAGGGTGGCCAGGTCGACCATCAGGTCCGGCGATCCCTCCACTCCGAGACTCAGGGCGTCCGAGAGGACCAGCCGACCCTCCGCGTCGGTGTTCATCACCTCCACGGTCTTTCCGTTGCGGGCGGTGAAGACATCCCCGGGGCGGGAGGCCCGCCCACCCGGCATGTTCTCGGCCAGGGCGGCGAGCACCTCCACCCTCACTCCCAGGCCGAGCCGGCTTATGGCCGCCCCCGCCGCAGCGGCCGCCGCCGCACCAGCCATGTCCGTCTTCATGTTCTCCATCATGGTGGGGGACTTGAGGGATAACCCGCCCGTATCGAAGGTGATGCCTTTCCCCACCAGGGTCAGTTTGGGACCTTCCCCCGGACCGACCAACCGCACCAGGCGCGGCGGACGGTGCGATCCCCGTCCGACCGACAGGATCCCGCCCATCCCCTCCTCCTCCAGCTTCTTCTCATCCCACACTTCGACGGTCATCCCCGCCTTGGTCGCCACCTCCGACATCGAAGCCGCGAGGTCCGCAGGCCCCTGGTCGAGCCCGGTCTGATTCACCCAGTCCCGGACGTGGGCGACCGCCTCGGCCACAATGCGGGCCCGCTCGGCCGTATCCGCCCAATCCGAAGGCAGCGGGGAGGCCAGCAGCACCTCCGCCAGAGGCCGGTCCGACTTCTCACTCCGATAGTTCTCGTACCGATAGCCGGCCAGGAGCGCACCCTCCACCGTAGCGGCCAGGGCGCCGGGAGCGGATACCTGGTGGAGGGTGGTGACCAGGCTCTCGGTCCGGGGAGCGGCCCGGTAGGCAATAGCCGAAGCTCTGCGCACCGTCTCATGATCGGGATCGCCGCCCACGCCGGCCATCACCACCCAGTTGTACCGGAATCCGCCCCCGGTCGGGATCACCGCCACCTCCCCCGGCTTACCCGAGAAACCCACTCCCTCCAGGTGATCACCCACCCACGAACCCATCTGATCCAACACGTACTCGGCGCCCGGCCCGGGCTCCCGGTTGGCGCCCATCGGCACCACCAAGACCGGCCCCTCACCGTCAGAAACCGCCGCGGCCGAACTCAATTCAGGAAGTCTTGTCATGGGTGTAACCCTACCGCCATCCCCCGGTGAAGTGCCGATCACCTAGGAATAAAAGGCCCCCCTGAGTCTGCGTCGGACAGGACGCCAAGCCAAAGCCGCGACAGCGGTCAGGACCGTGGTCAGCAGGAACATGGACCGGGGACCCACCACGCCGGTGAGGAACGAGGCGAACGGCGGCGCTATCACCTGGGCGATCCGCACGCCTGCCACCCAGGTGAGCATCACCACCCCCCGATAGGCCGCGGAACAGGCGGCTATCGCCTCCCGCTGCACCAGGGTGATCACCAGCCCGAACCCCGCCCCGGCCAGCGCCAGACCTCCAGAGACCATGAATGGGAACCCGGCCATCAGCACCGTGAACATCCCTATGGACATCAACCAGATTCCCGCACTCAAGACCCGTCCCGAAATCCTCCCCGAGATCACCCGCACCACGCCCAGCGCGGTTGCCACCGCCCCCAGGAGAAAGGCGGACACCACCAAGCCCCGTCCGGTGCTGGCGGTCCCGAAGACATCGTCCAGCATCAGCGGGACCGCGGTTAGCGTCGCTCCCTGAAAAACCGACACCCCAATGACCGTCACCAGCACCAGGCCCAGGAAATCCACCCCCGTCTTTCGGCGGCGCAGGTCCTGGTGAGCCGCCCGGATATGCCGTATCGGAGAGGATCCCGCCTCTCTCGGCTGACCGACCGCCAGGCGGCAGGCCCAGATCGCGATGGGCACCCCGGCAAGATACAGGAGGAAAGGGCGGAAGGCTCCGCCCGTCGCCACGATCCCCGATAGGACGGGAACCACCAACTGGGTCAGGTACATCAGGGCTAGGTTGGTTCCCAGAACCCTCAACCGCTTCCGGTCGTCCTCGAACAGCTCACCGATCAGGGTGACGCCCACCCCCACGATTGCCGAAGTGCCGACTCCCTGCAACATCCGCAACCCGAGCAGCATCGGAAAGGATGTGGCCAGGAAACACGCCGACCCGAAGATGGTGAAGATGGTCACACAGGCCAGGATCACCCGTCTCCCCCCGAAGCGGTCGGCCAGGTAGCCCGCGAAGATCGCCAGGAATATCCCGGGAAACGCCGCCGAACCCTGCACCCAGCCCACCACCGAAATAGAGACCCCCAGGGCCTTAGCAAGCTCAGGGAGCGCAGGGGAAACCAGGGAGAGGTGGGTCATGCCCAGACAGCAGACGGTCATCAGGAGAGCCAGTTGCTCCCGCCGGGATCTCGGGCTCACGTCATACCGGATCGGTGTGGCCGCAGGTGGTCGTCCCCGAAGATGTTGGCCGTCGCCCCCAGGGTGATCATCGCCAACCCGGCCAGCAGCGCCAGGGTGATCACCTCATCGGCCCACCACCACGATGCCAGCAATCCCACCACCGGAGTGACCATGAGGGTCAGATTGACCGGGACCACCGGGATGCGCCGGAGGACCGACAGGTGCGCCCAGACCACGAACGGACCGGCAAAAGTGGACTGGTACACCACCACACCCCACACCACCCAGGTCCATTGGATGTCGGGAATCCCGTCCACGGCCAGAGCCGCTGCCAGGGCCGGCACGCCCCCGGACAGCATCTGCCACGGCGTGGAGGCCAGGGGACTGGCCGTCCAGGAGTGCCTCCGGATGTAGACCGAAGTCCATGCCGCCGAGAGCGCCGCGCCCATCAACAGCAGGTACCCCCAGATCACCCTGGGCTCGGAGAAGCTCAGCGCCCAGGGCTCGACAACCACTCCTATTCCCATGATCCCGATCACCAGACCGGCGGTCTGCAAGTGGGACATCCGCTCTCCCAGAAAGATGGCGGCCAGGGGAACGGCCCACAGCGTGCTGGTCCACACCAGGATGGCGGAACGGCCGGGAGGGAGAATCTGGAGGGCGTAGAAGACGAAGATGAAAATGGCGAACAGGCGGAAGATCCCCAGGATGGTCACGATTTTCCGGTCCCGGGGGTGAACGGAGGCCCGCTGGCCCGCCACCGCGTTCATCCCGAAGCCCACGAGCGCCCCTCCCAGCATGCGGAACGTCATCAGCCATAAGGGCGGCATGCTGTCAACGCCTATGGCGATCAAGGGCCAGTTGAAACCGAGGCCCAGCACGATCGCGCCCAGGAAGAAGTAGGGAAGGACCCGAGACGCCGGCGCGGAAACTGAGGGAACGGTCACCGGCAAGCTCTCATCTGGTCAAAGATATACGTCCCGCATCCCGGCGGGTGGCTGATGCCGGTTGAGATCCCCGGAGCCCGAGAGGGCATCCCGGTAGGCTCCCCGCCAATGCACATGGAGGACAGGACTTGAGGGCAGCCGCCACCACGGGACCGGGCCGCCTTGAAATGGTGAACAAACCTCGCCCACGTGAGGAGACGGGGGTTTCGGTCCGTCTGGAGCGGGCAGGGATATGCGGCACGGACCTCAAGATCCTGGACGGGGCCACACCGGTCAGCTATCCCCGGGTGCTGGGCCACGAAATGGTGGGAACCGTGAATGCCCAACCCAAAGGGAAGAGACTCTCGGCCGGAGCCAGGGTGCTGGTGAATCCCGGTATCAGCTGCGGCGACTGTCACCTGTGCCACCGAGACCGGCCTCATCTCTGTGGGCGCGGCGGCTTATTGGGACGGGACCTCGACGGGGTGTTCGCCGAGGCCATCGGGCTGGAGGAACGCTTCCTGCATCCGGTCCCCGACCAGATCCCGCCGGACGAGGCCGGGCTCCTGCAGGTCCTGGGCACGGTGGTCCACTCCCAGCGGCCGGTGCCGGTGTCCTCCGAAACGGTGGCCGTGGTGATCGGCCTGGGCGTGTCCGGCATGCTCCATACCCAACTGCTCTCCGAGCGCGGCGCGGGGTGCGTGATCGGGATCACCCGATCACCCTGGAAGCTGGAGTTGGCCAAGACCCTGGGGGCCGAACTGGTCGCCACCCCGGACGAAGCAGCCGCGGCAGTCGCCCAAGCCTCATCCGGACGGGGCGCCGACCTGGTGGTCGAGTCGGTGGGTACCGAGCAGACAGTGGTGCAGTCGATCGACCTGGCCGGGCCGGGAGGCGACGTGATCATCTACGGCACCGTGACCGGTGCGGGAGCCGAGATGCCTTATTACCAGTTGTATTTCAAGGAACTCACTCTTCACAACCCGAGGGCCGCCCTGCCCGGGGACTACGACGAAGCCATCCGTCTCGCCGCCGAGGGCCGGATCCGCCTGGCGCCTCTGGTCACCGGCCGCTACCCCCTGGAGGAGGCCGCCGCGGCTTTCGCCGCCGCCAGGAGCGGAGACCACCTCAAGGTCCTTCTCGTCCCCTGAGGCTCATCCCTCGGCGCTCGCAGGAGGGCGCCGGCGGTATGATTTCCCCCAGTCGAGCAAGGAAGGACATGAGGGAAGCATTCGGGGTCTTGAGCACGGACTGGAAAGAGGGCATCAACTGGGAGGCTGTCCGGCAGTGGCGGTTGAAAAGAGCCCACGAGGCGATGAGGCGCCACGGTTTGGGCGCCCTGCTGCTCTTCTACGACGAGAACATGCGATATGTCTCTTCCACACTCACTCCAGGGTGGAACCGTCTCAAGCCCGGGCTTCGCTATGTGGTGCTGATCGAGGACCAGCCGCCGATCGTCTATGAGCAGGGCGACCTGGGGTTCCACCTGAAAGTCCACAACCCGTGGATCCCCAAGGAGAACATCCGGTACTCGTACGCCTGGATAAAGGGAGCGGTGGGTCCGGCCTCCACGCAGCAGGTGAACAAGTTCACCAAGGCCCTGATCAGCGACCTGGAGGCAGCCGGAGTGAAGGACAAACCGCTGGGCGTCGACTTCATCGACATCAACCTGATCGGCGCATTCCAGCAGCACGGGATCGAGTGGACCGACGGCATGACTCCCATGATGGAGGCCCGGGCCATCAAGAGCCCCGACGAGGTCAAGGCCTTCTCGATGGTGGGGTCGATCTGCGACTACGTCCACTACGAGATCACCAACTTCATAAAGCCGGGGATGACCGAGAACCAGGTGGCGGCCTTCGGGTTCGAGAAGCTCTATTCGATTCCCGGCATGGAGGACGTGGAGGACGTGATCGTGTCATCGGGTCCCAACGCCTGGCCCAACTGGCGCAACTTCTCCGACCGGATGATCCGCCCCGGCGAGTTGGTGATAGTCGACCTGGCCGCCCTCACCTGGAACGGGTTCAAGAGTTGCGTGTACCGCACCTACTGCGTGGGCGGGAAACCCACCGACGAGATGCAGAGCGTCTACGACGAGGCGCACACCTGGCTCTGGGACTCCATCGAGGCCACCGGGCCGGGCGTCACCACCGCCGACGTCGCCTCCAAGTGGCCGAGCGCCCAGGAGGCGTGGGGGTACGCGGAGGAGGACCAGGCAGCGGCCAACCTCTGGGGTCACGGCCTGGGCCTGGCTCAATACGACCCGCCGGTGATCTCCCGCATCTGGTCTCTGGACCACCCCGTGGAGATCGAACCCGGGATGACCTTCGCCCTGGAGACCCAGCACGGGAAGCTCCATCGTTTCGGGGTACGGCTCGAGGAGATGCTGTATGTCACCGAGACCGGTATCGAGATGGTCTCCACCTACAAGTCTCACGAGATAATCGTCGTGGACTGACCATGCCCGAGGCGGCCCGCCTGGTCCGGCTGGACGAGGCGGATGCGAAAAACCCGGCGCTGGCGGGAGCCAAGGCCAGTCGATTGGCGAAGGCCCGCGCCCTTGGTTTGCCCGTCCTGAACGGCCTGGTAGTGCCGACAGAGGTCTCGCTCCCGGCCATTCGCGCGGGGGCTGTGGCGCTCGGGGCCGCGGACAACTCGGGAGCGGCCCGCACAGTGGTCTACAACCATCGTCCTCCCCGCCTCCTTTCGCAACTGCCTCGGGCGGCTCAAGCCTTGGGCGACTCCCTGGTGGTCCGATCGTCCAGTCGGGCGGAAGCGGAAGGAGTCTGGGCGGGAGCATTCTCGTCCTATCTGGGCACAAGCCCCGAAGAGGCTGCGGTGGGAGTCATCGGCTGCTGGGCGTCCGTTTTCAATCCCGATACCCTGAGACGGGCCCGATTTGTGGGGATCCGACCCACCGAGATAGGGATGGCCGTGTTGATCCAGCCGGAGTTGCCGACCGTCTGCGGGGGGGTGGCCACCCTCGGCGAGGACGGCCAGGTCACGATCGCCGGTATGACGGGACATCACGCTCCTCTTGTAGCCGGCTGGGAGAGCGGACACGTGGCTGTGGCGAGCGGGGATGGTTCAGTCCAGGCCCCCGAGGACTCACCACTGTCGACGGACCTCATCCGGAGGGTGGCTCATCTGGCCAGGCGCACCCACCAGAAGGTTGGGTGCCCCCACATCGAATGGGCCTGGGGAGAGGACGGGGAGGTATACCTGCTTCAAGCTCAGCGGGGCGCGGGCACACCAACAACCCATCTTCGCCAGGAGGCGCCAAGGGTCGCCGGGAAGGCTGACTCGGGACTCAGCGACATGGTTCGCACGATGCTCCGTTACCCGGGTCCCGTCGGCGAGAGGCTGGTCTGGCCGTGGGCCATCGGCTTGGATGACCTTCCCCCTGTCCGAAGCGCACCCACCACCAAGAGCCCGGCGACTCTCATCCCCGAGATAAGAGGGAATGCCGCCCTGCTGACCTCACGGCGGTGGCAGGGAGCCGACGTCCCCGAAGCCGCCGCCAGGGCCTGGGCGAAGCTGCTCAGGGGCGACGCCTCCGCCAATCGGGAGTGGCTCTCTCGCCCGTCCACGGTGGACCTCGGCCTGGCGAACACACACTTGGATAGCCTGGGAGAACTGGCGACGGCCCTGGTGCAGGCCGGAGAGATTCCTCACTCCGGCTGGATGTGGTATCTCGATCCCGACTCCCTGGACATGCCAAGAGTCAGAAGAGAGAGTTTCAGCCGGCGGGTCGGAGCCGGGCGCTGGGAACATCTCATCTATAGCGTGGTCGCATCACTGGGTCACACCCTTTCCGGGCACCCGGCCGCTGCTGGATGGGGGGTGGGCCGGCTCAGGTACATCAGCACCGCCGAGGAGGCTGTCTCCTTCGCCCCGAGAGAGGTCATCGTGGCAGATCAGCCCTTGGGGAATCTCGCTCCACTCCTGTGGGATGCGGCGGGGATCATCACCGCGGAGGGAAGCCCCGGGGCGCATCTCTTCGAGGTGGCAAGGTGGCTGGGAGTGCCCGCGGTATGCGGGGTGGACATCCGCGGTGGGGACCGGGAGCACTGGGCGCCGGGAGAGGATCCGACAATGGCGGTGGATGGCAACCGGGGTCGCATTGCCCTGCTCTAGAAAAACAACTCCCTGGCTTCAGAAACGAGTGGGTGAATCACCCCGTTCAGTGGAAGGTGTCACCAATAAACAGGGGCGGGCCCAGCATCGACACAACGCTAGGAGTAGGCTCTAACGGAGGGCTTTTCCGAGGAGGGATCATCAAAATGCCTGAGAACGACCAAGTAAGAATATCTCTCGAAGAAGTCCATCGGCTCACAAAGGCCGCGTTGGAAGCCAATGGAGCATCCCACGAGAACGCAGAGGCCGTGGCGCGAACCATTACCGCAGCCGAGCGAGACGACTGTAAGGCTCACGGTCTCTTCCGGATACCCTTCTATGTGAAGGGTCTCAATGACGGCAAAGTCAACGGAACAGCGGTTCCCGAGACTCAGGAAGTCTCTCCCGGTTTGGCAAGGGTGGATGCGCACCGGGGTTATGCTCCCCTGGCGATCCGGGTAGGCATCGAAGGGCTAGTGGAGAAGGCGAGGGCCAATGGGATTGCCGCCGTCTCCATCGTGAATTGCTACCACGTAGCGGCACTCTGGCCCGAAGTGGAATGGCTGGCCGAACGAGGCCTTGTCTCCTTCGCATTCACCCAGTACATGGCATTCGTGGCACCGGCCGGGGGAACCAAGCGGGTGTACGGCACGAATCCCATGGCTTTCGGTTGGCCCCGCGACGACGCTCCCCCTCTGGTGTTCGACCAGGCTTCCAGCGCGAGTTCCCGAGGAGACCTTCTCCTCCATCACCGCGATGGGAAACCCATACCCCCGGGATGGGCCATCGACCCGGATGGCAACCCGACTACCGATCCCGCGGAAGGCTTGGAAGGCGCCCAGTTGCCGTTCGGTGGATACAAAGGAGCCGCCCTCGCCCTGATGGTGGAACTGCTTGCCGGGGCCTTGATCGGGGCCCCATTCAGCTTCGAGGCCACGGAGACGGATCCCCGCGAGGACATGCCGCCGCTGGGAGGAGAGTTGATCATTGCGATCGACCCGACGCACTTCCACGCAGATCCACAGAGTCCGTTCAGCCACTCCGAGAAGCTCTTTGGCCGGGTGCTCGCCCAGGAAGGAACCCGCTTACCTTCCGAACGGCGCTACGCGGCGCGCCGGGAGTCCATCAGCAGCGGGATCCTGGTGCCGAGCGCCTTCCATATGACCCTGCAGGAGATGGCGGCTGGGGTTTGATCCTTTGTCACCCCTGACCGGGGTGAGCCTCCGGTCTACCGGGCGGCCTGGTCAACAGTGTCTCGCAGGCGGGGGTCCAAGACATCGCGCCCCGCGTCGCCGAGCGTGTTCAAAGCCCAAACGCTGACGAAGATCAGAATGCCGGGAAATAACACCAGCCACGGCGTTATGCGGATGTAGCTGTAGCCCACCTGGAGGAGGGTTCCCCATGAGGCGGCAGGTGGCTGCACGCTAAGGCCCAGAAAGCCCAATGAAGCTTCGGTCAGGATGGCTACCGCCAGACCGAATGACACCTGGACTATCAGCGGCGAAACGATATTGGGCAGAATCGTCCTGCGCAGCAATGTCCCCGGTTTCACCCCAAGGGCAGTCGAGGAGACCACATACAGCCTCTGCTTCTCGACGACGACCGCGTTCCTGACGACTCTTATCAGATAGGGCACGGTCATCAGCGCAATGGCAATCATCAGGGTGGCCAGGGATGCTCCGAACAGGGTCACCACCATCAACCCGATGAGGATGCCCGGAAATCCCAGCAGGGCGTCCGTCGTGCGCATGATGATGCTGTCGACGATGCCTCCCAGCAACCCGGCGATCATGGCCAGCGGGACGCCGGAGAGCACCGCCAGTATCTCTGCCGCCACGGCAATACCCAAAGAGATCCGGGCCCCGTGGGCCAGCAGGGTTACCATGTCACGCCCGGTGTCGTCCGTGCCCAGCCAAAACCGGGCTGACGGGCCGCTCAAGGCGGCGTCGGCATGGATTTCTCGAGGGCCGTAGGGGCTGACAAACGGCCATATCAGAGCGAAAACCGCGATCAAGCCGAGGATGACAGCCGCCACGAGCGCCACCCGATCTCGATTGATCATGGTTTTCCAGAAGTTCATCTCAACCTCGGATCAAGAACTCGGTAGAAGAGATCGACCAGGAAATTGACAAGCAGAAACGCCGTCACGAAGAGAAGGAGGGATGCCTGCAAAACCGGATAGTCCCTTGCTGTAACGGCGTTGACCAAGAGCCACCCCAAGCCCGGAAACCCGAAAACCCATTCGATCAGGACGGCGCCCCCCATCAGGGTGCCGGCCTGCAAGCCGACGATCGTCAAGGCCGGCAGCAGCGCGTTTCGCAAGGCATGGACCCAAATGACGCGCCGACCCGAAAGCCCCTTGGCCTTCGCCACGTCCACGAACTGTTCTGAAAGGACGTCGAGCATGCTTGACCTCACGAACCTCGCCGTGGGCGCAGCCAGTGTTATCGCAAGCGTCAGCGAAGGCAACGCGATGTGCATGGCCCACTCGCCCAGGCCCTCGACTGGTGAGACGTAGCCGGAGGCCGGGAAGATCTGAAACTGGATGGCCAGAACCAGAATCAGCATGATTCCCAGCCAGAACTGTGGTATCGCTATTCCCGCGCTGACAAAGCCGGTCAGGAACCGGTCGATCAGGCTTCCACGCCGAAGGGCCGCCAAAACCCCGCCGGGAACCGCGATGAAGACCGACAGGATCAGGGCGACGATCGCCAGTTGCGCCGAGGGCCAGATCTTCTCCGCGATGACCTGCTCGACAGGAAGTCCATTCACCACCGAGTTGCCCAAGTCGCCCCTGACTATGTCAGACAGCCACCGTCCGTATTGCACCAGCATCGGATCGTTGTAACCCAGTCTCTCTCGCGCCGCCTCCAACTCTTCAAGTGACACCCCAATTTGGCCACCGTACATCGCCAGCACCGGGTCACCCGGGGCCAACCTCATGGCGAAGAAGAGAACGGCCGAGGCTATAAGCAGAACTGGGATCGCCTGCAGGAATCTTTGAGCCGACGCCTTGAGAATTTCTGTGCCGCCTTTCTATGTGTCCCCGAAGCTTCCGTACAACTTGCCGCTCCCGTCCTGGCGTGCTCTTTGCGGACCAAGGTCCTGCCACATCTTTCGAGCGATGCTCCACATACCAGGCTCGCGTTCGGGAACCGAGGCAATCTGGATTCCCACCGGTAGTCCATCCCGATGAATGCGCATGGGAAGAGTCAGTGTCGGGTACTCCACCAGGTTGATCGGAGCGGTGTACCGGGTCTTTTTTGTCAGTAGGGCTTCGACATTCGACAGATCGATCGGACTCCCGGAGACGTCATCCTCCTCGCATCGGGCGAACGCGCGAGACCAGGTCAGGGAATAGGGCCGCACCGGCGTGACGGGGGTCACCACCGCATGGCAGCCGCCCAGTTCCTCCGCATATAGCTGCTGCAGTCGGAGCCGGGCGTCCAACGCTCCCGAATACTCCTCCGCGGTGGTCTTCGGCCCATCGGCAAGCAACTGGCGCGAAGGGGCGGAGAGCACCGTCCTGGCCTCTGCGGTGAGATGCGACTCGAGTGCGCGGGAGTACTCGTAGGCGAATATCTTCCAGATGGCATCCCGGACGGGGCTACCAAGACCTGGCAGTTGCACACTCACTGTGGAATATCCACAATTCTCCGCCCAGGTTCGTACCTCATCCAGCATGAGAGCGTGATCGTCGTCCACTTCTTCACCATTGAGGTCCAGGACCCCGACGCAGAGGGTGTCCTGCCTGGAATCCGAAGGCTCATGGGCGCCGTGGCTCTCGTCTCCTTCGCCGCGGGCGCTCTGCGATGGGATTGCTTGGGCCAGCAGGTCCAGGTCACGGGTGATGACCCCGATGGCATCGAGGGTGGAAGGACCGGGCCAGATGCCATCTTTGTGCCAGGCCTGTTTCCCGGATGGCTTGTAGGAGAGCACCCCGCAATACTCGGCGGGGATCCGGACCGACCCGGCTGCATCCGTGCCGAGGGCCACCGCGCACAGCGCTGCCGCAACGGCCACGGCGGAGCCGCTCGAACTGCCACCGGGAATCAGGGAGTGGTCCCACGGGTTCACGGCCGGCTGCAACCCGCAGCCGGGCGCACCGTAACCGAGTTCGTACATGTTGGCCTTGCCTTTGATCACAAACCCCCGGCCAACCAGCCACTTGACCCACGACCCCGAGACCGTTTCGTCCCGCTCAAGGACCGGAACGCCGAGACCCGCCGCCAAGGGGAATCCCTCCACGGCGATGTTGTCCTTCACGCCCAGAGTTCTCACCCGACAGTCTCCGCAGGAGCAGCGGACCTCCGAGTCACCGGCTGAGGCAGGGCCTGTTGGGTCCTGTCGGTCTTCGGTGGTGTGACGCACCGCTACGAAGGCGTTCAGCTCGCGATTGGCGGCGTCGAACTCCTGACAGTCCGTCGGATAGCGTCGGTTCTCTTCGATCATGGCGCCAGGGCTCCTCGTGAACCCAGATGTTTCAGGATTGCCTCGCGGGCCTGCTCCAGGTGGATTTGAATGAGGCCAATGGCCCGCTCCTCGTCCCTGCGGCGATAGGCATCCATGATCTCTTCGTGATGCCGGCGGTCCCCTCTGAGTTCAGTGATGGGCGCGTTCGCCTGGGTCCATTGATATCGTTCGCATATGCCCACCAACCTGTCATACATGGAGAGAAGGTGAGGCATTCCGGAGGGCTCATACATCGATCTGTGGAACTTGCTGTTGAGCCCGATGAGACTCACGCGATCCTCCCTTTCCGTGGCAACATGCATTTCGCCCAGAAGGGAATCCAAGAGCGCCACAACAGAGTCATCAGCTCCCTTGATGCCCTCGGCGATTGCTATCGGTTCTATCGCCTTGCGTAGGGCATAGAGCTCGTTCAGTTCCTCCGCACTCAGAGGTCGCACCCGCATGGAGGAATGCGGCTGCAGAGTAACGTATCCACGCTCGGACAGGCGCCGCAGAGCCTGGCGGATCGGGGTCCGGCTGATGCGGTAGGTGGCCTCCAGTTCCTTGAGCAGGATCCGCTCCCCGGGTTTCAGTTCCCCATGCAGGATCGCCTCACGGATGGTGTTGTAGGCATAGTCTTCCAGCGTCCGGTACATGGGATCGTTGGACTGGGAAATCTGTGTCGAGGGACGATTCATATCGCCACCAAACTGGCTTGGATGAGTTCTCTCGTGTACCGGGTGTTCGGCCGGGCGAGTACCTCCTCCACCATGCCGGTCTCAACAGTCCTACCTTCCTTCATCACGACCACCCTGTCGGCGAGCATGTTCATCACCCCCAAGTCATGGGTTATGAAGACGAAGGCCAGTCCCTCCTGGTGGGCCAGTGATGCAAGGAGTTCCAATATCTGTGCCTGGATGCTGACGTCCAGCGCCGAAACCGGTTCGTCGCAAATCAGGACCTGAGGCTCCAGGGAAAGCGCCCGGGCGATCGCCACCCTCTGGCGCTGGCCGCCCGACATCTGATGTGGATACCGATCGGCGAACGACGGGTCCAAGCCCACTCGCTCCAGTAGCTGACCGGCTCGATCCGAGGGCGAATTGGAAGATTCAAGGTTGTGTGCGCGAGGCCCTTCCATCAGGAGGTCGACAACCTTGCGCCGCGGGTTGAGGCTACCGTAGGGATCCTGAAAGATGATCTGTGCCCTCCGGCGCATACCCCGCAGGGCGCCCCTACCCAGTTCATCCAGGTCGGCTCCGAGGATCTGGCGACGCCCCTCGACGACCGCGTTGTTTGGCTCCAGCCGTATCAGGGCGCGGGCGACGGTTGATTTACCGCTCCCCGACTCTCCCACCACCGCCACGGTCTCAGCCTTCCTCAATTCAAGGTCGAACTCCTGGACGGCCGGGACAGCCTTCCTGCTGTAGGAGAATGTACGTCCTTCCCGGTAGGAGACGGAAAGCCCGGTGGCTTGCACGATGACATCGTTCACGCCTTCGGCTTCCTTTCCATTCTGCGGCGGCGAGCCGGGCAGGCGAGCCGCCGTTGTGAGAAGGACCGGTTCGGAAGGCGGGACCGGGCTTGTGTCCGCCTCTCCCGATCCCTCGGGCATGGCGGCGCCGGGTGTATCCCCCAATGGATAGAAGCATGCGGCGCTGTGCAACTCTCCAAAATCCTCCAGCGGGGGAGAGTGACCTCGACACTTGCTCTCGGCCCGGGAACAGCGGGGAGCATAGACGCACTTGTCCCAGATCGACTCCGCGTCGATCGGCGCCGTCCCCATGATGGGCCGGACCTCGGTCCGGAACCCGCCCTTGAGATCCAGTGGGCAGCTTTCGATGAGGCCACTCGTGTAGGGATGGCGAGGATTGGACAGGACGTCGGGAGTCCTGCCCCTCTCGACGACACGTCCCGAATAGAGCACCGCCAGTCGATCCGAAACCCCGGCGATAACCCCCATATCGTGGGTAACCAGCAGCATGCTCAGTCCCAAATCATCCACGAGGGACCTGAGCAGCTTCAGGATTTGGGCCTGGGTCCGTACATCCAGGGCGGTTGTTGCCTCATCGGCGATCAATAGCAACGGATCACAGGCAATGGCCATGGCGATGGCCACCCTCTGCTGCTGGCCGCCCGACAACTCATGCGGGTAGCGGGACAGGAAGCCCTTGTGACCGGGAAGGTCCACGGCTTCCATCAACTCGACCACTCGTT
This sequence comes from bacterium, assembly GCA_028819345.1. Lineage (GTDB taxonomy): Bacteria > Actinomycetota > Acidimicrobiia > Spongiisociales > ZC4RG35 > Bin76. The sequence goes on along the minus strand of JAPPLW010000103.1, from coordinate 79,834 downwards.
GATCCCGTTCATGCCTGTTCAAGGTCAAATGTGCCTTGATCACCTCCTCCACCTGGGTCCGTATTCTCATCACCGGGTTGAGGCTGGACATGGGGTCCTGGAAAATGGTCCCGACCAGAACTCCCCGAATTTCCCGCCAGTTGACTTGAGAGGACGTCAGCGGCTGCCCGCCGACCATGATCGAACCGCTCGTCACGTCGATCCCCCTGGGCAGGAGTCCCACAATGGCTTTGGCTGTCAGGCTCTTTCCTGCCCCGGACTCTCCAACCAGCCCGAGACACTGGCCCTGGGAGATATCCAGGCTGACACCCTTGACCAAGTCCACGGGATCAGCGCCGACTCCCTCGAGAGACAACGTCAAATCGGTGATCTCAAGCGTCGGTGAACGACCGCCGTGTTGGGATCCTTGCTCTGGACCGGTCATGGCTCAAGGAACATCGAGAAGCCGGGCCGGGTTCTCATGGAAGATCGTGCGGAATTCCTGGTCGCCGAACCCGACCCTTCGCAGAGAGTCGAAGAAGTCCGTGGCGCAGTACGGGTAACCACCGCCTTCGAACGCGCGGAGATGTGATCGAAAGCACACGTCGTTGGAGACGACGACACGATCCAGAGAGCCTCGCTCCGCCAGCCACACCAGACCGGCGATGCGAACCTCGACATCGTATGGAAAGTGAGGCCTCACGGTGTCAAAGCCGAGGGTGGCGCCCATGTCGAGCAACTCTGACCAGTACTCCTTCCGAGGGACCGTATCGGAGTGGCCGATGACTACCCGCTCAGGCGGAACGCCCATTCTGAGCAGGATTCTGGCCTGCTCGATCCCAACCGTGCTCCGGGCAGCGTGCGTGTATATGGCGACTCCCGTCTCCACCTGCGCAAACGCGCCGGCACGTAGGACCCGCTCCTCCGCAGGGGTCATCGGATCCGTGTACGCCCCTATTTCCCCGATGATCCCCGGTCGTATCCCCCCGTCGTCAGATCCTCTGGTGATCTCCGAGACCAATACGTCGGCCAGATCATCAGAAGTCTTGTCGAAGACTTCTTGTGGCAGGTAGGGGTCGCGGTACCAACCACAGCCGGCAACGATGTTGAGGCCGGTGGTCAAAGCGATTTGTCGCAGAGTCTCCAGATCTCTGCCCAGACCGACACTCGTCACATCGACCACGGTCCGCACCGGAGTCTCATCCAGGTGACGAAGCTCGCTGACAGCCAGATCGACGTCGTCGAGTAGATGGTCCGAATTGCCGGAGATCCTGTAGAGGTTGCACATGATGTGCTCGTGCATCAAGACTGCGCCAATGTCCGCACTCGGCACCTCACCTGTCACGGTCACGATGGAACCCATAAACCTCCTTTAACGACCTAAAGCCCTGGCGAAGGCTTCTATCACCCGTCCCAGATCGTGCTGTCGCGACCCACGATTAACAACCAGGCGAACCGACCGGGTCGCAGACCGCGGCTTTGCCAGTACTCCCCGGTTCGCAAGTTGCCTGCAGAACTCGGCGGCGGTCAGGTCCCCGAGAACGTCAAAAAGAATGATGTTGGTCTGGGGAGTCTGCACCGCCAACTCGGACTCGAAGTGCCGGATGAGCGATCGCGCCAACTTTCCGGCTTCGCAGTTGTCAAGGCGTGGGTCCTCCATGTTGTTTTCAAGAGCCTCCAGCGCCATCGTTGCGAACAGGCCTTCCTGGTGTATTGACGCGATGCCCAGCTGGCCCCGGAGGTTCCTCGCTTTGGCAATGACGTCTTCAGGACCCGCCAGAACGGCGCCGTATGGTGCTCCCAGGCTCTTGTTGAGACTCAATGCCACCGTGGTGGCCGAGGCGCATAGTTCACTGACCTCGACGTCGAGCCGAGCGGCGGCGTTGAAGATGCGGGCCCCATCGACATGAAGGCGGGCGCCGTAGTCCAGCGCCATACCGGAGACGCGTTTCATGTCCGACCGGGTCGCCACCGTTCCTCCGGCGTTGTTGTGAGAGTTCTCAACGCAGATCAAACCCAGGGGAGGAAGTCCGAAATGGGACGATCTCTCGGCGAATTCCACCAACGCGACCGGGTCTACGACGCTGCCGTCTCTCGGCACGGGGACCAACTGGACGCCTCCGGTAACCGAGGCGCTGTTCGCCTCCAGCCACCGTATGTGGGAGTCGGCGTCAACAACAACGTTCTCGGCCGGGTTGGCCAGAGCCATCAGTGCCAGGAGATTGGCGGCGCTGCAGGTGGGAAGGAACAGGGCCGCTTCCTTGGAAGTCAAGGCCGACACCGCCCGTTCCAGTTCTCGGGTGTGCTCTTCCGCGCCTCCATCCGGTGGATTGTCGATGGCAGAGCCCAAACGAGCCAACATTGCCTGCGTAGGTAGGTTGTAGGTGTCGCTACGCAAGTCGATGAACCGGTCGGATCGTCCCCCTGACTGCCCGGAAGAGGTCATCGGACGGGCCCTGAAACCGGTAGATGGACGCTGCACGGCTCCTCCGGTCCACTCGTCAATGTCTGCACTGCCGAAACGAGTCGAGCATCCGAGTAGGGATCGGTCCCGAGATTGTGACTCCTGTCATAGTCTGGGAAGTCACTGCTGGAGATCTTCACCACCAGGCGAGATCCTGCCTCCAAGCGGTAGACGGTCGGGCGACACCGGATCCGGATAGTCTCGGGCTGGCCCGGTTCCAGGAACTGTTCCTGATCGATCCCGTTCCGGTACCTGGCCCGGACAAACCCGCTCGCAATAAGAATCGACGCGCCGTCAGGACGTTCTTCGGCGACCCAGGCACAGAAGTCGGTGTCGACGGCGGTGCTGGTCACCACCAGGTCAACATCCACCGACCCGCGGATTTCAAACGGTTGGTCGAGCGGCCTCGTGGCAAATGACAACACATCCGGCCGCATGTCCATATAGCCGATGTCGAAGGGGCCATAGTACGCGTCCTCGTCCACGGCCGAAGGAACCGGGTCTCGCGGGTCGTACACGTAGCGCCAGGTTGCGGTCTCCGAGGACGGAGCTTCCGAGAGGGCGCCGCCATTCTCTCCGGATGCGGCGGTGGATGTGAGAAAGAGACGCTGCGGAGGGGCAACGATCTCGGACCAGCGGTCGGCCTCCCGCCACTGGTTGGACCCATCTCCCATCGCGAAGTACCGGATCGGTGGTCCGGGAAACAGAGGTCCGGGCTTGCCCTTGAGAACAAAGTCCGACCATTGGACGAGAACGTCCGGATACGACCATTGAGCAGCCTCGCCGAAGTCGATAGCTCCCCGATGTCGGCTCAGATCGTACTTGGGATCCATGTGCTTCCAAGGCCCGACGATCAGATACGCAGGGCCGGACTCGCCCGGTCGATTGCTCAGCCTGGCATGGAGTTCGATCACGCTGCCCACATCTATGTCGAACCAACCGGTGAGAAGTAGCACCGGTCCTTCGAACTCCTCACAACGCCTGATCCAGGACAGATAGTCGCTTGGCCTGCTTCGGATCAGGCTTTGGTAGTGCCGTGACAGGTCGCCAAGCAGGTATTCGGGCAATTCCTTCCATGGGAGGAACCACAGCCAGCGGTTTCTTTCCACCGTTCGCCAGTTCCGGTAGGCGGACTCCGCGTCGAAGGAGCGTCCGGTCCGGTCCGAGCGCCGACGTGAGTCGGGCCCCATGCGGCCGACATACCAGAGGATCCGCCTGGCGGGCCTAAGCACCGGTGAATCGAGGGCGCTCATCGGAAGGCCGGAGGGAAAGATGGCGTCGGGTTTGATGTTCCCGTCAATGGCCACTTTCCACTGTGTCCAGGCGCCGTAGGAATCACCCCACATCGCAACGGAGCCGTCGCACCAGTCCTGGACTCTGATCCAGGACACGGTGGCGGCGCCGTCCCGTGCGTCGCTGTCGGGGTTCTCGTGAAACGGCACGAATTCGCCCTCGGATTCGAAACGTCCACGAAGATCCTGAATAACCACGGCATAGCCGGCCTCGACCGCCTCTGCAACGATCTCGGAATAGATCATCCGTCCATCCTCCACTCGAGCCTTGTCGTAGGGCGTCCGCATCAGCAACGCGGGGTGGGGACCCCCGCTTCCGGATGGAAGGAAGACATCGGTTGCTAGCCGGATACCGTCTTCCATCGGAAGCGGGGTCGTGAACGATTCCACGGATTGGACAGACTACCGCTTACTTATCGGTGAGCCATGTCTCCCTGTAATCGAGGTCACCACTGTTGAGGTGCTTCAAGTCCTGGACCCGGTCTCGCACACCATGGAACCAGCGGTCAAAGTACAGGATCGGAGTTGGAACTTCCGCGTTCCACACCTCCTGCACGGCGCCGTAGGCTGCTATGCGCTTGTCCAGATCCAACTCGGCCGCAGCATCCGCAAGAAGCTGAGCGTAGGACTCGTCCCCGAACCCCCACGGGTTGACGTCGGGGTGGGAGAGATTCCACAGGAAGGCCGGATCGTAGTCGGGCAGCGCGGCATTGGCCACGATGGCGCCGGGAGCCGGGTGCGGCGTGAAGGCTTCAGACCACCCACCGAGTTCCGGCATCGAGACATTCAACTTGATCCCGATCTTTCCGAGGGACTGTTCCATCACCTCTCCGATGATCCGGGTCCACGGCACGATATTGAGTCCTACATAGCTGAGCTCGGTGACGCCTACTTCATCGAACAGCGCCTTGGCGCGGTCGAGATCGTACGGGTACTCGGTCAGGCCGGGGGCCTCGGCCCAGTGCCCGGGGGGAAGCAGGTTGTTGGTCGGCACCGCTATTCCCGTGTCGAAGAACGCAAGGGTGTTGATGGTGGCGAGATCCAGGGCGTGTAGCAGCGCCTGGCGGGCGCGCACATCGTCAAACGGCGGAGCGCCATTGTAGATGCTCATATACGTGACGACCGAGGAACTGGGGGCGAAGAGCGTCCGCAATTCGCCTTCCTTGGCGATCTGCTGGACGAACCGCGGCTCCAACTGCCAGTAGATGTCAACGTCGCCGGCACTCAAAGCCGTGAACAGGCTGGTGGTGTCGGGGTTCACCGTCACGTCGACTCCGTCGAGGTAGGGCAGGCCTTCCTCCCAGTAGTTCTCGTTGCGGGTCATGATCAGGCGCTCGTCGGCGACGTAATCGACCATCATGAAGGGACCTGTTCCGATGCCCTCTTGGGCAATGGTTTCACCCGATCCGTCGGGAATGATCATGGCTCTTGCCAGACCCGCCAAAAGGATCGCGGAAGGCGCCGACAGGTGCAGGATCACGGTGTGATCGTCAACCACCTCGACCTCTTCGATCGTGGAGATCGCTTCGGCGTAAACGCCTGCATTCGTGTCGGGGTGCAGCAGTCTGTCGAGGGAGTACTTGACGTCGGCAGCCGTGAAGGGTTGGCCGTTGTGGAACTGCACACCCTCTCGCAGGTGGAACGTCCACGCGGTTCCCGAGTCATCCACATCCCAGGACACCGCCAGGTCCGGCACCGGTTCCAGTTCTTCCGTGTAGCGTGTCAGGCCGCTAAAGAGACCCGGCCAGGCGTTGCGGTTGTTGTAGATCCCGAACTGATGCGGATCAAGCGTCTGTATCGGCTGGGGCGTCCCAAGTTGCAACGTCCCGCCTCTCTTTTCCGCATCGGGATCGACAGGCTCCGGCGCAGCTGTCGTAGCCGGTGCGGCTGTCGTAGCCGGCGCCTCGGGCTCATCTTCGGCGCACCCGGCAAGCAGAGATGCCGCCAAACAGAAAACGATCGCAACCTGCAGACCTAGCCGCCACCCGCCTGGGGCTGGGCGGCTGTGAGGTTTCAAAACTCTCCTCATACCAAACTCCTTTAGTCGGTCCAAAACCTTGTGTTGTGATATGTGATCACAGATCACTGACCATACCCTTGGGAAAGCCGCATGTCAAGCGACACGCGGCATCTTGATTTCGCGACATGCGCACGCCTATCAGGGCTGAGGGCGCGGTGTTGCCTTAGGGTCTCTGGAGAATCCTCGTCGGTGTGTCCCGGAAAATCGTCTGAAACTCCCGGTCGCCGAACCCGGCCTCTCGCAGCAAATCGATGAAGCCGGTGACACAGTACGGGTAACCGCCGCCGCCGAAGGAGCGAAGCTGTGACCGGTAGCAGATGTCGTTGGAGACCACCACGTGGTCGAGCGATCCTCGTTCAGCCAGCCAGGTCAGGCCTGCAATGCGAACTCCCAACTCGTACGGGAAGTCCGGTTTGAGTGTGTCGAAGCCGAGAGTGACGCCCATGTCCAACAACACCGACCAGTACTCCTTCCGGTTCGAGGGCACAGTGTCGGCATGTCCGATGACGATCCGCTCGGCAGGGACGCCGATCCCGATCAGGATCTTTGCCTGCTCGATCCCCACCGTGCTCCGCGAAGCGTGCGTATAGACCGAGACTCCCGTCTCGAGCTGTGCGAACCCACCGGCGCGGAGCACCCTTTCCTCGGCTGGAGACATCGGAACCCGCTTGGCGCCGATCTCTCCGATGATCCCCGGCCGCACTCCCCCGTCACCGGCCCCTTTATTGATCTCCGAGATCAGGATCTCCGCCAGGCGATCCGAGGTGTTCTCGAAGACTTCTCGTGGGAAGAAAGGCTCACGGTACCAACCACAGCCGGCCACTATGTTGAGACCGGTTCGCGTGGCGATGTCGCGCAGGCTCTTCAGGTCCCTGCCCAATCCGACGCTGGTCATCTCCACCACCGTTCGCACCGGGGTTCCTTCCAGGTGGCCGAGCTCTGCGCTTACCAGGTCGGGATCATCCAGCAACTGGTTAAGGTCATTCGTGATCCTGTGGAAGTCGCACAGGATGTGCTCATGCATCAGGACGGCGCCGATTTCTTCGGTCGGCACGTCACCCGTCACTGTCGTGATGAAGCCCATCACGGGTACTATATGATCCCTGGCAGGCTGACCTCAGAGAATAGGAGAAGGGAACCCCGGATGGATGCGGTTCGCTCGATGCTCTTCACCCCGGGCCACCGTCCCGACCTGATCGCCAAAGCGGTCCGGTCGGCCGCGGACGCCGTGATCGTAGACCTCGAAGACGCGGTTGCCATCAACGTCAAGGAGGAGGCGCGGGCCAATCTCGATTCCCTTCCCGACAGTCCCATCCCCTACTTCGTTCGTCTCAACGGTTTCCAGACCGGGCTCATGTGGGAAGACCTGGTGGCGGCTGCCCATGCCGGAGCGGCAGGGGTGATCCTCCCCAAGGCAGAGCAGCGAGAGGTGATGCTGGAGGTGTGCGGCGCCCTCAGCGCCCTGGAGACCGCGACGGGAAGACCGGATGGTTCAATTGCCCTGGTCCCGATGATCGAGAGCGCGGTGGCGGTAGAGAACTCCTTCGAGATACTCGACGGACTCCCCAGGGTGCAAGCGATGATGTTCGGGAGCGCCGAGCGGGGAGACCTGGTCGCCGACCTCGGCGTGGAGTGGGACCCCACCGGGACCGGGTTGAATTACTCCCGTTCCCGCGTCCTGCTGGCGGCCCGCGCGGCAGGCCTGCCTCATCCCATCGACGGCGTGTTCATGAACTACCGGGACTCCGAGGCGCTCCGCATCGAGAGCAAGATGGGTCGCCGCATGGGATACGTCGCCAAACTCGCCATCCATCCCGCCCAGGTGAGCGTCATCAACGAAGTCTTCACCCCCACTCCCGAGGAGGTGGCTCACCACCGAGCCATCCTGGACCTGTTCGAGAAGGCCGAAGCCAAGGGGACAGCCTCGATCGGCGCCGACGGGCAGATGATCGATTACGCGGTGGCGCGAACCGCCAAGTCCGTCCTGGCCCGAGCCCGAATCGCACAGCGCACCTGATTGCGAGATGACCCACGTGGTTGGAACCGAGGGACAGGTAGTAATCCCCCAACCTATCCGAGAGAAGCTTGATCTGCATCCCGGAACCGAAGTGCGTTTCGAGTTGTTGGAACGTGGGGTGGCGGTGACTCCTGTTGGTCCGGGCGACTCTCTGAAGGGCGCCTTCGCAGGCTACCGTCTAGTTGATGCTTTTATGGAGGGCCGTGCGCTAGAACCCAAGTGACACTAGGCCCGAGATGATCAGAAATCAATCACCGTTATCTCATCCACCGGCCAGCGGGTTAGGACCTCGGCGCCGTTCTCCCGGACCACGATCATCTCCTCGACCCGCATGCCGGAGTCTCCGTCCGGCTCCTGGGTCTCGACCGCCATGACCATGCCTTCCTGGATCTCGATCGGGTGGTCGACCGAGATTCCCCGCCAGATCAACGGGCGCTCATATAGCTGAAGCCCCAGTCCGTGCGCCCATTGGTTGGTGGTCATCTCCCAGTAGTCCTTGGCGCCGTACCAGTCCATGCGCTCGCCTTCACGGTCGGGAAAGTGCATGGCCACCTCGCCGGTGGTGACACCCGGCCGGATGGCCTCGATCACGTCATACATCCAGTCCCGGGCCCGCTTGTAGGCGTCGATGGAACGCTGCCTGGGCTTGCCTATCGAGAAGGTCCGGTAGACGCACGACCGGTAGCCCTGGAAGGTGGCGCTGTAGAAGTCGGCGTACATGATGTCGCCGGGGCGCAGCATCCGGTCGGTGGTGTTGGCCTGGTGCTTGGGCCAGGTGTTGGGGCCGCTGGTTAGGTAACCCCCCTCAACGGTCCCTCCTCTGCGGAGGACCGCTTCCACTGCCGCTCCCCAGACCTCCTGTTCGAGCATGCCCGGCTCGGCGGCCTTCTTGATGGCCATGAACCCGGCCTCACATATCGCGGAGAGGACCCGGAAGCATTCGATCTCGTCCTTGGTCTTGGTCTGCCGGGCGGTGTGCAGTGCGTCGGCGGCGCCTTCCCGGACATCCAACCCCCGCTCCGAGAGCTTCCGGGCCAGGGCCGGTTGCGTGGAGTCGATGCCGACCGGGTCGCGGTGGACGTCGTAGTCATGGGCGGCCCCAACGATCAGGTCAGCCATGGTGTCGAGGAGGAATTCCCGGGCCGAGGGGGATCCGCTGGCGCGGGGAACGTTCCCCAGTCCCGGCGCCGCGTAGCGGATGTCGGGAAGCCAGGGGCAGTTGGCGCGCTCGTTACTGGCGTGATCGGCGGTGTCCCAATGCACCACGTCGCCTCCGGCGGTCAGGAAGCTGTAGTGGTCCGCGCCCGACCCGCCCAACATGGCCAGCCCGGTGACGTAGCGGATGTTGGGATCGTCCAGCAAGAGCACCGACCCCAGCCCGGCCTCGGCGATCTGGTGCTGGGCCCGGGCCTTGCGCTCGTCGCGCATCCGGGCCATGTTGATCCGCTCCTCCCAGTCCACGGCCATGGTGCCCAGGGTGCCCTCCATGTATGTCGGCTCGTAAAGGCTCATCGTGCTCCCTTCGTCGCAGATGCTAGAGATTTCATGTTCAGACCTGGGGTTGCAGTCGGTCGGCGATGGCTTGGAGGAATCTCGCTCCCTCCATGCCGTCGAAGACCCGGTGGTCCCCGGTGAGGGTAAGCCGCACGGTGGGGGCGGCCACCAGGGCGCCGTCCACCACCACCGGCCTGGGCTTCACCGCGCCCACCGCCAGAATGCCCGCTTCCGGTGGGTTCAGTAAAGCGATGAACTCGTCCACCCCGGCCCCGCCGAGATTCGAGACGGTGAAAGTCCCGCCGGATAGGTCTTCGGGACGCAGGCGCCCGGTTCGCGCCGCCCCCTCCAGCCGGCGCCGCTGGACGGAGATTTGCCCTGGCGACAGGGACGCGGCATCCCGGATAACCGGCACGATCAAACCGTCGTCAACAGCCACCGCGAACCCGAGATTGACGCTCGGATGGGATCGGACCGTGGGGGGATTGCCTTCGACCCAACTGGAGTTGACCGCCGGCCTCTCCGCCAGCGCCCCGGCCGTGGCCCAAAGTAACAGATCGGTATACGTCACCTTCGGCCCGTCTCCCGGATCCTCGGGCCTTTCGAGGACGATCTCTCGTACCAACTGGAACTGGGGAACCGCTGCCGACTTGGACATCCGGGCAGCGATCGCCAGCCGCATCCGAGACAGTCCATCGGAGTCCCCGGCGGGAGCCTGGTCAGCTTCGTGGGCCTTAACCACGTCATCCTCGGTGACCCTTCCCCCCGGACCCGTACCCTCCACTCCGGCCAGATCCACTCCCAGTTCCCTTGCCCGGCGGCGGGCCAGGGGCGAGACCGGCTTCCGTCGTCCCGGCCGGGGCCGGGTTCTTTGGATGGCGGCCTCTGGAGTGAGAGTCTCCTTGGGTTGCGGCGCCTCCTCACTCGAGGCGGGGACCGACTCCGGGGAGGGAGGCTTCGCACCGGGATCATCAGCGATCCATGCGATCGGCTCTCCAGTGGCCAGCGTCGAGCCCGCATCCGCCAGGACCGCCACCAAGTACCCGCCGGCGGGCGACTCGAATGCCACCTCTGCCTTGTCGGTCTCGATCACCGCCAGGATCTCGCCCTCGGAGACCTCGTCACCCACCGCCTTGGACCATTCCACGAGAGTCCCCTGCTCCATGTCCTGTCCCAGTCGGGGCATCTTCACCAGTCGCATGGCCTGCCTTCTCTCACTTCCACGCCGCCGGGGGTCAATGTAGTGTCCAACCGCCGTCGGCTGTGACTATCGCCCCCGTGACGAAGGTGGGATCATCGGAGGCCAGGAAGGCTATCACCGCGGCTATCTCCTCGGGCTCGCCGTGGCGGCCCATGGGGGTGCCGGCCAGCATCTCCGACCAACTCTCCGGGTCCTCCCGCAGGTCGGCGTTCATGCCGGTGGCGATCACCCCGGGAGAGACGGCGTTGACGCGGATCCCGTAAGGCGCGGTCTCGAATCCCACCGAGCGGGTGAGCATGGTGATCGCCCCTTTGGAGGCGGTGTAGGCCACATGCCCGCGTCCGGGAAGCACCGCTTCGATGGAGGCCACGTTCACAATCGCTCCCTGGATTCCAGCCTCGATCATGGACGCCACCACGTCTCTGGACAGGATGAACGGCGCTTTCAGGTTTACGTCGAAGGTCAGGTCCCATGCCGCTCTCGAGTGAGACAGGGTGGGCTCCCGGATCAGGATCGCCGCCGCGTTGACCAGGATGTGGATCCGGTTGTCCCAGTGTGCCAGGGCAGCCGCCACCACCTCCTGGCACGACGAGGCGAGGCTCAGATCGGCTGGGAACCCGACATGGCCTTCGCCCAGCGCGCCCACCACTCCCGCCAAGCCCTCCTCATCCCGATCCACGCAGAAGAGATTGGCGCCGTCCGCCGCCAGCCTGATGGCGGTGGCTCTCCCGATCCCCGAGGCGACCCCGGTGACTATGGCGTTCTTTCCCGACAGCTTCCCGCTCATTGCAGCATGTAACCCCCATCGGCATACAGGGCTGTGCCGGTGACGAAGGCGGCGTCGTCGCTCAGCAGGAAGAAGACACAGGCGCCGATGTCCTCCGGTCTCCCGAGGCGACCGATCGGCATCAGCTTCGGGGCCTCCTGCCGGTAGACGTCGGGGGTCATCTCGGTGTCGACCGAACCGGGACTGACCGCGTTCACCCGGATCCCCAACGGCCCCCATTCCAGGGCCAGAACCTTGGTCAGAGAGAGAAGTCCTCCCTTCGAGCACGCGTAGGGGACCTGCTCGGGATAGGCGATGGTGTCCTCCGCCGAACTGATGTTGACAATTGCCCCTCCCCGGCTGTTCTGGACCCAATAGTTCGCCGCCGCCTGGCACAGGAAGTAGGGAGCGGTGAGATTGGTGGCGATGGTCTCATCGAGGGTGCTCTCGGACTGGGTCCAGAAGGGAGCGAAGACATTGACGGCCGCGTTGTTGACCAGCCCGTCCAGGCGACCGTGTCGTTCGAGAGCCGTCTCGAGGAGCAGCGATGGGGTGTCAGGATCCTTGAGGTCCGCGACAACGATCGCCGCCGAGCCTCCGGACTGTTCCACCAGCCGTCCCGTCACCTCCAGGTCCTCTCGGGTACGGGAAGTGATGACCAGGTCGTATCCCCGCTCGGCCAGGGTGGTTGCAATCCCCTTGCCGATGCCCCTCCCCGCTCCGGTGAGGATGGCGGCCTTGCGGCCCCCTGACTGCCCGGGGCCGGTCATGACGCCATCTCCAGCACCGTCTCCAATCCAGAGGCGGTCCGGTCGATGTCCGATTCGGTGTGGCGGTAGGCGACCACCCCGGGGTGGACGGGCGGCCACAGGATCCCCTGTGCGCACATGCCGAGCAAAACCGCGCCCAGCAGGGCCAGGTCCCCGGCCAGGATCTCCCGTCGGTTGCGGGGTGGGGCTTCGGTGAAGTGCAGTTGGAAGATGGAACCGACTCCGGTCACGTGACCCCGTCCATGGGAGTCGAGGACCTGCTGGAGAGTGGAGCGCAGCCTGCCGCCCATCCAGTCGATATGCTCGAGCACCGGTTCCTCCTCCAGGACGTCGAGGACGGCCATCCCCGCCGCCAGGGAGACGGGATTACCGGTGAAAGTCCCGGAGTGGAAGATGTGGGTGCCGCGGGCGTGGGCCGCGGCGCCCAGCACGGCTTCCATTATGTCGGCTCGCCCACCCACCGCCGACAGCGGCAGGCCTCCGCCGATGGCCTTGCCGATGCAGGACAGATCAGGCGTCACGCCCAGGTATCCGGGGGCGCCGCCGGTTCCCAGGCGCAGTCCCGTCACCACCTCGTCGAAGATCAGCACGATGCCATGCCGGGTTGTGACGTCCCGGACTGCCCGGGCGAAATGACGATCGGCAGCCACCGCTCCGCCGCTGGAGAAAGCCACTGGCTCCATCACCACCGCGGCGAGGTCGGTGGCATGCTCGGAGATGAGCGCCACCGCGTTCTCCACATCGTTGTAGGGGAGCAACAGGGTCTCCTCCCGGATGCGGTCGGGAATCCCGGCGGAGTCGGGGACCGGCTTCGGGCGATGGGGAGGACCCGCCACCTCCCTCGAGACCGAAGACAGGAGAAAGTAATCATCAGACCCGTGGTAGTTGCCCTCGAACTTGGCATAGCGCATCCGGCCGGTGGCCGCCCGGGCGGCGCGCAGAGCGGTCCGTACCGCCTCGGAACCCGTGTTGGCAAAACGCAGACGTTCCAGGTACGGCATCAGCCCCCGAATTCGCTCGGCAAACTCCCGCTCGAGCGCAGCGGGCGCCAGGACGGTGGCCATCCGGCCGACCTGGTCCCGTACCGCCGCGACCACGGAGGGATGGGAATGGCCCAACAGGGAGGAACCGGCGCCCATCAGGAGATCCACATAGTCGTTTCCGTCCACATCCGTCACATGCCCCCCCGACCCGGCGGCCAGCGCCACCGGGTACGGCTCGTAGAACTTGGCGGCCCCCGAGACTCCCATGGGCAGGATCCCTCTGCTCTCCTCCCACAGGGCCCGGGATCCGGGAGTGCGGTCACGATACAGGGCTTCGACCTTCCGAGCGAGGTGTCCGGCGCCTTTCACCTTCGGTTTGCCCTGAGAGTTTCCCGGCGGGAGTCAGTTCCCTTCCGGTCGAGCACACCCTCGTCGTCCAGCACCACCCCGTAGTCCTCGAAGGCGCTCCTGCGGGAGATGTATTCGTATTCGACATCGCGGGCCACCGCTTCCGGGTCCCGGTCCAACGGATCGCCGTATCCGCCGCCACCTGCTGTCTCCTGGTTCACCACCTGGTCTCGCTCCAGGGGAACCATCGACTTCTTGGCGCCGAACTCGGGTGCCGCCAGCCGTTCGGTGGGCGTGCCGGCATCGATCCGGTACCGGGCAGGGGCCCCGTGGTGGCCGCCGAACAGACCGTAAGGGGGGACTCTCACCCGGTTGCCCAGCACCGACAACTCCCCGGTGGGGGCAAGCAGCCGGTAGTCGCGTCTCACCGACAGCCCTCCCCTCCACTCTCCGGGACCCCCCGAGTCCTGACGCAGTTCGTAGCGGTCGATGCGGAGCGGGTACCTCATCTCGATCGCCTCCACCGGGAGGTTCCAGGTGTTGCCGACAATCGAGTAGATGGCGCTCTGGCCGTCGCGGCCTTCGGCCCCTCCCCATCCACCCTCGGGGTACTCGTAGAGAACGAATCGCTCTCCGTCCTCACCGAACCCGCTCAGAAACAGATTGTTGGATGATCCCTGATCGGCGGCCATCAGCCGGACCGGGTTGGGGATGTCGCGGGGGATCTCCGCCAGGGCCCGGTACACGGCGTTGTGGATCACCGAGACGATCTCGTTGCCACCCGTGCAGGCGGCGGGAAAGACGGGGTTGACGATCGTGCCCTTGGGAGCGACGATCTCCACCGGGCGGTAACACCCCCCATTGGGCGGGATGGTGGGATCGGTTGCAGCCTGAATGGTCATGTAGACACCCGAGGCGGTGTAGCCCAGAACGCTGTTGAGGGGCCCCTCCACCTGAGAATCGGTCCCGGTGAAGTCCACCACCACCCCGTCACCCCGCACCTTCACCGTCACCCTCACCGTGCGGGGAACGTCGGTTATCCCGTCGTTGTCCATGGAGTCCTCGGCGTAATAGTCGCCGTCCGGCCATCCGGCGATCGCCGCCCGGATCCGGCGCTCGGAGTTGTCCATCTCGATCGCCATGCATTGCTCCACGGTCTCCAGTCCATACCGCTCCACCAACTCGATCAGGCGGCGGCGGGCGGTGAGGTTGGCCGACACCTGGCTCAGGAGGTCCGACCGCATGTTCTTGGGGAGTCGCACGTTGGCCAGGATCATCTGCATGATCTCCTCGTCGATCTCCCCCTCCTTGATCAACCTCACCGGAGGGATGCGGAGACCCTCCTGGTAGTTCTCCCGCGCCTGCGCGTAGAAACTGCCCGGCACCGTTCCCCCCACGTCCAGGTGGTGGGCCCGGTTGGCCCCCCAGCCGATCAACCTGCCCTCGTAGAAGATCGGCGTCACCATCGTCACATCCGGCAGGTGCGACCCGCCCCGGAAGGGATCGTTGAGGATGATGGAATCTCCCGGGCGGAACTGGTCGGCGCCCACCTCGTCGATGGAGTAGTTCACCGAATAGGGAAGAGAGCCGAGATGGATGGGCAAGAACTCCCCGTGGCTGACCAGCTCGGTCTGGGCATTGAAGATCCCACAGGAGTAGTCGTTGCCTTCGTTGAAGATGGTGGAACTCGACGTCTGTCGCATCGTGATGCCCATCTCCCTGGCCCCGGCGGCCAAACCGCTGGTAACCACCTCTACGGTGACCGGATCAACCTGGTGACGGCTCATGGCAGGTCCACCACTATGGCGCCCGTGTCATGCACCCGGACCTCGCCGAAGGGCAGGTAGGTGGTGGAATCCAACTGCTGGATCACCGAAGGGGTGGCCACCCGCTGCCCCGGCTCGAGGTCCTCCCGTTGATAGACGGGCACCATCTCCGCCTCACCCTGGACCGAGACCACCCGGCGACGGTTACGGGGCTCGGCCTCACCCGATGCAGCGGCGTCCCCGCCCAACAGCGGTTTGGGCGTTGCCCCGAGGCCGGTGAGCCTCACATTCACCAGGTCGACCAGGTCGTCTCCCAGCGAGTGGCCATATCGGGTTCGGTGAGCAAGGTGAAAGTCGGCGATCGCCCGGCTCAGGGTGGAAACATCGGGGCTAAGCGATGCGAGGGGCACGTTCAGTTCATAGGCCTGACCGGCGTAGCGCATGTCGAGGCTGGCCCGGAGGGTCCGGTTCTCCTGCGGGATGCTGTCTTCCTCCAGTTCCCGTCGCGCCTCGGAGGCCAGCTCCGAGAGCGTCTCTCCCAGTTCCGAGGGATCCAGACGGGCCACACGGGCCCGGAGGGTGGCCACCAGGTCGTGCCGGACGTCGGAAGCGAGGATCCCCAGTGCCGAGTTGCAGCCCGGGATGGGGGGAATCACCACCCGGCGCAGGGCGAGTTCCTCGGCGATGTGCACCCCGTGGGTGGGTCCCGCGCCGCCGAAAGGCACCAGCGCGAAGTCGCGGGGGTCCCGGCCCCGCTCGATGGAGACGGTGCGCAGGGCGTGCATCATGTTGGCATTGACCAGCCTGACGATCCCCACCGCCGCGTCGACCACCGAGATCCCCAAGGGCTTCCCGACATGCTCTTCAATAGCGCGCGCCGCCAGGTCGATGTCGGGGTATATCTCACCGCCCATTTGAAAGTCCGGGTCGTAGACGCCCAACACCAGGTTGGCGTCGGTAACGGTGGGCAGCTCCCCTCCCCGGCCGTAGCAGGCCGGTCCGGGATCCGATCCGGCCGAATCCGGGCCCACCGACACCCTCCCGAAGCCATCCACCTTGGCGATGCTCCCCCCGCCGGCGCCCACGGTGTGGATGTCCAGAGTGGGGTACGACACCGAATAACCGCCGATCTCGAAGTCGAGGCGGGTGTCGGGCTCACCGCCGGTGATGCCGGCCACATCACAACTCGTCCCACCCATGTCCAGGGTGAGCAGATGGGTCTCCCCCAGCAACCGTCCGAGATAGGCGGAGGCCATCACACCCCCGGCCGGTCCCGACAGAAGGGTCAGGATGGGAAAAGAGGCAGCCCGGTCGGGGCGCACCAAACCGCCGTTGGACTGCATCATCTGCAACCACACATACAGCTTGCTCTCCGCCAACTCGGCGCGGAGCCGGCTGAAATAGCTCCTCACCAGGGGAGTCAGATAGGCGTTCATCACCGTGGTGCTGGTGCGCTCGTACTCGCGATGGAGGGGAAGCGCCTCCGAGGAGATGGTTATGTCGGCGGAGAGGTCGGGCAGTTCCTCGGCCAGGATTTGCCGGGTACGCAGCTCATGGGCCGGGTTCATGAAGGAGAAGAGGTAGGAGACCGCGATCGACTCCACCCCTGCTCGACGGATCTTCCGGGCTACGGCCCGGACCGCCTGCTCGTCGAGGGGCGTCACCTCGCTGCCATCCGCTGCGGTCCTCTCGGGGATCTCGAACCGGAGGGGCCGGGGCACGATCGGCGCGGGGATCTCCTCGTAGATGTCAAAGAGAGTGGAGCGGTGGGTTCGACGTATTTCCAGCACATCGCGGAAACCCCGGGTGGTCAGAAGCGCAGTCTTGGCTCCGGAGCGGGTGAGGACCGCATTGGTGGCCAACGTGGTGCCGTACCCGACGGTCTCCAACCGGTCGCGGTCGGTGGCTTTGGCGAGGGCCGCCAGAAACCCGGGAGTCGGATCGGGGTAGGTGGTCAGGGCCTTTGCCTGGACCAGGCGGCCGGTGGACTCGTCGATCGTCACCACGTCGGTGAAGGTCCCCCCAATGTCGACCGCCGCCCTGGTCATGCCGGGTACTCCGCCAGGTCGAGACTTTCCCGGATCCGCCTGGCGATCAGGCGCTCGTCCGAGATCATGGCCGCTTCCAGTTCGCGGGCGAAGGGAATGGGAGTCGCCTTGCTGCCGGCCCGAAGGGGCGGCGCGTCCAGTTCGTCGAACCCCTCGGCCACCACCCTGGCAACCAACTCCCCCGCCCAGCCGCCTCTCTCCACGGCTTCGTGGGCCACCACCAACCGATGGGTGCGGGAGAGCGACTCCAAGACGATTTCGACGTCCATGGGCACCAGGGTCCTCAGGTCGATCACCTCCACCGACACGCCCTCCTCCTCCAACTCCAGGGCCGCCGCCAGGGCCTGATGGACGGACTTGCCCACCGCAGCCACGGTGACGTCCTCCCCTCGACGCCTGACGACTCCCTCTCCTAGCGGGATGGGCGCCACCGGGTCGGTGACCGGTCCCGTGGTCCTGTAAAGGGCCCGGTGCTCGACGAACAGCACCGGATGCTCCAGTTCCACCGAGGTCTTGAAGAGCCCTTTGACGTCCTGGGGAACGGAGGGCACCACCACCGCCAGGCCGGGGACGTGCAGGAACCAACTCTCCAGGGTCTGGGAGTGCTGCGAGCCGTGGTGGGTGCCGGAGCCCCCCTGGGTCCGGATTACCATCGGCGCCCGCAGTTGGTCACCGGACATGTAGCGCATCTTGGCGGCGTGATTCACGATGGCGTCCATCCCGCAGGCGACGAAGTCCATGAACATGACCTCGACGATGGGCCGCATCCCCATCACCGCCGCTCCCACCCCAGCGCCCAGCATGGACTGCTCGGCGATCGGCATGTCGCGTACCCGGTGATCGCCGAATCGGCGAACGAAGTCCTGGGTGGCGCGGAACACCCCTCCGTAGGAACCGATCTCCTGGCCCATGATGAACACCCGGTCGTCGGAGACCAGCGCCTCGGCCTGGGCCTCCCGCACTGCCTCGATGAAGGTGATCTCCCGCATCAGTAGCTCCCCTCCAGCGCGGTTCGGGGATCAGCCGACGGAGACTCGGCGGCGAACCTGGCCGCATCATCGATCTCCTTGTCCACGGCGGCCTCCACACCGGCGAGGGCGGCGGGCTCCAGCCGGCGGGACACAGCCTGGCGGAAGCGTTGGAGAGGATCGTCCCCGCGGGCCTCCTCCACCTCCTGTCGTTCCCGGTAGAGATGCTCGGCGTCGCCCAGATTGTGCCCGCGCCACCGGTAGCACTTGGCCTCGATCAGGGTCGGGCCATCCCCGGCTCGCGCCCTGGCCACCGCGGCCTCCGCCGCCGCATACACCGAGAAGACGTCGATCCCGTCCACCACCACCCCCGGCATCCCGTAGCCTTCCGCCCGCGACGCGATATCGGGGTTCAGCTGCATCTGGTCGGCCCGGAAGGAATGAGCGTATCCGTTGTTCTCCACCACGAACACCGCAGGCAGGCGCCAGATGGCCGCCAGGTTGAGCGTCTCGTGAAAGACCCCCTGGCCGACCGCCCCGTCCCCCATGAAGGCCACCGCCACGCGTGGATCCCCCGTCAGGTCGAAACTCAGGGCCGCTCCGGTGGCGAGCAGGCCGCTCCCTCCGATGATCGGACTCTGACCGATGAACCCGTGCTCGGTGCTGACGATGTGCATCGATCCGCCCTTTCCCCCGCAGTACCCCGTGGCCCTGCCCCACAGTTCAGCGCAGATCGGTCCGAGTTCGGCGCCCTTTGCAATCGCATGCCCGTGGCCGCGATGAGTGGAGGTGACCACGTCATCGGTCCGGAGAGCGGCGCACACCCCTGCCGGGATCGCCTCCTGTCCCATCGAGGAGTGGAAAGGCCCATACAGGTCTCCGGCCAGATGGGCGCGTTCCATCGTAACCTCGAAACGCCGGATGGTGTACATGGTCTTGAAGATGTCGAGGAGTTGGGCGTCGTTCAAGCCGTGAAGATCGTCATCTCTCTCTGGGGAGCCGTCGCCCCGGTCGCTTACGGGAGGCGAGGTGACCGAGGAGATGAGGCCGGCGCCTTCGGTCATGATCCCACCCCTGCAGCCACTCTCCCGTCATGGTCCCCGGCCGTGTGCACCACGCCCTGGTCGACCAGCCCCTCGATCGCTTCGGGCGAGTAGTTCATCTTCTTCATCAGTACCTCGGCGGTGTGCTCACCCAGCATGGGGGCGGACTGGTTCGGATGGCGCCAGCGGCTGAGCTTCACGGGGCTGGTCAGGTAGGAGAGGTCACCCAGGACGGGGTGCCGGTACTGCCGCACCATGTCCCTCGCCAGGACCTGTGGGTCTGTGAACACCTCGGCGATGTCATTGACCGGAGCCACCGGGAGATCGTATGTCTCCGTCATCTCCATCCATTCGGCCTTGGTCCGGCGAGCGAACTCGGTGGTCAGGATCTCCTCCACGAAGGACCGGTGCTCCAGGCGGGCGGCGTTGTCCCTTGTGCGCGGGTCTTCCTTGAGGTCGGGACGCCCAATGGCGTCACACAGGTTTCTCCAGAACTTGTCGCCCCGGGCTGCCACCACCACGAAGCCATCCCTCACCTCCAGGGCCTGCCAAGGCACGATGTGAGCATGGGCGGTCCCCCGCCGCTCGATCACCGCCCCGGTGTTCAGGTGGTCGAAGGCGTCATAGGAGAGCATGGAAACCAAAGCATCGAGCATCGAGATGTCGGCGTGCTGGCCCTCTCCATGAAGCTCCCGGCCCACCAGGGCGCCCAGTACCGCCAGGGCGGTGAAGATCCCGCCGCAAATGTCGGCTATGGGGATCCCAACCCGCGCCGGGGGTCCGTCTCCGGGGCCGGTCATGTCCAGCAGGCCGCTGTAAGCCTGCACCACCAGATCGAAGGCCGGACGGTCGCGGGCAGGCCCGGTGGCGCCGAAGCCGGTGATCGAGACGGTGATGATCCGGGGGTTGTGCCGGGAAAGACTCTCAGGATCGATCCGCAGCCGTTCCATGACCCCGGGACGGAAGTTGTCGATCACCACGTCCGAGGTGGCCACGAGGTCGCAGAAGATCTCTCGCCCCGCCTCGCTCTTGAGGTCCAGCACCATGCTCTTCTTCCCGCGGTTCATCTGCAGGTGAATGGCGCTCTCGGATCCCACCGGGGTGATCTTCGGGTTCCGGGCCGCATCGCCCCAGAAAGGCTCGATCTTGATCACCTCGGCGCCCAGATCGGCAAGAATCATCCCACCGTAGGTGCCGGCGATCACCTGGCCCAGTTCCAGGACTGTCACACCCGAGAGCATTCCCTTCATTCCGGTCCCGGCCTTTTTGGTCGCGTCTGCGTGCAGATCAAGCCGTCAGTCCTCCTTGATGGTCTCCATCACCCGCTGGCAGACTTCCAGCACCTGATCGATCTCGGCCTGGCTCTGGGCAGCGTTGGTGAAGCCGAGGTGATAGGGGGTGATGTATATCCCGTGGGCCACCAGCCCCAGGTAGAAGGTCCCCGCCATCTCCCGGTCGCTGGCCAGCACATCGCGGATGGTGCGCACCGGTTCTTCAGCGAAGTAAACCCCGAAGATGGGGCCCTGGCCGGTGGCCTGGACCGGCAGTCCCTGGTTGGCGCCGATCTTCTCGATGCCCTTTCGCACCTGCTCGCCGGTCTCCTCGAGGTTCTCGTAGACGCCGGGTTTCTCCAGTTCCGACAACATGGCAATCCCCGCCGCCAGCGAGGCCAGGTTGGTCTGGAAGGTCCCCGACTGGAAGATGGTGACCCGCCTGTCGTCGGCGTCCCGGGGAGGAGTGACGACCTGGTCCATGACGTCCCGGCGTCCTCCGAAGGCGCCCATCGGAAGTCCTCCTCCGATGGTCTTGGCCAGCGCCACCAGGTCCGGGGTGACTCCGGTGACCGCGGTGCTTCCCCCCAAGGCGACCCTGAACCCCGTGATCACCTCATCGAAGATCAGCAGGATGCCGTGGCGAGCGGTAACCTCCCGAAGCGCCTCCAGGAACCTCTGGTCGGCCACTATCCCCGCCATCCACGTCCCCCCCACCGCTTCAACCACCACACCGGCCAACTCCGAGGCGTGTTCCTCGATCAGGGCCACCGCGGCGTCCGTGTTGTTGTACGGGAGGACCACGGTGTCGTCCAGAACGCTCTGGGGTATCCCGGCCCCCTCCGGAAGGGAGACCGGGCGCTCCTCGGGTCCGGCGAAGGACGTCCCGCTAACCAGTAGGTTGTCGTACCCGCCGTGGAAATTACCCTCGAATTTGCCGATCTTCTGGCGGCCGGTGAAGGCGCGGGCGACCCGCATCGACATGTGCACCGCCTCCGAGCCGGTGTGGACGAAGCGGATCATCTCCATGTGCGGCATGTGCTTTCGAATCTTCTCCGCCAGAACCAGGTTGTTGGGAGAGGGTGCGATGGTGCTGGTGCCGGAGGAGAGTTGCTTCGCCACCGCATCCATCACCGCGGGCGGCGAATGTCCCAGGATGTGAGGGCCTCCCCCGATCAACGAGTCGATGTATCGGTTCCCGTCCACATCCCACAGAAAGGGGCCCCGCGCCCCTTCCACATACAGGGGATACGGGGGGCGGAATCCGGCGTTTCCGGGGACGCCGCCAGGAAGGTGTCTCCTAGCCTCCTCGTAGAGTCGCAGAGATCCTGGCGTGCGTTGCGTGTACAGGTCTACGAACTTTGATCGGGCGTCTGTCATGGCAGTTTCTCTCCTGTGTTCAATCGGGCGGCGCGCAATTCGGCCCGCAAGTCTTGGGTTGCTTCGACGTCTATCAGGTAGTCAAGAAGATCGGCGTCCCGAACCTCGATCACCACTCCGTAGTCACCGAGCGCCGACTCGATCGAGACGTACCTGTCCAGCACGTCCTCCAGCACGGCTTCCGGCTCCCTTTCCAGTGGATCGCCGTACCCGCCGCCTCCCGACGAGACGTGATAGAAGTTGCCGTGCTGGCCCACGAACTCGTCGGCGAAGTAGATGGGAAGGTTTTCCTCTTGGTCGGTGCCCACATGCTTGGCGACCCGGATGGGGATCCCGTCCTCCCCTCCGAACAGCCCGCGGGGTCCCCCGGGGCCTTCCTCTCCCCGGTCGGCGATGTATGACAGCCGCACGCCTCCGGCGTTCTCGGCCCGGAGCACCGACTCCAGCCCCGCCCCTCCTCGCCACTGTCCGGCGCCCATGGAGTCGGTGACCGGCGCCAGGCGGTCGAAGGTGACCGGCCACATCCTCTCGATCACCTCGCTCGACTGGTTCAGTATGCCAAGTCCGAAGATGGCGGCGCCGCAGTCGCGTCCGTCCGCTCCAAACTTTCCCCCCCAGCCGCCGGTGTGCCAGTGGTAGTAGACGAAGTAATTGTTGTGCCGGCCGGGACGGTCGTCCACCCCGCCGGCCACCACGTACTCGAGGTTGAAATTCCCGGCGAAGGATCGTCGGGGCGCCACCTTCGCCCACACCCGCTGGACGCAGGCGGTGGTCTTCTCGTAGGCCCCCGACACCTCCCCGCACACTGCGTAGGGCCGGACCGCGTTCACCACGCTGGTCTCGGGAAATATCGCCTTGATGATGCGCAGCCACCCGGCATTCATCAGGGGCTTGGGAAAGATGTACTTGGTGCCGGCCACCAGCGCTCCGGTGGTGGAGCCGCGGGTGCCGTTCATGCCCGACTGCACGGGCGGCCCGGACCCTGTCATGTCATAGATGACCCGCGGGGGGTCGTGCTGGATGGTCATCTTGAGAGAGACCTTCACCGGACCATCCTCGGGCGCCTGGGGGTCGTAGTCGATAAAGTCATCGGTCTCCCAGGTGCCCTCGGGGCACCGGAGGATCTCGGCGGCCAGTTCGCGCTCGGAATGGTCGAGCGTCCCCTCCATGGAGCCCACCACAGTCTCCAACCCGTACTTCTCTATGAGGGTGTGGAGACGACTCTCCCCCACCCGGGCCGCCTCGATGTGAGCGATCAGGTCACCGGTCGAATTGACCGGCAGGCGGATGTTGGCCATTATCAGGTTCTTCACGTCATGGCGGATCACACGCCGGGAAACCACCTTGAGCGGGGGAATAACCAACCCCTCGGCATAGATGTCCAAAGCCAGCGCATTCATGGAGCCCGGAGTGGGGCCGCCCACATCCGACCAGTGTCCCTTGGTGGCGGTGAAGGCGATGAGTTGGCCCTCCCAGAAGATCGGGCTGATGAAGGTCATGTCGGGAAGGTGCGTCCCTCCCCGGTAGGGTTCGTTGAAGGCAAAGACGTCCCCCTCCTCGATCCCTCCCTCCACCTCGGCGAAGTCCTCGATCACCGACTGCGTGCTGGGTTGGAGCGCCCCGACATGGACCGCCACATCCCGGGTGCCCTGGGCGACCAGTTCACCCCTGGCGTTGAGCATCCCTCCGCTGACGTCTCCGCAGTAGATCACGAACGACAGGCAGGCGTCCCGCAGCGCCTCCACCATCTCGTCCACCAGGCTGACGAAGGCGCTGGAGAGAATGGAGAATGTGACCGGATCGACCCCATGCGTCAACTCTGGACCTCGGCGCTCACTGTTCATGCCCCACCTCCCTCGCCGGTGGTGTCGAGCACCAGGTTGAGATGACGGTCCACAAACAGACTCATTCCGGGTGGCGCGAGGGTGGTGGAGTCCATCTGCTCCACCACGGCCGGCCCCACAGTCCGGAACCCAACCGGCAAGGAAGGCCGGGACCACACCGGCGTTTCCACCCACCCTCCCGCCTCTCGCCAGTAGACAGGACGTGACCCCGAAGCGGTGGGCGCGGCGGAATCCTGCTCGACCGCCTGGGGCTGGTACTTGTCGGAGATCCCGGTCCCGGTGACGTTTATCCCGTGGATCTCCACTTCCCGCTCCCCCAGGTCGAAGGTGAACCTCTGCAGATACAACTTTCTGAAGAGTTCCACGCTCTCCGAAAGACTCTCTCTGGTCATTCTGCCGGTGACCGGGATGGCGAACACCCTCCACTGTCCCGCGTAGCACATGTCGATGGTCTTCTCCACGAACTGGTTCTCCGGCGCAATGCCCTCCCGGTCCAGGGCCGCCCGCACCCGGGCGTCGAACTCCTCAAAACGATCGTTCATCTCGTCGATGTCAACCGCCGCCGCCTCCCCATAGAACATGCTGGCGCCCAGGTCATGGCGGATGTCGGCCATGAGACAACCCAGAGCCGAAGTGAGTCCGGGCCGGGGAGGCACCAGCACGGTGGGTATTGACAACTCGGCCGCCACCCGCGCCCCATGGAACGGCCCGGCGCCGCCGAATGCCACCAGGGCGAAGTCGCGGGGGTCCAGCCCCCGCCTCATGGTGGCCAGCCTGATGGCGTTGGCCATGTTCGCCTCGGCCACCGCGATCACCGCCGCCGCGGCGGAGACGGTGTCGCCGCCCAGCCTTCGACCGATCCCGTCATGGATCACCTTGTGGGCAAGCTCCGGTGAGATCTCCATCGCCCCGCCCAACATGGCGCCCGGCCGGAGGTTCCCCATCACCACGTGGGCGTCGGTGTTGGTGGGCTGGTCCCCTCCCTTGCCGTAACAGGCCGGTCCGGGCACTGCTCCCATACTGTGAGGTCCCGATCGGAGCTTGCCTCCCGGGTCGAACCACGCCACCGACCCTCCCCCCGCCCCCACGGTGATTATGTCCACCGCCGGGAACATGATCGGATGCCCCCACTCCACCTCCCAGGTCTCGGTGGTCCTCAACTGGCCGTCGAGGGTTACCGAAACGTCGGTGCTGGTCCCGCCGATGTCGAGGCCGATGATGTTCTCGAAGCCGGCCAGGGCCCCTATCTCCCGGGCCGCGATCGCCCCTGCCGAGGGGCCCGAGTTGGCGGTGCGGACCGGGATGTTGGTGGTGGCCTCCACCCCCATCAGGCCACCCGCCGACTGCACGATCAGCACGTCACCGGGGTAGTCCCGACCCCTAAGACCCTGCTCCAGCGCCTGCAGGTAGTCGATCATCACCGGGATCAGGGCAACGTTCAGGATGGTGGTGGTGAAACGCTCGTACTCGAGAATGCGAGGAATGGTCTCGTGGGAGGTGCGGACCAGCGCCTCCGGAAACTCCTCCAGGATGATCTCCTTCATCCTCCGTTCGTTGCGGCCGTTGGTGTAGGAATGCAGGAAGCACACCGCGATGGTGCGGATGCCCCGCCCCCGCAGGATTCGGGCCACCTCGCGTGCCTCCTTCTCGTCGAGGGGGGTGCGCACCTCGCCGGAACTGAGCGTCCGTTCCGTGACTTCCAGGCGGTCTCGCGGCTTGACGATGGAAGGACGGGGGGAGTCGTGGTAGATATCCCAGATGTCCTCCTTCGAGCCGCGGGCAGCCTGGGTCAGGACGGCGGTGACTCCCCTGGTGGTCACCATGGCCACCCGAGGGAGCCGCCTCTCAATCAAGGCGTTGGTGCCCAGGGTGGTCCCATGAGCGAAGGAGCGGAACCTATCCCCTGTGACCTCTGCTTCATCCATGGCATTGAAGACTCCCCCGAACCCATCGGGTGTGGTTGGAGTCTTGACGACCTGCACCCCACCCTCGGAATCGGCCATCACCCAGTCGGTGAAGGTGCCGCCAATGTCAACCCCGATCCTGAGCTCAGTCATCAGATCCCCAGATAAGCCCGTCGCACGAGATCGCTCTCGAGCACATCTTCGGTGTCGCCGCTCTCGACCACCAGGCCCGACTCCATCACATAGGCTCTCCGAGCGATCTCCAATGCCAGGAAGGCGTTTTGCTCCACCAGCAACACCGTCAACCCGTGGCGGTTGAGATCGAGGATGATCTCGGCCAGATGGTCAACGATGATGGGGGCCAGGCCCGCCGACGGCTCGTCCAGCAGCAACAGCCGGGGCTCGGCCATCAGGGCCCTGGCGATGGCGAGCATCTGCTGCTCCCCGCCGCTCAGGGTCCCGGCGCGCTGGCGAGCCCGTTCGGAGAGGCGCGGGAAGAACTCGAAGGCCCGTTCCAGCCGGCGACGGTATTCATCCTCTTCCCTTACCATGTGAGCGCCCATCTCCAGGTTTTCCAGGACGGTCATGGCCGGGAAGAGTTCCTTGCCCTGCGGCACGTGGCCCAGGCCCATGCCGACTATCTCGTGAGGTCTGAGGCTGTCGATTCTCTCACCCTCGAAGGAGATCTCGCCGCTCTGGGGTCTGAGCACTCCGGAGACGGTGAGCAGCAGAGTGGTCTTTCCCGCGCCGTTGGCTCCGATCACCGTCACCAACTCCCCCTCCGGCACGCTGATCGAGACATCGAAGAGCACCTGCACCCGCCCGTAGGCCACGTTGAGAGCGTTGATCTCAAGCACCGCGGCGTTTCCCAAGGTAGGCGGTGATCACATCGGGGTTGCCCACTATCTCCTCGGGGGTCCCCTCGGCGATCTTCGCGCCAAAGTTGAGCACGGTGATCCTTGTGCAGATGTTGGTTATCAAGCGCATGTTGTGCTCCACCAGGAGAACCGTGACCCCCTGGCTTCGCAGCGTCCTGATCAGGTTCATCAAATAGGCTGCTTCCTCGGGATTGAGGCCGGTGGCTGGTTCGTCCAAGAGCAGCATCTTGGGCTTGGCCGCCAAGGCGATGGCGATCTCCAGATACCGGTGCTCTCCGGCCGAGAGGTCCCGGGCCACCGCGTCGATCCGCTCGGCGAGGCCCACGAAGGCGAGCAACTCCCGCACCCGTTCCTCCATCTCCCTGCTCTGCTCCAGGTATTTTCTGGACCTCGTCAGCGCTCCCAGCAGCGATGTCGGATTCTTGAGGTGGCTTCCGTGGAGTACGTTGTCCCGGACGGTCAGGTTCTCGAACAGGGTGGTGATCTGGAAGGTGCGAACCAATCCCAGACGGGCCAGTTCGTGAGGTTGCTCGCCTGAGACGTCCGAACTCTGGTACCTAACCACCCCCCTGGTGGGCTTGATGTAGCCCGTGATCAGGTTGAGGGCAGTGGTCTTGCCGGAGCCGTTCGGCCCGATCAGACCCCGGATTTCTCCCTCTTCCACAGACAGGTCCAAGCGGTCCACCGCCGAAAGGCCGCCGAACATCCTGGTGAGGCCGCTGGTCTCTAGGATCGGCATCGCTACTCCATCCCCACCCCGGCCCGGGCTCGGTCTTCGCCCTCCGCGGTCGCCTCATCTCCGGATTTCCTGCGTTCCCTGCTGCTCCGAACTGCCCTCTGTAGAGCGGGGAAGACTCCGATCGGCATGAACAGCACCACCAGCAGCAACACCACGCCGAATATCACGAAGCGGTATTCCTGCAGGGCCCGCAGCCACTCACTCACCAGAACGAAGATCGCCGAACCCAATACCGGACCCCACAGGGTTCCCCTCCCTCCTACCAGGACAACGATCAAGAAGATGAACATGTAGTCGAGACCCAAGAGATTCGGGTTTACGAACCGGAAGTGGTGGGCGTACAGGGCTCCGGAGAACCCCACTAGCGCGCATGCGAACGAAAAAGCCATCACATAGTATTTGGTGGCCGCCACACCAACGGACTTGGCGAGGTCTTCGTTCTCGTGAATGCTGCGCACGCCTCTTCCGAAGCGGGAGGTCCGCAGCCTCGACAACAGGAACACTATGCCCAGCAGCAACAGCAGTGCGAAGTAGAAGTAAGCCAACTCCGAGCGGATCTCCCAGCCGAACAGACTGGGCGGGGGGACCTGGCGCAGTCCTGACGGACCGCCGGTGACCGGTCTCCACCTTAGGGCCACTGTCCAGGCCAGCACCCCGAAGCCGAGGGTGACGATCGCCAGTTCGAGGCCCCGTGTGCGGCGCAGGGCGATGTAGCCGATCAAAAGACCCACCAGGCCGGCCGCCGCCGGCGCAGCCAGGAACCCGATCCACGGAGATATCCCCAGATCGAGCGCCAATTTCGCCGACACATAGGCGCCGAACCCCCAGAAAGCGGCGTGTCCGAAAGAGAATTGCCCCATCTCGCCCATGATGTAATCGAGACTGAGCCCGGCGATCGCATATATCACAATCAGGACCAACAGACCGCGGTTGTAGGTGTTGGTGAAAACAAACAGCGGCACCATCGCAACCAACAGGAGCAACAAACCTCCCAGCCACCATCCCGGTGGGATTCTCAACCGCACTTCATTTCCTCCCGAACAGGCCCTGGGGGCGCAGCAGCAGGACGACGATCATCACAACGTACAGGTACCCCTGTCGGTAATAGGTGGAGACGAACTGGCCGAACAGCGCCTCGGTCACGCCCATGAACAGGCCCACCGCCACCGCTCCCCCCACATTTCCCATCCCCGCCACGATCACCACCGCAAAGCCGGTGATGAGCAGAGGTTGTCCCAGGTTGGGAGATGCAGACGACACCAGGACGATCAACACTCCGGCCAGGGCCGCCAGTCCGGAAGCAACTATCAGGGTGGTATCATAGACGGCGGTGGTGTTGATCCCTATCAAACGGGCGCCGAGCAGGTTCTGGCCGGTTGCCCGGGTCTTCTTGCCCAGCTTGGTGAAAGTGAGCATGAGGTACAAACCCAGGACCGCCGCAAAGCACACCCCCACCAGAAGAACGCTGGCGGTGGTTACGTACACCCCCCCGACCTGGACGATCTCGTTGAAAGGTTTGTCCACCCCCTTGGGCCCGGACCCCCACACCACCAGACTGCCGTTTAACAGCATGAAGCTCAGCGCCACGGTCGAGAGGATCACCACCAACTCCGAATGTCCCAGGAACGGGCGAACCGTGACCCGGTTGACCAGGAAGCCGGCCAGGGCCATCACCACCACCACCAGCGCAGCTCCAGTGAA
Organism: bacterium; assembly: GCA_028819345.1. Taxonomy (GTDB): domain Bacteria; phylum Actinomycetota; class Acidimicrobiia; order Spongiisociales; family ZC4RG35; genus Bin76. Next base: position 50,958 of record JAPPLW010000103.1, on the reverse strand, counting down.
ATAACCCAACCCGACCAGATCGGTGACCGTGAACAACAGCATGGCCCCCAACATGGTCAACTCGCCATGCGCCATGTTGATTACCCTCATTACTCCGAATACCAGACTCAACCCGGCCGCGAATATCACGTAGATCGAACCGTTGAGAAGACCGTTCCAGAGTTGCTGGCCGATGACGTCCCAACTCATCCGCCGGACCTCGCATGGTGACCGACCAACCCGGGTTGAGACAACCGATTCATGGCTAGCCGTAGATCGGGACCCGGTTGTCGAATCGTGTGGCCGATATCTCCTCTGTGATCGTTTCCGCGAAGGACTTGAGAATCGGGCCGTAGTGGTTTTCCAAGGTCTCGATGTCGGCTCGGGTTGCCAGGGTGGCCACCCCCACCGCTCCTATCACCTCTGTGTCATGAAACACCGGCGCCGACACCGACCGCAAACCGGCAGTCAGTTCCTGGTCGTTCAGGGCGATCCCCTTGATCCGGGCCTCCTCCAGTTGCGCCCGGTAGTCATCAACGCCCGTAACCGTAGTGGTGGTCCGGCGCTGGAAATCCATCTCCCTCAACACCCCCTCCGCTTCCCGGGTTGGCATGGCCGAGAGAATGGCCTTGCCCAAAGAACTCAGATGGGCAGGTAGCCGGCTGCCGACCTGAAGATTGATGGTGATTATGTCATCGCGGTGACGTCTCGCCATGTAGATGACTTCGGCGCCCTCCAGGACACCGTAATTGACCGCCGTCGCCTCCGGCAATGCCACACTGATCTCATCCAGGTAGGGGCGGATGTGCTCCACGAATTCCCGAGACTCCACCGCGGCCACCCCCAGGTTCAGGACTTTCTTGGAAGGACGGTAGAGACGCTCGGTTCTCCTTATGTATCCCAGGTCTTCCAGAACGCCGGTGAGACGATAGACGCTGGCCCGGCTGATCTGGGTGCGGCGCGCGATATCGGCCACCGAAAGCGCCGGAGACTTCTCATCGAAGACAGCCAATATCTGCAGACCCTTCGAGAGAGACCCTGGCGGATGGCTGGGAACGGCGGTCATCTGAAACCGGCGGGCCTACTCGACACCGAACTCGTCCTCCTCGACGATCACGAACACCGAGTCCTGGGTCTTGGCGCCCATGAAGTTCTTCTCGTCGGCCAGGAGCGCGGCGTACTCGGGAGAGTCGGCGGTGGCCAGAAAGTCCTCAACGGTGTCATACCACACCTCGGCCACCCCATCGCAAGGCGCAACACGCCCGGGAACCTCCAGGGGTCGACATTGAACGTACCGACGAACCCTGGGCATGGCCAACACCAGGGGTGCATGGACCGTCTTCCAGTGTTCATGGAATTGCTCGCTGGTCAGATCGGCTCGTCTGGTCAGCAGGGTTACCGTCTTGATCATCTTCCACTCCTCGTACCAGGGCGCGTATTACCGAACGCCGGCTGCCGGGAAAGGGTCATCCGTTGTCGTCCACCACTGCCACCGCCTCTATGTCGATCAGGGCGTGGTGGATCAACTCCGCCACCACCACCGACACCCGGGCGGGCTGGCGGTCGGGAAAATACCGGGCGTAAATCGGCTCGTACCGGTGATAGTGGTCGTGATCGACCAGGTAAACCCGGGTAAGGACCACATCGCTCATCTTGGCGCCGGCCCGTTCCAAGGCCACCTTGAGGTTCTCCAAAGCCAGTTCTGCCTGCTCTTCCAGGGTCTTCCCCAGTACTCCGGTGGTCTTGTCCCAGCCCAACTGTCCAGTCACCCAGAGAGTGTTTCCCACCCGCACCACATCATTCCACCGGCTCTTCGACCCGATGGCCCGGAAGAGTTCCTCGTCAACCGGTACGAATACTCTCTCCACTCTCTTCAGAGCCTCCTTCCTCGGTCAAACAGGATGTATCGGTCTGGCCCTGGATAAAGGGCGCAGACCGATACATCAGAAGTTATGGGAGAGTTACCTCTACCCGGCCAACGGAACGGCGTCCACGGGATGCAGTTCACCACCGCTTGACTGGATGATGATCCAGTCGTCAACCAGTCGGAGTCCATTCTCGTTGAAGCGCAAGGGCTTACCGCGAGGGGTGACAAACCCGTGCTCGTCGTTCATGAGGGGAGCAACTGCTTCATAGTCGGTGGTTCCAGCCGCCTCGATGGCTGCCATCAACTGCAGGGCGGCGGTGTAGCCCAGTTCGGACCACCAGTCCGGTGCATGGCCGAACTCGGCTTCATATGCCGAGGAGAAGGCGGCTGCCTCGGGGATCGACTCGTCCAGAATCCACCCGGTGGAACTGTAAATGCCTTCAGAAAGATCACCCAGGGCTTCCACCTCCGGCGGCGTGTACACCACCTCGTTGACCATGATGTCACCCTCATAGCCGATCTCACGGGCGGCTTGCACGGCGTTCACGACCACGTCCTTACCCCACAGGCCGAGATACAGGAGGTCGGGATCGTTGCCGACGCCCTTAGTGACCTCCACCCGGGCTTCGGCAGTTCCATAGGGGAAGTAAATCATCCCGGTGTACTCGAAGTCGGCCGGCGCCTCTTCGGCGAAGATGCGGGTGAATTCGTCATTGGTAAGCAATACCCAGTCCGAATCCACTCCTACGCCCTGGACTCGTTTGTAGCCCTGCTGGATCATCCAACGGGCCAACACCGAGAGGGCGTTGCTGTCCGATTGGGTCTGCTTCACCGGAGCGCGGATATGCACCGCTCCGTCATATCCCTCGGTAGTGATCAACTCCGAGCCGCAGGCGGTCACCACCAGCGGGACACTTTCCTCTTTGAACACATCCTTCATGGCCACGCAGGTTGTGGCGTCGTTGCCGCCGGCCACGCCGGCTACTCCATCGGCGATGGCCTTGCGAGCCGATGCCACCGATTCGTCGGCCGAATAGCCTTCGTCATAATGGATAACCTCGACCTGGCGTCCCAATACGCCACCGGCCTCGTTCTGCTGCATAACAGCCAACTCGAACCCGTTGCGCATGATGTCGCCCAAACCGACCGCCGTTCCCGAGTTGAACCAGACGGTTCCCAGCTTGATGGGCTCCTCCGGTTCGGGAGCGGCAGTGGTGGTTGGGGCTGCAGTGGTTGGGGCTGCAGTGGTCTCGGCCGCCTCTTCCTCTCCGTCACCACAGGCAGTGGCGACCAGAGCCAGGACGGACAGCACAACCGCTACTCGTACCCAAGATCTACGTTTACTCATATACCTGCCTTCTCCTTCCGGACCCTCGCCACCTAAAGAGGATGGACATAGGGTCACGCTTCTCTATTCGTTCTCAGTCAATCTCGAAAGAACTGCCCCACCTGACGCTGCCAGGCGGGACCCTCTGATCGAAATGCCCGTTTACCGGAATCTCTATCCGATATCCGGACAATAATCATTCGAACCCGGTCAAGTCCGGAAAACGGAGAGTTAATTCGCGAACCTCTGCTCCAGCCCGTAGGGGGGGTCTCAACGAATCTGATCCAGGTTCTGGAGACGCAAACGACCCTGGGCGACCATCTTCCCGTCCGAGGCGCGGGTTATCGTCACCTGCCAGACCTGTTGGCTACGGCCCTGGTGAATGGGGGTGGCTTCCCCATTCAACCTTCCGAGCCGATGCGAGCGGAAGAAATCGGTGGCATTGTGGACGCCGACCGCCGCCATCATTCCTTGTTCTTGTGCCCAGATGAAAGCGCCGACCGAGGCGAGAGTCTCCACCATGGTGGTGTGAAGTCCCGCGTTCACCATGCCGAACGGTTGATGGTGCTCCTCCCCCGCTTCCACGTGCCCGCGCACCCTTGACGACGACGACTCGTCGAGAACGATTCCCGCCAACTCAGCAAAGCCCCCGCCAACACCCAGCACGGAACGGTCGCTCACGACCGCAACTCTACAGATCTCCGGCTAGCGCAGACCGGACCACTTCTTGAGGCGGCGGACCGCCTCGGCGATATCGCCAGTGGACTCCGAGTACGAGAAACGGACCCAGCGATCTCCCTGCTCGGGATCGAAGTCGATTCCGGGAGTGACCGCAACTCCAATCTCGGTCAACCAACGGGCGCACAGGGTGGGAGAGTCCATGCCCAGATGGGAGATGTCGGCGTAGACGTAGAACGCCCCGTCGGGCGGAGCGATCCGGGTAATCCCGGCCTCCGCCAAACCGGCTACCAGTATCTCCCTGCTCTCGGCGTAGGCTGTGACGATCGCGTCCAGCTCCCCGGTGCAGTCGAAGGCCTCCAAGGCCCCCAACTGAGAGACGGTGGGCGGCGCGATGAACAGGTTTTGGGAGAGTCGTTCCACAGGACGGAATATCTCGGGGGGCACCACCAGCCACCCCAGGCGCCACCCGGTCATCGAGAAATACTTGGAGAAGCTCTGCACCACCACCGGCGCATCGCTGAACTCGAGCGCGCTGGCGGCCCGCCCCCCGTAGTGAATCCCGTGATAGATCTCGTCGCTGATCAGGACAGTCCCCGAGGTCTCGCAGAAGTCCACCACCGAGCTCAACTCTTCGGGGGTGAGGGTGACCCCGGTCGGGTTGGACGGACTCGCCACCACCAACCCGTCCAGCGGACCGGCCACCTCCAAACGTTCCGTCGAGGGAACGAAACGGGTCTCGGCGTCCACCCGCACCTCCACCAACTCCAAGCCCAGAGCAGAGAGCACGTTGCGGTAGGCCGAGTAGCCTGGCACCGTCATCGCCACCCGATCGCCGGGATCGAAGAGCGCCAGGCAGGCCAGGACAAACCCGGCGGAGGCCCCGATTGTCAGCACCACCCGATCCGGCGACACGTCCAGGCCGTACCGATCCTGATAGAAGCGACCGATTCTCTCCCGCAGGGTCCCCAGGCCGGTCGCGGCCGTGTATCCCAGGCGGTCCTCGATCAGGCCTTTCCGGGCGGCCTCCAACACCCGGGAGGGAGCCGGCGTCATGGGTTGACCAACCTCCAGGTGAAGGACGTCTCCGCCACCCGCCTCCCGCAGGGCGGCCGCCTTCATCACCTCCATCACATAGAACGGAGGGACCTGGGAGCGAAGGGACTCCTTCACCGCGCTCCGCGGCCTAACCGGTGGCGGACTGTGCCTGGGCAGGGGTGCAGTATGAGACTCCCGTGCCCCCGATGCCGCAGTACCCCCAGGGGTTCTTGGCCAGATACTGCTGGTGGTAGTCCTCCGCGTAGTAGAAGGACTTCCCTTCACCGATCTCGGTGGTGACCAGGTCGTATCCGTTCTTGTGCAATTCCGTCTGATAGGCCTCGAGGCTCTCCCAGATCGCCGGCAACTGCTCCGGGCGGGAGACATAGACCGCGGAGCGATACTGGGTCCCGTAGTCGTTCCCCTGTCTCATCCCCTGGGTGGGATCATGACCCTCCCAGAAAACGGCCATGAGCACATCGAGATCGATCTCTCCCGGCAGGTATACAACCTGCACCAACTCGGTGTGACCGGTCATTCCCGAGCACACCTCTTCATAAGTGGGGTTGGGGGTGACTCCGCCGCCGTACCCCACTGCGGTGGAGTACACGCCTTCGGTTTGCCAGAACATCCGCTCGGCGCCCCAGAAGCACCCCATTCCGAACCAGATGACCTCGGATCCTTCCGGGAAGGGCGGCGTGATGCGAGCACCGGTGACAAAGTGGAATTCAGGTACTGAAAGGGGAGTCTCCCGGCCGGCTAGCGCCGTTTCCCTATCGGGCAGAGTGGTGGGCTTCCTGCGCCATGACATAGGGAGGAGGCTACCAGTTACCGGCGACTAGGGGCAACGGAATACGCCGATGACAGTCCCCTCAGCCCAAGGGACCGAACCACCGATCGTGGAGTTGGCGGTAGACGCCGCTCTCGATGAGGTCCAACAGGGCCAGGTTCACCTGTTCGCGGAAGTCGGCATCGGCCTGGCTCAGCGCCAACCCGTACTGGACCTGTTCGAAGTCGGGCCCAACTGTCGCCACCTCGCCGCCTCCCTCCCGGGAAGCATGGAAGTGGAGCACGGGAGCGTCGAATACAATCGCATCTACGTCACCCGCCTGTAGCAGCGAGTATGCCTCCCCGATGTCCTCCACCAGCACCGGCCCCACCCCTATGGCGGACAGGTAGGCTGCCCCGGCCGTTTGGGAGACCGTGGCAACCCGTTGACCGGGCAGGTCGGAGGGCCCGGCGATCTCCGCACGCAGTTCGCTTACCGCCAGGGAAGAGGCGATGGAAGCGGTGAAACTGGCGAACACCAGTGTTCCCAGGGCTATCCAGATCAGGGCGAACACCCTCCCCTTGTCGCCCCTGGCCACCTTGTCGCCATAACCGACGGTACTCATGGTCACCACCGACCAGTAGAACGAATCCCAGATTCCCTTGCGGTAGGGCACGGCGAAGTCGGCGTTGTGATGGCGCTCCAACCACCAGATCACATGGGCGGAGACCAGCACCGCCACCCCGAACACCATCAACAACCAGGGAAGGTCCGAGGAGATGATGGCCCTGAGGAACAGCAGGATCCGATCGCCGAGGTTCCGGTTCGCTTCGCTGGGCGCCATGATGGTTAGCCCGGCGTTGAGCACCGGCAACGAGAAATCGACCAGCCGCTCCCTGGATTCGGTGATCGCCACTCCCCCGAGGGCCACTCGCGCAACGCCGCGGTCGATGTCATCGATCTGCTTGGCCACTGTATCCACCGCGTAGATGTCGACCTCCATCCCCAGCCGGGCGGCCAGGAGATGCGCCAACTCCACCTCGAAACCGCTGTAGGAGCGGTCGTCATAGATCACGAACGGTGGGAGGATGCGTGCGGCCACCGCCAGCCTGCCCCCGGCCGCCGAGATGGCGCCGCCGGTGTCTTCCAGTCCCACCGCCTCCGGGTCCGCGGCCTCTATCCAGCCCTCCACGGTTACCTGATTGGCGTCCACCCATTCCTCAGCATGGCGGCGGATGTCCTCGGGATCCCCTTCGTCGGCCACCATCAAGGCGTTCTGAGCGGAGATGTCTCCCAGTGGTATCACCACCTGCTCCAACAACCTCCGGATGGAGGGATTGGCTTCCAGGAACCGGGTGTTGGCCACCACCCGTATGTCATTGGGAGGCCAACCGACGTGGCAGGGATCGTTGGCGCATCCCGGGATCCCGGCGATCGTGGTCCGGTCCAGGTAGGCAGCCTGTTCCGCGGGCAGTGAGGGGAAGGGCGTCTCGAGCCAGATCACGTCCACGCCAGGCTGCAACTTGCCAACCGTCCAGTTGGGCGTCCATGTGTAGAAGAGGACCGGTTGCCCGGACCGATACCGATCGAAGGTCGCCCTGATCGAGGGTGAATAGGTGCCCTGAACCTGCTCGATCGTGTCTCTCAAGCCGTATGCCTCCAGGTGGTGATCAATGATCGCCGCACAACCCCACGAGGGCTCGCACCCGGTCAGGTCGGCCATTCCGTCCCCATCCTCATCGAACAGCGCGGCAATCTCGGGAGAGGACAAGTCACCCAGATTGGTGATTCCGTGAGCTTCTGCGGTCGCCTTGTCCACGAAGTATCCCTGCAGGGCCCCATCGTCCACTTGAGTTCCCACCAATTCCACGTGGTCCTCTTGAATGAAGACGTCCTGTGTCGGGAACCATCCGTTGGCCCACAGGTCCACCTTGCCCACCGCCACGGCTTCGTAGAATTCGTCATTGTCCATGGTGACAGGTCCCTCGACCTGATACCCGAGCCGCTGGATCAGGAGGCGATAAACCTCGGCTTGGAACCAGCCCGTATCCCAGGTGGCCCGAGCCATCCGCACCGTTTGTTTTTCAGCACTGTCCTCCTCCGACTCGACCTGGGCAATAGCCGCGGCCAGCGGAGAAAAAAGCACTACTGAAAGTATTCCCAAGACAACTATGGAGATTCTGCGCATGAAAGGTGTCCGGGTGGGCTGGGCCAAAGGGTAGCAAGGCGATATGCAAATGCTCCTTCTGCGTCCTGAAAATGAATGTCATTCCACCAGGTGAAACAAGAAAAAAGATTCGCCGCTTTTTGCGACGCGCCCGAAGGTTCATAAGTAGGGTTGCTGGGAAATACCAATCCCCACCGTCACGGCTGAGGTTTGCTGGAGATCGTTCGTTGCGGGTGGTAGTGAAGTAGAGAAGACAACGGAAGGAGGCGAGAATGGTTGATCCACGAGTAGAAAGGAGTTCGTATGTCTGAGAAAGAAGATCTCGATCTCACTCAGATCGCCGAGGCCTACGAGGACTGGGAAGAGGATGAGGAGCGCCGCCGCGCGGAGGCCATCCGTAATCGACCCCAGTTCGAAGGCCTCCAAGTCGATCCCGACATCGATTTCTATCCCGAGGTGGCCGACCGGGAACCCGGTGACAAGAACATTGTCAAGTGGGGATTCGACATCCACCCCCAGGTGACGTTCTACGCGGCAGGCTTCCTGCTGCTGTTCATCGCTTGGACCTTGTTGTTCCCGGAGTCGGCCGCTGATGTGTTCGGCACCATTCTCACCTTCATCAACGAGAAGGTGGGTTGGCTGTACATCATCGCGTTCAACATCTTTATCGGCGCCGCTCTCTACTTTGCGTTAGGGAGATACGGCAAGATCCGACTAGGAGGTCCAGGGGCCCTTCCCGAGTTCTCCACGGGCGCCTGGTACGCAATGTTGATCTCCGCCGGTCTCGGCATCGGGTTGATGTTCTGGGGCGTCGCAGAGCCGATCTATCACCTGACGGCGCCGCCTCCCCTCTTCGACGTCGAGCCCCTGTCAGCGGGCGCGGCCCGAGGAGCGCTGGCGACATCCTACCTCCACTGGGGGATCCACGGATGGGCGCTGTACGGCCTGGTAGCCCTGGCCCTGGGGTTCTTCGCCTACAACCGCGGCCTGCCACTGACCTTCCGCTCGGTCTTCTATCCGATTCTCGGTCCGAGGATCTACGGCGGATGGGGCAACGCCATCGACATCCTGACGGTGGTGGCCACCCTCTTCGGGCTCGCCACCTCACTGGGATTCGGCGCCGGACAGGCTGCTGCGGGACTGCACAAGCTCTTCGGCCTCCCGGAGGGCACCGGGTTCCAGATCCTCCTGATCGCCTTCATTACCGGGCTGGCGACCATCTCGGTGGTTGCAGGTCTGGATGCAGGGGTCAAGAGGCTCAGCCAGCTCAACGTCTATCTGGCCGCAGCGTTCCTGCTGTTCGTGATGTTGGTGGGACCGACCCTGTTGGTCCTGTCGCTGTACGTTGAGAGCATCGGCGTCTACATCCAGATCCTGCCGGAGTTCTCGTTCTGGAACGCAGCGTTGATCGACACCCAGTGGCAGCAGTGGTGGACCATCTTCTACTGGGGATGGTGGATCTCCTGGTCTCCCTTCGTCGGCATGTTTATCGCCCGAATCTCCAAGGGACGCTCGGTGAGGGAGATGATCATCGGTGTGATCGTCCTCCCCTGCCTCCTGTGCTTCCTGTGGTTCGCGGTGTTCGGCGGAGCGGCCATGAATCTGCAGATGACCGGTGAACTGGACGTTGCCACCGCGGTGAACGAGAACGTGGCCACCGCCCTGTTCGTGATGTTGGAGGCCTTCCCATGGACCTTCTTCGTCTCGATAGTGGGCATCTTGCTGTTGGTTTCGTTCTTCGTTACCTCGTCGGACTCCGGGTCTCTGGTCGTGGATCACCTCACCTCTGGAGGAAAGCTCGACTCGCCCAAGCCCCAGCGGGTTTTCTGGGCGTGCATGGAGGGCCTCGTCGCATGCGTGTTGCTGTTGGGAGGTGGCCTATCGGCACTCCAAACGGCCGCCGTGGCCACCGGGCTGCCATTCCTGTTCGTGCTTCTCATCATGCTGTGGAGCCTCAAGAAGGCCTTCGACGAAGAACTCGACCTCTTGGAGAGTCACTACGACGAGGCCATCTTCAAGGCCCAGCACAGCGGCTTGCTTGAGAGGCTGGGAAGAGGAGGTGACCAGTCATGATCAAGAGAACGAATGTACTGATCGCCGCCCTCGCGGCGTTCGTGCTGGTGCTCTCCGCCTGCGCCACCGACGGCCAAGATCGACCCGTGACGATTGCTCGGGCCGATTGGGGCTCCGGTCACATGCAGGCCGCCATCTACGCTCAGTTGATCGCAGAACTCGGACACGAGGTCACCGATCCCGCGTTGGCAGAGTTGCAGCCATTTTCCTTCTATCCGGCCCTGGCCGCCGGGCAGTACGACCTGTGGGCCAACGGATGGTTCCCGAACCACGACATCTTCCTGGAAGGAGAGAACGTCACCGGCCAAGCGGTGGATCTCCCGATCGAACCCGTCGGCTATGAAGTAGCCAAGGGGGGCGTCGAGGGCTGGATGGTCGACAAGGCCACCGCCGACCGGCTGGGGATCACGTCCATGGCTGACGTAGCCGCCAATGCCGGTGTCTTCGACGCCAACGGCAACGGCAAGGCCGACCTGATCGGATGCAACGCCGGATGGGGATGCAACACCTGGATCAACGACCTGATCGCCGACGAGAGTTGGGGCGCCAACGTGGAACAGATCGTGGGTAACTACGACGACCTGGTCCGAGGCGTCATCGACCGGGTGAATGCCGGTGAGTCGGTGCTGTTCTACGCCTACACGCCCAACTGGACCGCCGACTCCCTGGTGGACGGCGACAACGCGGTGTGGGTGTACGAGCACGGCGTAAACGACATCCGGGCCGTGGCCAACACCAACTTCTTGGATGACAACCCGGATATCCGCCGTCTCCTGGAGGTGGTGGCGATTCCGTTGAGCGACATCGCCGCTCAGAATGCCAAGATGGCCGCCGCGGACGAGTACTCCGACGCCGATGTGCAGGCCGACGCCGAGGCCTGGATCGCATCCAACCGCGACCGGGTCGACAGTTGGCTGGAGATCGCCCGCGGGTAGCTGATCCCAATCTGTAAGTAATCGACTGTTTCGGCTGGTGGGTCCTCCCGCCAGCCGAAACCCTCTTTAAGGACCCCGGCTGGGGTAGCCCGTCAACCGGCGGTCAATCCGTGGGGCGTAGGGTCACAGAGCGGAGCCGTCCGAATACCACCGAGGTCTCAGCCAGGAATCTCATCGGGTCGGAGACCTCTTTCAGCCGGTCGGCCGGGACCGTCACGTCAGGGTCGGCGGCCAACTTCTCCCACAGGACGCCGCCGCCGTCGAGCACCGCCGCAGCGTTTCGCTGCACGATCCGGTAGGCGTCGTCCCGGCTGAGGCCGGACTGCTGGATCAACTCCGACAGAAGCGCGCCGCTGACCACCAGGCCTCCGGTTGAATCGAGATTGGATCTCATCCTCGCCGCGTTCACCTCCAGGCGCACCATCAGCCGGGTGAAGGTCACCAGCATGTAATGGAGGACGGTGCAGGCGTCGGGTATGATCACCCGCTCGACCGAGGAATGGCTGATGTCCCGCTCATGCCACAGCGCCACATTCTCGAGTGCGGCGGTGGAGTACCCCCGTAGCAGCCGCGCCATGCCGACCATTCTCTCCGAGGTGATCGGGTTCCTCTTGTGGGGCATGGCCGAAGATCCCTTCTGGCCGGGCCGGAATCCCTCCGCCACCTCTCCCACCTCGTTGCGTTGCAGCAGGCGGACCTCGGTGGCGAAACGCTCCAGGGAAGCCCCGGCCAAAGCGATGGCTCCCAGCAACTGGGCGTGACGATCCCGGGCGGTCACCTGGGTGGAGGCCGGTTCCGAACCGATGCCAAGCCTCCGGCAAACGTACTCTTCCACAGCCGGGGGACATTGCGCATAGGTGCCCACCGCGCCGCTCACCTTGCCCACCGCCACCGCCTGGCGGGCAGCGCTGAGCCGTTCATGGTCCCTGGCCAGCTGAAAGGCCCAGTTCGCCAATTTGAGGCCCCAGGAGGTGGGCTCGGCCCACATGCCGTGGGTGCGACCCAGCATCAGGGTGTCCCGGTGCGCCAGGGCCGCCTCCTTGACCACCGAAAAGAGCCGTTCGACTTGGCCGATCAACAAACCGGCCGCCTCCCCCATGATCACACCGGAGGCGGTGTCGACCACATCCGACGAGGTCAGCCCGTAGTGGACCCACTCCCCTCCCTCCTCCATGCCAGCCGCCAGGACGTCGACAAATGCGGCTAGATCATGATTGATGATCGCCTCCCGCTCAGCGACCTGCTCCGGTGTGGGAACCGGCGCGTTCCGGATTGCCCTCACGGCCGCGGCGGGCGCCACTCCCGCCTCCACCCAGGCTTCCAGCGCCAATTCCTCCACTTTCTTCCAAGTGGCCAGGCGCCGTTCAGCCGACCACAACTCGGCCATCTCCGGAAGCGTGTAGCGATCAATCATCTCATCGGCCGGGGGACTCATGGGTCCCACCGCTTATGGGAGACTACCTGCCAATGCACGGCGGCCCAGCCACAAATAGGCTGAAGGCGGCGGAGACGACCATAGGCTCCTATCCGATGTGCATTGCGACCGACGCCGCCGCACTCCCCGGGTACCTCCCATGGCGGATGTGAAGCGACTCACCCCGGCCCAGGCTCGCCGTGTTGCGATCGCCGCCACGGGGCTAGGACTGTCCCGGCCCACGGAGCCGGTGGACGCCGACAACTTCCGCGAGGCGCTCGACACGATGGGCGTCGTGCAACTCGACTCTGTGAACGTACTGGCCAGAGCCCATTATCTCCCCTTCTTCTCCCGGCTGGGCGCCTATCCCGGCGATCTCCTGGACCAATGGCTCTGGACATCGCAGGAACTCTTCGAGTACTGGGGGCACGAGCGGTCCCTGATACCGATCCGCCATCGCCCCCTCTTCGTCCACCGGATGCGTGAGACGCCTCGGGGATGGATCGAGTCCGTCAATTACGACAACCCCGAATACGTGCAGCAGGTGGGCCGGGAGGTGGCTGAGAGGGGACCGCTCCGCCCTTCCGATCTGAGCGAACCGGGGAAGTCCGGCGGATCGTGGTGGGGACACTCGATGGGCAAACGCGCCCTGGAGTGGCTGTTCTGGAAAGGCGCGGTCACCGTGGCCGACCGGCCGAACTTCATCCGGTGGTTCGACATTCCCGAGCGGGTTCATCCCGCCTGGGCGCTGGCCGAGCCGCCGGTCGAGGGGCCGGAAGCCCTCCGCCGGCTGCTGCTCCTGGCGGTGGAGCGCTGCGGCGTGGGGACCGCGGCCGATCTCGCCGACTACTACCGCATAGGCATCTGGCCGGCCCGCCAGGCGCTCTCCGACCTGGTCGCCTCAGGCAGCATCCGGGAAGTGGAGGTGGAAGGCTGGTCGGAGCCGGCATACCTGGATCCCGATGCCGCCCTTCCCCGCCGCGTCGGGGGACGGGCGCTCCTCTCGCCCTTCGATCCCCTGGTGTGGCACCGGCCGCGGCTGGAGCGGATCTTCGACTTCCGTTACCGGATTGAGATCTACATTCCTCGCCCCAAGCGGATTCACGGCTACTACGTGCTGCCCTTCCTGCTCGGAGACAAGATGGTCGCCCGGGTGGACCTCAAGCTGGACCGGCGCGCCAAACGCCTGCTGGTGCTGGGCAGCTACGCCGAGCCCGACATCGCCACCGAAGGGGTCTGCCGGGAGCTTGCCGCAGAACTCCTGGACATGGCCGGGTGGTTGGGCGCCAGGGAAGTGTCGGTATCGCCCAACGGCGATCTTGCGGCCCCTCTCGCCCATTCGATCTGATCCCCCGGCGGGGAGCTATCTCACCACCAGTTGGCTCCGCTCGGGGCCTACCGAGACCCATCCCACCGGCACTCCCACCGTCTCCTCGATGAACCGTATGTACCGGCGGGCCGCCGCCGGGAGGTCCTCGAACCTCCTGGCCTCCGTGATGTCCTCGGACCAACCCTCCAGTTCTTCGTACACCGGAGCGCACTTGTACAGCACCCGCTGCTGACGGGGGAACTCCCGGTAGCTGTCTCCGGCGCCGTCGTAGCCAACCGCCACCCGTAGGGTGTCGAGCCCCGACAGGATGTCCAACTTGGTGATGAACAGGTGCGTCAACCCGTTGATCCTCGCCGCGTAGCGAAGAGCCACCAGGTCCAGCCACCCGCAGCGCCGCCGTCGACCGGTTACGGTGCCGAACTCCCGGCCCTTTTCCACCATCCAATCCCCCACCTCGTCGAACAGCTCCGTGGGGAAGGGCCCGCTGCCCACCCGGGAGATGTAGGCCTTGGCCACCCCGACCACCGCGTCGATAGCGGTGGGCCCCAACCCCGCCCCGATCAACGCCCCGCCCGCGGTGGGATTGGAGGAGGTGACGAAGGGATACGTGCCGTGGTCGATGTCGAGGAGCGTTCCCTGCGCACCTTCGAACAGCACGGAGCGCCCTTCGGCAATTGCGTTCCAAAGAAGAAGAGAGGTATCGGTCACGTAGGGAAGGAGACGGTCCGCCATCTCCAGGTACCGGGATGTCACCTCCTCGGGATCCATGGGGAGGCGGTTGTAGACCCTGCTGATTATCTTGTTCTTGTCTTCGAGGGCCGCCTCCACCTTCTCCCGGAAGATCCGGGGGTCGAACAGGTCCTGGACCCTGATGCCCACCCGCTGATACTTGTCGGTGTAGGCGGGGCCGATCCCCCGTTTGGTGGTCCCGATCCGGTTGCGGCCCAGATACAGTTCCATCACCCCGTCCAGCACCCGGTGATAGGGCATGATCAGGTGGGCGTTGGAGGAGATCCGAAGGCGTTCGGGGCTGAATCCCTCCCGGGTGAGCATCTCGATCTCTTCGAGGAGCACCGCCGGATCCAGGACACAACCCGAGGCGATCACCGGTACGCACTCCTCGTACATCACCCCCGACGGGACGACAGAGAGGGCAAAGACTCGTTCGCCAATGGTGATGGTGTGCCCGGCGTTGTTCCCTCCCTGGTAGCGGACGACGAAGTCGGCGGACTCCGCGAAGAAATCGGTGACCCGGCCCTTCCCCTCGTCGCCCCACTGTGCGCCCAACACGATGGTGGCTGTCACATCCATTCATGTTAGCCCGCCCTCCCGGTAGGGTAAATCTCATGTTCCTCTCATATTCGCGGTCCATGCTTTTTGGTGCAATCGCTATTGAGCAATGCGGAAGAGGGCAGTGAGAGAACCCCGACGCCTACGAATCAATACCGCCCAGGGGGTGGGGATCAGCGCGGTGAGCCGGACCGGGTCCCGGCCCGCTTCCTTCCTGTTCGTGCATGGGCTGGCCTCCAACGCCCGCCTCTGGGACGGAGTCGCCGACCATCTGGCGTCGAGAGGCTACCGGTCCGTGGCGGTGGACCAGCGCTCTCACGGACAGTCCGAGAAGGTGGACGGACCCTTCGACTTCGCCACCCTGTCAGACGATCTGCTGCCGGTGATAGACAGGTTCTTTCCTCCCGGAACGGCGGTGGTGGCGGCGGGACAATCCCTGGGAGGCAATGTGGTATTGGAGTTGGCCGGCCGCCACCCGAGCCGAATCGCCGCCGTGGCCTGCATCGACGGGGGGTTCATCACGTTGAGCAGGGCCTTCCCCGACTGGGAGGCGGCGGCCCGTGAACTAGCCCCGCCGTCCTTCGACAAGGTGCTCTTCACCGAATTGGAGAACAAGCTCCGGAAGCGCTACTCCGCCTGGCCGGAGAACGGCGTCCTGGGCCAGTTGGCCAACTTCGCGGTGGCGCCGGACGGAACAGCGCGGCCCCACCTGAAGAGGGACTACCACTTCCGGCTGCTGGCGGAGATGTGGAAGCACCAGCCGTGCGAGATCGCTCCCCTCATTCAACAACCGGTCCTGGTGATCGCCACCACCGAGACGCCGGCCGGAAGAGCCGCCAAGCTAGAGAGCGTGTCCCGTTTCGCCCACCTTCTTACGCGGGGCCGGTTGATATGGCTGGATGCGGACCATGACCTGCATGCTCAATACCCTCGCCTGACCGCCGGATGGCTGGAGGAACTGGCGCGGGATGTGTCCCCATGAGCGCCGGACGGCTCATCCTGATGGGATCGGGAGAGGTCTCCAATCGCCTGGTGGCCGCCCACCGGCTGGGAGTCGAGCGGGCCGGGGCCCGCGAGGCGGTGGTCTTGGACACTCCTTACGGATTCCAGGAGAACGCCCCTCTCCTCTCCGAACGGCTCACCGGGTTCTTCCGGACCAGCCTGTCCATAGAGGCCGCAATTGCCTCCTATCGCTCCGACGCAGAAGGAGAAGGCGCCCGCGAACGAATGCTGGCCGCCGTTCGCCGCGCCCGCTATGTCTTCGCCGGGCCCGGTTCGCCCGGCTATGCCCTTGCAACCTGGCGGGAGACGGGACTGGCGGCGGCCCTGCGGAAAGTCCTCTCGGACGGCGCCACCGTCACCCTGGCCTCGGCCGCCGCCCTCACCGCCGGAGCCAAGACCCTGCCGGTCTACGAGATATTCAAGGTCGGCGCCGGGCTGGAGTGGTTGGAAGGCCTGAACCTCACCGCTCACCTGGGCCTGGAGACGGTGGTCATACCCCATTGGAACAACACCGAGGGCCAGGGGTTCGACACCAGCCGCTGCTACATGGGGCGGCGCCGTTTCCAGCGGCTTCGGGCCATGCTGCCGGAGGGAATGGGAGTGATCGGAGTGGATGAGCACACCGCCGCCACCATCGACTTCGGGACCGGGGAGATGAGCGTGCTGGGAGCGGGAGGGGTCACCCTGAGCGGAGCGGACGACATGTTCGTGGCCGATGGAGAAGCGATAGCCCTGGACACGATGTTCAAGCTCTTGGAGACCAGCCCCCCGGCGCCTACCCGGGAGTCCCTCGAGACTCTGCCCGATCTCACCGAGGCCAAGGCTGCACGGTCGGCCGAGATGATTGCCGAGACACTGCTCCGGCTGGAGTCCAAGGCTGCGGATGGATCTCCCCAGGCTCGACAGACCTTGAGATCCGCGCTCTTGGAGATGTCGGAGTTGGCGGTGTCCGGTCTGGTGGAGCCCGCCGAATGGGTGGGAGGCTACGTGGAGTTACTCGTTGAAGCCAGGTCCCGCCTCCGCGCCCGGAAGCTCTGGGAAGCGGCGGACGGAATCCGTTCGGGGTTGGAGAGGCTGGGGGTGACCCTCCAGGACAGTCCTTCAGGGACCACCTGGATCCTGCGAGAACGGGGATAGCCGTGACGGGATCGAGACGATGAGTGGACGATGAGTGGCGGCCGGTTTGTTGGTGGTGGAGGACGACCAGCGGGGTACGGGAATCGTTGCAGCGCGCCTTCCATCTCGAGGCAGGAGTCGAACTCGACCGCTCCGAACCCGGGGAGGTCCCCACTACTGGCTTGAGGAGCGGCTTCATAGTCAGCGGGTGAAATAGAGCAGGAACTCCATGACCCCCTGGTCCTCCACGGAGATAACGCTGGCAGATGTCGGAGTGGGTACTCCGTAGTCGCCGAAAACCACCTCGCTCGATCCCGCCACGACTATGGTGTCCCCCACCAATCGGGCCTTCAAATCGAACGCCGCCCGGTTCGCAACCCCCTTTATCGTGAGTTCGCCATAGGCTGTCCCTGAGAACGTCCCACCCTCGAACACACCGACGGGCAACTCCATGGGCTCGATGAGAGTGAAGACCGCCAGCGGATACTCCCTGGTGTTGAGAGCCTGCCGCATGTGGCTGTCACGGTGGCTGTTGTCAGTGCGCAACGTTGCCACATTGACCTCCACCCTCGCAGCCACCAGGTTGGCACCTGCCAGTTCGATGGAGCCGGCCAAATCGGCGGTGCGGCCCACCGCAGTGGACTCGGCCACGCCACCGGCCAGCACCTCCACCACCCGGAACCCGGCGAAGCTGACCGCCGGCTCTCCCGGAAGTCCGTCAGCGCTCTCGGGCGTCGCCAGGAACCAAAACCCGGCGAAGGCCTCCGGGTCGGGGCCGGCCGATGTCGTCTCTGTGGCGCCTGTGTCCGGGGATGGTGCGTCGTCGGCGGGCTCGGCAACCTGAGGGGTGTCCGTTGAGGTGGTCCCTGTTGTGGGGACTGAATCTGTCGGTAAGGCCTCGTCGGTGGTCGGGAGGCCCGGCGAGTAACCCGGAGCGTCGACGGCGGCGGTGGTGTTCACAGTCTCTGCGTCGATGCCGAGGCCAGTTGACAGCTCATCGTCGGGTCCGGTTGTCGATGTCATTCCAGAGTTTTCGGGGGGCTGGGTGGCCGAAGAGCCGTCGACGCCATCGTTGGAAGTTGCCTCGAGTTGCACCACAGCCGTCTCCAGGTCGACGGCCTCGGGACCATCGTCGATCCACCACAAGAAGGCTGCGGTCGCCACAATCACGATCGCTAGTCCTGCCCAAACCGAGATCTTGATCAACTTCCTCATGTATCGCCTTCTTGCTCAACTATCTGTCGTCTATTGCCGACACCGATGTCGCCGCCGTCCCGAAGGTGGGCTGCCACCGCGCGATGGAGCCAAGATAAGCACGACCCGGCCGTCGGACACTGCGCGTGCCTATCTGCGACCTCAAGAGTAGGAACTCGGGCGTGGGATTGAGGAACACTCTCATCCGAGTTGGCGTAGCTGCTGCCCGCCGGGTGCGAATCCTCAGAATCCGCCTAGAAGCTTCCCAACTCTCCCAGCCGGATCCGGTCGACCGCCATGATCAAAAGGGTCACCGTCGCCGCCAGCACCACGGCCATTGCCATGGCGCCGGTGTAGCTGACCGCTCCGGGGCGGCCCAGCAGCCGAAAGATCAGGGCCGGCACGGTGATGGTGTCGGGGCGGGCTATGAAAGCGGTGGCTCCGAACTCCCCCAGGGAGACCGCCGCCGCGAACCCGCCCCCCACCGCCACGGCCCGGGCCGCGATGGGCAGATCGACCTCCCGGAACACCCGCCAGGGAGAGGCCCCCAGGACTGAGGCGGTCTCCCGCAGACCGGCCCCGACCGAACGGAGCATTGGGGTGACCGTTCGAACCACGAACGGCACGGCCACCAGGGCGTGGGCAAGGGGCACCAGCACCACTGTGGCTCTCAGGTCGACCGGCCAGTCGAGGGCCACCAGCATGCCGAAACCCACGGTCACCGCCGAGGCGCCCAACGGCAACATCAGGACCACGTCGAACCACCGGGCCGCCCTGCCCTTGCCGGAAACTATCACGGTGGAAGCGCACAACCCCACCGTCACCGCGATCACCGCGGTCGCCCCGGCGTACAGCAGGGAGTTGACCATCGCCCGTCCAGGCGTCACTGCCAGCGGTCCCGGGTCCATCAGGAACCGCCAGCCTGCGCCGCCCGTGCGGAGGGACCTCGCCACCAGCGTCACCAGGGGTACCGCCAGGGCCCCAAGGGTCCCCCAAACCGCGGCTCCCAACATCAATCGCTGCCGGAGAGTGCGGGGACGCTGCAGATTGCGGTCCTCCGCCTCCAACTCCAGTCCCACCGCTTTTCGCTCCTGGTAGCGGGAGTACCACGCCAGCACCGCGGTCACCCCCACCAGTTGCACTATGGCCAGGGCCGCCGCGGCCGGAAGGTTCAGGAACACCACGGTCTGCTGCCAGATCTCCACCTCCAGGGTCCGGTACCGTAGCCCTCCCAGGATCAGCACCACCCCGAAGGAGGTGAAGGTGAACAGGAACACTATGGCCGACGAGGCGGCCAGGGCCGGGCGAAGGAGCGGAAGGGTCAGCCGCCAGAACACCTGGCGGGGGTTTGCCCCCAAGGTCCGGGCGGCCTCGAACAGGGACCGGTCGATCCTGGCCCACACACCCCCCACCGTGCGCACCACCACCGCCACGTTGTAAAAGACGTGGGCGGCCAGGATGGCCCATACGCTTCCCCCGATTCCCAATGAGAGGAAGGCTGACGCCACCACCACCGTGGGCAACACGAACGGCGCCGTCACCAGGGCCTTCGCCAGTGCGCGGCCCGGAAACCTGAATCTCGACACGGCCCAGGTAATCGGGGCTGCCGCCACCAGGGTCAAGGCCACCGAGGCGGCGGACTGCCACAGCGAGAACCACAGGGCGCTCCGCAACCCCGAATCGGTCAACACCTCCTCGAAGGCCCCGAACGCCCCCTCCTCCCCGAGGGACAGACCCAGGATGCGGGCAAGGGGATAGAGGAACAGGTAACCCAGGAAAGCCACCGTCACCCCCGCGGCCACCCAACGGTAAGTCATCTGCGCCTCGCGGACCCGACCCGCATGCCCTCAGGGTCCTGTTCGAGCGGGCCTGCTATCCCAGCACCAACTCGGTCCACTCCTCTATCCACCGTTCCCGATTCGCATCGATCAACCCGGGATCCACGGATGCCGGGGCATCCGGCAGCGCGGTGTGCTCAACGAACTCGGGAGGCAGGGAGGCGTCCCGGTTGGCCGGGAACACGAACCACGTGAGAGGGATCTGCTCCTGGAATTCCACCGACAGCATGAAGTCGATCAGTTCACCGGCGGCCTCGGGGAACTCGGTCCCTTCCAGGATCCCGGCGAACTCGATCTGGCGGTAACAGCCCTCCGTCACCACCCCGGTGGGGGCGACGTCGGTGGGCGGATCGGAATAGATCACCTCGGCGGGCGGAGAGGAGGCATAGGAGACAACCAGCGGCCGGTCCCCTCCCCATCGGGTGAAGGAGGCGTAGTAGGCGGTGTCCCAGTCGGGAACCACCTCCACGTCGTTGTCCACCAGGGCTTGCCAGTAGTCCTTCCAGCCGTCCTCGCCGAATACCGCGATGGTGGTGAGCAGGAAAGCCAGCCCCGGGGAGGAGGTGGCCGGGCTCTCCACGACCAACTGGCCCCGGTAACGATCGGTGGTCAGGTCCCGGAGGCTCCGAGGGGCATCCGCATCGGCGATCACGGCACGGTCATAGTTGAGGCACACGTCGCCGAAGTCGATGGGGGTAACCCGGTTCTCGGCGTCCAGACGGATGTTCTCTGGGGTGTTGTCCAGCAGGTCGGACCGGTGGGAGCGGAACAGGTCGGCGCCCAGGGCTCTCGACAGGAATGTGTCGTCTACGCCGAACAGCACGTCGGCCAAGGGATTGTCCCTGGTCAGGATGGCCTGGTTGACCAGCGATCCGGTGTCTCCCGCCGGGACGATCTCCACCGCGATGCCGGTCTCGGCAGTGAACGAGGAAAACGTCTCCTCGGTCACGCCCCCGGCGAAGGAGTCGTGACTGATGATTGTCAGGGTCTCGGGATCGGCCTCTCCACAGGCTCCCAGGGCCAAGGCCGCGAGGGTGATGCCGACCGCCAGTTTTCCACGCATTGGGGACTCCTTGTCTCTTTGGGAGGAGCCCGGGAACTGGACTTGTCAACGAAAGCTTCCTTCGCCGGCATTACCCGGATCAGGTGCTAACGGTCGGAGGAACCCATCCTCCCTCTCAGCCCGGTCTCACCGAGCTCCCGTGTTTGCTCTTTCGTCAATGATAGTGGTCGAAGAGCCGAGGGTCCCCCGAATCCGGGTCTCGAAGCAACTGGTAGTCCACCTCGCGGACGCCCAGCGACCTGGATTCAGCCAGAACCCTGGCCTGGGGAGTGACGGCGGTGGCGACCAGCACCCCGCGGACCGGTGTGAGGCGGGGGTCGAGCTCCAGCTGCGCCACATACCGGGTCAGCTGCTCGACTCCCGAAATCTCGCCACGCCGCTTGACCTCTACCGCCACCGTACCTCCCTCCGGATCCGTACAGAGCAGGTCGATGGGTCCGATGGCGGTCGGGTACTCCCGCCGGATCAGCTTCAAACCCGGACCGATCACCTCGGGATTGTCTGCCAGCAACTCCTGAAGATGGGTTTCGACCCCGTCCTTGGATAGACCCGGATCCACACCCAACTCATGCGAGATGTCGGAGAACACCTCATGAATGGTGATCTCCAAACGCTCACCCTTGGGATTGGTCACCAGCCAGAGTTCCTCCCCCTCTTCCAGCGTGTTTGGAGCCGACATCCAGTTGAGCGGCTTGTAGGCGCCCCCGTCGGCATGAACCGCCACGCACCCGTCCGCCTTGATCATTATCAAGCGGCGCGATCGGGGAAGATGAGCGTCCACCCGGCCCTGGTAGTTGACCGTGCACTCTGCGACAACCAGCCTCATGGCTGGGCGGCGGGCGCCCCCAATATCCGCAGCGCCGCCGCCTCGGCGACGATCGCTCGCTCCAGTTCCCCCAGGTCCAGGCTCTCGTTGGGGGCGTGAATGCCCGAGCTTGGGTCTCCGATCCCGGCCAGAAGGAGGGGTGCATCCGGGAACACCCTTGCAAAAGACGCCAGGAAGGGAATGGTCCCGCCCTCCCCCTTCTCCACCGGAGGGACCCCCCATGCCGCCTCCAGACCCCGCCGCCAGGCATCGATGGCGGGGTGGGAGGGGACCTGTTGGAAGCCCTCCGCCTCCTCGACGAACTCCACACTCAACTGCGCTCCCCATGCCAGGTTCTCCCTCAAGTGATCCGAGAGGGCCTGCCGGGCCGACTCCGGGTCCTGTCCCGGAGCGGTTCGAACGCTCACTTTTGCCCTGGCCACGGGCACCAGCAGGTTTATCGCATCCGATATAGGAGGGGCGTCCACCGCCAGCACCGAGATCGCCGGTTTGGTCCACAGCCTCGACGCCGCCGAACCGGTGCCGATGGTCTCCAAGCCGGCCACGGCCCCCAGGTTCTCGGCCAGATCTTCCACCGGCATCTCCAGATCGGTGACGTCGCTTCGAACCAGGCCCTGCACCGCAACGTCGCCTTCTTCATCGTGAAGGGTGGAGAGAAGGCGGACCAGGGTGGTAATGGCGTCGGGGAACAACCCGCCGAAGACACCGGAGTGCCCCCCGAGTTGGGCGGTCCGGACTTCCACGTTGCACCCAACCAGCCCCCGGAGGGAAGTGGTGATGGCGGGGACCCCCACCGCCCAGTTGCTGGCATCGGCTATCACCACCGCATCGCAAGCCAGCACATCCTCATAGCGCTCCAGGAAAGCCTCCAGGTTGGGCGAGCCGATCTCCTCCTCCCCCTCCAGGAACACCTTCATCCCCACCGGCGGCGACCCGCTGAACGCCCTGGCCGCCCCCAGATGTGCGATCACCCCGCACTTGTCGTCGGCTGTCCCCCGCCCGTACATGCGACCCTCCTTCACCACCGCATCGAAGGGCGCGGTCTCCCACACCTCAAGATCGCCAACCGGCTGGACGTCGTAGTGGGCGTATAGCAGCACGGTGGGGGCGCCTTCGGGGCCGGGCAGATGGCCATAGACGGCCGGATGCGCCCCTTCGACTTCCAACAACCGGACGTCCCGGTAACCCGACTCTGCCAGGAGCCGCGCGCACTCCTCCCCGGCGCGTCTCACCTCTCCGGCATGGGACCCGGAGGCGCTGATCGACCGAATGGACACCAACCCGGCAAGGTCCTCGACCAGTTCCGGAAAGAAGGAGGAGACCGCCTCCCGCAGGTCCTCGGGTGCGGGGGAATCCCCGCTCATCGCCACTCCCGCCCGGTCTTGACTGCACCCCCCGAAACATTGCGCCGCATAGCGGCAAGATTACTCGGACCGGGCGGGGGTTGGCCAAAGGAACGCCGACCCGCCATCATCTAGGGGTACGGTGAATGTGAGACTGGCAGGCATCCCGCTTCGGGTGAAGCCCTCCTTCCTGGTGGTTGTGTGCCTGCTGGGGATGCCGATCGTCCGGCACCCGACGGCCGAGGCTCCCGAACTCATCGGGCGACTGGCAATATGGGTCGGGGTGGTGCTGGTGTCCGTGGTCATCCACGAGTTGGGACACGCCCTCCTGGCCCGCCGATTCGGGGCCGACGTGACCATGGAACTGTGGGCCCTGGGCGGGCTCACCACCTGGCAGCCCGTCTCGCGGCCGATCACCCCCACCAGGCGGGCGGCCATAGCTGCTGCCGGGTCGGGGCTGGGATTGGTGGTGGGCGGCGCCGTGTACCCGCTGTGGAAGATGGCGGGGCCGCCGGTCGATCTGGTGTCCCTGGCCTTGGGCTGGATCGTATGGGTGAATCTGGGCTGGGGCTTGATCAACTGGCTGCCGATCCGCCTGCTCGACGGCGGCCACATATTCCGTGGAGTCATCGACGCTCTGTGGCCGAAGCGCTCCGATCGGATCGCCAACCTGTTCTTCCTCTTCTCCTCGGCGGCCGCCGCCATCGTCGCCTTCCGGATGAGGTTCCCGATAGCCGGCCTATTCGCCGCCTTCATGCTCGTCATGGAGATTCGCCAACTGCTGGGGACAGCGCCCCGGACCAGGCGCCCTCCGCCACCGCCCCCTCCCGAGCGTTTCTTGCTCGATCCACCCCCTCCCCCAGATCCGGCCAGCCCGAAGAGCGGACCGCCCCGATAAGGTATGTAGCGACATGGACTTCTCATATACCCCCAAGGTCGAAGCTCTCCGGGAAAAGCTCCGGAAATTCGTTGAGGAACGGGTTATCCCGTCCGAGCCGATCTACGAGGAGCAGGTCAAGGCCTCCGGCAACCCCCATCACCATCCCCAGATAATGGAGGACCTCAAGGCTGAAGCCCGCGCCCAGGGACTGTGGAACCTGTTCCTGCCCGACGCCGAACACGGTGGAGGACTATCGGTCACCGAGTACGCCCCCCTGGCGGAGATAACCGGTCACAGCCCCGATATCGCGCCCGAAGCCATCAACTGCTCGGCGCCCGACACCGGGAACATGGAGATTCTCCACATGTTCGGAACGCCCTACCAGAAGGAGCGCTGGTTGCATCCCCTGCTGGAAGGCGAGATCCGGTCCGTCATCTCGATGACCGAGCCCGACGTGGCTTCGAGCGATCCCCGCAATATCCGCACACGTATCGAGCGGGATGGAGATGACTATGTGATCAGGGGGCGCAAGTGGTTCTCGTCCGGCGCCGCATCCCCTCGCGCCAAGATGTCGATCGTAATGGGGGTCACCAACCCCGATGCCGATCCGTACCGCCGCCAGAGCATGATCCTGGTGCCGCTCGACATTCCGGGGGTGCACATCGAAGCCACTCCCACCGTGTTCGGATACCAGCATCGGGGAGGCCATGCCACCGTCCATTTCGACCGGGTGCGGGTGCCGGCCGAAAACCTTTTGGGCACCGAGGGATCGGGGTTCGCCATCGCCCAGGCCCGGCTGGGACCGGGGCGGATCCACCACTGCATGCGGGCCATCGGGGCGGCCGAGCGATGCTTCGCGATGATGGTGAGCCGGGCCAAGGCGCGCACCGCTTTCCGCAAGACCGTGGCGGAACAGGGGGTGGTCCGGGAATGGATCGCCGAGTCGCGAATGAAGATCGAGCAGGCCAGGCTGCTGGTGCTGAAGACGGCCTGGATGATCGACAAGGTCGGAGTAAGGTCCGCACGGGTGGAGATCTCGGCAATCAAGGTGGTGGTGCCCGAAATGCTCTGCTACGTAGCCGACCGGGCCATCCAGGTTTTCGGCGGGGCAGGCTTCACGGACGACTTTCCCCTGGCGCATTTCTACACCATGGGACGCTGGCTGCAGATGGCCGACGGGCCTGACGAAGTGCACCGCCGTGCGGTGGCGCGGGCCGAGATAGCCCGTTTCGAACCGGGATTCGTACCCGATCTCTACGTTTGGGATTGACCGAGGAAGGAGGATCGATGCTGGAGTACGAAACCACCTTCGACTATCTGTGCCCCTTTGCCCGCAATGCCCACGAGGCGGTGGTCAGGGGGTTGGAGGAGGGACGGCCCTGGAAAGTGAATTTCCGAGCGTTCTCCCTGGCCCAGGCCCATACCGCCGAAGGAGATCCAGCGGTTTGGGAGAACCCGGCGGGACAGTCGGGACTCGATGCCCTTCAATGGGGGGTGGCAGTGCGCGACACCTGGCCGGAACTCTTCGGCAGGGCCCACCTCTCCATCTACGCCGCCCGGCACGACCGCGGCCTCGACATCGGTGACACCGAGGTGCTGGCCGAAGCGGTGGCCGCCGCCGGGTGCGACCCGGAGGCGGTGGCGCAGGTGGTGGCCACCGGAGAGCCCCTGTGCAAGATCGCCGGGGAGCACATGAAGGCGGTCAACGAGTGGATGGCGTTCGGAGTACCGACTTTCATCACCTCCGAACAGGCGGTGTTCATCCGGTTCATGGAGCGCGACCGCCTTGACGACCTCGACCGGGCCCTGGAACTCCTGGCCTGGAACCGCCTCAACGAGTACAAGCACACCTCCGTCCCCAGATAAACTGCTCGGGAATAGGTTCCCAGCAGGCCGAGGGCTGCCGGTTGACCCGGTCAGGGCAAGCGCCGCAGCCGTACCCGCAGGCTGCGAACCACCCCCATGCCCATCGCCCCCAGCGTGGCAACCAACAGGGCGGTCTTGACCAGGGTAAACAACGCGGCCGGCCATGCCAGCGGAGAAGGCGCACCGTCATGGCTCAGCGCCAGCGCCGCCACTGTGAGATTCTCCACTGCGTCCCCGAGGGCCAACGCCAGCGGCAGCAGGTACAGGGGCGGCCCGCTTCGAAACAACCGGAACAGCACCACTGCGAACAGCACGCCGTAGAAGACCGGAAAGAGCATGTCGATGGTGAGCGCGGTCGCTGCATAGACGACTCTTGCGTCGGCGTCGAGCCCATCGAGAGCGTCGAACAACGCAGCCGCCTCTGCGGGTGTGTACCAGCCCCGACTGTCCAGCAAGTCCAGCCCCGCCAGCCGCCCCTGTCGCCAGAAGAGGCCCGCCGCGCAACCAGCGGCCCCAACCAACGCCGCCACCGCCACCCGCCAGTTGGCGCATCGCTCCACTGTCTCACCAATAGAAAACGCCATCTCCGCCCGACCAGCCTAACAATGACCCCGGTCATCCCCGACCTCTCCCATGGGGCGCCGCACCCGTCGGCGGTAGTAATCTGAGCGGGAATATATAAGATTATCTGTGTGTTATCCTATATGTAATCTGATAATCTTTCCCTCAGAAGAAAGGAAAAAGCGCATATGATGGCCAGGATCAATCCCCTCTTCGAGTTCCCATCCGCGGTCTCTAACACCCTCCCCTCCGAGGTCTACCTGGTGGACGACAACTTCGTGGTGACGGTGGACATGCCGGGGATGGACCCCGAACTGATCGATGTGGAGGTGGCCAAGAACACCCTCACAATCTCTGCTCAGCGTGACACCGCCGCCGCCCGACCGGAGGAGGCGCGGGTGTTCTTCGTGGAGCGTCCCAGCGGGAGCTTTCGCCGCCGGTTCGTGATAGGCAGCGACCTCGACATCTCGGAGACCACCAGCGCCTACGAGAACGGCGTCCTCACTCTCACCATCCCGGTGGCCGCCTCGTCCCGGCCCCGGAAGATACCGGTCACGGGCGCCGCCAACGGCCTGCCCGCCTAGAAACCCAAACCGGCTGCGGGTCGCAGGGGGCAAGTCCCTAAACTGCGACCCGTGGCTTCACCCAAAGACCTGGCGGGCTTTTCCACCCGGGCTATCCACGCCGGCCAGCGGCCCGACCCCGAGACTGGGGCACGGGCCATGCCCATCTACGCCACCAGTTCGTTCGTCTTCGAGGATGCCCAATCAGCCGCCGACCTGTTCGCGCTCCAGAACTACGGAGACATCTACACGCGGATCAGCAATCCAACCACCGCCGCCTTCGAGGAGCGGCTCGCCTCCCTGGAAGGGGGGCTGGGGGGACTCGCCACCGCTTCCGGACAGGCCGCGCAACTGATAGCGGTGCTGACCCTGTGCAAGGAAGGCGACGAGATCGTGGCGGCCCGCAACCTGTACGGCGGAACCATCACCCAGTTCGACGTGACCCTCCGGCGCATGGGGATTCACACCACTTTCGTGGACGCCTCCCGGCTGGAGAACATAGAGGAAGCCATCACCGATCGCACCAAACTGGTCTACGGAGAGACGATCGGCAATCCCCGCGGCGAGGTGCTCGACATCGAGCCGATCGCCGCCCTTGCCCATCACCACGGGATTCCCCTGATGATCGACAACACATTCGCGTCACCGTGGCTGTGCCGGCCCTTCGAATGGGGTGCGGACATCGTGGTCCACTCCGCCACCAAGTTCATCGGAGGCCACGGGGTGGTGATCGCCGGCGCCATCGTGGAGTCGGGCCTCTTCCCGTGGGACAACGGCAACTTCGGGGTGATGACCGATCCCTCCCCCGCCTATCACGGCCTGCGCTTCTGGGAGAATTTCCGCGAATACGCCTACCTCACCAAGGCCCGCGCCGAGTTGCTGCGCGACGTGGGCGCCGCCATCTCACCCTTCAACTCTTTCCTGCTGCTGCTGGGGCTCGAGACTCTCCCGCTCCGGATGGAGCGGCACGTGGAGAACGCCCGTGAGGTGGCCGAATTCCTGGCCGCAAACCCGGCCGTGTCGTGGGTGAGCTATCCCATCTTCCCCGACAGCCCCGGTAGGGACCTTGTCGAGAAGTACACCCCGGCCGGTCCGGGAGCGGTGTTCACATTCGGACTCAAGAAGGGATACGACGCGGGAGTGCGGTTCATCGAGACGGTGCAGTTGGCCAGCCACCTCGCCAATGTCGGAGACACCAAGACGCTGGTCATCCATCCCGCATCCACCACCCACCAACAGGTGTCCCCCGAGGCCCGGGCGGCCGCCGGAGTGGGTGACGACACGATCCGCATCTCGGTGGGCCTGGAGGACATCGAGGACATCCTGGCCGACCTCGACAGCGCCCTCGGGGAGGCGGCCCGTGTCTGAGCGTCCCCACGACGCCACCGCCACCGAGCGGCTGGCGATTCTTCGAAGGGCGCGCAGCGTGGCGCTGGTGGGTGTCTCGGCCAACCCGCTTCGCTCCTCCAACTTCGTCGCCACCTACCTGATCCGCACCCCCTATCTGATCCGTCCGGTCAACCCCGTCTATACCGATGTCCTGGGGATTCCCACCTTCCCCAGCCTGGCGGACCTCCCCGAGCCACCCGACATCGTCGACGTCTTCCGCCGACAGGACCAACTCCCCGGCGTGGTAGAGGAGGCGATCGAGGTCGGCGCCAAGGTGGTCTGGTTCCAGTTGGGCCTCCGCCACGAGGAAGCCGCCGCCCGGGCCCGCGACGCCGGGTTGCAGGTGGTTCAGGACCGTTGCCTGAAAATCGAGCACGCCCGCTTTGCCGGCGGGCTGCATGCCGCCGGGTTCAACACCGGGGTCATCTCCTCGCGCCGCCGCCGTCCCATTTGAAGCTGTCAGGCCCGGTCCCCAGGTGGCGGGCGATGGCCCGGTAACACTGGACAGGCCGCTCGGCCTTCAACACCGGGGGCGAACCGGTGAGGCTGTCCAGGAACCGGGAGGCATACCCGGCAAAACCCAGGCGTTTGTCAAGCACCACCAGCACCCCCCGGTCGTCGGGAGTCCGGATCAACCGTCCGGCGCCCTGCCTGAAGCCCAGAACCGCCTCGGGTAGGAGGAAGTCCTCGAACGGCCTTCCCCCGCGGCGGCCGATTACGTCCTGACGAGCCGCAACCACCGGATCCTCGGGAGAGGAGAAGGGAAGTTTCTCCATCACCAGCAGGCTGAGCGCCTCGCCAGGAACATCGATCCCCTGCCAGAACGTTCCGCTTCCCAGGAGGCAGGTGGGTTGGGAGGGATTGCGAAGACCCTCGGTGAGCTCCGGCGCCGAGGCCTCGCCCTGGCAGAGCACCGTGAAACCGGGAAACAGGCGATCTCTCAGATACCCTGCCGCCCGCTCCATCCGCCGGTTGGCGGTGAACAGCGCCAGCGCCCGGCCCCGGCTGATCTCGATCAGGCGGGCCATCTCGGCCGGAGCGGCCTCGGCGAACTCCTCCAGGCTGGACCCGCTGGGATTGGGCAGATACCCGGCAATCACCACCAGCATCTGCCTGCGCAGGTCGGGGAACGGACTCTCCAACAATGCTCTGCGACTCTCACCGATTCCCAAACCGGCTGCAACGTAGTCGAAGGACCCTGCCACCGTGAGAGTGGCGGAGGTCATTATCACCGACTTCTTCTCTTCCCAGACTTCCGCCAGGCGTTCGCTCACTTCCAACGGGACCGCGCTCAGCTTCCATCGCCACTCCTCTTCGGTCCAGGCGAGGTCGCAGACCAAGGCCGACTCCAGAAGGTCTTCAGAGTCGATGTTCGCCATCTGGAAGCAGAGCTCAGCGATCGTCTTCGCTCCCCCGCTTGCATAGGTGATCCGCCGCTTCAACTCGTCTGACGACCGTTCGGCCCGCAAACCCTCGGGAACCGGCAGAGCGTCGAGAGCTTCGGCCAGAAAGGAGAATGCCTCCGCCAACTGTTCCAGGGCCTCGGTCACCTCTTGCCATCGGGAGCGGTTGAGGTCCACCCGGGTTACGCGGGTGGAGAAAGGCTCCTCCGCCCCGGGCGACCACCCTCGCGTCGCCTCGAGGTAATCCAGCAGCGTCTCCCCCAAGTCCTCGATGCGGGGCTCGCAAGCCCGCCAGTAGCGCACCACCCGCTCGGCCCCGACCTGCCCGCGGTCCCGCGCCGAACCGGCCGGCAGGGAACCCAGATAGCGACGCAGCAGGCTTCCCGAAAACCTGGGGTGGTACACCGTGTAGAGGAGGCGCCACAGGACCCGTCGGCTCACCGTCCCCGTGAAGGCGGACCGGGCCGCCGACTCCAACTCGTGCGCCTCATCCACTATCAAACGCGGGCTGTAGCCGGTCATCTGGTCGCGAAGCAACATAAGCGAGTGGTTGGCCACCACGATCTGCGCCGCGGAGAGCCGCTTCAAAGCCCGCACGAAGAAGCACCGCTTCTCCAGGGCGTTGCGGGCTCTGCCGGGAGTCTCGGTCATCGACAGCCGGGACCGGAGCCGGTACATGGTGGCGTCGCGTCTTCTTAGCCAGCCGTCGCGAAGATCGTCCCACTCCCCGGTGGGAGTCTCGGCCGCCCAACCCAACACCACCGCCAGGGCCAGGCCGAGTTCATGATCCGCCAGATGATCGGATGCTTGGTCCGAGAAGAGCGGGTTGTCTCGAATCCGACCCGACTCGAAGGGATCGAGCCACACCAACTCCTCTGCCAGGGCATGTACCGACAAGTAGTTGCTGAGCCCTTTCAGGACCGTCCACCGGACCGGAGACAGTCGGTCGGAGATGTCCCGCAGTGTCAGGCAAACCTGGTCCTGCAGCGCCTTGGTGTAGGTGGAGACGAGAATCTGGGTGTTCCAGGCGGTCGCCAGCCGGGTGGCGGGCACCAGGTAGGCAAGCGTCTTGCCGGTGCCGGTGGGGGCCTCCACCATGAGGTTCTCGGACCGGGCAAGGCCGGCAGCCACCTGCTGAGCCATCTCCTCCTGCGACGGCCGATGCTCCATGCCCTCGGTCATCAGCTCTCCCCCTTCGGTCAGTGGAGCCACCAGTTCGAGGAGATCTATGTCCCGTTGGACCTCCTCTTCCCCCGCCCATTCGTCGAATGCCGGTTCGGGAGGGGGGTCCTGTTCTTCTTCGGACAGGGGAGGCAGCGGGATCACCTCCACCAGGTCCGGCCGGTACGCCACTCCGAAGTCGGCTATGTCCGGCTGGCAGAAGACCGCCCAGGGGTGACCCGTGACCTCCAGGATCCACCGCTGGGCACGGCGGACGGGATCAACCCGGTTCAGTTCCCCGAGCAGGCCGTTCATCACTCCCCACACCATCCGCGCGTCCGACAGGGCCCGATGGGCAGGCCCGACGCCACCACCGACGCCGAAGTGGTCCGCCAGGTCCACAAGGCGACGCGAACGCGGGGGTATGCCTCCCCCGATGTCGGGGACCGACTCCTTCCCGGCCCGGGGGAAAGCCACATGAGCCAACTCGAGGGTGTCGAGTCGCTCGCCCCGGGGTTCCCGCAGACCAGCCCGATCCAATTCCGCCAGGAGCAGGAGATAGTCATAGGTGCTCCCGTTGTGGGCCACCATTGGGAGATCACTGCACAACTCCAGGAACTCCTCCAGGGCTGACACCCGGGACGGCGCCCCTCTCAGGGCCTCCTCGGTGAGGCCGGTCAGCTCGACGGTCAGGGGGGCCAGGGGCCGACCCGGGGTGGGAGCGACCAGGCTGGAGAATTCTTTCGACACCCGGCCGTCTTCCACCACCAGGGCGCCGATCTCGATGATCTCTTGACCGTCGGGACGGGGATGATCGGCGTTCGCTTCCAGATCGAAGACCACAAACCGCATAAGGGCAGTGTATGGAAGATGATGGGACACATCGCGCTCCCCCCCCGGACCCGCCTTTCATCAGGCGAACTCAGTCCAGGTGTCCCCTTCTCGGCCTGCCAATACCTCGAAGGCGAGACTCATTGATCACTGCGACGTGTTCGTCCCAATCCGGTTCCTCAACAGGCCCGTCCAGCCCATCGCACTCCCTGAAGAACTCCTCCAACTCGTCAGTCCCTCCGAACGCTCTGTCCCTCTGGTGTTGGTGCAACCGCGGGTGAGGCGCCGCCTTCTTCCAAGCACTCAGTTTCGCTCCCTTCGGGCTTGACTAACAGTCCTGCTCCCGTCATCACAAACCGTACTCTGGCAAATAGCCAATCTCTCATGAGTATGTGTCCTCTTTGATAATCCAAACTTGGACGGCGGCGCGCCGAATTCCCGTCCGTTTGGATCAATCTCAGGGTGTCTCCAATGTGGAGCGGATCTCCCGGATGTGGCGGGGAGTGGATCCGCAGCAGGCTCCGATGATGCTGCATCCTGCATCCATCGCCCGTCGGGCGTAGTTCCCCATGAGTTCGGGACCTTGGGGGTAGGTGAGTCCCCCGCCTTCGTAAATCGGTATGCCGCAGTTGGACTTGACGATCACGCATGCCTCCTCGGCGACCTCCGCGATGGCTGCGGCAGCCTCCAGGGCCTCTTCCAGGCCGGTGCCGCAGTTGGCGCCCAATGCCGCGGGGCGGCCGTCCGGGGAGAGCCCCGTCCACCACTGTCCGAACTCCGAAGGCCGCAGGCCCATCATGGTCCGCCCGTTGGTGTCGAAGCTGAGAGTCACGGCGTACGGCACGTCAAAGCCCGACGCCGCCTCGGTGGCGGCGGAGATCTCCTCCCAGGAGGACAAGGTCTCGATCCACAGGACATCGGCGCCTGC
Organism: bacterium; assembly: GCA_028819345.1. GTDB lineage: Bacteria > Actinomycetota > Acidimicrobiia > Spongiisociales > ZC4RG35 > Bin76. The sequence goes on along the minus strand of JAPPLW010000103.1, from coordinate 18,127 downwards.
CTCCACCAGCGCTTCCATCTGTTCACGGAACACCTCCACCCCCTCGCCATGGCTCAGGGGGCCGAGGGGCTCGAAAAGGTCGCCGGTGGGACCCACGCTGGCCGCAACCGCCACCGGCCTCCCGGCGTCGGACGCCACCTGGCGACCGATGACCACCCCGGCCCGGTTGAACTCGGCAACCCGGTCCTCCAGGCCGTGCAGGGCCAGACGACGACGGTTGCCCCCGAAGGTGTTGGTGAGAAACAGATCCGCTCCCGCCTCCACGAACAGCCGATGAACTTCCGAGATCATCTCCGGCCGTTCGATGTTCAGCCTCTCCGGACAGTCCCCGCTCTCGAGGCCCATTTCGAACAGGGTGGTGCCCATGGCGCCATCGGCAACCAGAACGGCGTTTTCCTCCAGCAGCTCTCTAAGCAAGTCCCCACATCCAAGCTGGAGTCGAACCCGTTGCCTCATATGCGGCGGCCGGCGCCCGGGGCCTGGCACAGGTCAGAATGATGGTCTTGCCAACCTTCGGACGGCCTCGGGGTCTTCGGCGGGCGCCTCGGCGCCGGCCTTGCCCTCTTCGGTAGCCGAGGTACCCAGGAGAACTATGCAGAACAGCCCGAGGAGCGCCTCCCCGAAGAACTCGACATCGACTATCTCCTCGGCGATGATCAGGAAAACACAGCACAGCAGCCCCACCAGCCCGACGCGTCTTCTTACCTTTGGATCTCCCATGGCACTCTCAGTTGGGCAGGCCCAAGTCTAGGGGTGAGCGCGACTTCGATACCGCTGAAGCCATTGAACGGGGTTAGCGAGGAACGTCGAGAGCGAACCCCTCCGCAAACAGGTGAGGCCGCCCCGTAGGGCAGCCTCACCTGGGTCGTCAATGGGTCTTGTGAAGGACGGTTTATCCGGGGATCCAGGCCTGCCAGACGGACTCGTTGGCGTCCATCCATGCAGCGGCGGCCTCATCCACCGACAATCCCTCATCCAGCTTGCCCAACATGAAGATCTGGTCCTCGTTGGTGTAGCTGAAGTTGGAGAGGATCGTGAAAGCGGTCGGGGCTCCTTCCTCCAAGCCGTCCCACATGATCTTGAACAAGACGTCGTCCGGATAGTCGCAGTCGACCGCGCCGGATGCATAGCACTCGTCGGAGTAGGCCGGCAGCTCGAATGCCGTCAGGTCGAACTTGCTGAACGCCGAGTGGGGAGTCCACCAGTAGAACAGCAACGGATCGCCGCGGCTGGTTGCCGAGTCCATGGCGGCCAGCAGGGCCTCTTCGGATCCTGCATAAGCCACCTCAAGGTGCAGCCCGAGGTTGTCGATGATGTCCTGTTCATAGGAGACCCAGCTGGGGTCGCCGATCAGGAACTGTCCCTTGTCGCCGGTCTCGGCTGTGGCGTACACCTGGGCCGTTGCCGGGTCCTGCAGGCCCTGCCAGCTACCGGCCGCCGGGTTCTCTTCCACCACGTAGGTGGGGATCCACCAGCCGATCTTGCCGACTGCCCCGAGTTCACCGCCGTTCACGACTCCGCCGCCTCCGTCAATGTAGGAAGCAACGTTTTCGGCATGCCCCGAGGGCCAGACCTCGAGGGAGGCGTGCAGGTCGCCGGCGGCCATGGCAGCCCACTGGGCGTTCTCGTCGATCTCGACTCTCTCCACGGTGTAGCCCTCTCCCTCCAGAACGGCCGCGGCCACTGCAATGTTGACCGCCGAACCGTCCCACGGGTTCACCGCAAGCTTGATGGTTTCGACGTCGCCAAGGTCATCTCCGCAGGCCGCCAGCACCAGGGAAAAGGCGGCCAGAAGGAGAGAGGCCTTGAAAGTTGATCTTCTACTCATGTCCTTGTCCTTTCATCGCGGGGCCTTGAACTCAAATGTTTCCCGATTCGCCTTCGTCGACAGTTAACAATATGTTAACCACGCCCGGTCCCGGATGCCCACTCCTGCAGGACCCAATTAAATTGGCGGGGGAAAGTCTCGGGCCCGCAACCTAGCCTCGATCCGAGGAGGGAGGCTGAAAACGAGCGGCCCAGCCTTGGGTGATCCGGTCCAGGATCATGGCAAGGATCACAATTGAGGCTCCCGCTTCGAATCCCAGGCCGGTGTCGCTCCTGGCCAGCCCTTTCACCGCCTCCAACCCCAGGCCTGCGCCTCCCACCAGGCCGGCTATCACCACCATGGCCAGTACCAGCATCACGGTCTGGTTGATACCCGCCAGCACGGTGGGCATGGCCAGGGGCAACTGGATCTTCCACAGCTTCTGCCGGCGGGTGACCCCGAATGACTCGGAAGCCTCCACAATCTCGGAGTCAACACTCCGGATCCCGAGGTTGGTAAGTCGAATCACCGGCGGGATAGCGTAGAGGACCGAGGCGATTATCCCCGGGATTCGCCCCACATTGAACAGAATCACCACCGGGACCAGGAAACAGAAACTCGGTATGGTCTGCAACGTATCCAGGACCGGTCGCATGCCCCGCTCCAACCAGTCCCGGCGGGACGCCGCCACCCCCAAAGGCAACCCGATCACTATGGCCATCAACACCGCCACCACCGTTTGCGACAGGGTGTCCATGGTGAGGGTCCACATACCCAGCAACCCGATGACAACGGTTCCGACCACCGATCCCAACAACAACTTCTTGCCGGAAGCCCACCAGGCTACGAATCCGAAGAACAGCACCACCACCGGCCACGCCTCCTCACTCAAATAGAGCCGCATGGGGCGGGTGCCGTAGGTGGTGAGGAAGTCGCTGAACGGGCCGGTGCCCACCGGCAGGTTTCCCAACTGGTACAGATTGTCCCGCGCCCAGTCCACCGCTCCGTCGATGGGAGCGGCATAACTGAACTGCAGGGCGGTCGGGTAGTCGGTCCAACCCAGGGTCCATCCGGCGATCGCCATTGCGGCCAGCGCTCCTCCCGCTACCCACCAGTTCCGATACTGGAGCCCTTGGGTGCGGGCCGCCCCTCCCATGCGACCCTGCCCCACCAGGGAATGGGAGAAACGGTCCAGCATCACCGCCATCAGCACGATGGCCATGCCCGCCTCCACCGCCCTTCCCACCTCCTGATGGCGAAGCGCCAGCAGCACCTCCTGGCCCAGACCTCCAGCGCCGATCATGGCCGCTATCACCACGATGCTCAGCGCCATCATGATCGTCTGGTTCACCCCAGCCAGGATGGATGGCACCGCCTGGGGCAACTGGACCTTCCGGAGGAGCTGGCCGGAGGTGGACCCGAACATCAGCCCCGCCTCCAGGCTCTCGGTGGGGACCTGCCGAATGCCTAAATTGGTGAGCCGGATGACGGGAGGCAAGGCGTAGATCACCGTGGCAATTAGGGACGGCACCCTCGCCACCCCAAAGAAAAGTAGGACCGGAATCAGATAAACGAAGGCAGGAAGCGTCTGCATCGAGTCGAGCACCGGCCTAAGCCCGCGGAATACCCAGTCGCTTCGAGCAGCCAGTATTCCCACCGGCACTCCGATCGCCACCGCCAGCGCCACCGCCACTGTCATCAGGGAGAAAGTCTGGACGCTTTGCTCCCATAGCCCGAGTGCGACGAAGTAGAGCATCCCTGCACCGGCAGCCACTCCACCCGGCGTCCCCAGCCACCGGCCGAAAGCCAATCCCACCCCGGCTGCATGGACATACCACGGGATGGCCAACAACAGGTTCTCAAAGGCCCGCAGCAGCCAGTCAATGGAGTCGGAGAGCGGATCGAAGAAATACAGGTATACGCCGAGATCCCGCCGGTTGCTGATCCACCACTGCTGGACCTCGTTCACCGCCGGCCCAAGACCGACGTCCCACTCCGGCGGGAATGCCCCTATTCCCTCCGGGAGGAGCACGATCAATCCTCCCAGCAGGAGAACGGCTCCCCCCAGATACGCGATCGGACGGCGCCAGCCCGCCGACCGGACCGTCAGAGAGGTCATTGCCGCCAGAGGTACCGGGAGACGACCGCCGGCTCCAACACCCCGCAGCGTCTCCCCCGTTCGTCGACCACCGGCACCGGTCTGCCCTCGGTCAGGAGGCGAGGCAGGATGGCTTCCAACCGGGCCGAGACCGCCACGGGCTCTCCTTCCAAGACCATGTCCGGGGAGAACGGCGCCATCACCGTCCCGGCGGACAGCACCTTGTGCCGGGGAACATCGATCGTGAAGTCCCGCACGTAGTCGTCGGCCGGATGGGCGACGATCTCCTCGGGGGTGCCCACCTGCACTATGGCGCCCGATCGCATGATGGCGATCCGGTCCCCCAGCTTCAGCGCCTCGGAGAAGTCATGGGTGATGAACACCATGGTGCACTTGAGGCGTTCCTGCAGACCCAGGAGCTCATCCTGCATGTCCCGGCGGATCAGCGGATCCAGGGCCGAGAAGGGCTCATCGAACAGCAGTATCTCGGGGTCCACCGCCAACGCCCGGGCGAGCCCCACCCGCTGCTTCATCCCCCCGCTCAGCTGCTCCGGGTAGTTCGTGGCCCAGCCGTCCAGCCCCACCAACTCGATCATCTCCTCCGCTTTCTGGTACCGGTCCTCCCTGGTGGCTCCCCTCACCTCCAACCCGAAGGCCACGTTGTCGATCACCCGCCGGTGTGGAAACAGCCCGTAGTTCTGGAAGACCATGCTGATCGTGTGGCGGCGCAGTTCCCGCAACTCGAGTTCAGGCATCTCCCCCAGGTCCTGGCCGTTGATGACGATCCTGCCGGCGGTGGCGTCGACCAATCGCGACAGACAGCGGATGAGGGTGGACTTCCCGCTGCCCGACAGCCCCATTACCACGAAGATCTCGCCCCAGTTGACCTCGAATGTGGCGTCCTGCACAGCCACGACACACCCGCTCTTGGCCAGGATCTCTGACTGGTCGACCTTGTCCCTGGCCATCGCCATGGCGTCCGCCACGCGTTTCCCGAAGACTTTCCAAACCCCCGAGGCCAGGATCGGTTGACCCGAGGGACTGTCCGAATGCTCTTCTGAATCAGCCATCCATGCCTCTGCCGTCGCGTCGGTTTCGTTGAACCGGTTCGCAAAGAGTACCTTGCCCTTCATCCCTCGAGGAGGGCGGGCGGACTCCTCTCAACCGCTCAGGCTCAGCAGCGCGTCGGCCGCCACCGCCCCCGAGGCGGTGGCCAGCAACGGGTTCACTTCCACCTCGACTACATCCTCGTCGCCCAGCACGCCGTCCACCAGATGACAAATCGCAGCCACGCAGGCGTCGAGATCGGCGGCCGGGGCTCCCCGGTAGCCGGCCAGCAGCCGGCCTATCTTCAACTTCTCGATCCCGGCGCGCACCTCCCGGCGGTCCACCGGGGCCAGAAAGTGGACGAAGTCGTCTACCAGTTCGGTGAGGACTCCCCCGGCGCCCAGTGCCACCAGCCAACCGACCGGCCACTGGCGGCGCACCGAGACCAGCAACTCGGCCACCACCCCGCCGACCGTCTCCTCCACCAGGAACGGGCCCGCGTAGCGCTCCGACATCTCCGCTAACACGAGATTCAGGTCGGCAGGCGTGGGGATCCCCACCTTCACCCCGGCCTCCTCGGTCTTGTGATCGATCCCCACCACCTTGATCGTCACGGGATAGCCGATCGCCGCCGCAACGTCCTCCACGCCGGAGGCCGGGGTGACCTTTCCCCGGGGGACTGCCATCCCCCATTCTGCAAGGCGCTCCTTGGCCGCGGCTTCATCAAGGTGAGTGAGGCGGTCACCCGGCGGCGGGACTGCGGCGGGAGAGACGGGAGGCTCGGAATGGACCACGTCTCCCCAACGGACAGCCGCGTCCAGTCCGGCCAGCGCCTCGGCAATACCTCGCACCGGCGTCACCCCGGCCGCCGCCAACTCCCTCGCCAGGTCTGCGGAGAGGTTCTCAGGCAATCCCGACACCACCAGGGCAGGTCGCTCCGACACCGATCGGGCCGTCACCATCGCCCGGGCGGTCTTCCAGAAAGCCGCGAAGTCTCCGTCGCGGTCGGGAAGGTCCAGCACCAGCATCGTGGCGTCCTGGGGGCCGGAGGTCACCTCCCGGAACAACCGCTCCAGCCGGGCGCGGTCGTCCCAGATGAACGTGTGGTAGTCGAGGGGATTGCCCACCTTCACCCTTCCCTCCAGTATCCGCTCCACCCGGGCGGCCAGCTCGGAAGGGAACGGGGCGAAGTCCAGGCGGGTGCTCTCCGACAGGTCGGCCACATACGACGCCTCCCCTCCCGAACAGGACATGGATACGATCCGGTTTCCGCGCAGGGGACCGACTCCCACCAGCACCCCCAAGGTCTCCAGCAACTCGGGGATGGTGTCCACTCTCATCACCCCGCCACGATCGAAGAGGGCCCGGTATGCCTCGGTCATACCACTGATCGAGGCGGTGTGGCTCCGGGCAATCTCCGCTCCGCGCCGGGAACGACCCACCATCAGCGCCACGACCGGCACCCGGACAGCCAGGGCCCTTCGCGCCGCAGCCAGGAACCGGGCAGGGTCCCGGACCGCTTCGAGAAACAGGCCTAACCCTTTGACACGCCGGTCCTCCAACAGCTCCTCCATCAGGTCCTCTATCCCCACCACGGCCTGATTCCCCACCGTCACAAGGTGAGAGACGGGTAGCTGTCGACCCTGGAACGACAGGTTCATCCCGACGTTCCCGCTCTGGGAGATCAGGGCCACCCCCTCCGAGACCGGCTCGCAGCCCAACAGGTCGGGCCACAGGGCCACGCCGTCAACCGCGTTGACCAGGCCGTAGCAGTTGGGTCCCAGAATTGGCATGTCCCCGGCCGCCTCCACCAGGCGCCGCTGGTAGGCGGCGCCTTCGGATCCCTGCTCCGAAAAGAGAGAGGCATAGCAGACCGCGGAGCCCGCTCCCATCTCGGCCAGGTTTGCCACCGCCTCGATGGTCCTCCCACGGTTGACCGCCAGAAAGGCCGCGTCCGGCGGAGACGGAAGCGCGCCGAGGTCGGGGAAGCACTCCAGCCCGGCCAGCCGTTTCCGGTCGGGGTTCACCGGCCAGATCTCGCCGGTGAATCCCATCTCCTCACAGGATTCCACCAGCCGGTTGACCAGACTTCCCCCAACCAGAGCCACTGTTCTGGGCCTCAGCAGCCGCGACAGTCTCGACACCGTGGTTCAGCCTTCGAGGGGCCGGAGGATGGACCGAGAGATGATGTGGCGTTGGATCTCGGACGTGCCATCCCAGATGCGCTCCACCCTGGCGTCCCTCCACAGGCGCTCCAGCGGCAGTTCGTCCATCAGTCCCATCCCGCCGAAGATCTGGATGGCCTCGTCCGTCACGTAGGCCAGCATCTCGGTGGCGGCCAGCTTTGCCATCGCCGCATCGGCGTTGGTCATGATGTCCCGGTCGGCTTTCCAGGCGGCCCGGAGAGTGAGAAGCTCCGCCGAAGCCAGTCGGGTGGCCATGTCCGCCAGCTTGAACGACACCCCCTGGAAGCGTCCGATGGTCTGCCCGAACTGGGTGCGGCGGGCCGCCCATCCGGCCGCCAGGTCCATGGCCCGCTCTGCTCGACCCAGACAGTTGGCTGCCACTGCCAGCCGGGTCTCCCCCAGCCAGGTGTTGGCTACGTCGAACCCGCGATGCTCCTCACCCAGGACCTGGGATGCCGGGACGCGGCAGTCGTCGAAATTGAGGACCGAGTTGTTGTATCCCCGATGCGAGACCGACCGGTAGCCCTCCCGCACCTCGAACCCGGGAGTCCCCACATCCACCAGGAAGGCGGTGATCCGTTGGGGAGAGCGCCCCCGGCCCGGGTCTGCCTCCGGATCGGGACCGGTGGCGGCGAAGAGAATCACATAGTCGCAGATGTCGGCGTGGGAGATGAAATGTTTGACCCCCGTGATCACGTACTCGTCCCCGTCCCGGACCGCCCGGCACTTCATACCCCGCAGGTCGGAGCCGGCGTCCGGTTCGCTCATCGCCAACGCCTCCATGCGCTCCCCCGCCACCGTGGGATAGAGGTAACGGTCGCGTTGGGGACCCACGCACGCCAGCAGGATGTTGGAGGGCCGGGCCACCAGGTGGTGGAGGGCATAGGACACCCTGCCCAGTTCTTTCTCCACCAGCGCCATGGTCAGGTTGTCCAGACCGGCGCCGCCCACCTCCACAGGCATGTTGGCGGCGAAGATTCCCGCTTCGATCGCCTTCCTCCTTATCCCGTCCGCCACCTCGGTGGGGACGTGCCCTCGCCGTTCCACCTCATCCTCGTGGGGAAGCAGTTCGCGGTCGGTGAAGTCCCGGATAGTGGCGAGGATCAGTTCCTGTTCGTCGGTGAGCGCGAAGTCCATGGGTCCTCGGTGTCTCTCAGCGCCGGCGGTCGAGGCTCATCCGCGACCCGACCTCGGGAGGGACCGCCAGCTTCCGGTGAGCCTCCCCCACGGCGGCCAGCGCCCGGGCCGGTCCGGGGAGGACGGGAACGGCCGCGCCAGCCTCGGTGTCGACGTGAAGAAGCATCTGCTCGGTGGAGGACATACGACGCCCGTCCTTGTCGTCCATGGCGTGAAAGATGTGAAGGCGCCTCTCATCCACTCCCAGCACCTGGGTGGTGAAGAAGAGTTCCTGGTGCACGGAGGCCTCCCGGCGGTAGTGGATGTGGGTCTCCACTGTATAGAAGGAGTGTCCGCCCGCCCGATACCCTTCATCGATCCCCACGAAGCGGAACAGGGCGTCGGAGGCCCAACCGAAGGCGGTCAGGTAGGCGCTCTCGGTCATGTGCCCGTTGTAGTCCACCCAATCCGGCTCCACCTGGGTGTGATAGAGCTCCAGCGGTGCTCCCACCTCCACTCCGGGCCGCCAGGTCCGGGCCGCGGCTCCCAGCCGGACCGCCTCCCTGTCGGCGACCATCCTCCCCGCCCCCAGGTCGTGGGGTCGAAGCGCTCGCATCACCGAGATCAGAAAACGATCGCGAAGCTGCTCCAACTCGGCCACGCTCCGGCCCGCCGCCTGCTCCTCGATCCCCGAGATGAGCGACTCCGAGAGACGGTCGGTCAGCGGAGGCGCCTTGAGGTTGGTCCAGGGAAGCTCCAGGGCCGGGCCGAAATGCCCCAGCATGTGCCGCATGCCGCCCTCTCCCCCCGCCAGGTGAAAGGTGAGCATGGTCCCCATTCCGGCCCAGCGCAGACCCGGACCGTAGATGATGGCCTGGTCGAGTTCATCGGTGGTGGCCACCCCGTCACTCACCATCCAGAGAGCCTCCCGCCACATGGCTTCCTGCAGGCGGTCGGAAAGATAGCCCTCGATCTCGTTCCGCACCACCAGCGGGTGCATGCCCAGGTCCTCGTAGATCGCCCTGGCCGCGTCCAGCGCGGCGGGGCTGGTGAGACGGCCCCCACACAGTTCCACCAGGGGAAGTATGTAGACGGGGTTGAAGGGATGGGCTACGAGGTACCGCTCCGGGTGCGCGAGCCCGGACTGCAGTCGGCTGGGGAGGAGTCCCGAGGAACTGGAGCAGATCAATACCTCGGCCGGAAGCGTCCGGTCGATCCGCAGCGCCACCTCCCTCTTGAGTTCCTCCCGTTCCGGAACCGACTCCACGACCAGGTCGGCCCGGGCGGTGACCTCCCCGATGCTCTCCACAAAACGCACCCGGTCGGGGCGGGCCCCTGGATACAGACCCAGCGCCGTCGCGGCCGGCCAGGCCCGCTCCACGAAGGCCGTCAGGCTCCCGGCCGCCCCGGGCGCCGGATCGGTGGCCACCACCTCCCAACCCCGGGAAAGAGCGCGCACCGCCCATCCCTTTCCGATCACGCCGGTCCCCACCAGACCGACCACCCCCACCTCGGCTACGAACTGCCCAGACGACCCCCCCGGTTCGGCCATCATCGTCAATGCCGGTCAGAATGCCACATTGTCAAGGCCCTTGAGATTGAGAATCTCCCTGGCCTCCGCGGAACTGGCGGTCTCGCGGGAAAGTTCCTCGAGGATGCGCACCATCTTCGCCACCTGTTCGGCATTGTCGTCGGCCAACCGTCCACGCCGGAGATAGATGCCGTCCTCCAGGCCGACCCGAACATGGCCCCCGAGCACCGCGCCTGCGGTGACGATGTCGAACTGGAAGCGCCCTCCCCCCAGCACCGACCACTCGATGTCGGTCCCGAACAGGCGGTCGGCGACCTGCTTCATGGCCACCACGTTCTCCACATCCGGGCCGATCCCACCCAGGGTCCCCACCACGAACTGCATGAAGATGGGAGGCTTCACCAGGCCCTGGTCGGCGTAGAACGCCAATGTATAGAGGTGCCCGACGTCGTATGCCTCGAACTCGAAGCGACAGCCGGTCTCCTCGGTCAACTCGGTGAGCATGTACTCGATGTCGGAGAAACGGCTCACGAAGGGCTCATGGCGGGTGGACTCGAGATACGGCTCCTCCCAGTCGTGCTTCCACCGACCTTCGTAGCGGGGGATCATCTGGAAAAGACCGTAGTTCATGGTCCCCAGATTGCAGGTGGCCAACTCGGGCTGCAGCGCCTTGATAACCGCCAGCCGCTCCTCGACGGTCTGTCCGGTGGCCCCTCCGGTGGTGATGCTGATCACCGCGTCACACTGCTCCTTGATGCCTGCGCAGTACTCCCTGAACAGCCCCACGTCGGTACTGGGGCGGCCGCTGAGTGGATCGCGGGCGTGAATGTGGATCACCGCCGCCCCCCGGGAGTGCGCTTCCACCGACTGGGACACCATCTCTTCGGGGGTGACGGGTATCCCGATGTTCATGGTGGGAGTGTGTGAGCTTCCCGTGACCGCGCAGGTGAGGATCACTTTGTTGTGAGCAGCCATCCTCAACTCCTTCGACTCGTTCCGTATTATAGTACATTCCGACTGGCGGCACGCTTTACCGATAGGCAGAATGCGAACACACCTCTTCTCCCCGCAACAAACATCGTGACTTCCCCCGTTCGGGCGGTAACCAGGGCCTTTGCGGTTCTGAGGGTGGTGGTCGCCTCCCCCAATGGGGTCAGCCTGGCCCAGATCGCCAGAGTCACCAGGCTTCCCAAGAGTTCGGTTTCCCGCATGCTCGACACCCTCCAGCATCTCGACATGGTGGAGCAGGTGGGCAAGCGGGGTCGGTATCGAGTCGGCCACGGCTTGGAGGTGCTGGCCGGCGGGGGGACGTCGCCCCAGGTGCTGGCCCAGTTGAGCCGTCCCCACCTGCTGTCCCTGGTCTCCCACCTGGGAGAGGACGCAACCCTGTCGGTCCCGGAAGGCGACAATACGCTCTACGTCAGCCAGGTCACGGCCGACCGTTCGGTGCAGGTGCAGGATTGGACCGGGTTCGCCTTGCCCCACAACACGGTGGCGCCCGGACTGGTGTTCCTCTCTACATGGGAGCCTGAGAGGCTGGGAAGGTACCTGCAACAGGACCTGGTGAGGCACACCCCGCAGACCCTCGTCGAACCGGCGGCCTTGATGGGCCGTCTGGAAACGGTCCGCCGGGACGGCTACGCCTGGACCCACCGGGAGTACACGGAAGACATCAACGGGGTGGCAGCACCCGTGTTCAATCCCCACGGCCAGGTTGTGGCTTCTTTGAGCGTGCACGGGCCCTCCTACCGCTTCCCCGCGCCGGGCGAGGAGCCCAGGATCGGGCGCATGCTGTGCGACCTCGCCGCCCAACTCACCGGGGAACTGGGTGGGTACTCCTTCTGAGGGACTCCGGATCCCCTGGTCTACAACCCGGCGAGAATCAAGGCCAGGGGGTAGAAGACCACCAGCACCCACCCCGCCATCCGGCTCCTTGACCACCGGTTGAAACCCGCGTCGCTCCTGGCCAGGGCGGTTCCCAGCACTCTCAGGGCACGATTGGGGCTCTGGTGGATCCGAAGCCGGTCCACTCCTCGCAGACCGTTGGCGATGCCGCCCGCCGCCACCGCGGCGGCCAGCATCCAGAGGAGGCTCCCCCTGAAGTTGCCCCCGAACGCGCCGTCCCCCACCACGCCCGCTATCCCTCCCACCGCCAGCGCATTGAACAGGTTGGAGCCCAGAACGTTCCCGATGACCAGCGCGTTGTCCCCGTGCCGGGCGGCCGCCACGGCGGTGGCCAACTCGGGAAGAGAGGTGCCCAGGGCCACCAGGGTGAGGCCGACCAACCCTCCCGAGATATTGAGCCGATCGGCGATACCGGTGGCTCCGTCCACCAACCGGTCCGCTCCCCAGAGCGTCAACGCCAGGGAGACCACCGCCATCGTGACCTCCTTCCACAGGGTGAGCCGCAGACGAACCCCGAGTCCGAGGAGCCGTACAGGGGTCGCCACCTGCACCTTTTCCCTCCACGCCAAGATGTCGGCCGAGTGGGGTTTGCTTCCCTCCCCGGCGGGATCCCCGCCCGCGCCCTCGCCGATCAGACGCGGATCGCGGGACCATTTGACCAGGAGCATCAGCGCCAGCGCCATCCCGGCAATCAGGATCACCCCGTTCCAGCGGGACAGGGCGTTGTTCCAGGCCAGCGCCACCAGCACGAACGATCCCGCCACCATGGCCAGCCACTCGCGGCGCAGGTCCACTTGCACGTTCTTGAGAGGAGCTATCACCATGGAGACGCCCAGCACCAGAGAGAGGTTGGCGATGTTGGATCCCACGATGTTGCCGGTCGCCAGGTCCAGTCCCTCCGGCCGGGCGGCGGCCAGTCCCGAGATGAGCATCTCCGGCAGCGAGGTGCCCAAACCCACCACGACCGCCCCGATCAGTACGGTCGACATTCCCCAGTGGTAGGCAAGCCGCTCGGCGGCTGTGACCAAGCGTTCCGCCCCGAATATCAGCACGGCCATGCCCAGGACCAGCCAGATCGCGTCGACCAGCATTCAGTGTGACCTTACCTGTCGGGGGGCGAGAACGGCTACCGCAGGGCCTCCAGATACTCCTGTCGCCAAGCCTCGGTGGCCTCGCAGCGGTTGAAAGTGTAAATGTGCAGTCCCTCGATCCCCAGCAGCGGATCGGTCAGGCTGTCTCCCAGGTCCTCCAGCAACTCCCCCGGGTCGTAGCCTCCCGGGCCGAGGAGCCTGGTCACCACCCGGGCGTTCTTGGTGAGAAACCTCACCGAGTCCCCCACCCCGATCCGGGCCGAGATCTCCAGCAGCTTCAGCCGCCCTCCCACGCCCGGCACGCCCAGGAGGGCGGGAAGCCCGATCCGCCGGCTCCGGGCGCCGGACAGGAACGAGCGAATCGCCTGGGCGTCGAAACACATCTGGGTGGCCAGGTGGTGCGCGTAGGGTTGCTTCTCCGACAGCGCCTCTTCGAGTTTGGCGTCCGGGATCACCGGATGCCCCTCCGGGTAGGCGGGGATTCCCACCTCCTCGAAGGGGTGGCCGATCTCCTCCATGGCCCGCAACAGGGAGATCCCGTCGAAGAACTCGCCGGGGTGGAGGTGGTCTCCCCCCACCACGAAGGCTCGACGAAGACCCAGTTCCGCCGCCCTGTCCAGCGTTTCCTCCAGATGGGCCCGGTCCCGGTGGAGGCGAGCCGAGAGATGAGGGGTGACCTCGAAGCCGGATTCGGCCAGTTCGGCGGCCAGGTCCATGGTGGCTTCCATTCCCTTGTTGGGGGAAGCCGTCACGGTGATCACCGAGCCCGAAGGCAGGTGGGCGGCCTGGGTCACCGCGTTCTTGAGGGGGATGATCTCGAAGCGGGCGTTCTCGAGGACCTCGGCTATCGCCGACCGAGTGGCCGGACCCACCCCGTTCAGCCGTTCGGCGTATGCGGATGTCACAGCTACACCTCCGAGTCGGGATAGAACTGCTTCTTCTTGGCCATGTACTCGCGGAGGGCCTCGTCGGCCGCCTCGTCCAGGGGAGGCGGTTGGTATTCGGCGAGGGACTTCTTCCACAACGAGTTGGCCCGCTCGGCGGCTTCGAGGGCGCCTTCCTCCGACCACTGCTCGAAGCTGTTGCTGTCGGCGGTGAACGACCGGTAGAAGGCGGTCTCGAAGTTGGCCAGGGTGTGGGCCGAGCCGAGGTGATGCTGGCCCGGGCCGGTCTCGATCACCGCCTCCAGGGCCTGTCCGTTCTCCGACAGGTCCACTCCCTTCAGGAGGGCCTCGGCCATCCCGCACTGGTCGGTGTCCAGGACGAACTTCTCATACCCCATCGTCAGCCCGCCCTCGAGCCAGCCGGCCGCGTGGAGGACGAAGTTGATCCCGGCCAGCAGGGTGGGCTGGAAGGTGGCGGCCGATTCGTAGGCGGCCTGGGCGTCGGGGATCTTCGAGGCGGTGAGGTTCCCGCCCGACCGGAACGGGACTCCCAGCCGCCGGGCCAACTGCGCCAGCACGAACAGGGTGATGGTCGGCTCCGGGGTACCGAAGGTCGGCGCTCCCGACTGCATGGAGAGCGAGGATGCGAACGACCCGAAGATCACCGGGGCGCCCGGCCTCACCACCTGGGTGTAGGACAGTCCCACCAGCGCTTCCGCCAGGGTCTGGGCGGCAACCCCCGCCACGGTGACCGGCGCCATGGCGCCCGCCAGGATGAAGGGTGTGATGATGACTCCCTGGTTGCGGCTTGCGTACTCGCGCGCCGAACCCAGCATGGCCCGGTCCCAGGTGAGAGGCGAGTTGGCGTTGCACAGCGAGATGACCACCGTGTTCTCTTCCAGAAAGTCCTCCCCGAAGAGCAGAGCGGCCATCTCCACCGTGTCGGCCGCCCGGTGAGGGGCGGTCACCGAGCCCATGAACGGCTTGTCCGAGTAACGCATGTGGGCATACACCATGTCGAGGTGGCGCTTGGGGATGGGGACGTCCACCGGCTCGCACACCGTCCCTCCCGAGTGATGAAGGTAGGGGGACATGTAGGCCAGCTTGACGAAGTTGTGGAAATCCTCCAGGGTGGCGTAGCGGCGACCTCCCTCCAGGTCCCGGACGAAGGGGGAACCGTAGGTGGGGGCCAGGACCATGTTCTTTCCCCCGATCACCACCGACCTGGCGGGATTGCGGGCCACCTGGGTGAACGACGACGGGGCGGTGGCGGTGATGAGTTGGCGGCACATCCCCCGCGGGAATCGAACCCTGGTCCCGTCGACGTCGGCGCCGGCCCCCTCGAAGTCCTTCACCGCCTGAGCGTCGGTGATGTCGACCCCGACCCTCTCCAGGATGATCTCCGCGTTGTTCTCGATTATCTCCAGACCCTCGGTGCTGAGCACCTCGTAGGGGGCAAGCATGCTGGTGAGGAAGGGAGACTTCTCCATCTCCCGGCGGGCCGCAGCCCGAGCCGCAGCCCGAGCCGCCCGGCCTCCCGATCTTCTTCTTCTGCTGCTCATCTTCGCCTCTCTCTTGTCCGACGGGAAGTCCCCCGCCTGGATCGTCGCTGGTTAACTCGTCCTTCGCCGTCCCGGCTCCGCCGGGCGCCCGGAAAGGACATGGCCTCCACAAAATGCTCCTGGAAGCGGGGTTCTATGGCGGTCTCTATCTTCTCCACCCTCTCTGTGATCTGTTCTATCTCCCGCCGGCACTCCCCGCTCAGGAGGGTCATCAGCGCCCCGGTCCCGGCCGCGTTTCCCGCCGAGGAAGCCCCCTCCTGAGAGATTTCGGGGATCAAACCCAGCGCCATCGAGTGCGAGGCGCTGAGGTGGGACCCAAAGGCGCCCGCCAAGCGGATCCGGTCCACATGGTCGGTCCCGAGGTGGTCCATCAGGAGCCGCGCCCCGGCCAGCAGAGCGGCCTTCGCCAGTTGCACGGCCCGTACATCGTTCTGAGTTACATGCACCTCCGACCCCTGGTCCCAAAGGATATAGGAAAACGTCCGTCCGGTTTCCACCACCCGGCGGGAACGCTCCGCGGCCCGCCCGTCTATGAGGCCGTCGGCGGTAATCACCCCTGCCGCCGCCAACTCCGACAGCGCCTCGATGATCCCCGACCCGCAGATGCCCGTAACCTGCGTCTCCGCCTCCAGCGCCGAGAACCCCGGCTCGTCCGACCAGGGATCGATCCCGATTACGCGAATCCGCGGCTCCAGGGTGTCGGGATCGATGCGCACCCTCTCTATCGCTCCCGGCGCCGCCCGCTGGCCCGACGAGATCTGGGCCCCCTCCAGGGCGGGGCCGGTCGGACTGGAGGCGGCCAGCAGGCGCTCGGAGTTGCCCAGCACGATCTCCGCGTTGGTCCCGATGTCACACAAGAGGGTTATCTCCTCCGACTCATAGGGCCGCTCGGCAAGGATCATCCCCGCCGCGTCCGCACCCACATGCCCTGCAATGCAGGGAAGCAGATATACGCGGGCCGCATCTGCAAGGTCCACTCCCACTCTGGAAGCGGAAACCTCGACCGGACCGTCGGTCGCCAGGGTGAAGGGGGCCTCGCCCAGGGGACGCACATCCAGTCCCAGGAAGAGATGATGCATGATTGGATTGCCCACCACCACCATCTCCAGCACCGACTCGGGGGCGGCCCCCGCCGACTCCACGAGACCCGCGCACAGTTCGTTGACCGCCTCGCGGACCAGGGAGGTCAAACGGGCTCCCCCATCCTCGTTCAAGGCGGCGTAGGAAACCCTGCTCATCAAGTCCTCACCCAGCCTCACCTGGGGATTCATCAGACCCTCAGAGGCCAGTATCTCCCCGGTGGTCAGGTCGGCCAGGTGTCCGGCGATGGTGGTCGAGCCCACATCCACCGCCACCCCGAGGACGACCTCGGAGAATCCGGGCCACACCGCCACCACCTCCCGGCCGTCCCGCACCGCCGCGGTCACCTTTCCCCGGCCCTCGCGAAGCGCCTCCTGCAAAGTTCCGAGCATCTCCGCCCGCACTCCCACCTCGGTAAGGCCCCACTGCTCCGCGAGAGCCCGCAGGAGCCGTTGGGCGTCACCGGCCGCCTCCTCCAGCGTGGACGGAGGCGTGATCACGTAGTGGAGGGTGGTCACCGGGTCGAGCCGGAGCTTTCCCACGTCCACGTCCTTTCTCACCACCTGTCGGTGGGTCTGGCTCTCGGGCGGCACGTCCACCAGGAGATCTCCGCACACCTTTGCCATGCATCCCAGCCGCCGGTCGGGCTCCAGTCCCCGGCGCCGGCGGTATGCGGACTCGGTCTCCGACCATTCGCTCAACGCCTCCGGCCCCACCGAGATCCCGTGCTTGGCGAATGTCCCGAACACCGGCGTCATCTGACACCGCCCGCAGATCCCCCGCCCGCCGCACAGCGAGGCCAGGTCGGCCCCCACCATGCGGGCGGCCTCCAGCACCGTGGTCCCCCGCGGCACCCGGCCTCTACGGCCCGAGGGTGTGAAAATTATCCTGGGCTCAGCCGGACTGGACATCGGCGCCTCGCCCGGCCCGCCGACGACGACCCCTTCCCCGCCGCGAGCCTCTCTCTTCGCCCGCCGGAGCCGGGGCTCGGTTGGCCCGGATCCACCGGGCGCACTCCGGATCGTTGGCCATCATCACGTCGGCGGCCATCACCGCGGTGCGGATCTCCTCGTGAAGGGGGTTGGTTATCGCAGAGGTGAGACCGGCGCTGATCGCCATGGTCAGGAAGGCCGAGTTGATCGCCGAACGGTTGGGGAGTCCGAAGCTGACATTCGACGCTCCGCATGTGGAGTTGACCCCCAACTCGTCTCTCAGGCGGCCCAGGATGTGGAACACCTGCCTGCCGGCGTTGGCGAGCGCGCCGATCGGCATGACCAGCGGGTCCACCACCACATCGCAGGCCGGGATCCCGTAGTCGGCGGCCCGGGAGACGATCTTTCGGGCCACCTCGAACCGGACGTCGGGGTCTTCGGAGATGCCGGTCTCGTCGTTGGAGATGGCCACCACCGCCGCTCCGTGCCTGGCGACCAGGGGCAACACCCGTTCCAGCACCTCCTCCTCACCTGTCACCGAGTTGACCAGCGCCTTGCCCTGATACACTCCGAGGCCGGCCTCCAGCGCTTCGACGATCGAGGAGTCGATGGAGATGGGCACGTCGGTGAGGGACTGCACCAGTTGGACGGCCTCGGCCAGGATGGCCGGCTCGTCGGCAAGGGGTATGCCGGCGTTCACGTCCAGCATGTGGGCGCCGGCGGCGACCTGCGCCAGTGCGTCGGCCTCGACCCGGCTGTAGTCTCCCCTCTTCATCTCGGCGGCCAGGAGCTTTCGTCCCGTGGGGTTGATCCGCTCCCCGATGATCGTGAACGGACGATTGGGGCCTATCACCAGTTCCCTGGTGGCGGAGGAGACGACCGTCTCAG
>JAPPLW010000063.1 GCA_028819345.1 bacterium | reverse complement strand
ACCTAAACACCCCACCCCTCCAAACACGATTTGGAAATCATAGAAGCATCAGGGACACCGCCAACTTCTCCAAGGCCCGGGCTGTGTCGGAGAAGAACGCCGACAGCCTGTCGGTGCAGCACGACGCACCTGCCGGCGCCGCCCGGATAGGCGGTGGCGGGGCATACATAGTCGACCTGGATCGGCGTTCGTCGGTGGAGTTCGCCATTCAACTCCTCGACGAGGACGGCGCCCACCTCGAGAGGGAGGGAGTGCCTGTAGAAATCGAAGTCGAGAGCCGTGAGATAAGGGTCGAAGCGGAGGATGTGACTGGCGGTCGTCCCGATCCAGACATCGTGAGAACAGGACGTGACACCAGCACCGACACGACAGTGCTCACCGATCAGAAAGGCGCCGCCATTTTCACTCTGAGGGGTCCCAGGAGCGACGAACGCCTGGACACGGTGACCATCGAAGCGGAGTGTTGCGCCAAACAGACCCATCAGATCGTCTGGAGCGACGGCGACTCCGTCCTGGTGGCGGCCCGGCCCGACTTCGAGCTGTACCAGCGGCGGGTCGGCGACAAGATCGAATTGACCATCGCGTACGATTTGCTCAATCAGTACGGAGACCCGCTGCACGGCACCGACTCCCGCTACACGGGGCGGCCCAACACCGATTTGACCGCGAAGCTCACATACCGGCTGTACCATGCCCCGACGCCCACGGGTGACGATCCCTACCGGGTTGAGGAAACCCCAGGCGCATCCGGGACCCCGAGCGTTACTGTCAACCGCACCGGCGTGACCGCCAACGTCGAGATCGACATCCCGACCGGATACAGGGATGGTTATGAGTACCTGGTCAAGATCGGCGCCCAGGTCTTCAGCGATAGAGATGACGATGACGTTCTGGACCCGAGCGAAGTCCGGTATGTGAACTCCGATCTGATTGTCTGGGTGGTGAAGAATGCGACCGGGGAGGATGAACTCGACGGACTCCGGGGCCGCAGCTTCGTCACGCCTCCGGGTCTGAGCCTCAAAGAAGTCGAGTTGTACCCCACCAGCCGCAAGTACCGCACTTTCTTCACGCTGTGGAGTTACAACGCCAGCCACAAGTTTCGAGCCGACGACGAGTTCATCAGCCTGGAGAGGTTCGAGGAACTGTGGGAGCAACGGGTTGACGGTATAGATGATCTGGAGATCCTGATATATGGCTCCGGATTCAGCCTGGTCGAGATCAAGTAATGGTCGTTTGGAGTGTCCCCTCATGATTATCCACACTGACGCCCTAGAGCCGAGGGGTGGGGCCTCACCCGGAGAAACCTGAGCCGCCTACG
Organism: bacterium; assembly: GCA_028819345.1. Classification (GTDB taxonomy): domain Bacteria; phylum Actinomycetota; class Acidimicrobiia; order Spongiisociales; family ZC4RG35; genus Bin76. The sequence continues at coordinate 41,592 of JAPPLW010000063.1, read as the reverse complement.
CAAAACTCGCGGAGAACCACCCCTAACCCGCGAAAACCGCACCGACTCTCCTCACACCAGGGCCCACCCCCGCCACCGCCTCCATTGGTCGAAACGCGAGCCGCTGGACCCGCCAGGGGCATGTTTTCGACGGCTATGACCTTCTCCTCGAAAGTGCGGTCCGGCGACGTCGGGCGGACCGGAAGGTGTTTGTGACTCCTGTGAGTATTGGTCAGGACTGTGACAGAGTCAACCCATCAGATGTTGGTTTTTTCGCGGACCTCGTTCCGGTATGACGACTCTCGTTCATCGAGTCGATAGGAAAGGCCTCTCCACACCAAAGGGGTCCCCGCCGAGCGGTTACGATAAACCGGTAACAGCGAAGGAGGAAAGAATTGCGTAGAGTCCCAACCACTTCAGCAGCCGGCGCCGAACTGGTGCCGATGTTCCGAGACCACATGAAGTTGTGCGGCGTGGGCCCCGGGCAGACCGTCATGGCCTTCACCAACACCCACAGCAATCCGGCTTACATAACCGCCCTGATGGGAGCCGTCGGGGTGCTGGGGGGAGACTTCTTTCAGATCATGGTGGCCGCCGACGACTCCTGGATGAAGTCGCGCACCATCGTCGACGCCTGGAAGGGATGTGACCTGGTGGTGGGATTCCTGGCCAGCATGGGATCGCACTGGATCTATTCCGATGCCCACAACGAGGCTCTGGAGGCGGGCGTTCGGAGCCTGATGATCGAGGAGCCCGAAGACCACCTGCGCCGGCTGTTCCCTCTTCCCGAGATCAGAAAGCGCGGCGACAAGAGCGTCGAATACATGGCCACGTCCGACATCATGCGGGTCTGGTCTGATGCGGGAAGCGACTTCTCGGTCCGCTACACCGGTCGACCCCTGGGCTCCCAGTACGGCTACACCGACACCCCCGGTCGCTGGGACCACTGGCCCTCGGGGCAGTGCGGCGTCGCCCCCTTGGAGGACTCGGCCGAGGGAACGCTGATAGTCGACGCCGGTGACGCTCTGCTTCCGATGGGCAAGTACGTCGAGCAGCCGATCCGCATAGAGATGCGGGAGGGAAGCATCATCTCGATAGACGGAGGCGCCGACGCGCGGCTTCTGAAGGACTTCTTCGAGAACGCCAAGGACAAGCGGGCCTACGGCCTCTCCCACATCGGCTGGGGCTTTGAGCACCGGGCCAACTGGAACGCTCTGGGCCTCCGCTTCTGGGAAGGCGGGGGAGTCATGGACACCGAGAGCTACTACGGCAACATGCTGATCGCCTTCGGCGCCAACTTCTTCCGAAAGCTCGGCGGCGAGAACCGGGCGAACTTCCACTTTGACATCCCCACCAGGAACCACTCGATTGCCATCGGGGATACCCAGATCATCGATCGGGGGAGCTTCGTGGTTCCCGGGTTCGAGCTGGAGTAGTTGAGCCACCGTCCACCACGAAGCTGAATGACAAAGTTGCGATGGTCACCGGATCCTCCCGTTTCATCGGGAGGGCCATCGCCCTCGGATACGGCCAAACTGTCCCCTAACTTCCCCGGAGGCCCGAGCGGCAAAGAAGCTACTACTGATTGAGGGCCGCCCGGCGGTTGTTGGTGGTGAACCGGCCCATGTGTCTCGGTGCGCGCATGTGGCTTGCAGGAAGGAACGACCGACCTTGCACCGAGCAAAGGGAGGTAGGCCGTCCATGGGGGAGGCAGGGTCGGGAGGGCTACGATAGAGCCAATACTTTCCCAAGGAGGAGACCGTTGCGTAGAGTCCCCACTACTTCGGCCGCCGGCGCCGAGTTGGTGCCGATGTTCCGAGATCATATGGAGTTGTGCGGGGTCGGCCCCGGGCAGACGGTTATGGCTTTCACCAACACTCAGAGCAACCCGGCTTACATCACGGCTTTGATGGGAGCGGTCAGGGTGCTGGGTGGTGATTTCTTTCAGATCATGGTGGCCGCTGACGACTCGTGGATGAAGTCGCGTACCATCGTCGATGCTTGGAAGGGTTGCGACCTGGTGGTGGGTTTTCTGGCCAGTATGGGGTCCCATTGGATCTACTCCGATGCTCATAATGAGGCCTTGGCGGCGGGTGTCCGTTCCCTGATGATCGAGGAGCCTGAGGACCACCTACGCCGGATGTTCCCCCTTCCTGAGATCCGCAAGCGGGGCGAAAGAAGCATGGAACTGTTGGCGACCTCAGACACCATGCGGGTTTGGTCGGATGCCGGGAGCGACTTCACGGTCAGGTACACGGGCCGTCCGCTGGGATGCCAGTATGGCTACACGGACCAGCAGGGACGGTGGGATCACTGGCCTTCGGGACAGTGCGGCTTGGCGCCCTTGGAGGACTCGGCCGAGGGAACCTTGGTGATAGATGCGGGTGATGCTCTGCTGCCGATGGGCAAGTATGTGGAACAGCCGATCCGTATGGAGTTGCGGGAAGGAAGCATCGTCTCCATGGATGGCGGCGCCGACATGCGGCTGCTCAAGGACTTCTTCGAGTTGCCCAAGGACAAGCGGGCCTACGGTGTGTCTCACATCGGTTGGGGGTACGAGCATCGAGCCAATTGGAACGCCCTGGGCCTTCGCTTCTGGGAAGGCGGGGGAGTGATGGACACCGAGAGTTATTACGGCAACATGCTGATTGCATTCGGCGCCAACTTCACCCACAAGCTGGGCGGCCAGAACCGGGTGAACTTCCATTTCGACATCCCCACTCGCAACCACTCCATAGCGGTTGGTGATACCCAGATCATTGATCGGGGGAGTTTCGTGGTGCCCGGATTCGAGTTGGAGTAGTTAGGAGTAATCCATGCGACTGAAAGACAGAGTTGCGGTAGTCACCGGGTCCTCCCGTTCCATTGGGAGGGCCATCGCCCTGGGATACGGGAGGGAAGGGGCGAAGGTGGTGGTCAACTATCACAGCGATCAGGGAGCCGCCGACTCGGCGGTGGCCGAGATCGAGGCGATGGGGTCGGAAGCCATAGCCGTGCAGGCCGACACTTCCTCGTCCTCGGATGTGGCCGGTTTGATGTCGGCCGCGGTGGACCGGTTCGGAAGGATCGACATCCTGGTGAACAACGCGGGCATCCTGATCCGGACGCCCTTCCTCGAAATCGAGGAGTCCGAGTGGGACCGGATCCTCGAGGTGAACCTCAAGGGATTCTTCCTGTGCTCCCAGGCGGCTGCCAAACAGATGGTCAGCCAGGGCGACGGCGGGGTGATCATCAACATGTCCTCTGCGGGCGACACGCTGGCGGGCCGGGACCTGACCCACTACTGCGTAGCGAAGGGTGGCGTGCGGATGCTCACTCGCCAACTGGCGTCCGAACTGGCTCCTCACAGGATCCGGGCCAACGCCATCGCACCGGGTCTGATCGAGACGGACCTGAACCGCGAGGACCTGGCCGACCCGGAGTTCCGCGCCTACCGGCTATCCATGATTCCGTTCGGAGTCATCGGCGTCCCCGAAGACATCGTAGGAGCAGCGGTTTTCCTGGCCTCCGACGACTCCCGGATGGCAACCGGCACCACCATCTACCTGGACGCCGGCCAGACCATCGCGTAACCTCCGGTAGCCAACCAACCTACAAAACCTAAGTCGCGAAAACCGGATGTCCGGCTTGGTCCCCTATGGGCCCTCCCGCCGCCACCTCCGTTCCGTTGGTTTTCGCGAGTTTCCAGGCTCGGGTGAGGCTGGTGACTCGCTTGTTTGGGTTGTGCCGGTCCGGGTAGAGCTCTGGCGCCCGGACGGTGTTTGTTCTAGTAGCTGACAGTCAGTTTGGGTCTGCGAGGCGACCAAAGTTGGCCTGTGGGGGAGGGTTGTTTCGCGGCCTGGTTCGGGTTTTCACAACAACAGCTTGGTTTTGGGTTTGGCGGTTCGGCGCCGCCGGATCTTGTTGGACGGCGGCGGGCGGTGTCCTTTGGCGGGGGGTCGGAGTCTTCGTTTCCCGTCGGGGGACTGTTGGACTCGCCACCCGTCGTCGTGGACCTGGTGGTGACATCGGCTGCACAGGAGGACCAGGTTGTCTATGTCGGTGGGACCGTCCGCTTCCCAGGGGACGATGTGATGGGCCTGGCACCATGCCGGATCGGCGCCACACCCCACGCACCCCCGGTCGCGGGCAATCAACGCCAGACGCTGGGCCCGGGTGGCCAGGCGTTTGCTCATTCCCACCCACAGGGGTTGGCCGCGGGTGTCGAAAACGGAGGGAACGATCTTCCCCTGACAAGCCATGTCCCGGAAGACCGCCACGGGGACCGGCGTTCCGTCGGCGAGGGTGGCGTCTCTGATCTTCCGGCCCTCGGCGTCTTAATGGGCTATCAGTAACAGCGTGGCTCCCGGACGCTTGAACCTGTCTGCTTCCTCCTTCCCCGACTCGGTCGTGCCGGGTTCGCACAGGAGGCCGGCTATGGCGTCGGCCATGCGCTGAGCGGTGGTGGGTCTCCGCTCGGGGTCTTCCTTTCTCCACATCTGGTCGGTCCGGACCGACAGAGCGTCCTTGATCAGAGCGCCCGTGATCGGGTCGAACCGTCCCCCCAACACCACCATCCCGTCGGAGCGATCGGTCCTTATCCAAGCCTTGCGGGCCTTTTTCTGGCCCTCCAGCTTGGACAAACCGTCGTCCTCCGATCTCTGTTGTTCGTGTTGGCGGGCAGTGTGAGCGAACACGTCCACCGGCTGTTTCTTGGCCTTTTGGACTAGTTCGTCCTCATCGATCCCAACCCGGTCGGCGGTGTCGGCGATGATCCGGGCGTGACCGTAACTGATCTGGCCGTCCTCGAAGGCCTGTCTGGTGCCCGGCAGTTTCTTGAGTTTGTCGGCCACTTCGACTTCTGTACGCGAGCCCCGCGCCGATTGTCCCGACTGTTTACGGACCATCTTCTCGGCGGCTTTCTGCCCCAGTCGGCGGGCGTACTCGGCCGCTACCTTCCCCCGGGCTGCCGCGGCCTGGGACTCTGCCCGGGTGATGGAGCGGATCTGTTCGCGCAGGTCCGCTATCGACGCCTCGGACAGCGAAGCCGCGGGCGGCACGAACCTGGCCCGGTTGCGATCCGACACCCGACCTCCGTCTGCGGGTCGGCCTCTCGACTCTTCAACTCCCATGGCATCAATGTACTACATGGGGTGTGACAAAACAATGCTAGACACCCTCAAATACTGCGCTATTTTCCCACAACCGATATCCAGTGTTCATGCGGCCCTCCCGCCGGACATCCAATGACGATCTCCGAGAACCGAGTTCTCAGTCACCAACCGGAGGCCAGGGCGTCCCCCGGCCCGCCTGTTCGACCCGGGCCGAGACGATCCTGACCAACACCCGGGTAGCCCGGTGCATATCCTCGGCGTCCACCCACTCGTTCGGGCCGTAGAAGTTCCCGCCCAGGGCCCCGAAGCCCACGGTGGCCGCGTTCAGGCACCGGATGGGAAAGCGGATGTCTGAGGCCACGTGAGCCGGATAGAGGTGGGGCGTGACTCCGGTCTCGGCAGCGATGGCCGTCGTCGTGGCCGCCACCAGCGGATGACCGGGTGGGATCTCCGCCGGGTTGGACCGCGTCCCGAACAGTCGAGTGGACCCGGCGCCGGCCTCCAGAGCAGCCGCCTTCAAGCTCCCGAACACCTCGGCCACCGTCCCGTTCCGGAACCAGACGGCTCCCTCCGCCACCGCCCGCTCTGGCAGCACGATCGGATCGGTACCCGCCGAAACCCGGTTAACCGAGCACAGCACCCCTTCCCGGTCGGCCCACCGGTCGACTTCCTCCAGGACTCCCCGCAACCGGGTGAAGGCATTTGCCCCCTGCCGCGGATCCTCAGAGATCGGAGTGCGGATCTCCACCGGAGCGGGCCGCCGCCCCTCGGTCTCGATGCGGAAGTTGAAAAAGCCCCGGGTGGCGATCTTGAAATGGGCCATGCCCTTCCCGGTCTCGGCCGGATGGCAGTAGACGGCGGCGTCCACGTCTCCCACTCCCGCCATGGTCGGCAGGGTCCCCAGCCCACCCCCCAGCTTTCCGTGCACCAGTCCCACGACCAGCCGCACTCCTCGCAGATGGGGGAGTAGCGCCCGAGCGGCGGCCAGTACCGACACCACCCCGGCCTTATCGTCGGCGGTCCCCACCCCATAGATACGGCCTCCGACCTCTGTGGCTCGGTAGGGGTCGGTCTCCCAGTCCCCCCGGGGATCGGGACTCTCGGTGTCGATGTGGGCGAAGAGGAAGATACCCGGTCCCTCACCGGATGATCCAAGGACGCTCACCAACCGCTCCGGCGCGGCGACGTCGATGGACGGATCGGGCGGGCTCCACTCGGGATGGCGCTCCAACTCGCCCACCCGGGGAGTGATCAAATCCACCTGCATTCCCGCCCTCTCCAACTCGCCTGCGCACAACTCATGCACGTCACTCGAATCCCCCCTGACGCTGGGCGCCGACACCAGGGAGGCGAGCAACTCTCCTTGGTATCCCCCCAGGTCATCGACGGCGTTCAGGGCAGCAGGCAGGTCAACTTGCATACAGAGTCCCATTACTTGCTGTGATAACCTTGAGGTCGTGACAAGTGTCGATTCGGTGCGCCCGGACAACTCGGAGTTGAACCCGGCCCCGCCCGACGCACTGATAATCGGTCACTACGGATTCAAGAACCTCGGTGATGAGGCAATCCTAGCCGGGATGCTGAGCCTCTTGCGGGACAGGTTTCCCGATGGAAGGTGGGTCGTGGCGTCCGGCGATCCGGAGGACACCCGTCGCAGCCACGGCGTCCAGGCTGTGGATCGGGCCGACGTCCCTGCCGTGCTGTCGGAGGCGTACAGGTCCCGGATGGTGATGGTGGGTGGAGGGGGACTCCTGTCCGATCAGTGGGGTTTCCTACCGGAGCACGCGCTCAGCCGCGACGCGGCGGACATCCCCGGCTATCTGGCCCCGGCCCTGGCGGCGGCCGCCGCGGGAACACCCGTCCTGGTTTGGGGGGTGGGGGTCGGTCCGTTCCATGATCCCCGGTCCCCTCAATGGGTCAGGGCATTGGCGGAGAGCGCCTCGGCGTTCACGGTGCGTACCGACCAGGACCGATTAGAACTCGAGTCGCTCGGCATAACCGATGCCCCGGTGGTGGGCGATCCTGCCTGGCTGGTTGACCGGGTCGATCTGCCGCCCGAGCTGAACCAGACCATCTCCGACCTTCCCCGACCCCTGGTGGCCGTGGCGCCCCGGTCCTGGGGAACGGCTGAGACCCAGGCCGAACGGGAACGCAATCTCGCCCGGGCCCTGGACGCCTTCGCTGAGGAGAACGGGGGATCGGTGCTGTTGGCGCCCATGCAGGAACTGGGATCCGATGACTTCGACGACCGGCGCTGTTGCGAGCGGATCGCCGGACTCATGCGCTCCTCCGCCATTCATCTGACCCCCCCTGACCTCAGCCCGGGGCAAATGATCACGGTCTTCGGGCGAAGCGACATGGCTCTCAACATGCGCTTGCACGGGATGATCCTGGCGGCGATGGGACGCACCCCGTCCGTATCGATCTCCTACGACCCCAAGGTGGCCCGCATGGCCGCCGAACTCCGACTGGGACCCTGGTGTCTTCCCGATGAGCCGGAGTCATGGGACGAATTACCGGAAACACTCCGAAGCCTCTGGGAGGACTACGCCGACCAATCCCACATGATGTACGAGTGGGCGGAGGCCATGCTGAGGAAGGCCCGTGCCGTCCCATCCTTGATCGAGGAGGCGCTTGGCGAGCACTCGGGAGCACAGCAGACCACTTCTTACCAGGAGATCCAGCAGGAGATCGCGCTGGCGTTGACCCGGAACCTGGCTGGGACCCAGAAGGATTTGGACGAGACTCTGGCGGACAACCTGGAGCTTCGAAACCGGTTGATCCGGGAATCGGAGGCCGCCCGGGCGCAGTTGCAGGCAGCCCATGATCAGCACGCGCACGCCGAGCGAAGAGGGGACCTTCTCCAACTGGAACTGGACAATCTCCGCCAGACCCGCGCCATCAAGCTGGTCACCAGGTACTGGAGGCTTCGCCACCGGCTTCGTCGCCGAATGGCCCGCGTACTGCCTGGCGCCGAGACGCCCGGCCTCCGGACATCCCAGCCCTCGGGACAGCCGATTCCCCCCCAGGTCACCGACCGAATCGCGGAAAGCAAAGGGGTGGTGGTGTTCCTCCCCACGATCGAGTGGTACATCCACCTGTTCCAACGACCCCAGCAACTCGCCCAGGCCTTTTCCCGCCTGGGATACACGGTGATCTATGACAACTCCAAGCAGAGCCCGCCCGGATGGGAGGAGATCGAGCCCCGGCTGTTCCTCTACAACGGACCCCAGGATGCCTTGCACCAGTTGCCCGATCCCCTGGTGTGGGCGATCACCTACAACTGGGAGCAGGCGTCCCGCTACCCGGAGGGCACCCGGACGGTGTACGACTGGATAGACGAGATCGAGGTCTTCGACGGCCACGACCTGAACAAACTGAGAAGGCTTCACTCCCTCGGACTGGCCGATGCCGGGATGATCACCGCCAGCGCCCGGAGCCTCCTGGAACGGGCGAGCCAACCGCGTCCCGACGCCGTCTACCTCCCCAACGCGGTGGAGTTCGAGCACTTCGCCGACTGGCAGGTCTCCTCTCCGGCCCATCCGGTCCTCCAGCGTCTCCTGGCAGAGGGCCGGCCCATCGCCGGCTACTACGGCGCCATCGCCCGGTGGCTGGACTACGACCTGCTCACCGAGGTGGCCGAGACGCGAGGCGACTGGAGCTTTCTCCTGATCGGCCCTCCCTACGATCGGAGCACCAGGCACCGCCCGCTGTTCAACCTCCCCAACGTCGAGTGGATTTCCGCCCAGCCCTACGGGGACCTGCCCCGGTGGCTCCAGTGCTTCGATGTGGCGATGATCCCGTTCGCGGTGAACGAGATCACCCGGTCGACATCCCCGCTCAAGCTCTTCGAGTACTTCGCGGGAGGAAAGCCGGTGGTCTGCAGCGAGATGCCCGAGGTGGTGGCTTTCCCGGAGGTCCGTTCATACTCGGACGCGGCGGGCATGTCCGGCGCCCTGGATCTGGCGTTGGCCGACTCCAAGAACCCGGAGATCCGCGATACTCTTCGCCGCAGGGGAGAAGAGAATTCCTGGCTAGCCAGGGCCCGCACCGTTGTCGAGAGCTTCGAAGGAGCAACAAGGAGGTAGAGAATGTGGCTGACCGACGCCAGGGTGGTTGATGTAGAGAGACGCGAGGTCCTGGACGGGGTGAGCGTGGAGATCTCGGGGGAGCGGATCGGATCCATCCAGCGCCAACCCGGCGCCGGGGAGCGGATGAGCCTGGGCGGACGTTACCTGGTCCCCGGACTCATATCGGTCCACACCCACCTGTCGGTGGTGTACCCCTTCTCCTCCATAGACCTGAATGAGAACCCCGGGCTGACGGTGCTCCGCTCCTACCAGCGGGCCCAGGACGCCCTGCGGGCGGGTGTGACGACCATCCGCTGCGTCCATGAACAGAACCAGGCCGACCTGCTGCTGGCGGAGGCCGCCAGGGCGGGATGGGCCGACGTTCCCCGGATCGTGGGCGCCGGCAGGGCGCTCTCCACCACCGGCGGTCACGGCGACGGCATGGGGAGCGTCCTGGCCGACGGACCTGAGGCCTTCCGGGACGCCGCCCTGGCCGAGTTGGACGCGGGATGCTCCCACATCAAGGTCTTCATCACCGGTGGCATCGCCGGGCTGGGAGAGCAGTTCGACCACCCGGAGATGACCCGCGAGGAAATGGCGGCCACGGTGAGCGCCACGCGACACCACGACACCTACGTCGTGGCCCACGCCGGATCATCGCTGGCCATCAACTGGGCGCTGGACGCCGGGATCCGTTCCTTCGAGCACGCCTACGACCTGGACGCCGACACCGCCGGCCGGATGGCGGCGAAGGGAGTCTTCCTCACTCCCACCCTGTGCGTTACCCGTTCCCAGGAGTGGATGCGGTGGAAGGGGTTCGAGGAGTTTCAGATCGAGTCGTCGCTGGAGGTGGGACCGATGCACCTGGCCAGCATCCAGCGTGCGATCGCAGCGGGAGTGACCATGGTCAACGGCACCGACTATCCCCCCGGAGACCCGATCGAGGACACCTCGGTGGCGGTGTACGAGATGGGACTTATGGAGGGCGCCGGCCTCCACCCCCATCTGGCGCTCCAAGGCGCCACCTCCAACGCCGCCCGCCTGCTCGGACTGGAGTCGGAGATCGGCACAGTCGAGGAGGGAAAGGTGGCCGACCTGGTGGCTGTGGAAGACAACCCCCTCGACGGTGTGGCGGCCATGCGGAACATCTCCTTCGTCATGCAGTCCGGCAGGGTGGTCCGCGACGACCGGCCGTCTTCCTGACGTCCACCTCCCTAACAGGAGAGAAGCACCGCTTAGCGGTGGACATAGGCGGGACCCTATTCGACGCCATGGCTAACACCTGCACAGTGGGCGGCCCGCCCGAAAGACTCGGACAAGGAGGCTAGAGGTGTGGTTGACCGACGCCAGGGTGGTTGATGTTGTCCGCGGACAGGTCCTAGACGGCGTCAGTGGGGAGATATCGGCGGGGGTTACCTTGGTCAACGACTATCCCCCCGGAGATCCCATCGGGGGGACCTCGGTCACGGTGCATGAGATGGAACTCATGCAAGGGGCCGGGCTTCACCCCCAACTGGCCCTGGCCGGGGCCACCTCCAACGCTGCTCGCCTCTTGGGATTGGAGTCGCAGATCGGTACTGTTGAGCAGGGCAAAATGGCTGATCTGGTGGCGGTGGATGAAAACCCGTTGTCGGACGTGTCGGCGATGAGAGGCATCTCCCTGGTGATGCAGTCTGGTCGCGTGGTGCGAGATGACCGATCGGCTTCCTGACATTTACGGCTCCAGCGAGAAAGAAGATGACTGAACGCAAATACCGCTTGGCGGTGGACATAGGCGGGACCTTCGTCGACGCCATCTCCTACAACGAGCAGAGCGGAGAGATCACGGTCCGCAAGGCTCCCACGACTCCCGCGGCTCCGGCGGACGGCGTGATAACCGCCACGCAGGCCACCGAAGCCTCCCTGGAAGAGGCCTCGGTCTACACCCACGGCACCACCCTGGGGCTCAACGCCATCCTGGAGCGGAAGGGGGCGGTGACCGGCATCATCACCAATGCGGGCTTTCGGGACATCTTCGAGATCGCCAGGGGAGATCTGCCCAGCGGCTCGAAGTACGACTTCCAGTACCGCCGCCCGGAATTGTTGGTCAAGAGGCGTCACACGGTGGGGGTCCCGGGGCGCATAGATCACCGGGGCAAGGTGGTGACGGACCTCGACCGCCAGGCGGTGGTAGAGGCCGGGCGCCTCCTCTCGGATCGGGGAGTGGAATCGGTGGCGGTCTGCTTTCTTCATTCCTATGCCAACACCGAACACGAGGAAGCCGCCAAGAGCCTCCTGACCAGTGCCTTTCCCGATCTGTCGGTCTCCGTCTCGATCGATCTGGTGAGGGAGTACCACGAGTACGAACGGACTTCCACGGCGGTGGCCGACGCCTACATAAGGCCCATCCTGGGCAAGTATCTCACCGACCTGGAAGAGCGGTTGCGAGCCCGGGGGTTCGACGGGTCCTTTCTGATAATGCGTTCGGCCGGCGGGGCGATGACTTCGGAAATCGCCCGGGTGTCACCCCTGCTCACCGTCTTCTCCGGCCCGGCGGGAGGTATCGCCGGGACTATCAGCCTGGGAGAGTCCACCGGACGGTCTTCCCTGATCTCATTCGACGTGGGAGGCACCAGCCTGGACGCCTGCGTGATCGTGGACGGGGCGCCCACCGAGGTCTATGAGGCCGAGATAGAGGCCCTGCCGATCCGCATCCCGGTGTTCGACATCCGCACCATAGGGGCCGGGGGAGGTTCCATCGCCTGGATGGACAAGGGCCTCCTCCGGGTGGGGCCGCATAGCGCCGGAGCGGTTCCCGGGCCGATTTGCTACGGACGAGGGAATACCGAGCCGACCGTAACCGACGCCGCCCTCTGCCTGGGGTACCTGGCGGCGGACGAGTTCCTGGGTGGCGAGATGAGCCTCGACCGGGAGGCGGCCGTGAGGGGTGTCACCGAGAAACTGGCAGAGCCCTTGGGCATGTCCACCGAACGAGCCGCCGCTTCGGTCTTCGACGTCCTGCTGGCCCGCACGGTGGGGGCCATCCGGGAGATCACTGTGGAACGGGGTCTCGATCCGAGAGAGTTCTCCCTGGTGGCCTTCGGGGGCGCCGGCCCGATGCTGGCCCCGCTACTGGCCAGGGAGATGGAGTTGCCCGAGGTGGTGGTTCCCGCCGCTCCGGCCGTGTTCTCCGCCTGGGGGATGCTGATGTCCGATCTGGAGTACGACGTGGGCCAGACGGTGCTGACCATGCTGGACGACGCCACCCTGGCGCAGATGCAGGGAGTTCTGGCTCAACTCGAGAGCGAGGCCGACGGGGTGCTGGCCGCGCAGTCGGTGCCGCCGGAGAACCGGGTGTTCATGAGACATCTCGATCTGCGTTACAACGGTCAGGAGCACACCCTGTCGGTCGAGTTGGAGGAGGCCGACGACCAGGAGTCGGTGGCCGCCAAGTTCCACCAACAACACCTGGAGCGTTACGGGCACAAACTGAACGAGGAAGTGCAGATCCTCACCGCCCGGGTCAGGGGTGTCGGTCTCCTGGACAAACCCTCCCGGCATCTCGGTGACCAATCCTCCGGGATCGATCAAACGGCCAGCCGGGTCGGAGAGCGCCATGCCTTCGACTTCGCCACCCGGGAGCGCCGGGTGTTCCCGATCTATGAGCGGAGCCTGCTTCAACCCGAAGTAGAGATTGAGGGTCCGGCCATCATCCGCGAGCCCACCTCGGTGACGATCGTTCACAGCGATCAGATCGCGGTGCCCGACCGGCTGGGGAATCTGGTGGTTCGATGAGCGCCCGCCCGAAGCTGGACGGCGCCACCGTGGAGGTGATCCGCCACTATCTCAACTCCACCGCCGAGCAGATGCGCCGCACCCTGGTGAGGACCGCGTTCAATCCGGTTATCTACGAGGTGCTGGACTTCGGTATCTCCGTTTACGACCGGCACCGCCGGTTGATATCCGAGTCGTCTGGGATTCTCTCCTTCCTGGGCGCCAACGACTTCGCCATCCACAAGGGCGTGGAGAAGGTGGGAATCGAGAACCTGCACCCCGGGGATGTGGTGATCATCAACGTTCCCTACTGGAGCGGGGCGCACGCCGCCGACGCCATGCTGTTCACGCCGGTGTTCGGCGAGGGAAGCGACCTGCCCGACGCTTACCTGGCGGTGCGGGCCCATTGGATGGACCTGGGGGCGAAGGACCCCGGGTACGTGCTGGACTCCACCTCCGTACATCAGGAAGGTTTGATCCTGCCGGCCGTCAAATTGATCAAACGGGGTGTGGTGGACCCTCAGATCATGGCCATTCTGCGGTACAACTCCCGGATGCCCGAGACCATCATCGGAGATTTCAACGCTCAGATCTCCGCCATGCGGGTGGGGGAGCGGCGGCTTCGTCAGATATGGGACAAATTCGGACTTGCCGACGTCGATGCGGCCATCGACATGATCATCTCCCATGGCGCAGAGACTGCCCGGGAGGCGGTACGGGCGATGCCGGACGGACAGTGGTCGGCTCATGACTGGCTGGACGACGACGGGGTCTCCCATGACCTGATCAGGATGGCGGTGACGGTCACCATCGAAGGGGACAAGTTCACCGTCGACTACGGCGATTCCGACCCGGGCGTCCCCGGTCCGGTGAATATCCCGTTCGGGAGCACCCTGAGCCAGGCAAAGAACGTATTCAAATCGCTGACCACACCGGAGACTCCCGCCAACCACGGCCATTACCAACCCCTCGAGGTGATCTGTCCGCCCGGGAATCTCTTCCATGCGGTCTACCCGGCCGCCACCTACACGCTCTGGTCGACAATGGTGTCTTTCGAGTTGATCAACAAGGCGCTGGCTCAGGGGATGGACCACATCGCAGCCTCCTCGGGTTCCGACGAGCCCGGGTTCATGGCGGTGGGCACCCATCCGGACAACGGGGAGATGTACTCGGTCAGCAACAACGAGGGGATCGGGTGGGGCGGCACCCCCGAACACGACGGCTCCAACGCTCTGCAGCATCTCTCCACCACCGCGGTCCGCAACACCTCCATGGAGGTCCTGGAACACAAGTCTCCCATCTTTCACGAGCGGTTGGAGTTGCGCCGCGACTCGGGCGGCGCCGGGAAGTGGCGGGGAGGGTTGGGCGTCTGCCGCGAGGTGACGTGGGTCGCGGTGGGGGAACTGTTGTCGATGAAGAAGAAGACCAAGACCCGCCCGTGGGCGCTCCGGGGCGGCCATGAGCCGGAGACCACCAACACCATGATCGTGTGGCCGGACACCGACCGGGCCCACCGGGCGCGCATGGAGAGGTTCACCATGCAGCCTGGAGAGGGCTTCAGAAACTTCTCGGCGGGCGGCGGAGGATGGGGAGACCCTCTCGACCGTCCCATCGAGTTGGTCCGCGAGGACGTGCTCGACGAATACGTGTCGGTGGAGAAGGCCGAGGAGGTGTACGGGGTCAGGGTGGAGCCGGACGGAACCGCCACTCCCACCGCCGCGCGTCTGGAGCGGCAGGCGTCCTGATTGCCCGGGGAATGAGTTGAGAGAAGGCCCCACGCTGGACGGCGCCACCGTGGAGGTGATCCGCCATTATCTCAACTCCGCCGCTGAGCAGATGCGCCGGACCCTGGTCAGGACCGCCTTCAACCCGGTGATCTACGAGGTGCTGGACTTCGGCATCTCCATGTACGACCGGGACCGTCGGCTGATCTCGGAGTCCTCGGGCCTCCTCTCCTTCCTGGGCGCCAACGACTACGCGATTCACAAGGGGGTGGAGAAGGTGGGGGCCGAGAACCTCTATCCCGGTGATGTGGTGATGCTCAACTACCCGTACTGGAGCGGCGCCCATGTCTCCGACGCCATGCTGTTCGCTCCGGTTTTCTCAGAAGGGAGCGATGCGCCCGACGCCTATCTGGCGGTGAGGGCCCATTGGATGGACCTGGGCGCCAAGGATCCCGGTTACGTGCTGGACTCCACCTCCATGCACCAGGAGGGCCTCATCATGCCGGGCGTCAAGGTGATCAACCGCGGCGCGGTGGACAGCCAGATGATCGAAATCCTGCGATACAACTCCCGCATGCCCGACACCATTATCGGAGACTTCAACGCCCAGGTGGCGGCGCTACGGGTGGGGGAGCGGCGGCTCCACCAGATCTGGGAGAAGTTCGGCCTGCCCAGGGTGGACGCGGCGATCAATCTGATCATCGAACACGGTGCGGAGACCGCAGTCGAGGCGGTGCGGGCCATGCCGGACGGGCGGTGGTCGGCCTCCGATTGGCTGGACGACGATGGCATCTCCCATGACCTGATCAGGATGGCGGTGACAGTGACCATCGAGGGGACCCGGTTCACCGTCGACTACGGGGACTCCGCAGGGGCGGTCCCCGGGCCGGTGAACATGCCGTTCGGAAGGACTCTGAGCATGGCCAAGGCGGTGTTCAAGTCCCTCACGACTCCCGACACCCCCGCTAACCACGGCCACTACCAGCCGCTGGTGGTGACCTGTCCGCCGGGCAACCTGTTCCGCGCCGTATACCCGGCAGCCACCTTCACGCTCTGGACCGGCATGGCGGCCTTCGAACTGGCCCACAAGGCGCTGGCCAAAGGGATGGAACATATAGCCGCCTCATCGGGTGCGGACGAGCCGGGCTTCATGGCGGTGGGGACCCATCCCGAGACCGGGGAGTTGTATGCAGTCAGCAACAACGAGGGGATCGGCTGGGGCGCTACTCCGCATCATGACGGCGCCAACGCCATACAGCACCCCGCCATGACCGCCGTCCGGAATACCTCGATGGAGGTCCTCGAGCACCGCTCGCCCATATTTCACGAGCGCTTGGAGTTGCGACGGGACTCGGGCGGGGCCGGCCGGTGGCGGGGCGGCGTGGGGATCCGTCGCGAGGTCAGGTTCCTGGCCACCGGCGAGATGCTGTCGATGAAGAAGAAGACCAAGACCCGCCCGTGGGCGCTCCGGGGCGGCCAAGAGCCGGAGACCAACGCCATGATCGTCTGGCCGGATACCGACCGGGCCCACCGGGCGCGGATGGAGCGCTTCACGATGGAGCCGGGAGATCGGTTTCGCAACCTCTCGGCCGGTGGGGGAGGGTGGGGAGATCCCCTGGACCGGCCCATGGAACTGGTGCGCGAGGACGTGCTCGACGAGTATGTGTCGAGGGATCAGGCGGAGAGGGTGTACGGAGTGAGGGTGAGTCCGGATGGGACCACCACACTCACCGGGGCGCGTCGGCGCCGGCGGCAATCTTGAACGACCGAGAACATGGGGTGAACACCGGCGCTGCCCTGGATGGCGCCACCGTGGAAGTGATCCGTCACTATCTGAACTCCACTGCCGAGCAGATGCGCCGCACTCTGGTCAGGACCGCCTTCAATCCAGTGATCTATGAGGTGTTGGACTTCGGGATATCCATGTATGACCGGGACCGCCGGCTGATATCGGAGTCGTCGGGGATCCTCTTCTTCCTGGGCGCCAACGACTACGCCATTCACAAGGGGGTGGAGAAGGTGGGGGTCGAGAATCTGCACCCGGGCGACGTGGTGATACTCAACTACCCCTACTGGAGCGGCGCCCATGCGGCCGACGCCATGATGTTCGCGCCGGTGTTCTCCGAGGGGAGCGATCTGCCCGACGCTTACCTGGCGGTGAGGGCGCACTGGATGGACTTGGGCGCCAAGGACCCCGGCTACGTGCTGGATTCGACTTCGATGCACCAGGAGGGCCTGATCCTGCCCGCAGTCAAGCTGGTCCGCAAGGGCGAGGTGGACTCCCAGATGATGGACATCCTGCGATACAACTCCCGCCTGCCGGTGAACATCACCGGAGACTTCCATGCCCAGATTGCCGCCCTGCGGGTGGGAGAGCGCCGGCTCCACCAGATCTGGGAGAAGTTCGGCCTGGCCACCGTCGACCGGGCGATTAACCAGATCATCTCCCACGGCGCGGAGACCGCATCAGAGGCGGTGCGGGCCATGCCGGACGGGAAGTGGTCGGCCTTCGACTGGCTGGACGACGACGGCATCTCTCACGATCTGATCAGGATGGCGGTGACAGTCACCATCGACGACGAGAGGTTCACTGTGGACTTCGCCGACTCCGACGGTGCGGTGCCGGGTCCGGTGAACATGCCGTTCGGGTGTACCCTGAGCCTGGCGAAGAACGTCTTCAAGTCCCTGACCACCCCCGACACGCCCGCCAACCACGGCCACTACCAGCCACTCGAGGTGGTCTGTCCTCCCGGAAACCTCTTCCATGCGGTGTACCCGTCCGCCACCTACACCCTCTGGACCGGGATGGCGGGCTTCGAGTTGATCAACAAGGCGCTGGCGAAGGGAATGGACGGGATCCATGCCAGCTCCGGCTCCGACCTGCCGGGGTTCATGGCGGTGGGAACCCACCCGCACACCGGCGAGATGTACCTGGTCAGCAACAACGAGGGGCTTGGGTGGGGAGCCACTCCCAGCCACGACGGGGCCAACGCCCTCCAGCACCCATCCACCACCTCGGTCCGGAACACCTCCATCGAGGTTCTTGAGCACCAGTCGCCTCTCTTCCACGAGCGCCTGGAGTTGCGACGGGACTCGGGCGGGGCGGGACGCTGGAGGGGAGGGTTGGGGGTCTCCCGTCAGGTAAAATTCCTGGCGCCGGGGGAAGTGCTATCCATGAAGAAGAAGACCAAGACCAAGCCGTGGGGGCTGCGGGGCGGCCATGAACCGGAGACCAACGCCATGGTGGTGTGGCCGGGCACCGACCGTGAGCGCCGGGCGCGGATGGAGCGTTTCTCCATGAACGCCGGAGAGTCCTTTCACAACCTCTCGGCCGGCGGGGGCGGCTGGGGAGACCCGCTGGACCGGCCCATCGAGTCGGTGCGCGACGACGTGCTGGACGAATACGTCTCGGCCGAACAAGCCGACCGGGTATTCGGGGTGAGGGTGGAGGCGGACGGGACCCCGACTCCCACCATGGCGCGTCTCGACCGGCCGGCGCCCTGACGTTGGATATGCGATGACTGCCGACTCCATCCTCATCAGCGGTGCCCGGGAGCACAACCTAAAGGACCTCACCGTCGAACTCCCCCGCAACGCCCTGATCGTCCTCACCGGGCTGTCGGGCTCCGGCAAGTCCAGCCTGGCCTTCGACACCATCTACGCCGAGGGACAGCGGCGCTACGTGGAGTCCCTCTCGGCCTACGCCCGCCAGTTCCTGGGGCAGATGGACAAGCCGGATGTGGATTTCATCGAGGGGCTATCCCCGGCCATCTCCATCGACCAGAAGACCGCCAGCCGCAACCCCCGTTCGACGGTGGGGACCGTGACCGAGGTCCACGACTACCTGCGGCTCCTGTATGCCCGGATCGGGATCCCCCACTGTCCCAACGACGGGGAGGTGGTGAAGCGCCAGACCCCCCAGCAGATCGTGGATCGCATCCTCGAGTTGGACGACGGGGCCCGGTTCATGGTGCTGGCCCCGGTGGTGGAGGGACGAAAGGGGGAGTACCAGGCACTCTTCAAGGACCTGGTGCGGCAGGGCTACAGCCGGGCGCGGGTCGATGGGGAGGTGCGTCCCCTGGATGAGGACATCCGGCTTGACCGCTACTACCAGCACACCATCGAGGTGGTGGTCGACCGCCTGGTGCGGCGGGAAGGGATAGGAGAGCGGCTCACTCAATCCATTGAGACCGCCCTGGGACTGGCTGAGGGGAAGGCGATGGTGGACGTCATCGACGGGCCCACCCTGAGCTTCAGCCAGCATCTGGCCTGTGACCGGTGCGGGTTTTCGTTCTCCGAGCTGGCCCCTCGCAACTTCTCCTTCAACAGCCCATACGGCGCCTGCCCGACGTGTGCGGGGATCGGAGCCCGCTACCAGGTGGCCGAGGACCTGGTGGTGCCCAACGACCGGCTGAGCGTCACCGAGGGGGCGATCGCTCCATGGACCTACCAGTACAGCGGCTATTACACACGGCTCCTGGATGCGCTCTCCGAAGACATTGGGTTCAGCCTGCAAACCCCCTGGCGGGAGTTACCCGAGGCGGTGCGGACCGAGGTCCTCCATGGGAACTTCCGCCGGAAGCTCCGGGTGAGCTACCGCAACCGCCGCGGGCGCCGCCGGGTGTGGACCACCCGCTACGAGGGGGTGATCCCCCACCTGGAGCGGCGGCACCGGGACACCGGGTCCGACTCCGCGCGGGATTCCTACCGCCAGTACATGCGACAGGTCCCCTGCGACGAGTGCGGAGGCGCCCGGCTGGGGGAGGTCTCCCGGGCGGTGACGGTGGGAGGCGTGAACATCCACTATCTCTCCCAACTCTCCCTGGGAGGGGTCCTGGACTTCATCGAGCGACTGGAGCTCACCGACCGGGAGGCCACCATCGCGGAGCGGGTGCTGAAGGAGATCCGCTCCCGGATCTCCTTCCTCCTCGACGTGGGACTGGGATACCTCACCCTGGGCAGGTCGGCGGCCACCCTGGCCGGGGGAGAGGCCCAGCGCATTCGCCTGGCCACCCAGATCGGCTCGGGGCTGGTTGGGGTGCTGTACATTCTCGACGAGCCGTCCATCGGCCTCCACCAGCGCGACAACCGTCGGCTGATCGAGACCCTGACCCGGCTCCGCGACCTGGGGAACACCCTGGTGGTGGTGGAGCACGACGAGGAGACGATCCGCTCCGCCGACCATGTGGTGGACATCGGCCCGGGGGCGGGGGAGCACGGGGGGAGGATCGTGGCGCAGGGTCCGGTGGAGGCGATCTGTGAGGAGCGGTCCTCCATCACCGGCGACTACCTCTCGGGCCGGCGGCTGATCCCGGTCCCGCCGGTCCGCCGGGAGGGAAACGGAAAGGACATCCGGGTGGTGGGCGCCGCCGAGCACAACCTGGACCGGATCGACGTGGAGTTCCCGCTGGGGAAGCTGATCTGCGTCACCGGGGTGTCGGGGAGCGGCAAGTCCACGCTGGTGGAGGAGATCCTCTACAAGGCCCTGCTCCGCACCATCTACCGCTCCCGGGTGCTCCCCGGCCGCCACCGCGACATCGAGGGGATCGAGCACATCGACAAGGTGATCAACATCGACCAGTCCCCTATCGGGCGCACGCCCCGGTCCAACCCGGCCACCTACACCAAGGTCTTCGACCACATCCGCTCCCTCTACACCAAGGTGCCCGAGTCCCAGGCGCGCGGGTACAAGCCGGGGCGGTTCTCGTTCAACGTGGCGGGGGGGCGCTGCGAGGAGTGCCGGGGCGACGGGACCATCAAGATCGAGATGCACTTTTTGCCCGATGTCTACGTCCCCTGCGAGCAGTGCCGGGGGAGGAGGTACAACCGGGAGACGCTCCAGATCCTCTGGAAGGGACGGAGCGTCGCCGACGTGCTGGAGATGTCGGTCGCCCAGGCGCTGGAGTTGTTCATCCACCATCCTCCCATCGCACTGACCCTCCAGACCCTGAGCGACGTGGGATTGGGATACATCCGCCTGGGGCAGGCCGCCACCACCCTCTCGGGAGGCGAGGCCCAGCGGGTGAAGCTGGCTTCGGAGTTGCGCAAGCGGTCCACGGGGCGCACCATGTACATCCTGGACGAGCCCACCACCGGACTGCACTTCGAGGACGTCCGCCGCCTCCTGGGGGTCCTGCACCGCCTGGTCGACGGGGGCAACACCGTGGTGGTGATAGAGCACAACCTGGATGTCGTCAAGTCGGCCGACCACCTGATCGACCTCGGTCCGGAGGGGGGAAGCGAGGGAGGGCGGGTGGTGGCAACCGGCACTCCCGAGGACGTTGCCGCCAATCCGGCAAGCTACACCGGATACTACCTGGACGGGATCCTGGCCTCCTCCGGCGCCCTGGTCGGATAGCCTGGGGAGCGGGGTACGGTCCGCTTAATTGGTCTGTGCGTGCGCAGGTGCTGGCTCGGAACGGTGGCCGGTGTGTTTTTTGGTCTGGCCGCTGCTGTGGAGACCCATCACGGTGCGATTCGTTATCCGTGTGGGAGCAGCTTTGGGTGTTGTGGCCGGCCCAACGTTGCGGTGTCGGTTTGGCGCGGCGCGGTCGGGCATGGCTGGGCTCGGCGCGGCACCACAAGGCACGGTATGGTAACCCAACGGGGCAGCACCCGGGTGACATGGTGCGGACTTGTCTGGCCGCGTCGGTTACCGAAGTGTCTGCCTCGCGGTGAGGTGTGATGGAGTTTCTGTCCTTCGGTAGGTCCCTTTTGCGGTTGCGCCGGTGGGCCTGAGGCCGGGGCGACTCGGGTGGATATCGATACGGCATCAAGACCCTCCTTCAGGGGTCGGCCACACCGCCAAGTCAAATATCTCGACACCACCAAAGTGGGGGCACACCTAACCGTCCACAAAACGGGGCAACTCCAGTCCTATTGGTATAAAATTGAGTCTGATGGGGTCACGGGCTACGTTTTCGGTGGTGGGCATTGTTTTGGTCGGCGTTTTCCTATCGTCGGTATTTGGGAAGGGTTCGCTGACAGAACCGGAACGTATCAACGCGGAGAAAGCCATCTATGCGGCTGCGATGCGCCAGTTTGCTGAAGATCACCTGACCACCTTTAGTGAAATACTGATCGAAGATTGGTTCTCCCGGACATACGTCCACAATGGGGTCGAATGGGTATGCAATTATGGGGGTAGATCGGATCCGTTAGATCGATTGAGCGAGGACATGAAATCTGAGATTTCCACCGCGCTCAAAGAAATCGAACCGCGGTTCAGGTTCATAGACAGCAAGGCGGGGTTCGTACGAGATAATGGGGGGTTTGGGGGAGAGCCGGCTATACCCGGCAGCGTTTTGGCTGGACTCGATCATGTGGAGTTCGATGAAGATGGGGCAACGGTCAGTGTCGGGTCCTGGTGTGGTGGTCTATGCAGTTCCAAGGTCACATACCGCGTCACCGAGGTGTCGGACAACTGGGTGGTTACAGAGACTCTAAGCTGGGAGGTGTCCTAGCCGCTACTCCTGATTCTTCTGGCGTCGTCATTCACCTGGGCCGAGTTGACCACCCCCAGAAACCCCGCCGCCCTGTAGACCAGCCAACTCGCCCGGCGGTAGTGATGCATTTTCGGGTCATGGGCGGATGGGCCTTTCACAGGGTCTTAGAGTCTGTAGGGAAAAGCCACCTAACAGGGTAGGAACCTTTAGCCAAGACGGGATGTTGAACCTAGTGATACTCGAAAGATAACGGTTGGACCGTCCCCCCTCCGTTGAGATCCCCGATGCGCCTGGCGCCTATCTCTTCCGGGACGGTCACGCCCGGGTGATCTATGTGGGGAAGGCCAAGTCGCTCCGCAAGCGAGTTGCTTCCTATTTCGGGCGAGAGTTGCACGCTCGCACCTCGGCGATGGTGGAGTCGGCCGCCGACGTGGACTGGATCGTGGCCTCCTCGGAAGTGGAGGCGATCATGCTGGAGTACTCCCTGATCAAACAGCACCGGCCCCGCTTCAACATCCGGCTGCGGGACGACAAGAGCTATCCCTACCTGGCCATAACCCGCTCCGATCGCTGGCCCAGAGCCCATGTCATGAGGGGGCGCAGGCGCAAGGGGACCGCCTACTTCGGGCCGTATGCCCACACCTATGCCATCCGCAAGACTCTCGACCTGGTGCTGCGCACCTTCCCGGTTCGCACCTGCTCTGACTCCCTGTTCCGCCGCCAGCAACTCCAGGGCCGGCCGTGTCTGCTGTTCCACATCGAGAAGTGCTCGGGACCATGCGTGGGAGAGGTCACCGACGAGGACTACCGCAAGGCCGTGGAGGGGCTCTCCTCGTTCCTGCAGGGCGACATCGACCAGGTGGTGGAGGAGATCACCGACCGGATGAACCAGTCGTCGGAGGCCATGGAGTACGAGGCCGCCGCACGGCACCGCGACCGGTTGGCCGACCTGGAGAAGGCACTGGCCCGCCAGGAGATGGTCACCGACCGCCGGGAGGACTTCGACCTGATAGCCGAGCACGGCGACGAGTTGGAGACGGCCATCTGGGTGCTGTTCGTGCGGCGGGGGAGGGTGGTGGGCCGGCTAGGATCGGTGGTGGACCGGGTTGAGGAGTTGAACCGCCGGGAACTGGCGGGCTCCATTCTCCGGGAACTGTACGGTGACCGTTCCCCGCCTCCGCTGGTGCTGGTCCCCGACATGCCGCCCGATCACGAGACCTTCCGGGCATGGCTCTGCGAGCGGAGGGGAGGGCCGGTCGAGTTGCGGGTCCCCAAACGGGGAGGCAAGCGCCGTCTCATGGAGACCGCCGGCACCAACGCCCGGGAGATGTTCGGCCGTCACCGGCTGCGGCGCCAGGCCGACCACAACGCCCGGGCGCGGGCGCTCCGCAGTCTCCAGGAGGTGCTGGGCCTGCCCGAGCCGCCGCTCCGGATCGAGGCGTTCGATGTCTCCACCCTGATGGGCACCCACACCGTGGCGTCCATGGTGGTGGTGGAGGACGGCCTGGCCCGCAAGTCCGAGTACCGGCGTTTCAAGATCCGCAAGGTCAGGGGCCAGGACGACTTCGCCGCCATGGAGGAGGCGATCCGCAGGAGGTTCACCGCCTACCTGGCCAGCCGCGACCTCCCCGCCAGTCAGCAGGCCCGGTTCCGATACCCGCCTTCCCTGGTGGTGATCGACGGCGGCGCCGGTCAACTGGGCCGCGCGGTCCGCGTGCTGGACGAACTGGGACTGGACATCCCCGTGGTGGGCCTGGCCAAGCGGATGGAGGAGGTCTACTTCCCGGACGCGGCCGAACCGCTCCGCATCGCCCGCACGGCCGAGGCCCTCTATCTCCTGCAGCGGATCCGGGATGAGGCCCACCGCTTCGCGGTCGAATACCACCGTAAACTCCGCTCCAAGGGGATGGTGGATTCTCTACTGGACGAGGCGCCCGGGATCGGTCCGGTCCGAAAGCGGGCCCTGCTGCGCAGATTCGGGTCGCTCCGGAAGCTGCGGGAGGCGGAGGTGGAAGAACTGGCCGAGGTCGTGCCCGGCGCGGTGGCCGACGACCTGTACCTGATCCTGCGCGGGGAGTAGGGCCGGTGGACCAGCGGCCGCCGCATCTGTCCGAGCAGAAGCCGGAGATACTGTTATTGACCGGCATGTCGGGAGCCGGGCGCGGTTCGATGGCCCGGGTTCTGGAGGATCTCTCCTACCGGGTGATCGACAACCTTCCCCCGGCCATGATCCTGGAGGTCGCCTCGACCGACCAGCGACTCCGCCAGACCGCCCCCCTGGCGTTGGTGATCCGGTCGTGGGACCCCTCGGTCACCCCGGAGGAGGCGATCGGACGGGCGGTGGGAGGACTCAAGGAGTCCGGCATAAATGTGGCGGTGGTATTCCTGGACGCCGTCGACCAGGTGCTGATCCGCCGCTACGAGGAGACACGGCGTCCCCACCCCCAGGGCGGGGAGACCCTCCCGGCGGCCATCTCCTCGGAGCGGAGTCTGCTCTCGGGATTGAGGTCGGCTTCGGACCTGATCATCGACACCTCCGATTTCAACATCCACCAGCTGCGGGATCGGGTGGTCGCCCGATTCGGCGGGGAGGGAAAGGCCCGGCCGATGCACATCTCCATGGTGTCCTTCGGGTTCAAGAACGGGCTTCCCCGCGACGCCGATGTGGTGTTCGACGTCCGGTTCCTTCCCAATCCGCACTGGGACCCGGAACTGAGGCCCAGGACCGGGACCGACCCGGACGTGGCGGCGTTCGTCCTGGAGAACCCCGACACCCAGGGCTTTCTGGAGAGGGTTTTGGAGTTGCTGTTGTTCCTGGCGCCCCGCTACCGCGCCGAAGGAAAGGCCTATCTCACCATCGCAGTGGGATGCACGGGTGGCCGGCACCGCTCGGTGGCGGTGGCCGGGGAACTCTCCCGCCGACTGGCCGACCGCGGGGTGGAGATCTCCGTCTTCCACCGTGACGCGGGCTCGGGCTGAACCTTCCCTCCTGGTTCGGATGATTGTCGGGTGCAATAGGATTCGAGTGCTTCCGCCAAGAAGTCGTTCGGAGGCATCCTCCATCCAGGGTTTATGAGACATGCAGCATCTACAGGATGAGTTGAGGGGTTGGATTCATGGCTGAGTACTTGACGCTCGATGATGTCGAGGCCGCCGGACGCCGGGTGCTGGTGCGTTCTGATCTGAACGTGCCGTTGGACGGCGGGGAGGTGGCCGACGACTTCCGGATTCGCGCCGCGTTGGGCGGTGTGGAGGCACTCCGGGCGAGGGGCGCGGCGGTGGTGGTTTGCAGCCACCTGGGCCGCCCGAGGGGTCCCGATCCGAGCTACAGCCTGGCCCCGGTGGCCCGGCGCATAGAGGAGTTGGGGGGCTTTCCGGTCCGCCACCTGCCGACCCTGGTGGGACCGGAGGTGACCAGGGCGGTTGCTGAGGCGCGACCCGGAGACGTGATCCTTCTGGAGAACACCCGGTTCCATCCCGGGGAGACCTCCGATGACCCGGCGCTGGGGTCCCGGCTGGCGGAGCTTGCCGACCTCTTCTGCCAGGACGCCTTCGGGTCGGTCCACCGGGCCCACGCCTCAACGGTGGGGGTGGCCGCCCGGGTGAAGTCGGTGGCCGGTCCGCTTCTGGCCGGCGAGCTTGAAGCCCTGGGACAGTTGCTCGACGACCCGCCCCGGCCGTTCGTGGTGATCCTGGGCGGCGCCAAGGTCTCCGACAAGCTGGGAGTCCTGTCGGCCCTGGTGGAGATCTGCGACGTGCTGGCCATGGGGGGCGGCATGGTCTACACGGCGCTCATGGCGGAGGGATACTCGGTCGGGACCAGCCTTGCTGAGGAGGAGATGGCGCCGTCGGTGAGAGAACTCCTCGAAGGCTCCCAAGGCGGCAAGGTGCTCCTCCCCGAGGACGTGGTGGCCGCCGGAGGGTTCAGAGCCGACGCCGCCCACCGGGTGACCGGCGTCCGGGACATCGGTGACGGCGAGATGGGTCTGGACATCGGGCCTCGCTCCGCCCGGCGTATCGCCGAGATCTGCGAGGGAGCCGGGAGCGTCTTCTGGAACGGGCCGATGGGGGTGTTCGAGTGGGAGGCGTTCCGGTCGGGAACCGAGACGGTGGCGCGGGCGGTGGCCTCATCGGACGCCTTCACCGTGGTGGGAGGCGGCGACTCGGCGGCGGCCATCCGGCTGCTGGGACTGGAGGGCCGGGTGTCGCACCTCTCCACCGGCGGGGGAGCGAGCCTCCGGCTCCTGGAGGGAAAGCCCCTACCCGGCGTGGAGGTCCTGGAAAAGTGGGTACGTTAGGAGACGACATGGCCCGGAAGAGTTTGATAATCGGCAACTGGAAGATGCACATGAACCATCTGGAGGCGATCGCGGTCGTCCAGAAGCTCTGGTACCGGTTGGATCCCGCCGACTTCGATCGGACCGACGTGGTGATAGCCCCTCCGTTCACCGGCCTGCGCACCGTCCAGACCCTGATCATGGCCGACCGGATGCCCTTCGGGCTGGGCGCGCAGCATGTCCATTGGGAGACCGACGGCGCCTTCACCGGAGAGGTGTCGGCTCGCATGCTCGCCAAGCTGGACGTCGGCTATGTGATCGTGGGGCACTCGGAGCGCCGGGCCATGTTCGCAGAGACCGACGAGTCGGTCAGAAAGCGGGTGCGGGCGGTGCTCTCTGCCGGGATGACCCCGGTGGTGTGCGTGGGCGAGACCCTCTCAGAGCGGGAGTCGGGAGAGACCGAGATGGTGGTGACCACCCAGTTGCGCGGGGCCCTGCGTCGGCTCACCGCCGAACAGCGAGCCTCCGTGGTGGTGGCCTACGAACCGGTGTGGGCGATCGGCACCGGCCGCCATGCGCTCCCGGACGACGCCGGAGGTGTGTGCGAGTTGCTCCGCAACACGGTGGCGGCCATGGGCGGTCCCGAAGTGGGGGAGGCCGTGAGGATCCTCTACGGCGGTTCGGTCAACCCCGGCAACATCGCCGGCTTCATGGCCAAGACCCACATCGACGGCACCCTGGTGGGCGGCGCCAGCCTCGACGCCGACACCTTCGCAGCCGTGATCCGCTACTGGATGTGAAGGTTCGAACCCGAAAACCCTGTTGTCTCAACCTGGCGGACTCACATCGACGGTGCCTTGGTGGGCGGCGCCAGCCTCAGTTGCAGGTCTTCTTAAGGGCAGCTTTACTATGTTCGAACTTCAATAAAGGAATTGGGCCTTTGCTTTATTCGCATGGCGCTTTTGCAAAGCGACCTAGGCCACGCCTGCACCGTCGCCTTGGAAGCTGGTCATCGAGGAGGGTTTCCGGTAGCCTGACTGCTGATGTATCGGATGGTGTTGGTTCGTCACGGGGAGTCGGAGTGGAATCTCTCCAATCTGTTTTCGGGCTGGACCGACGTCGACCTGACCCCCCGGGGCGAGGAGGAGGCCCGGGAGGCTGGGCGGCTCATGAAGGACGAGGGGCTGCGGTTCGACATCGTCCACACCTCGGTACTGCTCCGCTCCATCCGCACTGCCGAGTTGGCCCTGGCCGAGATGGGCATGGCCTGGCTACCTGTGGTCCGCCACTGGCGCCTCAACGAGCGGCACTACGGCGCCCTGCAGGGGCTGAACAAGAAGCAGACCGCCCGGGAGCACGGCTCAGAGCAGGTGCACCTGTGGCGCCGGAGCTATGACGTCCCGCCCCCCGCCCTGGACCCGGACGACCCCCGCCATCCCCGCAACGACCCGGTGTACGCCGACCTGGCCCCCGACGTGCTGCCTGCCACCGAATGCCTGAAGGACGTGGTGGCCCGCGTCCTTCCCTACTGGCACGACCGGATAGTCCCGCAACTCCGCCGGGGACTAATCCCGTTGGTGGTGTGCCACGGAAACAGCATCCGCGCCCTTCTGAAGTACCTGGAGCATATCCCGGACTCGGAGATCTCGGCCTTGAACATCCCCACCGGGATCCCGCTTCTCTATGAACTGGACGCCGACTTGAGCCCGGCGGGCTCGAGGTATCTGGGCGATCCCGAGGCCGCCGCCGAGGCCGCGGCTAGGGTGGCCGCCCAGGCCGCGATAGAATAGAAGTCATGGCTATCTTGCAAGCAGTGGTGATAGGGGTCCACGTACTCCTCTCCCTGGGCCTGATCCTGTTGATCCTTCTGCACTCCGGACGGGGCGGGGGCCTCTCCGAGGCATTCGGCGGCGGGCTCGGCGCCTCCATGGGCGGTTCCACCGTGGCGGAGCGCAATCTGAGCCGCCTCACTGTGATAACGGTGCTGGGCTTCGCCACCACCACCATCGCCCTCATCTGGATCCTGGCCTAGCGCCCCAGACAGTCGCAACACGGTGACGGAGAGCTTCACCGACTGGACGGTTCTTCTCAATCCTGCGGCAGGTCGCGGCAGGGTCTCGGTGCAGGCACTCTCCGAACTGCTGGTTGACCAAGGAGTGAATGCCCGGGTTGAGTCGGTCCCATCCTCGGAACGGATGGCCGAGCGGGTGGTGGAGGTGGTCTCCTCCGAGGGCAGGGTGGCGGTGGCGGGGGGTGACGGCACCCTCAGCCTTACGGTGAACGCCCTGTGCGCCGAGGAGTGGCCGGAGTCGCCCCGGGTGGCGATGCTGCCCAGCGGGACCGCCTGTGACTTTCTGCGCACCTTCGGGCTGCCCCTCGACCTGACCGAAGCCGTATCCCGCCTGGTTACGCCCTCGTGGTACGACATCGACGTCGGGTGCCTGGAAGGAGACTGGGGGAGGCGTTTCTTCGTCAACGTCGCCGAGGCAGGAGTCGGCGCGGCGGCGGCCGAGACGGCCGGCAGGCTCCCCGGGTGGGTGGGAGCTGCCCGCTACGGACTGGGATTCCTGGCCCGGCTGCCCCTGTTCCCCCGGGCCGAAGTGACAGTCCAGGGAGCCCGACGGACCATCACAGCCGACGCCTTGGCGGTGATAGTGGCCAACGCTCAGTTCTTTGCATGGAAGTGGAACATCGCGCCGAAGGCGAACCTGGTGGACAACCGCCTGGATCTGCAGGTATTCACCCCTCGGAAGAGTCAACTCCCCCTGGTCGTGCCGAAGATCATCAAGGGAGTGCACCTGAAGGAGCGGTGGGTGCAGAGGCGGAGTTGGGAGAGCTTCGAGGTGACGACCGATCCTGCGTGGCCGGTGGAAGCAGACGGCGACATGGTCGGCTTCACGCCGATGAGAGTCTCGAGCGTGCCCGCCGCCATCCGGTTCAAGATCTGAGCTATAGCCGCCAACAGGAGGGATGGGGGAGACGCCATTTAGCGTGTGACGCCGCGACTGGTCGAGGTTGTGAAACAAACTGCGGTGCGGGGCTTGACTGTTGTCACATCCACAGGTCACATTGATGTGAACCAAAACCAAGAAGGTTCGTCCCGACGTCGTTCGGACCGCGTAGAGGGATCAGATTATCTGATCGGCAAGCTGTTTCGGGCTGGACGGATTTGTTCGACCTGGCAAGGTGGTGGTGGGGGAGGGAAACCCAAAGGGGGACCCCTGTTTTCGCGATCTATAGGCTCGGTTCAGATACCGCGGTCCACGCCGACTCTCCGATCGGGAGTAGTGGTACAGGCAGCTTTCGCATAATCTTTCAGGAGGGGCGGGCGAGGGTGCGGCGGAGGGACACCGAGGCCGCTCCGGCGAGCACCACCCCCATCCCGGCCAGCACTGCGATGTTGTCGGCGAGGTCGAGGACGGAGCCTCCCCATTGGAGGTCTCTGAAGCCGAGCATCGCCCACCCCTGGGGGGTGAACTTGGCGACGGTCTGGACCGCGTCGGGCAGAAGTTCCTGGGGGACCATCGCCCCTCCCAGGGCGCCCAGCACCAGTCCGGCCGTCACCCCTATGCCGATGGTGGCGGCCTCGGCCAGCCGGAAGGAGCCGAGCAGCATCCCCGCTCCCGCTCCCGCCAGGGACAGGGCCATCACCAACAGCACCGATCCCCCCAGGTTCGACCAGTCCACGCCGAAGATGGCCAGGCTCAGGACCATGATGTAGACGCCCTGGAAGAACGTGATGCCGAACTGGCCGGCCACGTACCCCGACATCAGCCGGGCAACCGAGGTGGGAGTGGAGACAATCCGGGTGTCGAGGCCCATCTCCCGGTCGGCCACCATGGCAGTGGCCCCGGTCAGGGCGGTGAGGAACATGAACAGGACCAGGTTGGAGGCCGCGCCCCCGTCGAAGCGGCCCAGGCCGGGCGGGAACAGGGATTCGCCGACCGACTCCACGGCGACCGTAGTCAGGATAACCTGGTCGGCCAGGGCGCTGGCCAAGGGAAAGCTTTCCTGGAACCCCACTCCTAGGATGTCGACCGCGAACCGCGCCGCCCGGTACGGGATCAGTTCCTCGGTCACCGCCTGCTGGACGGTGGCCTGCAACTGCGGCCCCAGCCCCGCGGGAGTCGACACGAAACCGATCAGAACCGGCTGGCCGACCGCCATTCTCGCCGCCATCTGTGGAGGGAAGACCACCCCCGCCGAGATGTGACCCCTCTCCACAGCGGCCAACATCTCGGCGTCCTCCTCGTAGAAGACCAGTTCCAAGGCCTGGTTGCCGGCCAGGTTCCCGGTGATCTGGTCGGTGATGGCCTGACTGGTGTCCCCCGAGATGCCCAACTGCACCCTTCCGCCCTGGCCGCCGAACTGGATCCCGATGATGAACACCATCACCACCGGGAACACGAAGAAGAAGAACAGGGAGGCGGGTTCCCGCAGGATCCTCAGTACGTACACCCAGCCGATCGAGAGGGTCTTCATGGCCGCATCCTCCGTCGAGCGCCCAGCACGCTGATGGTGAGGGTCACCGCCGCCATGCAGGTCAAAACCACCAGGGGAAGCGCCACCACCCCCAGCCCTCCTCCGCCGCTCAGATCACCCAGACCCCTCATGAACCAGGCATGGGGGGTGGCCAGCGAAAGGGTGGCGAGGAAGGAGTCGCCACCGCTGATGGGAAAGAACGTCCCTCCCAGGATGCCCATCGCCACCGCCACCACCGACTGGAAATTCTGGGCCTGCTCGGAGGTCCTGGCCCAGCCGGCCACCAGGGAGACGATCCCGGCGGCCGCCCCGACCGCAGCCACCACCAGCAGGGCGGTGATCGGCGGTTCGACCCAGCGGGCGCCCAGCAGGAACCGGGAGAACAGCATGAACAGGGCCACGCTTCCCACCCCCACCGTGATGGAGAGGATGAACTTGGCTGCCAGGATGCGCCCCGGGCTCACCGGGCTGGACAGCAGCCTGGCAAGGGTGTGGCGTTTCCGCTCCTCCAGGAGGCTGAGGAGGCCCACCCCCACCACGAACACCATGAAGAACATGGCGGCGCCCGCCGAGTAGTAGGTAGGCCCGTCCAACTGGCGGACCTCGGCCTCCAGCGAGGCGACCCGCGCCGGAGGGTTGGCCTGGGACGCGGTCAGTCCCGCCTGGACCATCTGCTCGGGCGTGAACCCTGCCAGGATGGCGAGCGTCGCCCCCGCCGCGCTGGCCGAGGCCACCTCCAGGGCGAACTGCTCGGCCATCGAGGCGGCCACCCCGGCGATCACCGGTGCCTCGGGATTGGCCACCACGACCACCTCGGCCTTTGACCCGTCGACGATCGCCCGGCTGTAGCCGTCGGGGATGAAGAACCCCGCATCGACCTCGCCTTCTTCCACCGCTCGGTCCAAAGAAGGGCGGTCGCGGTGGAAGGTGATGCCGATCAGGCCTTCGCTCTCCAACTCCGCCATGGCCACCGAGAAGGCCTCCGATATCGGACCTCCCGCATCGGCGTTGGAGACCCCGAACTCGAAGACGACCGCCTCCTCGGTCTGGAAGAAGCCCCCGAAGGCGAGGCTCAGGGCGGCGGCGATGGCCAGGGGAGCGATAAGCCCGAATATGAAGATGGTCCGGTCCCGGACCTGCTGGCGCAGGTCCTTCAGGACGATCCAGCCAATGTCCCGCATCGGTCAGTCGCGGAGGGCGCGCCCGGTGAGATGGAGGAAGACAGCCTCCAGGTCGGGCTCCTCCACCCGCACGCCGCTGGCCGCCACCCCCGACCGGGTGAGCGTCTCGAACACCCGGGGGAGGAGGGGAGTGGCGTCGTCCACCAGCAGTTCCATCCCCTCGTTGGTTATCCCCGCCTGGTGGACTCCGTCCAGTTCCGAGATCCGGTCGGTCCCCTCCGACAGGTTGCCGTCGGCGGTGATCAGCACCTGGTCCCGCTCGCCGACCATCTTCACCAGTTCGGCCCTGGTCCCTTCGGCGATCATTGTCCCGTGGTCGATGATCCCCACCCGGTGACAGAGTCGCTCCACCTCCTCTATGTAGTGGGTGGTGTAGAGGACCGCCATCCCCTGACGGGTCATCTCGGCCACCTGGTCGAGGATGCTGGCCCGGGACTGGACGTCTACGCCCACGGTGGGCTCGTCCAGGATCAGGAGGTCCGGTTGGTGGAGGAGGCCTATCCCGATGTTGAGCCTCCGCCTCATCCCTCCCGAGAACTTGATGGTCTTGTCGCCCGCCCGGTCGGCCAGGGCGGTTAGATGGAGGACTTCCTCTACCCGGTTCGCCAGTTCCTTCCCCGACAGTCCCTGCATGCGGCCGAAGAAGGCCAGGTTCTCGCGGGCGCTCAGCCGGTCGTACAGGGCGACTTCCTGGGGAACCCAGCCGATGTGGGACTTGACGGAGGTCGTAGTGGTGGTCAGTTCCTTGCCGCACACCGTCACGCGACCGCCGTCGGCGGCCAGCACCCCGGCGATCATCTGGATGGTGGTGGTCTTCCCGGCGCCGTTGGGTCCGAGCAGGCCGTAGTTCTCACCGGGGGCGATCTCGAAGCTGACTCCCTTCACCGCATGGATCTCCCCATAGCTCTTTTGCAGGTCCTCAACCTGGAGGACCGAGGGGGAGGCGTCTGGCGCCGGGGCGGTAACTGGAGTATTCATGGTGACGGTCGCGATGGCCGACCTTGCGGGATTGTAGCCGGAGCCCCGGGAACGGTCACCCCCTTCAAAACCCTCTCCAGGTTGGCCAGATACCTCGCAAAAGCCTGGCGGCCAGTGGCCGTCGCCTGTATCCAGGTCGAAGGCTTCTCATCACGGAACTCCTTGGCGATGGCGACATACCCGGCCTCCCTGAGCTTCCGCAGATGTATGGTGAGGTTTCCGCCGGTCAGATCGAGGGTCCGCTGGATGAACCGGTAGGCGACCCGGGCCGAGGCGGGTTGGGAGACCAGCAGCGTCATTATCCGCAACCTGACCGATTGGTGGATGGTCTCGTCGAGTACCGCGGAGTTGTCGCTCACCGGATCCCGATCCTGTGCAACCACAGAGCGCCCAGGCCCACGACCGCGAAGGTCGCCGCCGCCGAGACCGGCAGAGCGGCGTCGCCCGCCAGAAAGTCGGGTAGATAGTAGGCGGCGGCTATTCCCACCCCGACCGCCGCCAGCGCGGCGTGGGTCATTATGCCGTACAGGACGTAACCCAGGGTCACGATGCCGATGGCCACGTGGGGAATCTGGGGGCCGCCCTCGGGCGACCACATCCCCGCCGCCGCCGGGATGAACCAGGCCGCCAGCGCCACGGACACCCAGTAGAAGAAGACCCGGATGCCTACCGCCCGACCAGCTTCCGGGGTGACGTTCCGGCTTCCGTACCGGCGGCCGATGAAGCCGCTGCCGACCATTCCTGCAATCACCAGAACGCCGAAGACCGGAGCCCTTATCCACGGGGTCTCCTCCGCCAGAGCGGACCCCCCGGTCTGGAACCAGTATTCAATCAGGTACAACACCGCCGTCAAGGCGCCCCACATAAGCAGAATCGGCGAAGTCCCGGCCAGGTACATGGAACTTCTCGTCTTGTTGATGGTGGTGTGGATCGCTCCCCAACTCTCCTGAGGAGTGAGGGCGGCCCCTTCATTTCCCGAGCCTGACATTGTGTGAACCTCCAGTAAGTTTGTAATGCAAACTAGTTTACTCAACAACCGAGGGTTGTCAAGTCGTGGTACCAGGCGGGTGGCGCGCTACGGGTAACTCACTGTGGGATCGTCCAATGGGGAGTGGACCATCCAAACTCCGCAGTGGGAAGGGGAGAGCATCCCCCCAGGGCAATCTGCTGGAGGGCTAGGTGGGGGAGTCGGAAGTGACCATCTTCCGGAAGAGTTCTTCGGTCCGGCCGGTGAAGAGCAGGAACCCCACTGCCAGTAGCCAGAGGAAGAAGGCCCCGCCCACGATGGGATGGGCCAGCGTGGCCGAGTCGATCCAGATGAACTGCATCGCCAGGCCGAGGATGCCCGACACAGGCGCTATGCGACGGAGGGCGCCTCCTGCCTTCCACCGATAACGGGAAGCGACCACCAGGGCCAGTCCCGACAATGCGAAGCCGATCTTTCCGCTGAGCCAGCGGACGAGCGCGGAAGACTCGATGAGGGGGTTGATCTCCGGCGCCGCCAACGCCAGGACGACCGCGCACAACCCCGAAGCGGCGGTGAAGACACCGGAGAGCAGGAACAACCCGGGAACCGCCGGGGAGCCGAGACGCAGACGGATGATCGAGGTCCTCAGCAGGAACCAGGCGGCTGCCCCCAGGGTGACCCCGGACACCAGGCGCGCCGCCCCTCCCAAACCGTAGAGAACCGATTGGTCGGCGATTGCCTCCAGCGTGTCCTGCAAGGAGGGTTGGAAGTCAGCGTCCGCAGAGACGCGGGTTACCGCCGAGACTGCCGTTACCAAGGCCGTCAGCACCAGCAGGGCGCCAGCGCCGCGGGCGGCGGAGTCCCGCCCGGACGCCTCGCGGGGAATTGGGGCGAGGTGGTGGTGCGATCCGAACACCCTATTTAGACTATCTAGATTTATTTAAATGGACTAATCCTTAGGCGAGGGTCGAGCGAGGGGACTCGGGGCCGTTTCCCGGAGGGCGGCAACCGTCAGCCGCGCTTCGGGCCGCCTGCGGTCAGAGAGTTGCAGCCTTGGATTGCAGCGCCTGGTGGATTCCCCCGTAGGGGGCGGTCTCAGGGAGGAGGGCCTTCGGCACCTTGCAGGTGACCGTGTAGACGGTGTCGCAGACATTGGCTATGGGCGTCAGGGCGGCCTGGGAGACCAGTTGGTACGCGTCCATGGTGGAGAGGTCCAATAGGGATTCGATCCAGCGCACCATCTCGGTGAGGGCGATGCGGAAGGCGTCCTCCAGGGGTTTGGTGGAGCCGGTGGTGATCAGGAACTCGTCGGTCTCGAGGCGCGGCCAGGGCGCGTAGTCGCCCCGGATCACGTCGACCACCAGGACCGTGTTCATCGAGCACTCCACGGCCACCCCGCATGCCTCGCCCTCTCCCTGGCGGGCGTGGCCGTCGCCGATGCTGAACAGGGCGCCCGGCTCGTTCACTCCCAGGTAGCAGGTGGCTCTGGCCCGCATCTCGGGGGTGTCCATGTTGCCTCCCCAGGCGCCGGGGGCAAGGGAGTTCCGGACCTCGCCCATGGCGGGCGCCACTCCGACCGTCCCGTGCATCGGGTCCATGGGGAGGGGAAGTCGCAGGTCGGCGTCGAGCGCCTGGTAATAGACCAGCCGCGCCTGGTTGTCGAGGTCGTACACCCAGGTCCGTTCGTCCAGCGGGGGCTGGAGCGTGGCCGTGTCGCGGCTGCTGGTCAGGGCGCCGAAGAAGGGGAAGGTGGCGCTCACCCCCCACGACTCGCTGGGCTCGATGCTGAGGAAGTGCACCGCCAGGGTGTCTCCCGGCTCTGCTCCGGCGATGTGGAATGGCCCGGTCTGGGGATTGATGTAGCGGAGGTCGCACACCTGGGAGGGGAGGTCTGCCGTGGTGCGGACCCGTCCGGCGAAACAGTCCCGGGTGGCGGTGGAGAGTATCTGCCCCGGCTTCAGCTCCGCCACCGCCTCGGCGCCGCCGAAGGCGTAGACCAGGCTCGACAGCGGGGCGTCGGGGTCCAGGGGGAATTCGACGAATTCAACCACGGTCTGTCCTGAACGAGAGCCGGTGCCGGCACGTTGTCACGCTCTGTGATGCTAACAAGCCGGTGGCGACGGCCTCGGGGACGGGTCGGCGACCAGGGCGGCAAGCAGCGTGGTGATCGGCACCGCCGCCACCAGCCCGATCGACCCGCACAGGGTGCGAACGATCTCCACCGCAATCAGTTCGGAGTTGGCCACCATCACCATCGACTGGTCGGAGACCGCCAGCAGCATCAGCAGGGGAAAGCTTGCGCCGGCATAGGCCAGCAGCAGGGTGTTCACCGTGGAGGCGATGTGTTCCCGGCCCACCCGGACTCCCGATGCCACCAGTTGGCGGGTCCCCAGGCCCGGGTTGCGATAGTGGAGTTCGGCCACCAGCGCCGCCTGGGTCACAGTGATGTCGTCCAGGGCCCCCAGGGCGCCGAGCACCGCCCCTCCCAGGATCAGGGACGCCAGATCGATTCCTCCGGTGATGAAGGGGAGAGTCAGGGCCTCCTCGCTGGCCAGACCGGTGAAGTGGGAAAGCTCGAAGAAGGCCCACGACAAGGCCAGCGTCAAGCCGAGCGCCGAGAGCGTGCCCGCCAGGGCGACGGTGGTGGTGGAGTTGAACCCGTGGATGAGGTACAGGCTGACGAACGCGATCGCCGAGGCAGCCACCACCGCTACCAGGAGAGGGTCGTTTCCATCCAGTATCGACGGCGCCACGAACGCCACCAGCACCGCCACCGTGCCCACCATCCCTACCAGGGCCAGCACTCCCCGTCTGCGCCCCAGGGCGATCACGAACACCGCGAACAACGCGCTGAGCCAGGCGAGCGGGGTCCGCCGGTCGGCGTCGGCGTAGAAGTAGAAGTCGGTGGCCGGCTCGTATCCGAGGATTATCTTCTGGTCCACCGTCAACCGGGGCGCCGTGGCGGCGAACCCGAGGTCGAACTCGGTCAGGGCTATGGCCGAGCCCACGGCGGGGCCCTCGTCGAGGACGGCGGTGACGTGGCGGCAGTTCCGAGGGTTGTCGTCGCTCGAGTACGAGCAGGGACCGTCCCGGACCTCCTGGACGGTTGCGCCGTACCGTTCGGTGGCCAGACCGATCTCCGCTGCACTCTCGGTCGCCGATGTGACTCCCTCCTCGGTCGGCCACAGGGCCAATGTCCCGAGCCCGGTGGCGACTGCAGCGGCCACCACGAAGACCAGCACTGCCTGCAGCCCGCGATGCGACCTCCAGGCGCTCGAACCGGTGTCCAGACGATGCCGCCCCCCGTGCCTGGGGTGGAGGCGATCCCCCTGTTCGCCCGAACGATCGGACGGTTGCGAACCGGCTGGCGGAACTTGATCCATCGAGGTCAGTCTATGGGCGTGGAAGGGGTTTCACGGTCTGGGGTGAAAGCCCCGAGGTGAGGTCGGCCTACGGGGATTAGCCTCTGACTTTGTGGCGAGGGCTTGGGTCGAGTATTACCGGACTCCGGATTGGGTGAGCGACCTGCCTGACGTCGCGACGAAATGCCGCTCTGTTCGGCCCCTGATATAGTCACCTAAGGATCATCGACAGGGGAGAGCGATATGCCCGCCTTAGCGTATTCACAGGGCGACACAGCGACGCCCCTGTTGGAGGAGACCATAGGCCGGAACCTCGAGTCAATGGTGGCCCGTTTCCCCGACCGGGACGCCCTGGTCTCGATGCACCAGGGAATCCGCCAGACCTACCGGGAGTTCAACCGATCGGTGGACCTTCTGGCCATGGGCCTGCTCCGCCTGGGCCTCGGGGTGGGCGACCGGGTGGGTATCTGGAGCCCGAACTGTGCCGAGTGGGTGTGGCTCCAGTACGCCACCGCCAAGGTGGGGGTGGTCCTGGTGAACCTCAACCCCGCCTACCGGACCATCGAGGTGCGCAACGCGCTGGCGCAATCGGGGTGCCGGGTGCTGGTCTCGGCGCAGAAATACTTGTCGTCGGACTACCGGGCCATGATCTCCGAGGTCCGCCACGAACTGGACGACCTGGAGCGGGTGATCCTCCTTGATACCTCCGAGTGGGATGCCCTGATGGAACCGGGCGCCGACGGCATGAAGGAGGCCCTGTCCGAGCGAATGGCCGGCCTCCATCACGATGACCCCATCAACATCCAGTTCACCTCCGGCACCACGGGGTTCCCCAAGGGCGCCACGCTCAGCCACTCCAACATCTTGAACAACGGCTTCTTCGTGGGCGAGGCGTGCGCCTACACCGAGGAGGACCGGGTTTGCATCCCGGTCCCGATGTATCACTGCTTTGGAATGGTGCTGGGCACCCTGGCCTGCACCACCCACGGGTCGGCGATCGTCTTCCCGGGCCCGGGGTTCGTTCCCGCCGAGGTGCTGGCGGCAGTGGCGGGGGAGCGGTGCACCAGCCTGTACGGGGTGCCGACCATGTTCATCGCCGAGTTGGCCCATCCCGACCTGGAGTCGGTCGACCTGTCGTCGCTACGCACCGGGATCATGGCCGGGTCACCCTGCCCGGTGGAAGTCATGAAACAGGTCATCTCCGACATGAACATGGCCGAGGTGACCATCGCCTACGGCATGACCGAGACCTCGCCGGTGTCCACCCAGACCTACACCACCGACTCGATTGAGAGGCGGGTCTCCACCGTGGGGCGGGTCCACCCCCACGTCGAGATCAAGATCATCGACCCGGGGACGGGCGAGACCGTGGAGCGGGGGAGTGACGGGGAGTTATGCACCCGCGGCTACTCGGTGATGCTGGGCTATTGGGACGATCCTGAGAGGACCGCCGAGGCCATCGACTCGGACGGCTGGATGCACACCGGGGACCGGGCGGTCATGGACGCCGAGGGCTATGTGAACATCGTGGGGCGGATCAAGGACATGATCATCAGGGGAGGGGACAACATTTACCCGAGGGAGATCGAGGAGTACCTCTACGGGTACCCGGCTGTCGAGGACGTGCAGGTGATCGGGGTCCCCGACGCCAAGTACGGCGAGCAGGTGATGGCCTGGGTGAAGCTACGGGAAGGCGCCGTGGCGACGGCTGAGGACATCAAGGAGTTCTGCCGGGGCCGCATAGCCCACTTCAAGGTCCCGCGCTATGTGAAGTTCGTCAACGACTTCCCCATGACCGCCACCGGCAAGATCCGCAAAGTTGAGATGCGGGAAGTCTCGGTGACGGAACTGGGCTTGGAGGAAGCCGCCGACATCAAGTCCGCCTAGCGGATCTCTCAGGGCAGACGGTTCGTTTGGAGGCGGACCGAACCTACCCACCGGGCTGTCGCGGATGGCTAGTTCCGACCCTACAGGGCAGATCCACTAGCGGGTCTATTTCGAAGACCGTCTTATGAAGAGCTGTTTGTGCCCGCTGATCGCCCTCTCACTGGTTTCAAACTGGTCGGGTTCGGACTTGACGAGGAGCGACAGTCGTGAGAATCCGTAGGTCCGGGGGTCGAAGGCGGGATCCAGTTTGCGGATCTGGCTGCCGACAATGCTGAGCATCACCCAGCCGTCCTCTTCTATCCCGGTCTCTATGGCGGTCTCCACGGCGCGACTAACCGTGCCGGTCCACTTCGAGGGTTTGGGCGGTAGGGGTCGGTCATCGGGAGTCTGGTCCGACGAGGTTAGGTTCTCGGTGTAGACGAACACCTCACAGGCGTTGACCAGAGAGTTCGGAGTCTGCATGCGGCCTATCCCCATCACGAAGAGTCCCCCCTCCCGTATGCGGGTGGCCAACCTGGTGTAGTCGCTGTCGCTGGACACTATGCAGAACCCGTCAACGGTCCCGGTGTGCAGGAGGTCCATGGCGTCGATGATCAGGGCGCTGTCGGTGGCGTTCTTTCCCACCGTGTACCGGAACTGTTGAATGGGTTGGATGGCGTAGGTCTGCAGGACCTCTTTCCATCCCAACATGTGGGGCGTTGTCCAGTCTCCGTAGATGCGCCTGGTGGTGATGCTGCCGTGCTTGGCCACCTCGGTCAGGATGGGCTCAATGAGGGAGGGCTGTGCGTTGTCCCCGTCCACCAGCAAAGCTATGTGATTGGGGTGCGAATCCTGCGGCGGCATGGACGGGGGCCTTCCTTCAAGCCATGGGGGCTCACTCATCCTACCAAAGGGTGGATGGCGCTTCCTCACGGACGCCTTCACCCGATTGAGTCGGCAATTATCCGGGACCGGTGGCGAGGGGAACGCATACCGTCTTCAATGCGCGCCCCACCTATTCTCGGAGCCTGCAGGTGAAAACATCAACCGGAGAAGACAATCCGCAGCCGAAGAGGTTGGTGCGTCGGATCGTTGGGGCTTTTCGTCCCTATTGGCCGGTTGTCACCCTGGTGGGTCTCTTGATACTCATCACGGCCGGCATCGGGGTGGTGAACCCGCTCCTCATCCGGGTGGTGTTCGACTCGGCCCTTTTTCCCGCCAGTGGCGGTCCGGACTTGAACCTGCTGTGGGTCCTGGCCGCAGTGATGGCGGGGATCACCGTGGTGGGCGGCCTGCTTGGAATCTGGCACACCTATCTGACCAACCAGGTCGGCCAGCGGGTGATGGGCGACCTCAGAGAGCGCCTGTACCGTCACCTTCAAAGGCAGCCACTCAGTTTCTTCACCGACACCCGCACCGGAGAGATTCAGTCCCGGGTGGCCAACGATGTCGGGGGTGTCCAGACGGTGGTCACCAACACCGTCTCCGACACCATCGGCAACCTGGTCATCTTCATCAGCACCTTGGTGGCCATGGCCATCCTGTCATGGCAGTTGGCCCTCATCTCGGTGTCCATGGCGCCGGTGTTTGCTCTCATGTCCCGGTACGTGGGACAGCGGCGCCGCAGGGTGACGGCGGAGGCCCAGGAGTCCAAGGCCGAGATGACGGCCATCACCCAGGAGACCCTGTCGGTGTCGGGGATCACGCTGTCCAAGCTGTTCGGACGCCAGGACCACGAGATACGCAGGTTCAGCCTGGAGAACCAGAGGCTGTTGGACCTGTCCGTGCGCCAGCAGATCACCGGCCAGTCCTTCTGGGCGGTGATGCAGATATTCTTCTCGGTGTCGCCGGTGGTCATCTACCTGCTGGCGGGATACCTCATCTCGGGAGGCAGCCCGGAGGGGATCACCGCCGGGACGATCGTGGCGTTCACCACTCTGCAGAGCCGCCTCTACTTTCCCATCTCCAGCCTCTTGCAGGTCTCGGTGGAGATACAGTCTTCGCTGGCCCTGTTCGAGCGGATATTCGGGTACCTGGACATCGTCCCGAAGATCACCGATTCTCCGCTGGCCAGAGATCTCAGGCCCGAAGAGACCGCGGGCAGGGTCACCTTCGATTCCGTGCGGATGAGCTACAGTGCCGAGGCGGTGAACGGTCCTGAGGGGACCGCGCCTGAAGATGGGCACCATTGGGCGTTGGACGGCATCAGCTTCGATGTGCAACCCGGCCAGTTGGCCGCCTTCGTCGGTCCCAGCGGGGCCGGAAAGACCTCCATCACCTACCTGATATCCAGGCTGTACGACGCGGCTGAGGGCGCGGTGCGCATCGACGGGGTGGACGTACGGGACATCCAACTTTCCTCCCTGATGCTTCTATGATTTCCAAATCGTGTTTGGAGGGGTGGGGTGTTTAGGT